>CACIDF010000001.1 GCA_902585365.1 uncultured Pelagibacteraceae bacterium
TTTGAAGATATTAATTGTCCTTTTAAAAAAATTTCACCTTTATTAATTTTTTCAAGCCCTGCTATAGTTCTTAAGATAGTGGTTTTGCCAATGCCAGAAGGTCCTAACAAACAAATTATATCTCCTTCATTTTCAATAGAAAAAGATACGTTTTTTACTTTTTCAATTCCATCTACTGAAAAATTTACATTTTTTATTTCAAAAATATTTTTCATTTAATCTCGCAATATAAACTTAGACGTTGATAAAATAAATACACTAGCAATTAAGATTAAAATTAAGGACGGTGCTGCAGCTGCCTCTAATAAATCCTCAGATGCGTATATATACGCAGTAGTTGCGAATGTCTCAAAATTAAATGGCCTTAAAATTAAAGTTATTGGAAGTTCTCTAATTATTTCCAAAGATATTAAAATTGCCACAAATAAAACCGAATTTCTTAAATAAGGTATATGTATATTAACAAATGTTTTAATTTTTGAATAACCTAGTAAATACGCACTCTCATCAACTGAAAGATTAATTTTTTCGTACCCTGACTTTATACCGTTACACGCTAATGAGTAAAATCTAATAAAATAAACTATAACAAGTCCTAGTATTGAACCAAAAAATACTTTTTTGATAGATTCAAATCCAAAAAATTTTACAAAATTATTATCAAACCATGCAATAAAAGTAATAAATGCAATTGCTAAGATTACACCTGGTATGGCATATCCAGATATTGATAAAGTATTCATCACATTTAATGGTTTGCTTTTTGAAACTCTCATTCCGTAATTAGATATAAATGAAAAAATAATAAGTGCTAAACTTGATAAAAAAACTAAATATAAAGTATTGTAAATTAGACTTAATACTTCTAAATCAAAAAGATTATCAGAATAAATAATTGTCCAATACAACATTTGGCTAGATGGAAATATGAAACTTAAAAAAAATATTACGAAGCAAAATATAAACGCTAAAAAACTTTTTCCTCCATCTAATTTATATTTCTCTCGTTGTTTAAATCTACTTGATGAGTTTGAATGATATTTCGCTTGTTTTCTTGATAAATTTTCTAAGATGAATAAGGCAAAAATAAATAACAATAAAAAGAATGAAAGCCTATTTGCAAATGCAAGGTCATCAAATGTTATCCATGAATTATATATTCCAGTTGTTAGAGTATTTATTGAAAAGAAGTCTACAGCGCCGAATTCTGCTAAAGTTTCCATTGCCACTAAGGATAATCCAGCAACTATTGCAGGTCTAGCAGACGGTAAAATTACCTTTAAAAAAGCCCTTATTTTAGAAAATCCCAAATTTTTGCTAAGGTCTATTAAATTTTGAGATTGATATAAAAAAGAAGCTCTGGCTAAAATGTATACATAAGCAAACAAAGAAAAGGATAATGATAATATCGCTCCAAACATGCCGCTAAATTTAGGTATGTGTTTATTGTATTCCCCCTCACCAAATAAATTTTTAAGAATAGTAAAAGCTGTCCCGTAATTATCAAAGAAAGCAAAAATAGAATACGCATAGATATACGGAGGAACAGCAAAAGATAATATTAAAGCCCATTTAAAAAAATTACTTCCTGGAAAATCATAAAAAGAAACAAGATAAGCTGCGCCTGTTCCAAAGATAAATGTTAAAATCAAAACTCCAACCAATAAAGTTGCAGAATTATATATATATTCTAGTAAAAAGGTTTCTTTTAAAATTTTATAATATTCTGTTGTCTCCTCAAAAAAACTGAAAGAAACAGTTGCTATAGGAATTAAAACTACAAATGAGATAAGAAAAGAGCTTAAGTACCAAATATTAATTTTTTTCATATTATAATCCGCCTTATAATCATGAAATTAAATATGCCCATGGAGGAGATCGTCCACGGGCATATAATCAAGAAATTATCTAAAAATCAAAAACCTTTAGGATGTGCGGAACCTCCTTATCTTTAATATCAGATAAATTTCTTTTATTTATTCTGTCATTGATTTTTTTACACTCTGAAAGACACGGTGAGCATCCTTTAGAAGATTTATTATAATCTATTTCAGAAATAAATTCTTTTTTATCTTTCATATTATTTCCAACCAGCTGCTGTCATTACTTCTAATGCATCAGCTTGTTTTGCACCATAACTTGAAACTTTAGTTTTTAGATCTTGTTTAAAATCTAATCCTATATTGTTCACAACCAGCGGGCTTGGAGAAACACCATCAATCATTGGAAACTCAAAAGTATTATTTGTAAAGTGCTCTTGAGCTTCTGGAGTTAATAAAAACTCTACAAGTTTAATCGCATTTGCTTTATTAGGTGCGCCTTTTACTAAAGCAGCACAACTAATATTCATATGTGTTCCTCTATCATTTTGGTTAGGAAAGAAAGCTTTTACTTTTTTTGCAGCAGCTTGTTGCTCTGCTCCTTTGTTTCCTGATAACATTAATGCTAGATAATATGTATTAGCAACGGCAATGTCTGCTTCACCAGCAGCAACTGCCATAATTTGAGCTCGGTCATTTCCTGTTGGTGTCCTAGCCATGTTTGCAACAACACCTTTTGCCCAATCAGCTGTAGCTTTTTTACCATTATTTTTAACTAATGATGCAACAAGTGATTTATTATAAATATTACCTGATGCTCTAATTACTAATCTACCCTTCCATTTCGGATCAGCTAAACTTTCATAAGTTAAACCTGACAACTCTGCGCCTGATACTCTATCTGGAGCGTAGTAAACAATTCTTGCTCTTTTAGCAATTCCTGTCCAATGGTTTGTTCTAAAGTTTGACGGAACGGCTGCTTTTATTGCTGGTGAAATTAAACCACCTTGAGTCATTCCTTTTGCTTTGAATGCTCCACATCTGCCAGCATCAGCTGTGATGTAAAGATCAGCGGAAGAATCTGCCCCCTCTTCAATCATTCTTTTTTCAAGAGCTCCTGCTTTTCCGTTTATTAAATTAACTTTAATTCCAGTTTTGTTTGTGAACTTACTGTAAAGTTCTGCATCAGCTTTATAATGTCTTGCATTAAAGATATTAACTTCAGCAGCTATCGTTAAACTAGAAATGAAAGTTAAAAGTATTGTGTATATACTTAGTTTTTTCATTTTATTAATTACCCTTCTTCCGCGCTATTGATAATGAGAATTAATCTCATTGAAAATGATAATTAATCTCACTGATAATGATTATCAATCGCATATATTGACGCAGGGGTCAAGCGATATTTAAAATTCCCACTCTGAGATTTTGCTGTATAAAAAGTTTCTAAAAGCCTGAACTCTCGCCACATTTTTCATTGATTGAGGGTAAACAAAATGAGCCTCGGTTATTGGGCCTTCAATGTTTGGTAATACTTTAACAATATTAGGCTGATTTACGGTAATATAATCAGGTAAAGCAGCTAATCCAACTCCACTTTGAACAGCTAACAATAGGCCATAAACACTGTTAACTTTCATCACAGTTTTCCTTTTTTTATTATCTTTAGTACCTAATTTTAAAGCCCAATCAGGATTATAAACTGGTGAAGGCGCGCCTCTTCCAAATGATATAAAAGAGTGTTTGTTTAAGTCACTAGTATTTTTGGGAAAACCGTATTTTTCCAAATATTTTGGAGAACCATAAATATGGTAGTTTATATCTATCAATTTTTTTTGTATATAATTTAGTTGCTTAGGTCTTCTCATAAAAATACCAATATCAGCTTGCCTTGTGCTTAAATCTAGCTCTTTGTCATCAAAAATAAGCTCTACTTCTATATCTGGATTTAGTTGCATGAATTCCTGAATTCTTGGGGTTAGCCATGTTGTTCCAAAACTTACAACGGTGGTGACAGTCAATTTTCCGCTTGGTTTATTTTTTTGATCTCCAAGTGAAGTTTCGACCTCTTTAAGCTTGCTGATTACTTCATGGGCAGTTTTAAATACATATTCACCGTTTTCTGTTAAAGTAAGACCTCTCGCATGCCTCTCAAATAGTTTGACTTTAAGGTCTTCCTCTAAAGCCTGAATTTGTCTACTTATTGCTGATTGACTGAGATTTAGATTAACTGTTGCGCTTGTAAAACTACCAGCTTCTGCAACTGCGTGAAATATTTTTAGCTTGTCCCAATCCATTATTTATTAACATTAATAATGTATCTTCCAGAAGTTTTGCCTTCAAGCATTTTTGAATATTCAACTAAAAGTTGTTCGAGACTTATCTCTTTAATGGACTTGTCAAGTAAATCAAAATCTACAAGTTTTGAAACTTCATCCCACAGGAATTCTCTTCGCTTTATAGATACGCTTACAGAGTCGATCCCCCAAAGTTTTACACCTCTTATAATAAAAGGCATTACAGTAGTATTTAATTTTATACTTGATGCATTTCCACACGCTGCAACTATTCCGTTGGGCTTAACATGGGATAAAATATTCGCTAAAATATTTCCACCAACTGTATCAACTGCACCGTCATACAATCCTTTATCTAGCGGCCTAGCCTCTTTATCTAAATCACCTGATTTTATTATATTTTTTGCACCTAGTGATTTAAGATATTCTTCATTTGGCTTAGTTGTTACGGCTGTTACATTGCAACCCATTTTACTAAGTATCATGACTGCAATACTGCCAACTCCACCAGAAGCACCAGTAACAATTACATCATTAACTTTTTCTCCAAGTAGTAAAACTTCTCTAGTTTGTTTAGTTGTAAAAGCACATTGGATTGCTGTCATGCCAGCAGTACCTAACATCATCGCTTGTCTCGATGTAATTCCTTTAGGTTTTTTTACCAAAAAATTTGAATTTACTTTTGCAAATTGAGAATATCCACCAAAGTAGATTTCACCAACCCTCCAGCCAGTTTGAATTATTTCATCACCCTCTTTGAATTTTTCACTTTTACTTTCAACTACTGTGCCTGAAAAATCGATACCTGGAATATGTGGAAATTCTTTAACTAATCTTGCACCATTTTTTAAAATTAAAGCATCTTTAAAATTTAAAGTGGAATAGTCTACTTTAACTAAAACATCGCCGTGTTTTAAAAATGACTTTTCTATAGTTTTAATTTCTCTTGAAAATTTTTCACCCTCTTGATTTACGATTAATGCTTTAAAATTATCAGACATTACTTTTTTTTAATTTATTAGATTTTGCTACTAATAAATCTTAGATATCTATTTTGACAAGCTAGGTCGTCTTTAAATTTACCTAAATAATAATTAGTTATAGTTGTGGCTTGTTCCTTTTTAATTCCTCTAGTTGTCATACATTGATGAGTTGCATTTATTGTGACGGCAACTCCTTTAGCCTGTAAAGAGTCCATTAAAGTTGTTGCAATTTGTTTTGTTAATCTTTCTTGAGTTTGCATTCTTCTAGAAAAAACTTCTACAACTCTAGCAAGTTTACTTAAGCCTACAACTCTTTCATTTGGCATGTAAGCAACATGTGCAATTCCTAAAATCGGTGCCATGTGATGTTCGCAGTGACTCTGTACTGATATATTTTTTTGTATTACCATATCGTTGTAGCCCTCTACATCGCCAAAAGTTTTGCTTAGTATTTTATCAGGGTCTTCCTGGTAACCTTTAAAATATTCTCTATATGCTTTTAAAACTCTCTTAGGTGTTTCTAATAATCCTTCTCTGCTTGGATCTTCCCCTATCCATTTTAATATTTTGATATAAGCTTCTTCAGCTTCTTTATCCGACACTTCGGTATTATTTATTGGCTTATTTTGTTCTTTAACTAATTTCATCGCGATAGTTATATATATAATTTAACCTTTTTAAAATATTTATTATAATCTTTTATGTGCTAAATACTTCTAAAAATATGTTTAAAAAAAGAGAAAATGTCACAGATATTGAGGAGGGAAATTTATTATCTCCAAAATTTGATAACGATGGATTAATTCCAGTTATCACCACTTGTTTAAAGACAAAAGAAATATTGATGCATGGTTATATGAATGTAGAAGCTTTAAAAAAAACTATTGAAACTAAAGAAGCTCACTACTGGAGCAGATCAAGAAATCAAATCTGGCACAAAGGTAAAACAAGTGGTTTTGTGCAAAAAGTTATTGAAGTTAGAATTGATGATGATCAAGATGCTGTATGGTTGACTGTAGACATTGGCTCAGGTTCAAGTTGCCATGTTGGATATAGATCATGTTTTTATAGATCCGTTCCTCTTGGAAAAATTGACAATGCTAGAGAGATAAAAATGAAATTTGAAGAAAAAGAAAAGAAATTTGACCCTGAAGTTGTTTATAAAGGTCAACCAAATCCTACGAAAATTTAATGTCAAATAAAATAAATATTTTAAGTCCTTTTGGTCCAAAATTAGCAAAAATAAAACTAACAAAAAAAATTATAAAAGATATAAATAACGAAGTTGAGAGAGTTATACTAAATGAAAAAAAACTTAGAACCAATGATTATTCTAAAAAATTAGTAGGAGAAGTTTACCAAGAAATTGAGCTTTCAAAAAATTTTATAAATAAGAAGTTAAAAAAATTTATACAAGAAAAAATAAAAAATTATCTAAAAAAAACAATAAACAAAACAGCCAATAAAATAAGTATTAAGAATTTTTGGGTAGTAAGACAATTCAAAAATGAATATAATCCTGTTCACTATCACAACGGGAATATATCGGGGGTGGGCTACCTTAAAATACCAAAAAATTTAAATTATAGTAAGAAGAAAAAAAAAACAAACGGGACAATAGATTTTATAAATGGTTCTAGAATGTTTTTAAATAAAAGTATTTATAATCATTTACCAAAAGTTGGTGATTTAATATTATTTCCTAATTATCTTATGCACACTGCATATCCATTTGTAGTTGACGGGGAAAGAAGATCATTTTCTTTCAATGTAGAATTAGACAAAAAAACTGCTGAAGTTTTTCATGACTAAAAAACAAAAAAATGTTCTTGGGGAGGAACTTGAATTATGCTCTTTAAATCCTTTAACTGGTTGGCATAGGGACGGTTGTTGTAATACAGATGATAATGATGTAGGTCTTCACACTGTTTGTGCTAAAGTTTCTGATGATTTCTTGATTTGGTGTAAGGAAGCAGGAAATGACTTAATTACTCCAAACCCTGGATTTGGATTTCCAGGTTTAAAAGATGGAGATTGCTGGTGTGTTTGTGCAAGTTGGTTTGCTCGAGCAGTTGAGGCCGATAAAGGATGTCCAATATATTTAAAAAGGACTCACGAAAATACTTTAAAAGTAGTTTCTATTGATATTTTAAAAAAATATGCGATAGACCTATCTTAATATAATTCGACTTGATTAATTCTACCTGAGCATTTGATAGAATTGATATTATTAGGATGGATTATATTAATCTCAATTTGTGTTTCATTAATTATTTTAATTTTATCATCCTCATTTATTCCAGAAATATTTAATATATTTCTTAATATTACATCAGTTAAATCATTTTCGCTTATTAGGTTATTTTTTTTTTGAGTTAAAAAATTATAGCCAATTTTATTTAAAAAAATTTTATTTCGTACAGTATTGCAATCTTTTGTTTTTGGATTGTATTTAATTTTATTTGTATATCGTTCTCTATTCATGTAGGCAAAAATTTGTATAAAAAAAGTGTTTTCTTCTGTATATTTCACTGTTGAGTCAACATATTCATAGAAAATTATAGTACTGGGAAAAACTCTTGTATTTGACAATCTATCAAAATTATTATCCAAAAAAGTTTGATATTTTAACAAAGCAAAATCTGCTGCACTTATTTTTATATCCCTTAAATTATTTGTTGCTTTTGAGGTTATGGGTTTTGTTAAAATCGCTATTAATATTACTAACTTTAATATTTTACATATTTCCATATCTTGGACCACCGCTTCCCTCTGGAGTTACCCAATTTATGTTTTGAGATGGCTCTTTGATATCACATGTCTTGCAATGGATGCAATTCTGAGCATTTATTACAAATTTAGGTGAACCATTTTCGTTTTGAACTTCGTAAACACCTGCTGGACAATATCTTTGTGCAGGTTCATCATATTTTTCTAAAGTATATTTTATTGGTAATTCTTTATCTTTTAGCTGGAGATGGACTGGCTGATTGTCTTCATGATTTGTTCCAGTCAAATATACAGAGCTAGTTCTGTCAAAAGTTAAAATATTATCTGGTTTTGGATACTCTATAACTGGCATTTGATTTGCTGGTTTTAAAGTTTCATGATCTGCATGTTTATGTTTTAATGTAAATGGTAGCTTACCTCTAAATAATATTTGATCAATCCCAGTAAAAATAATTCCTAAAATTAAACCCCAGGTAAAGCTTGGTTTAACATTTCTTGCAGCATGTAATTCCTCATAGGCCCAACTTTTTTTAAATTTTTCTTCATAGATTGACAAATCTTTTTTATCTTTTAAGTGCTCAACAATTGTCTCGGCAGCAATTAATCCACTTTTCATAGCGGTATGCGATCCTTTTATTTTAGGCATGTTTAAAGTTCCCGCATCACATCCTATTAATAGAGCTCCAGGCATATACATTTTGGGTAAACTTTGGATACCACCTTCAATTAAAGCTCTTGCACCATAGGAAATTCTTTTACCTCCAGCTAGCATTTTTGAAATTGCAGGATGTGTTTTAAATCTTTGGAATTCATCGAAAGGTGATAGATGAGGATTTTGATAATCTAAACCAATTACATATCCTAAATAAACTTCCTGGTTCTCGGCATGATAAACAAAACTTCCACCGTATGTATTATTGTCTAATGGCCAACCAGCAGTGTGCATAACTAATCCTTCTTCATGATTTTTTTTATCTACTTTCCAAATTTCTTTAAAACCAATACCATACTGTTGTGGATTTTTTCCTTTGCTCAAATCAAATTTTTTAATCAAATTTTTTCCTAAGTGTCCTCTACAACCTTCTGCAAAGACAGTTACTTTTGCATGTAGTTCCATTCCGGGTTCGTAGCTATCTTTTTTTTCTCCGTTTTTATCTAAACCCATGTCTTGAGTAATAACACCTTTTACAGATCCATCCTCATGATACAAAATATCGGATGCCGGAAAGCCTGGGAATATTTCTACACCTAATGCTTCTGCTTGTTCAGCTAACCATCTACACAAATTTGCAAGGCTAATAATATAATTTTTGTGGTTTTGTTGAACTTTTGGTAGCAACCATGTTGGCCAACTTATTGATTTTGTTTTTCCAAGAAATAAAAATTTTTCTTTTGAAACTTTAGTTTTAATTGGTGAATTTAATTCTTTCCAGTTGGGTATTAATTCATCCAAAGCTCTCGTCTCAAAAACATTCCCTGATAAAATATGAGAGCCAATTTCTGCTCCCTTTTCTAAAATACAAACATTAATTTCAGAATTTAATTGTTTAAGTTTTATTGCTGTTGCTAGTCCTGATGGTCCTCCACCAACAATAACAACATCATATTCCATAACTTCTCTAGTCATGAATTACTTTTGAATACTATTGAGTTTATTTAATTCTTCTAAAAATTGAGGTAATGCTTCAAACAAGTCTGCTTCTAATCCATAATCTGCAACACTAAAAATTGGAGCTTCTCCATCTTTGTTGATTGCAACGATTACTTTGCTCTCTTTCATTCCTGCTAAGTGTTGGATTGCACCAGATATTCCAACTGCAATATACAAATCGGGCACAACAACTTTGCCAGTTTGGCCTACTTGATGATCGTTAGTGATATAACCTGCATCGACAGCTGCTCTTGAAGCTCCTATCGCTGCGTTAAGTTTATCTGCTATTGCAGAAATCAATTTAAAGTTATCTGAATTTTGCATTCCTCTTCCACCAGAAATAACAACTCTTGCAGTACCTAACTCTGGTCTATCAGATTTTATTTCTTCTCTCTTAACAAATTTTGAACTCTCAAACTTATCTCCTGGCTCAGATTTAACTATTTCTGCTGATCCTCCAGTTGAAGGTGCTGGATCAAAAGATGTTGGTCTAATTGTAACACATTTTTTTTTATCAGTGCTTTTAACAGTTGCAAATGCATTACCTGCATAAATTGGTCTTAAAAAAGTATCTTCAGAAATTACATTAACTATATCGCTAACTTGTGACGTATCTAGTAATGCTGCTACTCTAGGCATTAAATTTTTTCCAAATGTATTTGCTGAACAAACAATGTGTGAATAATTATCTACATGCTTTAAAATCGTAGATGTGTAATTTTCAGCAGTAAAATTATCAAATATTTCATTATCAACATAGATCACTTTTTTGACCAATGGTATTTCGCTTGCAGCTTTTGCAACGCTTTCTGATTTGTTTCCAAGAACCAAAACATGTAAATCTTCATTAATTTTTGATGCGGCCGTTGCTGCATTAAAAGTAAATGGTCTAAGTTCTGTGTTATTATGTTCTGCAATTAATAAAACTGACATTATATTACTTTAGCCTCATTTTTTAATTTTTGAACCAATTCTGATACACTTGCGACTTTTATACCAGCTTTTCTTTTTGGCGGTTCTTCTACTTTAATTTGCTCGATTCTCGCTTTAGTATCAACCCCTAAATCAGATGCATTTAACTGTTCTAAAGGTTTTTTCTTTGCCTTCATAATATTTGGTAAAGATGCGTATCTTGGTTCGTTAAGTCTTAGATCACAAGTTACAATCGCAGGTATATTTACTTCAATTGTTTCTAAACCTTCATCTATTTCTCTAGTAACTTCTAAAGATTTTTCTTTGACCTCAATTTTTGATGCGAAAGTTGCTTGGGGCCAATTTAATATTGCAGCTAACATTTGACCTGTTTGATTGCAATCATCATCGATTGCTTGTTTTCCCATAAAAACTAAATCTGGATTTTCTTTTTCAACTATCTTTTTTAATATTTTAGATACAGCTAATGGTTCAACTATTCCATCAACTTTAACATGAATTCCTCTGTCCGCTCCTACAGCAAGAGCTTTTCTAACTGTTTCTTGTGCTTTATCATCTCCGATTGTAATAGCTACAACCTCTTTAGCTTTACCTGACTCTTTTATCTTTACCGCTTCTTCGATTGCGTTATCATCTGGTGGATTAGTAGACATCTTGACATTATCAGTTACAACACCAGTTCCATCATCCTTTACTCTAACTTGGACGTTATAATCAATTACTCTTTTTACAGCTACTAATATTTTCATTATGCTCTCAATAATTTATTTTCTGGATCATAAGGACTTTCATCCAGAATAGTTGCATCATATTTCTCGCCTAAAATTTCAACTTTTAATTTCTGTCCTACATTACCAAGCTCTGGTTTAACCATGCCTAGTGCTATTGATTTTCCTAATCTAAAACCATAATCGCCACCTGTTGCTCTTCCAATAACACTTCCATTCTCATAAATAGGATTGTTTCCAAGTACATCTGCGTCTTTTGGATTGTGAATTTCTAATGTAACTAATTTATTATTAAATCCCTTTTCTCTCCACTTGTTTAATGCTTCTAAACCTATAAAGCTTCCTTTATTTGGGTGGATGAACCTGTCTAAACCACTTTCATATGGTGAGTATTCGATAGATAGCTCTGTCCCAACTAGTTTATAAGATTTTTCAACTCTTAAACTATTCATAGCTCTAATACCAAAAGGTTTAATTCCTAAATCTTTTCCTGCTTCCATTAATTTATCGAAAATGTGATTTTGATATTCAATTGGATGATGAAGTTCCCATCCAAGCTCTCCTACAAAATTCACCCTCATTGCATTTACAGGTGCGTAACCTACATCAACCATTTTAGAGCTTAACCATTTGAAGTTTTCATTTGAAAAGTCATCTTTTGAAACTTTTTGCATTAGTTCTCTAGCTTTTGGTCCTGCAACAACAAGAACACCATTGCTATTTGTTAAATTTTCAAATTGGACAGATCCATCATTTGGCATCCATTTTAAAATCCAATCATGGTCTAATCTTTGAAAAGCACCAGCAGAAACAAGATAAAAACTTGTTTCAGATTCTCTCATGATTGTAAATTCTGAGTGAACTCCCCCTTTTGTATTTAGTGCGTGGCAAAGATTAATTCTTCCAATTTTTTTTTGGTAATTTATTTGCTACAAGCTTATCTAAAAAAGCCTCAGCACCAAGTCCTTTTATTCTACATTTTGCAAAAGCCGTCATATCTAGAAGGCCAACGTTTTCTCTTACATTTTTGCACTCTTTTTCTATAGCGCTAAACCATTTAGATCTTCTAAATGACCAATCATCTTTTTGTTCCATTCCATCTGTTGCAAAAAAGTTTGGTCTCTCCCAACCAAATTTTTGACCAAACACAGCACCTAAATTTTTCATTCTATCGTAACACGGGGCTGTTCGCAGAGGTCTTGCTGCTGGTCTTTCTTCATCTGGGAAGTGATTTATAAAAACATGGCTATAAGCCTCTTCATTCTTTTTAATCAAATATGATTTAGAGCAATAGTCGCCGTATCTTCTTGGTTCAACACCAAGCATATCAATTGTAGGTTCCCCATCAATAATCCACTCAGCTAGTTGCCAACCCGCTCCTCCAGCTGCAGTTATTCCAAAACTATGTCCCTCATTAATCCAAAAATTTTTTAATCCCCAAGCTGGGCCAACAATTGGATTTCCATCAGGCGTATAACAAATTGCACCATTATAAACTTTCTTAACTCCAACTTCACCAAAAGCTGGAACCCTGTGTATCGCACCCTCTATATGAGGTGCTAGTCTATCTAAATCTTCTTGAAATAATTCATACTCAGACTCTTTAGATGGTCCATTTACGTAACATGCTGGAGCACCATCTTCATATGGACCTAAAATTAATCCTCCTGCTTCTTCTCTCATATACCATCTGCTGTCACTGTCTCTTAAAACTCCCATTTCAGGTAAACCTTCTTTTTTTCTTTTTTGAATTTCTGGATGAGGTTCTGTAACAATGTATTGATGCTCAACTGGTATAACAGGAATGTCTAATCCTACCATTTTACCAGTTTGTCTTGCAAAATTTCCTGAACAAGAAATTACATGTTCACACTCTATTGATCCTTTGTCTGTTTCAACAACCCAACCATTTTTAGTTTGTTTAATTCCTACAACTGTTGTGTTTCTATAAATTTCTGCACCTCTATTTCTTGCTCCTGTAGCCAAAGCTTGTGTTAAATCTGCAGGTTGGATGTAACCATCTTCAGGATGTTGAATAGCGCCAACTAAATCAGATGTATTACATAGCGGCCAAATTTCTTTTACTTGATCTGGAGTTAAAAATTTTACATCGACACCAATTGTTTGTGCAACACCTGCATACTGAAAATATTCATCCATTCTATCTTTATTGTTTGCAAGTCTAATATTAGATACTCTACTGAAGCCTACATTTTTTCCTGTCTCTTCCTCTAACTTACCGTACAAGTTAACTGCGTATTTATGTAATTGACCAACCGAATAGCTCATGTTGAATAAAGGTAATAGTCCAGCTGCATGCCAAGTCGATCCTGAAGTTAATTCTTTTCTCTCAACTAGAACAACGTCTGACCAACCTTTTTTTGCTAAATGATATAGTGCGCTAACTCCTACTACGCCACCACCAACAACAACTACTTTAGATTTAGATTTCACAATATGGTTTTACTAAATTTTGATAATTTACGAAACATAATTTTTGCTAATCATCCTCAAAGTCTCGCCAGTCTTTTATATACATAAGGTAACCTGCCACAGTAACGCTGATAGCACCTACAATCATTCCACAATTAAGACCCGCTGCTTTACCCCAAAAATACCATCCAATTTGGGTTGCACCAATAGGTGGTAAACAAAGGATCGCCATTAAAATCGGGATTCTTAAATAAAAAGGAGGCTTAGACATTTTGTGAAATTACCAAAATAAGGATTTTAATATATAATTCTAATGACGCACTATGACAAAAAAAATATTAATTATACTGAGTATTTTAGCTCCTTTTATAACTTTTTATTTAATTAAATTTGCTTTTAAATTATCAGATAAAAAAATACCTTTCTTAGCACTTTCTCTAACAAGCTTAATACTTTTAATTTTAACTTTGGTTTACTTCAGGTTCGATGGTAGTTTTCTCCCTGATACAAAGTATACGCCTCCAAAGATGGAAAATGGTAAAGTTAAACCAGCTGAGAACAATTAAACGGAAGAACCTAACACTTTTGGTGCTAAAACAGCTGTCGTTAACCAGCAATTTTTAAGTGGTCCTTCTTTATTATACTTTTCTACTTGCCACTTAAATTTATAAAATTTTTTATCCTTTCCTAAAATAACTACTTCATATGTAGCAACGTTTTCATTTTTAAACATCTCCTTTACTTCATGCGACTTATGATTAATTAAGATAGAATATGAGTCTTTTTTAATCATATTTTTAAATTTATCATAAGGGCCTGTAAAACTTTTATTTTTTGGATGAGCGAATTCCCAGGTTTGTAAAATTCCAGAGTCTATATTAGGAAAATTATTATTTTGTAAACTACTTAATTGTATTTTGACAACTTCAGATGGCAAAATGGAAATATTAGGTTTTAAAATTTCTGCATGAGAAAAATTTGTATTATAAAAAATGATTATAAAAAAAAATGTTTTAAAAATATTAAATTTCACAATTTTATAATATAATATTTAAATATAAATTTAAGAAAAAATGACTCTTTATTTAACATCAAAAAAAATAATTAAGGATTGGACTGATTATAATGGACACATGAATGTCGCATACTACGTTTTGATATTTGATATATTTGGTGCAGAAATATTAATGAATAAGTTTCAAATGGGTGAAGAGTCTGCAAAAACAACAAAAAAAAGCACAATGGTTGTGGAGTCTCATATTACTTATAATCAAGAAGTAAAAGAAGGAGAAGATGTAGATGTTAACTTAATTTTTTTTGATCACGACAAAAAAAGACTTCAATATAAGCTTGAAATGGTACACAAAGAAAAAAAATATGTTGCATCAACAATTGAGGTTTTGTCATTATATGTTGATTTAAATCAGAGAAAAGTTGCAGAGTTTGAAGACGAAAAATTAAAAATTATGGATCAATACATTAAAGAAAACTCATCAAAATTTAATTCTGAGAATTTAAAATTTTCTAACAAGTTAAAAAAATAAATTATAATCTAGCAGCAGTATTTTCTACGTCTTTTAAATATTTTTTTCTTTTTTCATCTGATACGAAAGGAACCTCAAAGTATCTTCTGTAAAGCACATCTTTGATACCGCAGATGAAAAAAACTCCTCTTTTTAATCGTCTTATAGGCATATTTAAAAAGAAAGTTGTCACTGCAAATCTTGGTGAGCCATAAGTACAAAATATAATAACTTTCTTTCCTTTTAAATTTCCTTTTGGGTAACCGTAATTTCCAAATAACTTTTTAAAAGTAAATGCCCAAGGCGGAGAAAGAACTCTGTCAATCCAACCCTCTACAATTGCTGGCATTCTATAGTTCCAAATAGGTGCAACTAAAACTATTACATCTGATTTATCAATTCTCTTTTGATGATCTAAGACTACTTCATCTGGTTTCTCACCTGCATAAACTGGATTGAACTTCTCTTTATATAAATCTACACAATCAACTGTGTGTCCTTTTTTTTGAGCAGCTTCAGTAAATGTATTCTTTATAGCTGCGTTAAATGAATTTTGATTGTAGTGGCCGTAAACAATAAAAATATTTTTCATTTTTTCCAGATTTGATCTAGTCTATTCTCTCTACCACAACCCTTTTTATAAAGTAAGTAGTTAATAAAATTAGTTTGATAATAATTTTGGTGGTAATCTTCAGCTTTATAGAACTTATCAAAATTTCTAATATAAGTTACTACACTTTTATTATACTGAAGCTCAATTTCTTTGATTCTTTTTTCTATTAATTTTTTTTGTTCTTGGTTTTGATAAAACGCAACTGATCTGTAGCTGTATCCCTTATCACAAAATTGACCTGCCTTATCGAAGGGATCAATATTTTTCCAAAAGACATTTAGTAAATTTTCGAAATTTGTAATTTTACTGTCATAGACAATTTCAACTACTTCAAAGTGTCCAGTATTTCCGTAAGTTACTTCTTTATACGTTGGATTTTTTGTTGTACCTCCAGAATATCCGGAAATTACATCTTTTACTCCTTCGGCTTTATCAAAAGACTCTTCCATGCACCAAAAACACCCCCCACCGAAATAAACTTTTTTTAAATCTTCGGCAAAAACGTTGGTATTAAAAAGCAAAAATAAAACTAAAAATATTCTCAGCATTTTATGGGTTTTTTTAATTTTTTAATGCTGGAAAAACTGGATTAACTTTTTGAAAAATATTTTGATAATCCTGTTTAATGCAGCGATTAGAAATATACTTGATTTTTGCATCATTAGCTATTTTCTCTGCTGCGTCATTTTTAATTCCGTACTGTAACCATAAAACTTTTGCGTTAATTTTCACTGCATCCTCTGCTATTTCGGGAGTTTCTTTAGATGGTCTAAAAACATTAACTATATCTATCTTTTCATTTATATCACTTAGTTTAGCTACTACTTTCTCACCATGAATTATTTCTCCTACAGCAAATGGATTAACTGGTATAACTTTATACCCAAATTCTTGCATATACTTCATAACAATTGTTGAAGGTTTTCTTTTTAAATTTGTTCTATCTTCTTTTTCTTTTAAAGAACTAACTCCAATCATTGCAATTGTTTTTGAATTTTTTAAAATAGTTTCTATCTCCTGCATTATCTATTTTTCCATTTGGGAGATCTTTTTCCTAAAAAAGCAGATATCCCCTCTTTTGCATCTTGTTTCATCATATTTAAAGTCATCATCTTGCTTGTGTAAGTGTAGGCTTGTTTTAATGGCATTTCTAGTTGTTTATAAAAAGCTTTTTTTCCAATTCTAATTGAAGCATTTGATTTAGATGAAATAACTTTTGCAACTTCTAGTACTTTTTTGTTTAGTTTAGATTTTGGATAGTAATCATTTATTAAGCCAATTTCTTTTGCATATTTTGCGTTTATTGGTTCACCTGTTAAAAGCATCTCCATCATTCTTTTTCTGTTAATCTTTCTACTCACAGCAACCATAGGAGTGCTACAAAATAAACCTATATTTACTCCTGGTGTTGCAAACCTTGCATCTGATGATGAATAAGTTAAATCGCAACTAGCAGCTAGCTGACATCCAGCTGCGTATGCTGATCCATGAACTTTTGCAATAACGGGTTTTCTACATTCAACTATATCAATCATTAATTTAGAACATAAATTAAATAGTTTTAAGTACTTAGATCTTCCTTTTAAACTTTTAACCTCTTTTAAATTATGACCAGCACTAAAACCTTTGCCATTTCCGCTTATAACAATGACATGAGTTTTGTTATCGTTATTCAATTTTTTGAATATTTTAATTAAGGATCCTAATGTTTTAAAAGAAAGTGAATTATAAGTTTTAGGGTCATTTATGATAATACTTTTAATACCATTGCCTAAATCTTTTAATAGAACTGACATTTTTATTCAAGCTCTCCTTCTTCACGCATTTTTTTTCTAATATTTGTTGCAGATATTTTTTGAATATCCTCAGGTAATACTATTTCCTCAATTTTATATCCAACTCCTCGTCCATAGCAAATATTTGTTATATTGGGCACCAACACAATTTTAAATCGTCCCTCAAACTTTGGGTTTAATCTTTCCTCAATTTTCTTTTTTACTGTTTCAAAATCAAAAGGGTTATCATCTACACCTTGCACATCTCTAATTTGAATACAAACTTGTCCTGTTTTTTTTATTATTTCTTCAAACAAAGCATAATGACCATCGTGAAACGGTTGCCAACGTCCTAACATTTGCGCTGTTGGTTTTTTATTATCCCACTGATAACTCATATATATCTTTATGTTTGAGTTTATTCTTATTAATCAAAATTAAAAGACTTTATTTAATACAATATTAGCTTCTCTGTTATCTCCTAAATTTGTTAAATCATCATTTACATTGAAGCTTAGATTTAATCCATTAACATTTTTTTTAAATTCTAACTTTGATAATAAATTTTCTGAACCATTGATTGTAAATGCGTATTCGGCACCCTCATAAGGTAAATATCCTATCGCAATATACAAATTATCATTATGACCAGAATTTAAAGCTTGATTTCTCTCATAAATTAAAAATATACTGTATCTATCAGGGAAAATTAAATCTAAACCAATTTCAGCGTTAATATTATGAACTGATCCTACATCCAGTTTATCGCTATAGGAATTTAATGGATCATTAGCATAACCAAACTTAATAGCGGAAGACCGATCAATATCAGCTAAATACTCTAGTTTACCATGCCTTTTGAATTCATATTTTTCATTTGATAAATCTTCAACTACAGCAATTGATTTTCTTAAATTTAATGTTCCAACATGTTGGTCCTTTACACTTATGGCTACTTCTTTTTTTCCAGTTTCTTTATATCTCTTTAAAAGAGTATGCCCTAAATCTAATTGTTCGGAAGATATAAAGGTTAATTTACCTTTTATAAACTCCTCTTTAAGCCTGTAAGTTCCATAAAGTTGATACCCTTTTCTCTCAGCTGTTAATTTATTTCCATCAACTACAGTAATAATATCAGAGCTCAATTTTCCTATCCCAAAGATTTTATCTACAAATTTTGTTTCATTTTCTAAGGGCGATGTATTGTAATAGGTTAAATTAAATGTATTAGAGTCTAAATGACTTCCAGAATTACCAACATCAACATCATCCCTTCCAAATCTGAAAGCTAATCCATTGATACCATAATCGTCAGTGAATTTATCAAAACCAAAAGTTAAAGAATTTGTACTAATTTCCTTTGTAGATGCAATGCTAGTATCTCCAACTCTTCCTAGTGTAATGTTGCCTTCGCTCCAGTAAAAATATTTTTTATTAGACTCGGTATTTTTTTTAGTCGTAGATATTTTTTTAAAGGATGAAATAGGTAATTTGTTTAAAGATGAAAGCATGGTATTTGAAAAGTTTAATTTAATATTTTGATTAGATAAATTTTGTTTATCCTCGTTTCTTTTTATCCACTTCAATCTATTTAAAACTGAATTTGTTGATATATTAATTGATCTTTTTGCAAGTTCCATTTGTGCCTCTGCTATTCCTACACGGTCGCTATCTGCAGTAATCGATTGACATTTTCCGGCAAAAAGATTGAACGGACAAGGCAAGTGATGCTCTTGCACTTCTTTATTAAAAGTATCTAAAAGATACATTATTAACCCATCAGGACTAAAGTCTATACCATTGGGGTTATCAGCTCCAGCTCTACCTGCACCACCATCAAAGGAAGCTGTGGAAATGTTAAAAGCTTCAGATAGAGTATATTGATTAACGTCATTACCTTTCGTGCCTACCAAAAACATTCTTGTTCCACTCTTATTAAACGCTATACCATTTGGTTCATTTTCTTCAGGTAGCAGGGTTTCCAAACCTTCAGTTGTTGTTTTAACAGATCTTAGAAGATTAGCTCCGCCAGACAAATCAAAACTTTTATTCAATGAAAATTGATAAATACTATCGGTTGATTCATTCTTCTGACCATCGGTTACATACATCATTGTTCCATCATGACTAAAAGCTAAACCAAGAAATACGCTGGCAACTTGCGCTGAAACATCAATAAAATTTCCAGTATATTCTGCTTCTGATACATCGAAATTTACAGAGAGAGAATATTCAAATACTTTTTTATGTGATCTTCCAGCAATAAACATTTTTGATCCGTCGTTGTTAAACCTAACTCCCATTGGGTTACCATCTTCACTGGCAACTGAAAAGCTATCGACAAAAACAGCTGTCGATATGTCATATGCTATTGATAGGGTATATTCATCTACATCATCACCACCGTTTCCAACAATAAACATTTTTTTTCCATCATTACTAAATGTAACATCTCTGGGTGTATTTTCTTCATCTGAAACATCAAATGTTCGCACTTCATAATTGGTATCATTAAGAAAGTCACCACTTTCTAAAATTGCATAAGCGTTTTGAATAAAAATATTAGATATGTAAAAATAAAAAAATAAAAATAAAAGTGTTTTTCTAAGGGTACTCATATAATTTTAAAAAATTAATTTAACCCTTAAAATTTAAATTAAAAGACTTTATTTAATGCGATATTAGCCTCTCTATTATCTCCTAAATTAGTTAAATCATCATTAAAATTAAAGCTTAAATTTAAACCGTTTATATTTTTTTTAAATTCTAACTTTGATAATAGATTTTCTGATCCATTAATTGTAAAAGCATACTCAGCTCCTTCATATGGTAAATATCCTATTGCAATGTATAAGTTATCATTTTGAGCAGAATGAGCAGATTTAATAGTCTGATTTCTCTCATAAATTATAAAAATGCTATATCGATTTGGAAAAACTATATCTAACCCAATTTCAGCATTGATATTGTGCAAAGATCCTGTGTGTAGCTTTTCAGCATATTTAGTCTCTTTATCAAAGATATAATTATATTTAAAATCGGAAGAGCGATCTAGATCAGCTAAATATTCAATTTTTCCATGTCTTTTAAATTCGTATTTATCATTTGATAAATCTTGGGTTACTGCAAGTGTTGCTCTTAAATTTTTTGTTTTAACGTGTTGTTTGTCAACAATAACACCATTATTATTAACCGTCTCCTCATACCTATCTAATAATGTGTGACCAATATCAAATTGTCCTGATGGAATAAATATTAAATTATTTCTTTTATACTCATCTTTAATTTTTACTGTTCCATATATTTGATTTCCATTCCTATCAGCTGGAAAATGCTGTCCATCTATTACAGTTAAAATATCAGATCTTATTTTCCCAATACCAAAAATTCTATCAATTAATTTATCATCATTTTTCATAGGGGCAGAACTATAATAAGTGATGTTAAAAGTTTCAGTGTCTAACTCACTACCAGCTATTCCAAGAGTTGTTTCATCGTTTCCAAATCTTAATGCATATCCTTGTATACCTTTTTTCTCTGTAAATTTATCAAATCCAAAAGTTAAAGAATTTGCTTCTACAACTTTTGTTGATGAGATACTTGTGTCGCCTACTCTTCCAATTGAAACACTGCCCTCACTCCAGTAAAAGTATTTTTGACCAGATTTGTCCTTACTTTTCTTTGAAACAATTTGTTTAAAGGATGAAATTGGTAATTGGCTTATTGATGAAATTAAATTATTTGAAAAATTTAATTTAATATTTTGGTTAGATAAATTTTGTTTATCTTGATTTCGTCTAATCCACTTTAATCTATTTAATGCTGAATTAGTTGATAAATTGATAGTTCTTTTTGCTAATTCTGCTTGAGCTTCAGCAATTGACGTTCTTTCTTTAGACTTATAGGTTTGGCAAGATGCTGAAGTAATAATATTAAATGGACACGATAAATCAAATTCATATATTGTTTCAATTCCTTCACTATGTCTATCATTAGACACAAACATTTTTAAACCAAGTGCACTAAATGCAAGTGCTCTAGCTTGGTTGATAGTTTTGCCTGAAATCGCTGCGTTAAAGTCAAATGCTCCATCTAAAGTAAAGTTTGTGGTATCATATGCTATAGATAACGAGTATTGTTCAACTACTGCTGAGCCGCTGTGATAGACAACGAATATTCTTTTACCATCCGCACTTAAATGAATAGCATCAGGGTTTTCTGAGCTACCAGAATTTGGTAGAAGAATTCCAGCATCATCTTCATGAGTAAGAGTAGTTATATCAAAAGGTGTTGAAAGAGTATACTCTCTGATACCATCTTTGCCATTTGCAGCTCCACCACCCGTTCCATTAAAACTTATAAATACTTTTGTTCCATCTGGACTAATTGCTACACCTTGCATATGGTGGTATTTATGATTATCTCCAACAGCTCCTGATCTCCAGTCATTTAGAGCTCCTGAAGTTTCAGCATCTGCTTGTTGAGCAAGTGTACAAGTTGAAACATCAAAGGGTTTTGTTAAGTCATATCTGTATAATTTATCGTTATCTGCATTGTTTGTACCTCTATTTAGAGTAAATATATGCATACCATTGCTGCTGAAAGTTATATCACCGATGTTACTTGGTTTTTGATGTACACCTGAATCATAACCATTAGCTAAATTACATCTCTCACTATCACCTGCATATGTGTGAGTGGAAATATCAAATGGTGTTGAAAGATCATACTCATTTATAAAATCAATGTCATCGTTATCAGTACTAAATAAATAACTTGTGAACATTTTTGTTCCATCACTATTAAAAGCTATACCGTTTAAAAAAGATGATCCACCGTCTTCAAACGTTTGGTTGTCGACATGAGTAACTTGAGCTAGTGATATTGAACTATGAATTAGAAAAAAAAATATTACTATTATTTTTTTCAAGAAATTCATAAAACTTTGAGTTATTTTTTTAAGTCCTCAAGTATTTTTGGTGCCCAATTTTTAGCATCCTGAGAGGTTACATGAAAGTCATAATTTTCAGGTTTTACGAACATCTGATTAGTGTCTTCAAATCTACCTTTTTGAATAGTATCAACCCAAACTGTATAATCTGCTGGAAACAAACTTCTTGCCTTTGGTGTTGGACAAATAAAGTCTGCGATAACATAATTACCTTCTTCTTTTAATTTTAAAGCAAAGTCTGCCATTCTTTTTGCTTGTCTGGTTCTTCCCTCTGGTGAAAAGTCCCAGTCATTTGCGGCCTTCCTAACTTCATCAGCATTAAGTCTTTTGGCCTTTAACATGGGGGCTAATTCATCAGCCAAAGTTGTTTTGCCAGCCCCAGGAAGTCCCATTATTAGTATTATTTTCATAAGCAAATTTTAGACTTATATAATAGATAAATTTCAACATTTGTAGATATAAATAGAGACCTCTAAGTCTGACTTTATGAGGTCAATATTTATATAGACAGATAATTCAAAATAAATAATGATCCCCGAATGAATTTTTCTATAGAAATTGGACCAAAAACAAATCTAGATACCTTGCCAGCTTTAAAAGACGTCTACATTACAATGCTACCTGGTGGCGATTTTAAAGAGACAGCTCAACAAGCAATAAATTTAGTCAAAAAAGGTTTTAACCCAGTTCCCCATTTTCCAGCTAGGTCAATGGCGAATGAAGCACAACTAAAAGAATATGTAACAATGTGTAAAGACGGCGGGGTAAAGCAAGTGCTTGTAATTGGTGGTGGCAGAGAGCCCATGGGAAAATTCGATAGTTCTTTCCAGCTTTTAGAGACTGGTTATTTTGAGAAAATGAAGATAGGAATTGCTGGACATCCAGAGGGGAGTCCTGATATATCCGACGAAGTGTTAGAAAAAGCGATGATTGATAAAAAGCCTTACGCTGATTACATTGTAACCCAATGGTTAATGCAGTCAGAACCAATTATTGATTTTATTTCTAAACAGTCTGTCCCAGTTCATGTTGGAATTACTGGACCTATGAAAATATCAAGCTTAATTAAGTTTGCAAATATTGTAGGAGCAAAAAATTCTATAAATTTTATTAAATCCAATTTTAGTAGGGCAATTGATTTATTAAAACCAAAAGACCCAAATGATCTTGTAGATAAGATAAAAGAGCATACAAAACATTTTCACATCTACACATTTGGTGGGCTTAAGGAAACCAACAACTGGCTAAAGGAAAATAACTATGCCTAAAAAAAGAAAAAAAACAAAAAAAAAGTCCAACGGAAAATTATCACCAAGCAGAATTATTGAAAAAGTTGATTATTCAAAAGTATCACATACTACAAAAGTAGATCAGTCAGACAGACACGTTCCATATAACTTAAGACAAAGCGGTCCAACAAAAGTAGAATTGTTAATGTCAACAAGAGTTAGAAAATCTCCATACTGGCACTTATCAATGAAAGCGGGATGTTGGAGGGCCACAGTTTATAACAGAATTTATCACCCACGTGGATATGTAAAACCTGAAAAAGGTGGAGCGATGGTTGAATATAAAGCAATTAAAAATCACGTTACAATGTGGAATGTTGCTGTTGAGAGACAAATTAGAGTTAAAGGTCCTGATGCAGAAAAATTTACTGACTATGTAATTACAAGAGATGCAACTAGAATTTCACCGATGAGAGCTAGATATGTAATTCTTTGTAATTATAAAGGTGGAGTTCTTAATGATCCAATTTTATTAAGAATTGCTCAAGATGAATTTTGGTTTAGTTTATCAGACAGTGATATAGGCTTATATCTACAAGGAGTAAATGCAGATAAAAGATTTAATGTTGAAATAGATGAAATAGATGCATGTCCTGTGCAAATTCAAGGTCCAAAATCAAAAGCTTTGATGAACGACTTAATTGGTAAGCAAGTTGATTTAGATAATATGCCTTATTATGGATTAGCTGAAGCGAAAGTTGGTGGAAGAAGTTGTGTAATTTCTCAATCTGGTTTTTCTGGTGAAGCTGGTTATGAAATATATTTAAGAGACGCAACTTTATATGCTGAAGATATGTGGAATGCAGTTTTAAAAGCAGGTAAAAAACATAAATTAATGGTTATCGCTCCTGCGCATCACAGAAGAATTCAAGCTGGAATTTTATCTTGGGGTCAGGATATGGACAATGAACATAATCCATTTCAATGTAATTTAGGCTATCAAGTTTCATTATCAGGAAAAGGTGAATGGGCTAAAAAAGGAGATTACATTGGTAAAGAGGCACTAGAAAATATGAAAAAAGAATTATTAAATGGACAAAAACCTTATAAACTTCAACTAGTTGGTATGGAATTAGGTGGAAAACCAATTGAAGAGTATGCCCCAGATTTTTGGCTAATATCGAAAGATGGAAAAAATCCAATCGGTTTTGTTACATCGCCTTGGTATCATCCAGAAAAAGGTACAAATATTGCAATGGGTTATGTTCCATTTGATGGAACGATTAACAAAAATGGATTTCCTAAAGGTAATGTGGGTGATAAATTTAAAGTTCACTTGCCTAAAAAATATTGTGAAAAAGGAAGTAACCCTGTTGATGCAGTTGTTGTGGATATTCCTTTTACAGAGTCTTATAATCCAAACACTAGGGAAGTTGCGAAGTAGATTTTTATAATTTATCTGTTTTTATATGACAAAAATTGTCATAATAATCGCAAGTATCATTATTGCTATTATTTTGTTAATATTTCCTTTAATAGTTTCATTTATTGAAAAAAAAAATAAAAAGTAATGTTTGCACAATTTTTAAGTATCGTATTTAGATCAATCAAACTTGACAAAAATCTTTATAGAGAAAGTAAGAGTTTTGGTGAGGCAGCAATATATTTTTCAGCTCTTGTTATGGTTTTAGATGGTGTAGCTGGAGCTATTGCAGCAAATACATTTTACAAAACATCGATCGGTTTATCGGCGATTACTGCTATTTTTACCTGGTTCGTTTGGGCAATATTTATATTTGTAATTGGAGTAAAACTATTTCCAGACAAAGATACTAAGGTTCCATTTAAAAAAATACTAATAGCTGTAGGTTTTGCTCATGCCCCTGGCCTATTAAGATTTTTTGCTATTACGCCAACTATGGTAATGCCAATTATATTTCTCACTCAACTATGGATTTTTGCATCTCTTATAATTTCAACAAGGGAAGTATTACAATTAAAATCTAATTTTAAATCTTTTGGAATTATATTTTTATCATTTTTAATACTAGCTATATTATCAGTGTCTTTTGTTATGAGTAGAATGGATACCTTGCCAATAAGCAATGTTACTTAAATTGGAAATATTGTTTTAGAAACTCTACAAGATTTACAAATCTTAAATCCTGTAAGTATTAAGTTATGTGTAACACTTTCGTCACTTTTTTTACATTCCTCACATAAATCGTCAAATAACTCCTCAGTATAATCAATGTTGGTGTTTTCTTTAGTCATTATCTGTCAAACCAGCTCCAGCAGCAGTATTTTTTAAGCTTTCATTTTCTTTAACGAAAGTTTCTTCAGATATTTTATATAACTCTTCCCAATCTTTTTCATCAAAAGTATTTTCGTTTTTTAAAAATTCTATTTCTAATACTTCAACTTTGTCTTTTAAATTACTTAAGTTACTTTTTAAATGTATAGACTGATTAAAATTAAGTAAAAAAGTTTCATTTTCAACTTTAAGGCTTAACCTTTTTCCGATTATTTCTGAAGATCTCGAAATAAATGGTATTAACAATATTGGATATGCCATATTGTTAAAAATTATTTTATTGTATTTTTCCAAAGAATGAATTTGATCCATAAAGTTTATACCTGTTATTAAAGGACAGTAAGGAATTTTGTTTGAAATATTTGTCTCTGTTATCAAGCTAATATTCTGGAACTGGCTTTTTTTGATAACTTTAAAGTAATTATTAAGATTTTTTAAACCTGGTAGTCCAAACATTTCCATCAGTTTTATAGATTTTCCAATTTCTTCTGAGATTCCCCATGAAAAACCCATGCCTTTAGAAGCTCTTTTAGATAGTGTATCAATTTCGCTTAATGATCTCATTAGTTTAAAGAATTATAAATCCAATTATCTTTAAAATTATTTAAATCCTCAGGCAAAGGTGCTCCTTGAAACATACAAATCCTTAACCACTTGTCTGATCTTGGGTCAAATTTACAAGCACCAAAAAAAGATAACTTAAGTCTTAGCATGTCAATTGGAATTAATTTATGTCCGATTGTATTATCTTGTATTTCTGAATATGGGAATTTTTCAATAAGGAAAGCTCTTCTGACAACATGTCTTAAATCATTATTATCTACCAAAAATCTACTTACTGGCAAACTTTGTTTAAAATTAGTAGCTCTAAAATATAATTGATTTATATCTCTCGCTATTGCAAGCGGTTGTTCTAATTCAGATCCTTGTTCTTCAAATCTATTTGCAATTCTTGGCTCTTCTTTATTTTGGGAAATAAACCAAAAATTTTGGTTATTTTCATTTTGATTAAAATCGATCTTTATTAAATTTCCATAATATATTTCTAAAATATTTACTAAATCTCTAACAGTTTTATGAGTTGGGATATTAAAATATTTATCCTCATTTGAACTCATTGTTGCAATTAAAGGTTCGGTTATGTCATCAAAGGGTTCCATTAACATTGAAACTATGTATTCAATGCCCTCTTCGCTTAAGTTCTCCTCAGCCCATAAATAAAATTCATTGAAAAAATAATCCTTTTTTTCAGAATAATTTGTATCTAAGAAATCTGTTACTTTCTTTAAATCATCTTTTAAATTTTGTATCTTTTTTTTTTGATAATCACTATCTGTTTCCCAAGAAAAAATATTCTTGAGAGACTTTTTTAAACAATCTAAAAAATAGCTATAATCATTAATATTAATTCTTTTTAATTCTCTAATCTTTTTTAATGCAACTTCCCTCGCAGTTATCCAATTATTTAATAAAGTTGGATGATTTATTATAAATGGTGCCATACCTAAACCTGTGGAATTACCTATGCCTAAACTTCTACATATATTTTTATCCAATTCGACTGATGACTTAGGGCTCTTTGATTTCGCAATATGATTGACTTGATCAAAAGTAAATTGTCTTACAAAATAAACTAGCATCATTTCTAATCTAAAAGGGCCAACTATTTCTGGTCTATCTTTAATTCTAAATCTGTCTGCTAAACCAAATTTTCCTGAGCCATATACTGCAGTAGTTCTGTAAAGGTATCCAATTTTGCCTATGGTACTTTTATCTGGTTGTTTTCCAGTTGATAAACAGTCGACTACATAATTAAAAGCTCTTAATGATTTATTTGCTCTTGATAAAGTTAATTCTTTATAAGTCATTCTACCAATTTCTTGTTTTGGTACATTTTGTTTTAATCTATCAATATCCTTTTTAGTAGGCACACCATCAAATAGTGTAAAGCTTGCATCCCATTTAGTAGCAATAACTCTATCTGACCTTTCATGATCATCAATTTTATTTGAAAAACAAATTAATGAATAATTTCTAGTTTTTTTTTTAAAAGAATAGACAGCAACGCCATGTCCATTTTCATCTAAATCGAACATGTCTCTTTTGTAATCCCAGTCTTTAAATTCTCTTAGGAAAGATCTTAAAAATGATAATTTTGATTGATGGAATGAACCCAATCTTGAGAGTTTCATAATTTTTTTTGGATCTCTTAATTCAATTTGCATTTTATATTTCTTTATAAAAATTAAACCAATTATTACCTAATATTGCATTAATATCATTGTTATTGAAACCAACTTTTTTAAGTCCATTTTCAATATTATTAAATCCTCTCGCATCTTTAAACCATTCAGGTTGATCAGGAAATCCTTGATTGGTTTTTGATCCTTCTCCTAAATTTTTTGACTTTGTCCATGTTCCATTCCTCATCCACTCAACAACACTATCAGGCTGATTTAGGCAAAGATCTGAGCCAATACCAATATTTTTAATCCCCATGATATCTACTAATCTTGCCACCATTTCGCAAAAACTATCTAGTGAACAATTTGTTCCATCTTTTAAATGGTGTGGATAAAGTGATAGACCTATCATACCACCGCTTTTTGATAATGTTTTGAGAAGGTCATCAGACTTGCTTCTTTTAGTTTGATGCCAAAAAGATGGATTAGCGTGTGTAATTGCAATAGGTTTTTGGCTTAAGTCAATTGCATCGTAAGTACTTTTTTCACCTGAATGAGACATATCAACAACAATTCCTAATCTATTCATTTCTTTAATTGCCTCTCTTCCAAAATTAGTAACACCTCCATCATTTTTTTCATAACATCCTGAGGCTAATAAAGATTGATTGTTATAAGTGAGCTGCATAAATCTGCAACCGTGCTCATAAATCTTTTCAATTAAATTTATGTCATCTTCAATTGGTGAACAGTTTTGAAAACCAAAAAAAATTGCTGTTTTATTTTCATTTTTTGCTTTTTCAATATCTTTGAAATTTTTACCTAAAAAAATTAAATCTTTGTTTTCCTCAAAATTTTCTTTCCACTCTAAAAGTCTCTTTTTAAATTCATCAAAATCTTCATGATAAACAACTGTTACATGTACCGCATCTAAATTAGCTTCTCTATTAATCTCAAAAACAGATCTTTCCCATTTGCAGTATTGTAAATTGTCAATTTTGAAATTCATAACAATAGTTATATATTAGTAGATAATTTTTTGATATTAAAAGATAAATGAGTAATAAAAAATTAAATAAAGTAGCAATTATAATGGGTAGTCAATCTGATTACTCTACTATGAAGTATTCAAAACAAGTTCTTCAAAGCTTTAGAATAAAATGTGATGTGAAAATAGTTTCAGCACACAGAACTCCAAAAAGAATGTTTGAATTTGCCAAGAATGCTGAAAGAAATAATTACTCTGTGATAATTGCAGGAGCTGGTGGTTCGGCGCATCTTCCTGGTATGGTTGCATCTTTGACTAGCATTCCAGTTATTGGAGTTCCAATTGAGTCTAAAAAATTAAAAGGTATGGATAGTCTTTTATCAATAGTACAGATGCCCAAAGGTATCCCAGTTGGTACAGTTGCAATTGGTAAAGATGGTGCGATAAATGCTGGACTTTATGCTGCATCAATTATTGGACTTCAAAATGAAATAGTTAAAAATTCGTTATTAAAGTTTAGATTGAAACAATCAAAATCAGTAAAAAAAAAACCTAAATAGAATGAGTAAAATTTCTTTAGGTATAATTGGTGGAGGCCAACTAGGATCTTTACTTTGCGCAGCAGCAAAAAATATAAACATAAAAACAGTAGTGATTAGTGATGATGAAGACTCGCCAGCCAAACATTTTGCAGATCATTTTATTTATTCTAAATATGACAATGAGGAAAATTTAGCAAAGTTTACCTCAATGGTAGATAAAATAACCTATGAATTTGAAAATATTCCTTATGATGTGTTGTCAAAATTAAACAAAGTTAAAAAAGTAGATCCTAATCCAGAAGTTAACAAAATTGTTCAACACAGATACTCAGAAAAAAATTTTCTAACTAAAAAAAATATAAAAACTACAGAATTTGAAAGAGTCGTTAATGAAAATGAAATAAAAAAACATAAAAATTTATTACCTGGAATACTAAAAACATCTACACTTGGGTACGATGGTAAGGGTCAATATAAATTAAATAATTTGGAAGATTTGGATAATCATAAAATTACCTTTGATAGAGAATTTGTACTAGAAAAATTAGTAAATCTAGAAAAAGAAATTTCTGTAGTAATTACAAGATTTTCAAAAGATAATTACGAAATATATGAACCAATAGAAAATTTACACGAAGAACAAATTTTAAAATATTCAACCATTCCAGCCCAAATTAATTTATCTCATTTTAAAAAGTCTCAAGAATGGGCTAAACTTATTTCTGAAGAACTTCAGTATGTTGGAACTTTATGTGTTGAATTTTTTATAGATAAAGATCAAAATTTATATGTAAATGAAATTGCACCAAGAGTTCATAATTCAGGTCATTTAACTATAAATGCCTATAATATTAGTCAATTTGAAAATCATATCAGGGCTGTTTGTGGATTAAAAAAAATTAAACTAGAAAAAATATGTAATGCAAAAATGATAAATATTATTGGTGATGAAATAAATAATTACAGAAATAAAAAATATACTGAAAAAGAATTTTTTTTTGATTATTTAAAAAAACAAATTAAACCTAAAAGGAAAATGGGACACATAACTATAATTGAAAATAAATGAAAAAAATTTTATTTATTTTATTTTTAATTATTATTACAACAAGTATTGCAATGGAAAATAAACCTTCACATCATCAGTCTAACGGTACATTCAAAAATCCTGAGGGCTCACCAGAACGTACTGGAAAAGTAAAATGGTCTTGGAGTACGTTTAATAAAGAGAAAAAAAAATTAGATATGACCGTACCAAAAAGCCATGTTTTAAATAAAAATGAAGTTTTAAAAAATTTAGAACTATATAAAGATGATGATTACATTGGGTGGATTGGTCATGCTACTTTTTTAATAAAACTTGGAAATACAACTATTATTACTGATCCAGTTTTTTCTAAAAATGCGGGACCATTAATATTTGGCCCAAAAAGATATGTTGATCCAGCTTTGAGTTTAAAAGAAATTCCTAAAGTGGATTTATTTTTACTTACGCATAACCACTATGACCATCAAGATACTGCCTCAATCAGAAAGTTTCCTTATAAAGATGCAAATGTTATTGTGCCTCTTAAGCTGGGTAAGTATTTTACCAAATACAATTATAAAAAAGTTAATGAGCTCGATTGGTTTCAAACAATTCAAGTAAATGATTTAAAAATAACATTGCTACCAGCTGTTCATTGGTCAAAAAGAAGTTTGACAGATACTAATAAAACACTTTGGGGAAATTTTTTAATTGAATATAAAAATAAAAAAATACTGTTCGCATGTGATACGGGATATGGACAAATATATAAAAAACTTGGTGAAAAATTTGGTCCAGTCGATCTTACGATGATTAATATAGGTGCATACGACTTTAGACCGATGTTTGAAAAATCTATTTACCACACAAATCCAGAAGAGGCTTTACAAGTTGCAAAAGATCTTAAAAGTAGAAAGGTAATAGGAACTCATTGGGGTACTTTTGTGCTTTCTTTAGAACCTATTATGGAACCTCCTGTTCGTTTTAAAAATAATGCAGAAAATTATGGTTTTCAAAAAAAAGATGCCATTATTTTTAAAATTGGAGAAATAAGACCTCTGCAAGAAATATTAGATTAGTTTTTATTTGATAAATTAAATTTACAATATAGATATTCAATTGATATGAAAACTATTGAAGGTAATTTTGATAATCCTGAAGTTAATCAACTTTTAAAAAAACATTTTATCGAATTAAGATCGGTTTCACCTGAAGGAAGTACCCACGTACTAGACATTGAGGGTTTGCAAAACAAAAATATTAAATTTTGGAGTATATATGAAAACGATGAGTTAATCGGGTGTGGAGCTTTAAAATTTTTAGATCCTAAGCATGGTGAATTCAAATCAATTCGTGTTTCAGATTCTTTTAGAAAAAAGGGTTATGGAAATAAAATTATTAAAGTTCTCATTGATAAATCTCGAAAATTAAATATACAAAAAATTAGTGTTGAAACGGGGTCAGGTGAATTTTTTCTACCGGCTCGTAAATTATTTAAAAATTTAGGTTTTACAGAATGTAAACCTTTTAGCCATTACGTTGAAGACCCAAACTCATGTTACATGTCTCTAAAACTTTAAAAAGTTAATTGATTATCTTTTTTCTATGACGAATAATTCATTTTTAAAATATAAGCCTTTATATTTATTAACCACTTGTTGAACTATTTTTTGATAATTTTTAGATCTTTGCACTTTAAAAATTTGTTCATCTGTCATTTGATTAACATATACTGCTGCATTCCAAGCTGAAAAAATTAAAGAAGTAGCAATACCACCTTTTATTTCATTTGGAAGAGCTCTTAAAACATAACTAATTTTTTTTACCTTATGAAATTTCAAAGTTTTTAAAAATGGTTTTTCTGTATTAGATTTTATATATTTTTCAATTGAAGAATATAGGTAAGGGAATGGATTTTCTTTCGGCCACAACTTTTTAATTATCTTATTGCCTGGATCTCCGCCACATGCGTGCACTACAACTAATTTTCCTTTTTTAGCTAAAGATCTTAACATTGGATCAATCACATATTTTACTTTTTTTTCAGCAGAAACTCTCGATCGATAAGGTTGTGATGCAATAATTAGATCATAATCAGTTTTGCCATTATTTTTTTGTGGGATTACATTTTTAAGAACAAATTCTTGATCTTTTCTATAAATTACTATTACTGATGGTTCTTTGTAAGTTGATGTACCAGTTTTAGGATTTGTTTCAACTTGCCATTTTTTTGCTAAAAATTCTTGATTAAGTTTTCTTAGTTGATTTGAAAAATCTAAAGATGAATTTCCTTTAAGTTTTACAACTTTCCAATTCATTTTTTTTTGTTTTTTAATATTTCTTGATTTTAAAGAGGTAGATTCAACATAATTTAAATTTGATATTACAAAAACAGTATTTTTATGTTCAGCAAATCTATCTGGAAGTTTTTCTAAACCAAGCCTAACATCTTCCATGCTGATTTCTTTTGTTGAAACCAGTAAAGGTATGTTTGGCATTTTTTGATGACATTGTCTCATTACATTCATTAGCAAAGACCCATCCCCCATGCCAGCATCAAAAATTTTTAATGCAGGATTTTTAGGTTTTAAATTTTGAACAATCGGTTTTAAAGCGTCAGCAATTTTATTTTTTTCGTTAGTAGTGGTGACGAAAAGTAGATATTTTTGTCTATTATCGAAAAAACGGAAATTTTTTTTCATCACTTAAGATATGTATTATGTAATTAAATGTCCATTACAAATATTTCTTTTAAAGTAGACAAATAAAGTATAAACACCCATAAAAAACCCGAGTAATGAAAAAATTTAAATCTGATATTGAGATTGCAAGAAGTTGTAAACTTAAACCTATATCAAAAATTTTAAAAAAAATAAATGTTCCTGATAACCCAAAAGCTTTTAGTCCTATGGGAAGACACATAGCTAAAATAAATTTTGAATTCTTGGATAAACTTAAAAATAAAAAAGATGGTCATCTTATTCTTGTAACAGCAATCACACCAACCCCAGCTGGGGAAGGTAAAACTACAACATCTGTTGGTCTAAATGATGGATTAAATAAAATTGGAAAAAAATCTATTGTTTGTTTGAGAGAGCCTAGTCTTGGCCCTTCTTTCGGAATGAAAGGGGGTGCGGCTGGAGGTGGTAATGCACAGGTAGTTCCTATGGAACAAATAAATCTTCACTTTACTGGTGACTTTCATGCTATCACATCAGCACATAACCTTCTGTCAGCCTTAATCGATAATCATATTTATTGGGGTAATAAACTTAACATTGATGAAAAAAAAATTGTTTGGAAAAGAGTTGTAGATATGAACGATCGGGCTTTAAGATTTATAGATATAAATACTAAAGGAGTAGCAAAGGATTTTGCTAGAGAAGATGGTTTTGATATTACTGTGGCATCTGAGGTGATGGCAATTTTCTGTTTATCTAATGATTTGTCTGATTTAGAAAAAAGAATTGGAAACATTACAATTGCTTATGATAAAAATAATAAACCAGTCTATGCAAAAGACCTAAATGCTCAAGGTCCAATGACAGTCCTTCTGAAAGAAGCAATTAGGCCAAATGTTACTCAAAGTCTAGAGCATAACCCAGCTATAATTCATGGAGGACCGTTCGCTAACATTGCTCACGGATGTAATTCAGTAATTGCAACAAAGTCAGCTTTAAAGTTATCTAAATACGTAGTAACAGAGGCAGGTTTTGGTGCTGACCTTGGCGCTGAAAAATTTTTGGATATTAAATGTAGAAAAGCAAATATAAAACCAAGTTGTGTTGTTATAGTTGCCACAGTTCGTGCTTTAAAAATGCATGGCGGTGTGGAAAAAGAAAATTTAAAAACTGAGAATATTGATGCTTTAAAAGAAGGATTATCAAATTTAGACAGGCATATAAATAATATTAAAAAATTTGGCATAGAGCCAATAGTTGCGATTAATCATTTTGTTTTAGATACTAAAAAAGAAATACAAACAATAATAAATTTTTGTAAAAATTTAAATGTGGAAGTTAGTAATTGTAAACACTGGGCAGAAGGTGGAGCAGGAACAGTTGATTTAGCAAAAAAAGTTGTACGAGTTTGTAATAATTCAAAAAAACAAAAATTTAAATTCTTGTATAACGATAGTAAAAGTTTATGGGAAAAAATTGAAATAATTGCAAAAGAAATATACAGAGCTGATAAAATTACAGCAACTGAAGAGATTAAACAAAAATTAAAGACATTTGAAAATAATGGGTTCAAAAATTTTCCAGTTTGTGTAGCAAAAACTCAATATAGTTTTTCTACTGATCCAAAATTAAAAGGTGCGCCAACAAATCATGAAATACCAATTAGAGATGTAAGATTATCCTCTGGAGCAGAATTTATTGTTGTGATATGTGGATCAATTATGACTATGCCAGGCTTGCCGAAAATTCCTGCTGCAGACAAAATTAAATTAAATAAAAAAGGTCAGGTAGAAGGTTTATTTTAATTTTTCTAGCTCGTCCCAATAATTTTTTGCAAGATTTATTCCTGTTAATTCTTTAAATTGAGGAAGTCCAGTTGGTGATGTTACATTTATATCACCAATTAGATATCCAGAAACTAGATCTATACCTGCAAAAAATATTCCATTTTTTTTTAGAACTTTAGCTACTTGATTTGAAACGTTAATCTCTTTATGGCTAAGAGTAGTTTTTACAGCTTTGCCCCCTTGTGATAAATTTGACAAAATTGAATTTGAGGAAGGCACACGGCTTATTGCACCTTTAACCTTACCGTTAATTATAAATACTCTCTTATCACCATATTTAATTCCTGGTAAATATTTTTGGGCCATAACATGACCAATTTTTTTTAAATATTGATTAATTTTTTTTATATTTGTTAAACCATTAATATAAATTATGTCTTTTCCTGCATACCCATGTATAGGTTTTAATACAATTTTTTTGTTAATTTTTACAAATTTTTTAATCTCATCTAAATTTTTAGTGAAAATTGTTGGTGGCATAAGTTTTTTAAAATTAATTGAAAATAATTTTTCAGATATATTTCTGATAGAGGTTGGATCATTGACTATCTTTACGCTATTTTTTATAGTATCCAAGAATAATGTAGAAGTTACATAGTCCATATTGAAAGGTGGATTTTGTCTTATAAATATGACTTTTGATTTTTTTAATTCAAACTTCTTTTTCGATATAATTTTGAAGTAAGTTTTATTATTTTCTAAAAATTTAATATGACAAACCTCAGCAATCAATTTAGAATTTATAAAATTTATATCTTTTGTCTCATACCAGTAAATCTTATAATTTCTTCTTTGCGCTTCTAGAGCTAAAAGATATGTTGTGTCTGTGATAATGTTGAGATTTTTAAAAGAGTTACCTTGTATTGCTAATATTTTTTCGGCCATATTTATAATTTTTCTAATACTTTTTCGGCTCTAGTTTTTTTTTCATTTAATATATTTTCAACATTTTTTAAAAAAACTGTCTCATCTTGATTATTGCTATTTATATATTTTCTTTTTTTTAGACCATCATTTGAAATATCTAGGAAAATCTTACCCCATTCTAAAATGGTTTTATTATTTATTATTGTATTTAAACCTCTTTTAGGCGAGTCATAATATGCATTTAAAACTTCACTTTGGTCCCATTTTTTTATTACATCTAAAGACTCATCTAAATTCCCGTAAATTAAACCGGTATAAAATGCGGGCCCCGCGCAATGACAATCCCATTCGCACTCATCTATTGATCTAACTTCTAAATATTTCTTTAATCTTACTTCAGTAAATATTGTGCTTAAATGTAGTCCAAGATCTTTATCAGTTGGGATAGATTTGCTAGATTTTAAATTTCCCTCCATAAAGTCTTTGAATGTTTGGTCACCCCCATAATGGTAAGAGTTATTTTTTTCAATAAATAATAAAGGAAAGCTAATAATGAAATCTGCATATTTTTCAAAATCCATGTTCTCTAAAAATATTTTCGGTAGACCTGCTCTTGCGGTATTTTGCCAGACTTTTGCACGATAAGATAAATAACCGCTTGCTCTGTTTTCATATACGGCTGAATTAGCAAATATGCCAATTGCTAAAGGTGTTAAGTAACACATCAACTTAAATTTTTTTTTAAAATCTTCTTCAGAGCTATAGTCCATATTTACTTGCGTTCCAGATGTTTGGTACATCATATTTAAACTTAGCTCGCCACCTTTTGGCATTTCATTTGTCATTATTTTGTATCTTTCTTTTGGATTATTAGGTGCATCCTTTAATTTAGTTACAGGATCGTACCCTGTTGCCATATTTGTTAAATTAGTATCAAAACAAGCTGAATCTAATTCTTTTTGAAAATTGTGTAACTCTACACAAACCTCATGAATATTTTTTAATTTGTCTCCTGATAACTCAATTTGATTTCCTGGCTCTAGCGATATTGATTTACCATTAAATTTTAGCCCTATTAAATTTTCGTTTTCTTTAATTTCTTGCCAGCCAAATTTTGTTATAAAAATTTGTAATAATTTTTTAATATTTTCATATTCAGCTCTTTTGTTTGTTTTAATGTTGAATAAAAACTGCTCATTCTCAACACCTATTAATTCATCTTGCTTAATGCCTGATGCAAAATAATCTATGATGTCATTTTTAGATTTAATTTCCATTTATACTACCTAGCCAGTTCTTTAATTCTATCATTCTATGATTTATTTCAGATTTTGATAATTCATTTTTTATCAAACTTATATGATGATCGATCTCATCATATGATTTAAAAGCTTTTCTTTGATTTATTAATCTATCTTTTCTAAATTTAATTAATTCTATCATTTTTTCATATTTAATCTCTGGGTGATACTGAATTCCCCATACTTCACTTTTTTCATGATTAAAAGATATGCTTGAAATTTTATTGATATTATTTGAAGCTAATAGAGTTGCATCTTTTGGTAAAGTAACCACCTCATCAAAATTAAAAGCTGGTGAACAAAATTTATTTTTTTTACCTTTGTAGATAGGATGTTTTTGACCATTAGGGTTTAATTCAATATCAAAAGCAATACCTATATGAGATCCGTTAGATGATTTTTTAACCTCTCCCCCTGCAGCAACTACAGCAACTTGCATGCCCCAACAAATTGCTAAAATCTTTTTTATTTTTTTTTGACATTCTTTCATAAACATTATTTGTCTTTTAATTTCATCAGTATTATTGTAAATATTTAAACTACTACCACCCCACACTGTCCCATCATATTTTTCTAAATTTCCAATATTTTCAAAAATTTTAGGATCAGCAGATGGATTAACAACATCTATGTCGAGATCTTTGGTAATGTATGCCAGACTATCTTTTAAACTTTCTGTATGTGTTTGAATACCAGCGTTTTTAAAATTTTGATTTTCCTCTTGTAAGTTTCCTTCAACTATTAATAATTTAATTGTCATGATTAAAGATTAATTAAGATATCACCAACTGATTTCTAATTTTTTATTTTCGCAAATACATTCAATAACACTTAACATAAGTGGAAAATCTTTTTCATTTAAGTCTTGTTTTAATTTTTTTCCCACTTCAATTGCAAGTTCCGCTCCCTCAACAGTAACTTCGTCCATAAATTTCTTTTTAGCTTCTTTGTATAGATATCCCTCGCCTAAGTATTTTCCCATTTGACTATTTCTTCCACCAACTGCGCTTACATACAAATCTCCAAGTCCAGCTAATCCATAAACAGTATCTGATTTACCTCCATAGTGTTTTACAAATTTTGCCATTTCAGAAATTGATTTATGTATTAATGAAGCGGATGTATTATGAAAATATTTAGATTTAACCTCGCTTTTTGCAGATGAACTACTCAATCCCTCTGAGGCTCCAATTATCATAGAGTAAATATTTTTAACTGCTCCAGATAATTCAACGCCATTAAGATCCTCTGAAATTTCTGTTGAGTAATAATCTGTTGAAATTATTTTTTGTAATTTTTTGGCTTCATCAATGTTAGGGCTTGCAATTAATGTGCTTGTTCTAATTCTATTAGCTAGACCAGCTGCTAAACAAGGGCCTTTGATTGCAGATATATTTGTAAATTCAATTCCTTTTTCACTTAAAATTATTTTTATCTTATCTGAAATAGTGCTGAGTTTTTTATTAACAATTGAGAGACCTTTGGTGAGTATTACTAAAGAGGTTTTGTTATCAATTTTGTCTGCAATTTTATCTACAAACCAGTCAATTCCGATAGAGCTTACCCCAACAACCAACACATCTGGTTTTTCTTTCATCAAATCATCAAGTTTTTCAATTTTTTCTACTTTTAATTTTAAAGGTAAACTTACATTTAATTTTGGATGAAAATTATTTTTAGATTTAATCGTTTCAATCAAACTATCTTCGAGGTGGGTCCCTATAAGAGATACATTATTATTATTTTCAACACATGGTACTGAAAATGCTGAACCCATTGCTCCTGCCCCAATAATTAAAATATTTTTCATGATATAAAATTTTTTACAATCAAATTAATACTTAGTTTTATAAATTGATATAAAATTTTTATTAGTTGTTTAGCGATTAATTTTAAATGAGGTATAAAAAAAAGGCCCCATATATGAATATGGGGCCTTTTTAAATTAGTTAATTAAACGTTACCTTTTTTTAGTTGATCAGCAAGATATTCACCTTGTCTGATAGCTAATGCAGTAATCGTTAATGTTGGGTTACATGCTGCACCTGTGGTCATGACAGAACCATCTGATACGAAAAGGTTTTTCACATCATGGCATCTGCCCCATTTATCTACAACACCATCTTTTGCCTTAGCGCTCATTCTCATAGAGCCAAGGTTATGTGTGTGTGGATATGGTGTAACTCTGTATGTTTGTGTTGCACCAACAGCTTTGTATATTGCTTCACCTTTTTCATACGCATGATTTCTCATTGCAGTATCATTCGGGTGATCATCAAAGTGAACGTTAGGAGCAGGAAGACCAAAAGCGTCTTTTGCAGATCCTAATGTTATTCTGTTGTTTGCTTGAGGCATATCTTCACCTACAATCCACATACCAGCCATATTTTGATATCCATCCATCATGTCAGCAAATTTCTTACCCCATTTACCTGGATCTAAGAAAGCTCCTAAGAATGATGGTCCTAAAGCTAATGTCTCAAGATAGTATCCACCTACGAAACCTCTTTTAGGATTGTGTTTTACTTCATCTGCTAAGAACCCAGCCATAGTCTCTCCTCTAAAGAAGTTAACTGGCTTATCAAATGTAGCATAAACTGAACCTGTTAAGTGTCTCATGTAGTTTCTTCCAACTTGATCTGAGCTGTTAGCTAAACCATTTGGAAATCTTGATGAAGCACTCATTAAGAACAATCTTGGTGTCTCAATTGAGTTACCAGCAACACAAATAACTTTAGCTTCTTGTCTGTGTAAAGCTTTAGTTTTTGTGTCCATGTATAAAACACCATCAGCTTTTCCTGAACTGTCAGTAGTTATCTGAACAGCTTGAGAGTTTGTTCTTAGTTCTAATTTTCCAGTTGCAAGGGCTTTTGGAATTTCACTTACGTTAGGATTCCATTTTGAACCATTTTTATCACCTTGGAAATTAAAACCATCTTGAATTGATGCTGGTCTTCCATCATATGGAGCTGCATTAGTACCGTAAGGTCCTGTTGCATAGAACTTGTAACCGTTTCTTTTTGCTCCTTCAGCAAAAACTTTATAGTTGTTGTTTGCTGGTAATGGAGGACGTCCACCTCTATGTGTTGATCCGATAGCATCTTCAGCCTTTACATAGTAAGGCTTCATCTCTTTTCCATCGATCGGCCAGTCCATTAGAGTTGCACCGTCAACGCTTCCGTATGTTGATTTAGTTTTCCACTCATAGTCAAGAAAACGTGGAGTAGCACCTGCCCAGTGTGTAGCAGTTCCACCCACAGCTTTTACTAACCATGTTGGTAAACCGTTAAAGTCTTTAACTATTCTAGCATTACCTGACATAGTTCTTTTGTCTAACCAAGCCATTTGGCTGAAAGCTGGCCATTCTTCGTTTACGTACTCTTCTTTCATAATACGTCTTCCAGCTTCTAAAAGAACAACAGGAATACCCTGTTTAGTTAATTGATAAGCTACTTGTGCGCCACCAGGACCAGATCCTATAACGACAACAGCTTTTTCTTTTTTGTCTATTTTCATTTATATATCTCCCCTAGTTAAAATGTTTTTTTAATTTTCAAAGACGCATATTTTTTCGGCGAGCTGTCGTCTAGAAAAGCAGTTAAATCTGGATGCTCTTCAATTCTTGGCTCCGGTAACCATGATAGGTCATTGTATTCGCCGTCTTTGTAACCACCTTTATCAAAGCTTGCACCTTGGTATCCAAAGATTTTGTGAACTTCTTTGTGATCATAAAGTGCTACTACCGTATGACCTCTTACTAAGCCAAAGAACGGTGTGTTCTCTATTGATTTTAGGTATTTAGTTTGTTTCTTAAAGTTCATCTTGTCGAACTTATTAATCTTCAAGCCATCTAAACCAGCTCTAAAGGAAATTTTTGCACCTGTATCTGCATTTCCTTTTTTGATAGCTCCAGCAGCTACATCCATGTAGATACTCATTGGGAATCTATCATGCGGATATAGAGCTTTGCACATAGAAGCGATCATTTCTTGATCACCTGGCTGTGCAGCGATATTAACTTCAGCATTAGCTAGTGAACCCAACTGTGAGTAAGCAAGTAAAGATCCAGCACTAATAAGAAGTTCTCGTCTAGTTATTTTCATCTATTCTTCCTCCAATTGTTGAGAGCGGGAAACTTGAGGGCTTCAAGTGGCACTCTCAAAATTTAACGTTTAATTTATCTAATGATAAATTTTATAAGTTAAATTTAACATGATCTAAAAAAAGAAGTCAATTATATTGATAATAATTCGCAACGAAAAAAATTATTTTAATCAACTTCAGATTGTAAAATCTTGCTAAATTTTTCCCATCTCTTTTACGATATTTGCAACTTTTTTTGATTGAACAATTTCAATCCAATATCCATCTGGATCTTTTATAAAAGCTAAACCTTTCATAGATCCATCGTCTGGTTTTTTAACAAATTCAACTCCGTTTTCTTCGAATTTTTTACAAGCTGCGTATATATCAGGAACTGAAAAACATATGTGTCCAAAACCTTTTGGCTCTGCATTCCCATCATGGAATTTTACTTTATCATCATTTTCTGATCCCCAATTATGCGTAAACTCGAGCATTCCTTTTTGGGTGAAAGTCCATGCAGACCTATCAAAATTATCTTTTGGAACATTTGCAATTTCTTCATCAGTAAGATTGCCTAAAAAATATAGAGAAAACTTCATTGTAGGAAAGTCAAATTTTTTAATTAGTCTCATTCCCATCAATTTTGAGTAGAAATTTAATGTTTTTTTGGGATCTTTTATTCTTAACATTAGATGGTTAAAAACAAATCCATCAGTGTCTTTATCTGGAGCCATTAAACCATCGGCTTCTTCACAGTGTTTCATATTTCCTCCTTAATTAGTTCTTTGAAATTATTAGGCTAGCATTAATAAGTATAAAATTAAATAATTATTTCACAAATATTATAATAAAATACACCTATACGTTTAAAAATTTTTAAAATAACTTAAAAAGATAAATGGCAAAAAAATATTTAAATTTTAAATTTTCTGAATTTACTACTAATAAAAATTTTAATTTTAACAGGAAAAAGATACTTAAAGTACTACCGGAAAAGCATCTATTGGATGCTCATAAAGTAATTTCAAAATGGAAAAAATATAAAAAAACCCCTCTAATTAATCTAAGGATGTTGTCTAAAAAATTGCGTACAAATAACATTTTTTACAAAGATGAGTCTAAGAGATTTGGGTTAAAATCTTTTAAAGCATTAGGTGGGGCTTACGCAGTAGAAAAAATTGTTAAAAATAAAAAAAAAGTAACAGTATCAACTGCAACAGCCGGAAATCATGGAAAATCTGTTTCTTGGGGGGCAAAAAAAATAGGAGCAAGATGTAAAATTTTTATTAGTGAAAATGTGAGTAACACTAGAGCTATTGAGATGGAAAAACTCGGAGCTGATGTAATTAGGGTGAAAGGAAACTATGAAAAATCTTTAAAAGTTTGCAAAGAAATATCGAAAAAGAAAGGATGGAAAATTATTCAAGATGTTGCCTGGCGAAATTATGAATATGTTCCTAAATTAACAATGGCCGGATATTCAGTAATGATTAAAGAAATTTCTAATCAAACGAAACATTATATTACACATGTTTTTCTTCAAGCTGGGGTTGGTGGCATGGCAGCAGGAATGATAAGTGGGATTGCTAAATATTTTAAAAGAATTCCAAAAATAATTGTTATTGAACCAGAGAATGCAAATTGTGTGATGAAAAGCATTAAATTTGGGTCGCTTAAAAAAGTTAATATCCAAAAACAGAGTATTATGGGTGGAATGTCTTGTGCTGAAGTATCTTTGGTCCCATGGCGAATTTTAAAAAATGCTGTAAATAATTGTGTGAGTGTATCAGATAAATATGTACCTCAAACGTTAACAATGTTAGCAAAAAAAAAATTTAGTGATAAAAAAATAATTGCAGGAGAATGTTCTACCCCTGCTGTAATAAGTATAATCTCTTGTTGTAATGATCCACTTGTAAAAAGAAAATTGGAAATAAACGAAAAATCTAATATTTTAATAATTGGTTGTGAAGGTGATACAGACAAAAATTTATATAATAAATTATACAAAATAGGTAATCAGAGATTAAAAAAAAATGATTAAAAATTCTATAGTTTGGATAAGAGATGATTTTAGGTTACAGGATAACCCTGCACTATCCTTTGCAACAAATAATCATGAATTTGTCTCTGCAATTTACATTTATGATAAAAAAAACTTTGATAATATTAGAGAAGCTCAAAAGTGGTGGATATCTAAGTCTTTAAAAAGTTTAAATGAGGATTTGCTTAAAAATAATGTAAATTTAGAAATTATTGAAGATAATCAAATTAACTTTTTTAAAAAATTTAAATCAAATGATATCGCAGTTTATTGGAACAAAATTTATGAACCACAAGAACTAAAAAAAGATAAAGAAATAATCACTGAATTGGAAAAAAATAAAATAAATTACAAATTTTTCAAAGGCAATATTCTAAATGAATATAATGAGATTACAAAAAATGATGGTACTCCATTTAAGGTTTACAGTCCTTTTTGGAGAAATGCTGAAAATTACTATATCGAAAGTGTTCCACTAAAAAATAAATCTTTAAAAAAATTAAAAAAAATTAAAAACTTATTCAAAAATAAAGTGAAACCTGAAAAAATACTACCCAAAAAAAATTGGTATAAAAAATTTGAAAAATATTGGACACCTTCAGAAAATGATGCTGGTAAATTACTCCAAAATTTTATTACTAAAAAAGTAAAAGATTATGGTACATTAAGAGACTATCCGAGTATCAATGGAACCTCCAGACTTTCTCCATATATAAGAAGTGGTCAAATACATGTAAGTTTAATTTGGAGAAAATGTAACGAAATAAAACCAAAAAATATTGGTATAAAAAAATATGTAAATGAAATCGGGTGGCGCGAATTTTCACATAGTTTAATAAACTATTTTCCAGAAATGCTTAAAGGGAACCTAAGAAAAGAATTCGATAGATTCCCTTGGGTAAAAAACAAAGAATTTTTGAGTGCTTGGAAGCAAGGTTTGACCGGTTATCCTATTGTAGATGCTGGAATGAGACAATTATATGAAACAGGTTGGATGCATAATAGAATAAGAATGGTTGTGGGTTCATTTTTGGTAAAACACTTGAGGATAAATTGGGTCGAGGGTGAAAAACATTTTAGAAATTGTTTATTAGATTTTAATGAAGCTAACAATGTTGCACAATGGCAATGGGTAGCTGGATGCGGTGCAGATGCAGCTCCATATTTTAGAATTTTCAATCCTATATTACAGGGTGAAAAGTTTGATAAAGAGGGAACATATGTTAAAAAATGGGTTCCTGAACTTAGTAAAGTTCCATCAAAATATGTTCATAAACCATGGGAAATGGAGGATAAATATCAGAGAGCCATAAATACTGTTATAGGTAAAGATTATCCTAAACCTATAGTTATCCATGAAAAAGCAAGAGCTGAAGCTTTAAAGGCGTTTCAAAGTATAAAAAAAAATTAGTCACCAATGTAATGATGAACAATAGTTCTTTTATGACTATCTAATCTATGTTCAAATAAATAAATACCTTGCCAAGTTCCTAAAATTAATCTTGATTCTTTTATACTTAAAGAAATTTGATTGTTAGTTAGTGCGGACTTTATATGTGCTGGCATATCATCTTTACCCTCAGATGAGTGAATATAAAGTTGATCATCCATAGGTACTAATTTGTCGAAATAATTTATTAAATCTTTTTGCACATCGGGATCTGCATTTTCTTGCACTATAAGCGATGCGCTAGTATGTTGAATACTTAAATTCAACATTCCATTTGTAAAGTTATTTTTTTCAATCCATTCGATTGTTTGATCTGTAATTTCGTATAATCTTTGACCTGATGTATTGACTACAAGTTTAAAAAAATTTTGTCTCACTTTATTTTAGTATTAAAATCAATTCCATATTCGGATCTTGGTCCTTTTCTTAATCCAAACGGTCCTGAAATAAAAAGTGTTAAAGGTTTAGTTCCAGGTTTTAAATCTACTCTATGATGAGTATTTGCTGATCTAAAACCTATATAACCTGGTGGTCTCCAATGTCTTCCACTTTTAAGTGTTTCCCAATATCCATCTCTTAAAATAATCGTTATAAATGGAAATAAGTGATTATGCACCCCTTTACCATGATCATCTGCGAGCATTTCATGTATTAGAATATTAAATGGAAACCATTTTGGTCTATGCCTAAAAATCAAATAATATCTGTTCATCCATGGTTTTGCTTCATTAAATTTTGGGTGTGACGGCCCTCTATCTAAAACAACTTTTTTTCTTCCAATTTTTTCTAAAAATTTTAAAAACATTAATTAATCCTAATTATTGAATTATCTTTTGCAATATATAGTTCTTTATTAAAAAAAACAGGTCTTTGTATTTTCTCCCTATCTAATTTAAGTATTTTTTGAAATGTACTGTCGGAAAAGTTTATTATAAATAATCTTCCATTTTTAGTCGAAACATAGACTTTGTCGTTACTTATAATGAAACCTACTGGAAGATAATTTTTTCTTCTCTTTTTTTTTATGTTTTTGAGAATATTATTTATTCTTATTATATTACCGTCATTTTTGTTTAATAATATCATCAAACCCTCATTTGATATAGTTACTATATAATCAGAAATCACTACGGGTCTAATCTCAGAGTTTATCTCTTGTTTCCACTTAATTATCCCAGTTTTAGTATCTAAAGCTGCAAATTGGTTTTTATTACTTGAGATAAATACAAATTTACCATCAGAAACTATATCGGAATTTCTTAGTGTAATATTTTTTGCAAAACCTAGAATTTGAGTTGGTGTTTGCCAAATTTTTTCGCCACTTTTCAAATCAACTGCTGTTAAATCGCCAATTGAGTTTGAAAATATAACCATATTTTCAACTATAATTATTGATTGTTTTTTTTGTGAACTGATCACAGTCAATTCAGTTGGTACTGACCATAAATTATCCCCATTTTTTATTGAAAAACATCTGAGAGTATTTTCCATATCCACAACAAAAATTTTACCATCTTTAATTTTTATTTGTGAATTAAATGAGGAGGTATGTTTTTTTTTCCATTTCAAATTTCCATTTTCTTTATTGAGCAGATAGTAATTGGCATTGTTATCAGCTATAAATAAATTATTATCTTCTGAAGCTAAAAATAAAATTGGATTATTTTTTTTGTCTGATTTTGAGTAATAGTTCTTCTTCCATTGAATTTTTGAGCCTTTATTAAATTTGATTATTGATCCTTTATTGTCAAAATAAAATAAATTTTGATTATCAATTAAAATTTCGGGTTCATATCCCGAAAAATTTTCTATTTTAGAAAAGTTATATTTAGAAAATTTATTACCAGTAATATTTTCACGAGTAAATCCATCATTGTTAAAAATATATTTAATATTTTGAATATTTTTACTTGGTAAATTTACCTTTAGTTTTGGATTAAATTCTTTTTCGTTAGGTTTTATGTCCTTGAATAGTATTTTTGTAATAATCTTATCTGTCTCAACTTTTTTTGTTTTTGACCAAAAAGCCGAGTCAGAGTTTAATGAACAACTTAAAATAAAAATTAAACCAATATAAACAAGTCTATTCATTAAAATCTCTGTTTAGCCTTCTTTCAACATCTAATTTTATTTTAGGGTTTACATCACTTAGTTGAGTTATTTTTTCCAAAAATTCTTTAGATTTAGCATATTGTTTTTTATGGAAATAATAATCTCCCATTAACAAAAATGCATGCTGTTTCCATATACTTTCAGAGTTAAGCAAAGGGTTCAAAATTTCTAACATTTTGGACTCTGTATATTTATCTGAAAAATATAATGCTTTTTTAAAAACAATTAAATTCCTAAGTTCATCATCTTTGTTTATTGAAATAACTTTATCAAATAAATCTCTTATTGTATTTTGGTCGTCGATTAAATTATTATCAATTAAATGATATAGTGCTAAAGTTGAGTATGTATCTACTTTTTCATTAATAATTTTAATCATCTCATTTTTTATATCGTTTTGATTATATTTATCTGTATTAAAGATGATGCGGTTATAATCTACGGCAATTTTTTCTTTTTTTCTTTTTTTAATTTCATCATAAGCAAAAAAAGAGATTACTATTGCAATAATAAATATCATCGATATTGCTATATTTTTAGAATTATTTTTAAAAAAATTTTTTATTAAAGAAATTCTTGTATTTTCGTTTACTATTGCAATATCTTCATCCATTTTAAATCATGTTTCTAAGAACGTATTGTAAGATTCCGCCGTGTTTAAAATATTCAAGCTCATTATTAGTGTCAATTCTACAAAGCATTTCAATTTTTTTTGTATCACCTTTTTTATACTTAAACTCAACTGAAACTTTATCGCCTGGTTTTAGACCCTCTTTAATTCCTTTAATCGAAATTAATTCTGAACCCTCTAAATTTAATTTTTTTCTGTTTTGGCCGTCAATAAATTGTAGAGGTAATATTCCCATACCAATTAGATTAGATCTATGAATTCTCTCAAAACTTTCTGCTAACACAGATTTTATTCCTAATAATTTTGTGCCTTTGGCAGCCCAGTCCCTTGAAGATCCAGTCCCATACTCTTTGCCACCAATCACAACTAAATCAGTACCTCTTTTTTTATATTCAACTACAGCATCATAAACTGGCATTACTTTTTCTTCTGGATGTAATTTTGTAAAGCCACCTTCTGTTCCTGGCGCCATCTCATTTCGAATTCTTATATTAGCAAATGTTCCTCTTGTCATAACTTCGTGGTTTCCTCTTCTAGATCCATAAGAGTTAAAATCTTTTTGAAGGACTTGATTTTTCATGAAATATTCACCAGTAGGGCTATCTTTTTGAATTGATCCAGCGGGGGATATGTGATCAGTTGTTACCATGTCACCTAAAATTAATAATGGTCTCGCATTTTCAATATTTTTAAATTTTTCTGGTTCGTCTTGTAGATTTTCAAAAAAAGGTGGTTTCTTCACATAAGTAGAATTCTCGTCCCACTCATAAATACTGGATTCTTTTGTTTTAATTTTTTGCCACTGATCTGGACCCTTTGAAACATCAGAATATCTTTTTATAAACATTGATGCGTTAAGAGACTCTTTTAAAACCTCGTCTATTTCTTGATTACTCGGCCAAATATCTTTTAAAAACACATCTTTTCCATCCGGAGTTTTTCCTAAGGGATCTTTGTACAAGTCTACTTGCATATTTCCTGCAATTGCATATGCAACAACTAATGGTGGCGACGCTAAATAGTTTGCTTTAACTAATGGAGATATTCTACCTTCAAAATTTCTATTTCCTGAAAGAACTGAAACTGCATATAAATTATTTTTGCTCACAGACTCAGAAATATTTTCTGCGAGAGGTCCGGAGTTTCCAATACAAGTCGTACATCCGTATCCGACTAAGTTAAAACCTAACTTATCTAAATATGTATTTAAACCTGCTCTCTCTAAATAATCAGTTACTACTTGAGATCCAGGCGCAAGAGAGGTTTTGACCCAAGGCTTGGAGTTTAAACCAAGTTCACAAGCTTTTTTTGCTAAAAGACCTGCACCAATTAGTACATTTGGATTTGAGGTATTTGTACAAGAGGTAATTGCTGCAATTAATATTGAACCATCTTGTATCTCGAAATCTGCGTTGTTAACTTTTACCTTTAAAAAATCATTTCTATTGGTATTTTTCTTAAAGTTTTCTTTAAAATTTTGTGCTGCATCTGTCAAAAAGACTTTGTCTTGTGGTCTTTTTGGTCCTGATATTGTTGGAACTACAGTAGACATATCCAAAGATAAAGTATCACTAAATTCTATATCATCACTTGCCCAAAGACCTTGTTCAATTGCATATTTCTTTACTATTTCCACTTGAGTTTTATCTCTGCCTGAAAATTCTAAATATTTTAAAGTTTCGTCATCAATTGGAAAAAATCCACAAGTTGCTCCATACTCTGGCGCCATGTTAGCTATAGTTGCTCTATCTGCTAAAGTTAAATTTTTTAAACCATCTCCATAAAATTCAACGAATTTACCAACAACACCTTTATCTCTTAACATTTTTACAACTGTAAGAACTAAATCTGTAGCTGTAGTACCCTCCGGAAGTTTGCTTTTTACTTCAAATCCGACTACTTCAGGTATTAACATAGAAATAGGTTGGCCGAGCATACCTGCTTCTGCCTCTATGCCACCAACTCCCCATCCTAAAACTGATAAACCGTTAACCATTGTAGTATGGCTATCAGTCCCAACAAGTGTATCAGGGAATATATAATTTTTACTATTAAATTTTTCCATCCAAACAACTTTTGATAAATATTCTAGATTTACTTGATGACAAATACCTGTTCCTGGAGGAACAATTCTAAAATTATTAAATGCTTGTTGACCCCATTTTAAAAAAGAATATCTTTCAGCATTTCTCTTAAATTCAATTTCAACATTTTCTTTAAGAGAGTTTAAAGTTGAATATTTATCAACCTGAACTGAATGATCTATCACAAGATCTACTGATGATAATGGATTTATTTTATTTGGATCCTTATTTCTTTTTTTAACTGCTTCTCTCATGGCAGCTAAGTCAGCTACTGCTGGTATACCAGTGTAATCTTGTAGCAAAACTCTAGCAGGTCTATAGGCTATTTCAGTATCTGATTTTTTATTTTTTAGCCATGATTGTAGTGCTAGAATCTGAGATTTTGTTACCGACTCATCGTCTTCATATCTTAATAAATTTTCTAACAATACTTTTAAAGATTTGGGTAATCTAGATATTCCATCTAATCCGTTTTTTTCACCTAATTTTAAAGAATAGTAACAGTATTCATTATTATTAATTTTTATTGTCGTTAAAGATTTAAAAGAATTTTTGTTACCTGGTTTCATATATATAAGAGCTTAAATCGATTTCGATTTAGCATAATAATGTGATTTAATAAAACTATCATTTGTCGCAAAGTTACTTAATAATCAAGCAATCGGTAAACCATTTTCAGTCTTTTGAGATGGATGTAATAAAACTACTTTACCATCTGAGTCGATTGCTCCTAGTATTAAAACTTGTGATACTACGCCAGCAATATTTTTTTCAGCAAAGTTGCAAACACCTATTACTTGCTTATTCATTAAATTTTCTTCATTATAATAATGAGTAATTTGGGCAGAAGATTGTTTAATCCCAATATCTTTTCCAAAGTCTACTTCGACTACAAGCGAGGGTTTTCTTGCTTTTTCATTTTTTTTAACTGAAATCACTGTGCCAATTCTGATATCTACTTTATCAAAAATATCATACGTTATTTGTTCTTTCATGAATTTAATATATAATTAATTTTTTATATGAGTACAGAAAATAATTTAGATAAAACATTCAATAGTTCAGTAAAAATACTCTCTGACCTAATAGCTTTTAAATCAATTTCCGGAGAGGATAATAATTCTATAATAAATTATTGTGAAAAAATTTTTAATGACTTAGGCGCGGAGTCATTTAAAATTTACGACTCTGACAAAAAAAGGGTAAATCTTTTTGCTACTATTAAATCGAAAAATAAAAATGGTAAAAAGCCTATAATTTTATCTGGACATACGGATGTCGTTCCTGTTTCGAAAGGTTGGTCATCAGATCCTTTTATAGCTACTATAAAAAATGAAAAATTATATGGACGAGGCTCATGTGACATGAAGGGATTTCTTGCTTGCTTACTAGCTTACGCTCCAATTTTCTCAAATTCAAACATGGATAGAGACCTTCATTTTTCATTCACATTTGATGAGGAAACAGCTTGTAAAGGCGCGCCATTATTAATTAAAGAATTAAAAAAAAGAAATATCAAAGATGCAATTTGTGTAGTTGGTGAACCTACAAATATGAAAATTATAGATGCTCACAAAGGTTGTTACGAATACACAACTCATTTCTATGGATTAGCAGGACACGGTTCACAACCTGATAAAGGAGTAAATGCTGTTGAGTATGCATCCAAGTTTATACAAAAACTCTTAGAGATTAGAGAACACTTAAAAAATAATCCTCCAAAAAATTCTATTTTTAATCCAACTTATACAACTCTTCAAATTGGTGGCATATCCGGAGGTATAGCAAGGAATGTGATTGCAGATAAATGTAAAGTTGATTGGGAACTAAGACCTGTTGTAAAAAAAGATGGTGTGTTTGTTAATAGTGAAATTGATAAATTTATTAATGAAAAATTGTTACCTGAAATGAAAAAAACTTATCCAGGTTCTAAAATTGAAAAAGAAGTTATTGGAGAAATAATTGGTTTTGATCGAGAGGAAAAATCTGATGCATGCGAACTTGTTTCAAGCATCACGGGCGACAATTCAAGGAATGTAGTATCATTTGGAACTGAAGCGGGATTGTTTCAAGAAATAGGAATTAGCACTGTAGTGTGTGGTCCTGGATCTATAGAGCAAGCACATAAGGTTGATGAATTTATTGAATTGAATGAATTAAAAAAATGTTTAAAATTTTTGGAAGGTATTAAATCTAAAGCGAATTAATTCCAGCCACCAACTGATTTGACTTCTAAAAATTCTAATAAACCCTCTTTACCTGCTTCTCTTCCAATTCCTGAGTGTTTAAAACCACCAAAAGGAGCATCCACTGCTATACCAGCGCCATTAACATCAACCATTCCAGATCTTAATTTTCTTGCAACACGATTTGCTTTTTCTTTGTCTTGAGTTTGGATATAATTTGTTAATCCATAGTCAGTATCATTTGCTATCTCGATAGCTTCCTCTTCATTTTCGAAAGGAATAATTGATAAAACAGGTCCAAAAATTTCTGTTCTAGCAATTTCCATATTATTATTGACATCAGCAAAAGCAGTGGGTTTTACAAAGTACCCTTTTTCAATACCATCTGGTTTTCCAGTTCCACCAGCTACAAGTGTAGCGCCCTCATCAATTCCTTTTTGAATTAAAGATTGGATTTTTTTATATTGAACTTCAGAAACAACTGGGCCAATGTGTTCTCCTTCTTTATTAGGGTCGCCAACTTTCATTTCGTTAGCAAATTGTTTTACTCTTTCAACTGCTTGGGTATACATACTTTTTTCTACTAGCATTCTTGTTGGTGCATTACACGATTGACCAGAATTTCTAAAACATCTAAGAGCTCCTCTTTCAATTGCCTTAGGGTCTGCATCTTTAAATATGATATTAGCACCTTTACCACCTAGTTCTAGACTTACCCTTTTAAAATCTTTTGCAGCATTTTGTGAAATCAAAGCACCAGCGCGGGTTGATCCGGTAAACGAAATCATATTTATATCTGGATGACTTGTAAGCGCATCACCTGTGTTTGCTCCATCTCCATTAACTAAATTAAAAACTCCCTTTGGAAATTTAGCTTCATGTATTAATTCCGCGAGTATCATTGCTGATAATGGCGCTACCTCTGATGGTTTAAGAACCATTGTACAGCCAGATGCTATTGCTGGCATAACTTTTAAGCAAGTTTGATTCATGGGCCAGTTCCAAGGAGTAATTAAAGCACATACTCCTTTGGGTTCGTAAATTATTCTTTGATTTTTTGCATGTTCACCTAAAGGCTTTTCAAAATTAAATTCTTTTAAATATCTAATAAAGGTTTTTATATGCGCTGCTCCTGTGCCGGCTTGGAGTTTAGTCGCAAAATCTTTTGGTGCTCCCATTTCTAAAGTAATTGCCTCTGCAATATCTGCCCATCTCTTTTTATAAAGCTCATATAATTTCTCTAATGGAGCTAGTCTTTCCTCTTTTGTTGAGAATGCCCAGGTCTTAAAAGCTGTTTTAGCAGATTGAACAGCTTCATTAACATCCTCTTTATTTCCTAAAGATATCTCTGCACAAACATCTTCTGTTGCAGGATTTATTATGTCTATTGTTTGGTTGCTTTTAGGATTGATCCATTCTCCATTTATATAGAATTTTTTTTTATCTAACATGAAAAGAAATTAACTTATCCTTTAACTTTTGCAAATAAATTAGTCAGCTCATAAATTATTGTCGCTGCAGCTAAAGATGTAACCTCTGCATGATCATATGCTGGTGATACTTCAACAACATCTGCTGATATTAATTTCAGGCCTGATAATCCTCTGATAACATTAACCATTTCTCTTGTGGACATCCCAGCTATTTCAGGTGTCCCTGTGCCTGGAGCAAAAGCAGGATCTAATACATCTATATCAATTGAGAGATACAATGGGTTGTTGCCTACTCTTTTTCTTATTCTGCTTACTATCTTGTCAATTCCTTCAGTTTGAAACTCATCACAATGAATAATTTTAAAACCAAAACTTTCGTCGTTTTTTAAATCATCTCTGCTGTATAAGGGACCTCTAATTCCAACATGCATTGATGCATCATCAAGAAACAAACCTTCTTCTCTTGCTCTTCTAAAAGGAGTGCCATGCGTAAATGGTGCACCCATATAAGTATCCCAAGTATCTAAGTGAGCATCAAAATGCACTAAAGCTACAGGCCCCTCATTAATTTTATTTACTGCTCTAAGGAGTGGAAATGCAATTGTATGATCGCCCCCCATACTAATGATACCACCTGTTTGTTTTAAAAGATCGATAGCTCCATTTTCTATTTGATGTATGGCCTCTTTTATATTGAATGGATTACAAGTTATATCTCCTGCATCTGCAACTTGTTGAACTTTAAATGGTTCAACATCATAATCTGGATGGTAATTTGTTCTCAAATGTCTAGATGCTTGTCTAATACTTTGTGGTCCAAATCTTGCACCAGGTCTATAACTTGTTCCTGCATCAAAAGGAATTCCAACAATTGCTATATCGCAACTTTCTACATCCCTGAGTTCTGGCAATCGTGCAAATGTACTTGGTCCTGCAAATCTTGGTACAATTGTTCCGCTTACTGGTTGAATTGTATCTTTATTTTTTTTCTTCATTTATTTAATCTAACATATAATATTTAATTAAAGTATAATCATAATTTTCCAATGAAATTAAACTTTTACATAATATTGCTATTATTATTATCATTTGTAGTTAAAGCTGACCAAATTCTTGAACTAATAAAGATACCTAATTTAACTTTACATAAATTGGAAAATAAAAACTCATTAGCATACTTAAAGCCTACAAAAGATTTTTTTGTTGGTTCAAGTTTTAAGAATGTTAGTTGTAAAAAAAATCAATCTCAAAATTTTAATGAAAAGTATTTAGAGGCTCAAAGAGGCTTCGATAGATATAACGATGATTTTTTTAGAAAAATTAAATTGAAATATATTGTTCTATGTAGTGAGTTAGAAATAGCAGGAATACCTGCACTTGGATTTGCTAACCCTGAAATGAAAACACTTATTTTTAATATAAATACTAACAATTCAAATTTTGAAAGAGTATTGCATCACGAGGTTTTTCATATAATTGAGCATAATTTTAATAAATATTTTTTAAATATTTCTTGGAGTGATTTAAATTCGAAAGAATTTAAGTATTCAGCATGTTCGACATGTTCTAACAACTATAGCTTAAAAAAAATTTACAATAGTAATGGATTTGTATCTGAATATGCAAAATCAACAATATCTGAAGATATGGCTGAAACTTTTTCTTTTATGATGTCAGACAATAATTTAATTCTAGATATGATTGTTAAAGATGAGATACTTAATAAAAAAGTAAGAATAATTGAAAATATAGTCAAAAAATTAGATGCTAAACATCAATTTTAAAAATGTTAAAAAAAATCAAACAAACAAAGTCTGAAAAATTATTACTAATTTTTTTAATTTTACTTGCAATTTTTTCATTAATTTCTTTCACATTGATTAAAAATAAATGTTTGTTTGTTGAAAAAGTAAATCTTACAAAATTAAATTTTGATAAGCCTGAAAATATCATCATCTTAAATGTTCCATGCGGTGATGTTGTAATCGAACTTTTTCCAAGTATTTCACCAAATTCAGTCGAAAGATTTAAAAAGCTAGTTAAAAATAAAGAATATGACAATGTTGCATTTCATAGAGTTGTTAAAAATTTTTTAGTACAAGCAGGAGATCTAGAATTTGGTAGGAAAGAAAATATAAATTATACTTATATAGGTAGTGGAAGATCTAAATACGATTTAATCAAACCAGAAACCGATAAACCATTTAAATTCAAAAGAGGTACATTAGCTTTTGCAAAAAGTAAAAATGGAGATGCAGAAGATAGTGAATTTTTAATTCTTCTGGCTGACGCTTTTTTGTTTGAGGGTGAGTACACTCCTTTAGGGAGAGTTATTAATGGAATTTCTGCTTTAGAAAAAATTAAATTTAACGATCAATCTGAATATGTTTTGAGACCAGATTTTATTAATTCTTTAAAAATGTTTTCTGATATTAATTAACTAGTGGCTTACCAGTAGCTAGGGTATGTCTTATTCTATCTTTAGTCTGATCTGTTTCAATTAAGTTCATAAATGAAGTAAGTTCTAACTGGTATAAATTATCCTCAGTTAATAATTTATCTGAAGTAGTATCTCCGCCGCTTAAGACATTTGCAAGTTCTGTTCCTACTTTCATACCATGATCTAATATAACTTTTTCATTATAAAGTTTCTCTAGCACCTTAATCATTTTTTCTTTTAGTGGTTTTCCTGATAATTTAAATGTACATTCATTTGGAGATTTAAAATTTTGATTTTGATCTATTATTTTTTTTGACTCTGCAAAAAGACTATTTCTGTTCATTATTTTTTTATCCTCTGGTCTTAAATATTTCAAAGGCTCAGCTTCAATTGGAGAAGTAGCAGTTTTTGCATAACCAATAATCTCAAAAACTTTTAACGCAGCAAAGTCAGGATCGCTTTTTGCTTCAGAAGTTTGTGACCACCTCCACAACATTTCTTTACATCCACCTCCAGCTGGAACTAGTCCGACCATGGTTTCAACTAATCCAACTACTATATTTGTATGAGATGCAACAAAATTACTTTGTACTAAAACTTCAAATCCTCCACCTAAAGTAAGGCCAGATGGAGCTGATACTACGGGATGTTTTGAATATTTTAATTCTTTACAAGTGTCTTGAAAATATTTAATAAATTTTTCTATAGATTTATAATCATTTTTTTCTGCAAAGTTCATAGTATAACTAAGATTTACACCTGCAGAAAATTGCATACTTTCATTTATCACTATTAATGGTTTATCAGTTGCTTTTTTAAGTGCATCCATAGAGTCGTAATCTAGTGCACAAGCCTTTGTGGTAAATTCAACAATATTAAAGTCTTTAAATCTATATATTTCAGCTGACTTATTTTTATCAGTTTTTATTGCTTTAGGTTTTATTTTTCCTAAAGTTTCAATATCAGTATATAATTGCCTAGAACCATAAAAATTCTCATCTTTTGTTTTTGATAAATTTTCTAGAAAGGCGTTATTTTTAAAATTATCTATTCGATTAAAAAATTCATTAACTCCAATAGATTTAAGCATCTCGAAAGGGCCCATAGCCCAATTAAATCCTAGTCTCATTGCTTCATCAATATCATTGAATTTATCTGTAATACCTGGAACTAATGATGAGGCATATTTAATTATTTTTGATATAACTGACCAAGAATATTCGCCATATTTATCTTTTCTATTAATTAATTCTTTTAGATTTACAGTATCAATTCCCATGTCTATTTTTTTAGAAGGAGAATAATCGCCCGATTCTAAATTTATAGCCTCTAATATTTTTTTGTCATTTACCTTATTCATTCGGTAGAAACCACCCTTGCCTTTTCTTCCTGTGTAACCAGTCTTAATTAATTTTTTAACTAAGGGTATTTCTTTAGCAACTTCTTGAAATGGATCTTGCTCAGGAAGCTCTTTTATAAAGCTTTTTAGGACATCAGCCATAAGATCTATTCCGATTAGGTCGTATAAACCAAAAACACCTGTTTTAGGAATACCCATTGGTCTTCCAAATACAGCATCAGCTTCTTCAATTGATAATTTCATTTTGAATGCTTCGGTCATCGCTACTTGCATTGCATAAACACCTATTCTATTTCCAAGAAAACCAGGTGTATCATTACACACAATTGCACCTTTGCCTAATTCGTTTTCACAAAATTTTTTTAAAGAGTCTATTTTTTTTAAATCGTTATTTTCATTTTTGACAATCTCTAAGAGTCCCATGTATCTAACAGGATTAAAGAAGTGAGTTATACAAAAATCTTTTTTTTCATCATCGGTTAAATGTTCTGATAAAATTTTTATAGGAATTGAGGAAGTATTAGAGGATACAATCGCTCCTGATTTTCTATTTTTAAATATTTTATCGTATATTTTATGTTTTATATCTATTCTTTCAACAACAGCTTCCACAATCCAATCAGCTTCTTTAACAACATCAAAATCATCATTGATGTTGCCAACTTTAATGTTATCAATTTTATTTTTATCAATTAGAAGTGGTGGTCTAGATTTATAAATTCTTTCTCTAGCCTTTGAACTAATATCAGTTGATAGATCTAAAAGAGTAACGGGAACATTGGCATTACATAGATGTGCAGCTATTCCACTACCCATAGTACCAGATCCAATGATGACAACACTTTTAATTTGCATTTATTTTTTATCTATTAATTCCTCTGAGTCTTTCAGATCTTCTTCTTAACAACTCAGCTGTAACAAGAATAAGTGTAGATAAAATAATCAAACATGTCGCAACTGCAAGAATTGTTGGGCTCAACTGTTCTCTTAAACCAGTCCACATTTGAATTGGAATAGTTGTATTCTCTAAACCAGCTAAAAATAATACGACAACAACTTCATCAAAAGAGGTTACAAAAGCAAATAAACCACCTGAGATTACACCAGGTAAAATTAAAGGTAATGTAATTTTCATGAAAGTATTTACTGGATCGCTTCCAAGACTTGATGCAGCTCTAGTTACACTATGATCAAAGCCAGATAGAGTAGCAGTCACTGTTATTACAACAAATGGTGTCCCCAAAATTATATGTGCTAGAACTATACCAGTATGTGTAGCCGCTAAACCAGCTTTTGCCATGAAGAAGAAAATAGCTACACCAGATATAATTAAAGGAACGATCATTGGAGAAATTAGTGTTGCCATAATCAATCCTTTATACGGCATGTGTCTGCTACTTAACCCTAATGCTGCAACAGTTCCTAAAAGAACTGAACCTAATGTTGCAAAGATAGCAATAATAAAACTATTTTTAGCTGCTAGACCCCAAGGATTTTTTGTTCCATAAATCATATCCTTATACCATCTTAAAGAAAATGCATCTGGATCAAGGTTTTTCATCCCCTCAGAAAAACTTAGGAATTCCTCTGCATTGAATGACAAAGGAAAAATTACGAACAAAGGTGCAATCAAAAAGAAAAATACACATGTGCAAATAAAAATATATACGTAATGCCAAATTCTGTAATGTGGTTCTGTATATTTTGGTAACGCCATAATTATCCTAGTTTAATGTTATCAATTCCAACTAATTTGTTATAAACCCAATATATTGCTAGTACCCCTGCTAATAACATTAGTCCCATTGCTGATGCAAAACTCCAATCTAGAGTGCTCTTCATATGAAATGCAATTTGGTTACTAATCAAGGTGCCTGATGCACCACCAACTAGCGCTGGGGTAATGTAATATCCAATAGCAAGTATAAAAACTAACAAGCAACCTGCACCAATACCTGGGATAGTTAAAGGAAAATATACCTTCCAAAAAGTAACAAATGGTGTACCTCCAAGTGATTTTCCAGCTCTCATTAAGCTTGGGGATATGGTTTTCATTACACTATATAAAGGTAGAACCATAAAAGGCAATAAAATTTGTGTCATTGCAACGTAAGTTCCAGTTTTATTGTACATCATCTCAGGCCGGTTGTCGTCTGCTACTAAGCCAATCATGACAAAGAAATCGTTTACTACTCCTTGCTGTTGAAGAAGTATCATCCAACTTGCGGTTCTAACTAACAAGGATGTCCAAAATGGAAGTAGCACACAAATCATTAAAAGGTTGCTGTACTTCATTGGCAATGTTGCAAGTAAATGTGCAATTGGATAAGCCATTAGGAAACATAATAGAGTTACAAAGAAAGCTATCTCTAAAGTTCTAAGCCAAAGTACTCTATGTATTCTACGATCTTCCTCTACACTTACAATTTCACCCTCTTCATTTTTATACATATCCATTCCCTTCAGATATTTTGCGCTTGTAAATGCAGGTGCTCGTCTTTTTATAGCTCTCCAATATTCGACATCAGCCCATCTTTTGTGAACAGCCATTATTTGTTCTTTATAATTTCCTTCCTCGAAATTTTTGGCTTTTCTTCGTAATTTTTTTAAAATACTTTTAAAACCATTCTTGGTGTAATTTAATTGAGTAGATAATTTTCCATCACGTTTTTCCTCTACTAATTTTTGAAAATCTAAATAGAAAGCCTCGAATACCTCCTCAGGTGGCATTTCATTTCCATCCCACTTTTCCATCGATTTAAATGTTTTTGGTAACATTTCAGTCACCATTTTGTCATCTACACTTCTCATCAGCATATCGCCGATTGGAAAAATATAAGTGATTAGTAAAAATAATAATAAAGGCGCAACTAAAAGAAATGCTTTAATTTTATTTTTTCTTTCAGCTTTTTTTAAACTTACCTCGAGAGGTATTCCGTCTGTTGTTAAAATTTTTCCTGTTTCGCTGCTCATAAAATAAAAAGGGCGGTTATAAATAACCGCCCTTAATATAATATATAATTTTAGTCTTTAAAACTTAAAATTATAGACCAGACTTCATTGCTTCCCATTTTTCACCAAGCTCTGTGCCGTTATCAGCCCAGAATATTGGATCTACTAAGAAGTAATTTTTAGTGTTTGCTGGTGCAGTTGGCATTTGTGGTACCATGTTAGTCTTACCATCTTTATACCATGGCTCACCTGCTGCCATAACTTTAAGTGATGATTTTCTCCAAGGTGCATATGCAATATATTTTGCACTTCCTGCTAAACCTTCTGTACTTGTCATCATCGCTAGTGCTTTTTTAGCATCAGCTTCGTTTGGTCCACCCTTAACTAGTACGAAATATTCGTAGTCAAGACCTTGACCATCCCAAACTTGTTTGATTGGAGCGCCTTCACCGATTTCTGCGTTGAAGAATCTACCATTCCAACCAGTTGCCATAACAACTTCACCAGATACTAATAGTTCTGGTGGTTGAGCACCTGCTGACCAAAATACACATCCACCGTTAGGGTCTGTGCAAAGTTCTTTGATCTTGTTCATTGCTCTGTTTACACCTTTTTCAGTTTCAAGAGCTTTGTAGATTTTTGCTCCACCTTTTCCTGGCTTAATACCATCTGCTGCTAAAGCAATCTCTAAGTTTGTTAGAGCGCTTTTATAGATAGCTCTTTTTCCAGGGAATTTCTTTGTATTAAAGAAATCTTTTATAGTCTTCGGTGTGCCTTTAACATTGTTCGTGTTGTAAGCATAGTTCCAAGAATATAAAATGTTTCCTACAGCACACTTACTTGGCATAGGAGCGAAGAAATCTTTACTCGCTGCAGTACCATCTGGTGCTGGCGGGAAGTCTTTGTCGAAATCAAATTCTACAAATAAACCTTCGTCACATCCAGTGATAGTGTCCATAGCAAATACGTCAATAATATCCCACGTGATTTTGCCTGCCTCTTTTTGTGCTTTAATCTCTGATAATCCACCTGAGTAGTCGACCCAATTGATCGGTACACCAAGTTTCTTAGCAGTAGGGTCACCATATCCTAACTTTTGTGACTCTGTATATGCTCCACCCCAAGATGCAACAGTAACTGCAAATGCGGATGAGCTTATAGAAAGTGCAAAAGATAGAACTAGTAACAATTTACTTAGTTTTTTCATTATTCCTCCGTTTAAACGTTTTATAAAAGCTAATTACAGCAATATATGAGTAAGGAGTCAACAGGGCATTTGACTAAAATAAGCCCAATTTTATTAAGATAAATTTATTTAAACCTGAGGTTTATTTTGGGTCTAAGGCTCTCGCATCATGACTATTCCAACTAACATTTATTTCATTACCCATTTTTATATCCATGTTAGCGGAACTATTTGGGACTTTTAAAATGAATTCTTTATTCCCTAATAGATCTATTCTAACTCTAGTGTGATCTCCATGATATATAATTTCTTCAATTTTACCTTTAAAATTATTATCCATTTTATTTTTTGTATTAATAAGAGCTCTTTCTGGTCTTAATGACACAGTAGTTCTGTCACCATTTGAATTTACAGAAATCGGATTGGCAATTATTTCTGATCCATTTGATAGTTTTACTTTACATTGATCCTTTTGAAAGTTTGTAACCTCGCCCGCAAAAGTATTATTTTCTCCAATGAACTCTGCTACGAAAGAATTAACAGGCTCCTCATATAACTTATCTGGAGAAGAGAGTTGTTGAACTTTTCCATCATTAAATACGGCAATTCGATTGGACATTGTAAGAGCCTCACTTTGATCATGTGTAACGTAAACAACAGTTACACCAATGCTTTCATGGATATGTTTAATTTCATATTGCATACTTTCTCTAAGATTTTTATCTAAGGCTCCTAAGGGCTCGTCCATTAAAACTACCTGAGGATCAAACACTAAAGCTCTAGCAACGGCTACCCGTTGTTGTTGTCCACCAGATAATTGTCCTGGCATTCTATTTTCAAAACCAGATAATGATACCATAGATAATGCCTTATCAACTTTCTTATCTATATCATCTTTATTTATTTTTCTTACCTTAAGAGGAAAGGCTAAGTTTTCATAAACAGTCATGTGCGGGAACAATGCATAATTTTGAAAAACCATTCCAATACCTCTTTTATGAGGTGGTATGTTTGATATAGGATTTTTATCTAAAAAAATTTCTCCATTTGTTGGTGTTTCAAAACCGGCTAACATCATTAAACAAGTAGTCTTACCTGAACCTGATGGTCCAAGCATGGTAATAAATTCTCCTTCGGCAATATCTAGATTTAAATCTTTTACAACTAGGACCTTGCCATCATAACTTTTGTCTACTTTATCAAATTTTACAAATTCTTGGTTCTTTGACATTGGATAAGGTTTAAAACATTTGTGGGCTAATATTTCAAGTTTTTATTTCACGTGTAAATCTCTTGAAAAGTTGCATAATAACTCGTTTCCCTCTTCTGTAATCCTTATAGACTCAGATGCTTCAACTCCCCATTCACCAAATTGCATCACAGCTATCATATGATAACAAACATTTGGTTTTAAAATTGTCATATCACCTTTAGAAATATTAAGAGTATGTTCTCCCCAATCTGGTGGATAGCCTATTCCGATTGAATAACCAGTTCTAGATTCTTTTTTAATTTTGTATTTATCTAATATTGCCCAAAATTTTTCAGCAACATCATTTGCGGTATTTCCAGGTTTACTTGCTTCTATCCCAGCTTCTAAAGCCTCATTTGTAGCATTCATCGCGTCAATTTTTTTTTGTTCTGGTTTACCAAGGTTTACAGTTCTTGCCATTGGAGCATGATATCTCTTGTAAGTACCAGATAATTCTACAACGGTGGCTTCTCCTGTAACAAACTTTTCATCACTTGCTGTGAGATGAGATGCAGACGTTCCTTTGCCAGTGGGCAAAAGAGTAGCGATACTTGCATATTCACCACCAAAATTATTTGTTCCTTTAAATAATGTTTTTTGAATTTCAGCAACAGCATCACATTGTCTTATACCTGGGTTAATTATATCCATCGCTGTCTTCATTGCATTTTCTGAGATAACTGCAGCCTTTTTCATAAAATCTATCTCAGCATTCGATTTTACTACTCTTACCCAATTTACTAATCTTTCTGAGTCTTTTATTGTGGCGTTTGGCAATCCCTGTTTGAGCTTTTCATAGCAGTATGCTGTAAAATAATGCGCGTCCATCTCTACACCAATTTGTAGCTTATCCCATTTATTTTTTTTTAATAAATTCACTAATGCATCGTATGGGTGAGAAGGCCAAGTATGAATATACTTCTCATCGTAAATTACTATATTCTCTTTTTTAAGATATGTTTTTATAAATGCTCCACCTGCATCTTGAGCTCTTATAAAACAAATAGGCTCATCTGAATTAATATGCACAATTACACATTGAGCATAATAAAATGACCATGCATCATAACCAGTTAAATAATTTATATTTGCAGTGTCTTGGGATATTAAAAGTTCAATACCTTTTTTTTGCATTGATAATTGAACTTTTTTTAGTCGATCTTTGTACTCATTTTTAGAAAAGTTCATATTTTATATTAAGAAAATAAACTTCCGTATCCTTTAATAGAATTGTTTTTATTTATATTTTCTAAAGTTTCCCAAATTAATGCTTGATTACTAGACAAAACAGTCATACTTAATTTTTTTTCTAATTTTTCAATTATATTTAACACTGGTAATGAGGTGCAAGATACAAACAAAGCCTCAGCATCTTTATGATCTATTTTAGATAAAATTTCAAACAATTGATCCTGATCTACTTTTCCAATATCAACGTCAGACTCAATATCAAAATAGGTGTTTGAAGAAATTTTAAAATGATTTTTCTTAAAAAAATTAACAACATCATCATTTACACTTTTTATATAAGGGGTTACTATTGAAATCTTTTTAATATTTTTTTTCTTTAAAGCATTTAATGCTGCTGTACTTGGAGCAGTTACCAAGGCATCTGGTTTTGCAATATTAATCTTTTTTTTAATACTATCATAGCCCGAAACTATTGTTCCCGATGTGCAGCCATAAACAACACAATCAATTTTCTCTCCAGGGAGAATATTTTCAGTAACAGATGTAATATTATTTGTCATTTTTTTAAGATTGTCAGCAGTGACAGGATTGTAATTAGTTATTCTATTTACAAATAGATCAGCGGATATACTGCTAAAAACTTTTAAAAAATCTTTTTCGATCATCACATCTGTTGCTAATACAATTAGACCTACTCTTGGATTTGTTTTTTTTATAAATTTGGGTTTAATTTTTTTTGAATCCATATTAATAAGTTATATTATATTTAAAGATACCAATTTTATGACTATGTTAACAGACAAAATTAATACCACTTTTAACAAATTTTTTATTTACTTATTTATTTATATTTTGTTATTTGTGCCAAATTGTTTTGCTGAGAAAAAAAAAGAAATCAAAGTAGGAATTTTATTAGGTTTCACAGGCGCAGTTGAAAGCTTAACACCATCGATGGCTGACTCAGCTGAATTAGCTTTTAATGAGATAAAAAATAACGAATTAACTTTTAAAATATTAAGATCTGATACAGCTTGTAATAATATGAATTTAGCAAAAAATGCCACCAACAAACTTGTTAACGACGGTGTTAGTGCCATTATTGGTGCTGCCTGTCCAAATATTACTAGAGAAATTGCAAATGAAATTTCAATTCCTAAAGAAATATTAACAATAACACCAGCTGATAATTCTAATGAATTAACAAATTTAAAGGATAACGGTTATGTATTTAGAACAACGCCGTCAAAAATAAGAGGAAGTCAAATATTAGCCGATATTACAAATGACCGTGGAATAAAAAAATTAGCTATCTCTTACAGTAATGATGAAGACTATAAAAGGTTTGCAATGGCCTATAAAGATGCGCTAGATGAAAACAATATAAAAATATCAACTATGTTATCACACAATAAAAATACCAATGACTACTCAAAACACATATCTACTTTAGGTGCTGCTGGAGGAGACGCTTTAGCTATAATAAGTGATACAGATTTAGGGGGCGATCAAGTTATTAAATCTATGTTAGATACAGGAATGTTTAATGTATTTATCCTCTCAGAAAATATGATAAATGAGAAAACAATAAACAATTTTAAAGAAAAAAATTTAAAAAGATCATTTGGATACGTTTTAGGGCTCTCAAATTTAGGCTCAGAAAAATTTATAAATCTTGCTCAAAAATCAGGAATAGATCCGTTTAGTCCATATACTAGTGAGTCTTATGATGCTGCAGCAGTTATAATATTATCAAATTTTGCAAAAATTTATTCAGAGATAAAATCTATAAATGATATTATTTATCTTATATCTAATAAACCTGGAATTAAAATTTATCCTGGTGAAATAAATAAAGCTATAAATTTTATTAAAGAAGGTAAATTAATTAACTATGAGGGTGCGACAGGTGTAGAATTTGATAAATTTGGTGACACATTTGGATCATTTGTAGAAGTTGACTTAAAAAAAGGGAAATTAAAAAGTAAAAAAATAAGATAAATATTAATAGCTAAATTTACTCGAGGGATACTTTTTGTTTTTTACTTCTTTGATAAATTTTTTTACAGCTGACTTAATATGTTTTCTAATATTGCTAAAACTTTTCACGAATTTAATAGATGTTAAATTTAAACCTATTAAATCATCAGTAACTAAAACTTGACCATCACAATTAACAGAGGAGCCAATTCCAATGGTAGGGATTTTTAACTCTTTAGTAATTCTTTTCGCTAAATTTGTTTCAATACACTCAAGCACAATTGAAAATACACCACTTTTTTGAAGTAAGAGTGCTTCATTAATCAATTTTTTTCTCTCAGAAATAGTTTTACCTTTATATCTGAATTTGCCTCTATGGCTTTGGGGTAAAATTCCTAAATGCCCCATAACATTTATTTTGTTTTTTCTAAGATGATCAATAATTTTTATTATTTTTTTTCCTCCCTCAACCTTAATAGCATCTGCTCGTGAGTACTTGATTATTTTTTTTGCGTTTTTTAGCGCTTCCGATTTATTTCGATAAGTGTTATATGGCATATCTACAACCATCAAACTTTTTTTGATACCTTGTCTGACACTTTTTGAATGTTCTATCATCATGTTTAAATTTACTTTTTTGGTTGTGTCAAAAGAGTACAAAACAGAACCTAAAGAGTCCCCTACTAAAATTATATCAGTAAATTTATCTAAAATTTCTGAAAAATTTTTAGAATATGAAGTTAAACAAATTATTTTGTTTTTATTTTTTTTTTTTAATATTTGTTTGATTTTTAAATTCATATAATTCTATTAAGAATATTGTTAGTTTCCATAGTATATAATTTATACAAATTTTCAGCATCCTTGAGCTTAATTTCCTTAAATTTTATTTTTGAACCAGGTGTAATTTGAACAATTTTATCGTAATCAGCACTTATTACTACTCCTATTTTAGGATAACCTCCAATAGTCCCGTGATCAGATAATAAAATAATAGGCTGTCCATCAGCTGGCACTTGTATAGTGCCCTTTATTAAACCTTCAGATTTAATGTTTGTGCTTTTAATGTTATTTAACTTATTTCCCTCTAGTCTCATACCCATTCTATCTGTAAGCTTTGTTACTGTGTAATATTTTGAAAAAAAGTCTTTTATTGATTGCTCGGAAAAAAAATCAAAATTTGTTCCTTTAATTACTCTTATAAATTCAATCTTTGAGTCTAAAAAATTTAGTTTTCTATGTGGGGAATTGCTTGGGTCATTAAGTAAAATCTTTTGACCGTCTATTAATTTATTGCCATTATTAGGTCCAACTTTTGCTCTTACTGTAGTTGAAAAACTATCCCAAACTTTATCCAATTTAAAACCACCATTTATACAAAAGTAACCATAGACTGACTTATTTGTAGATATGATATCTATAATATCGCCGTTATCTATTTTAATTGTTTTATAACACTCGCCATTCTCTTGAGAGTTATTATCTTTATATATTTTGAAATTAACACTGCCAGTAATAACAATGTTTCTTGGTAGTCCAAAATATTTTAGGGATGGTCCTTGAAATGCAAATTCAATAGCTGCATCATTTTTATTATTATTAATAAGTTTATTAGCAATTAAATAATTTCTTTTATCCATTGATCCACTAAACGGTAAACCAATATGGTAAAGATTTTTTCTTCCATGGTCTTGAAAAGTTGAATTTAATCCTGCTCTTATTACTTTAAAATAATCATTTTTCATAAAATTTTTCGTATTCCTTTTTTTTAATTTCGTAGAATGTTACCTGATCGCCGGGGCTAATTAAATTTGGTTTTTTCACATTTGTAGAATTAAAAATTTCTAATGGAGTTTTACCAATTATGTTCCAGCCCCCTGGGCTTTCAAAAGTATAAATATTGCAAAATTGACCTGTCAATCCAACTGAGCCTTTTGGAACTTTTACTCTTGGAGTTTCCAATCTATCTAATTGAATTTTTTCGTCTATATCCCCCAGAAATGGCATGCCAGCAATAAATCCTGTCATATAACAAAAATAATTTTTATTTAAAAATAAATTTATTATTTCACTTTTAGATTTTTGAAATTTTTCCTCAATCCTTTCTATATCTATTGAAAATTCATCATCACAACATATTGGAATATTAATTTTTTGAAACCGGTTTTCAATTTTCACATTTAATTTCAAATCTAATACTACTTTTTTTAAATCCTCATAATTAGTTTCATTTAGATCAAAAGAGATTATTAATTTATTATAAGAAGGCGATAAATTAGTAATACCTTTTATATTTTTTTCTTTTAATGCCATAAAATATTTAATAACTTTTGAATTTATTTCTTTATTAACATCGCTTCCAAAATCACAATAGATTGCTGCGTCACCAAGATTGACTATATTTTTAATCATACAATGTTATACTTCATGATAAATTTTATGGAAATTAATATTAATTGTGATTTAGGAGAGAAATCTGTACATCATTCTACCAAGCATGATCCAGATCTACTTAAGATTGTTAACTCAGCTAATATTGCTTGTGGATTTCATGCTGGTGACGAACAAACTATGATAAATACGATAAAAATTTCTAAAAATAATAACGTCAGTATTGGAGCACATCCCTCTTTTAATGATCCACAAAATTTTGGAAGAAAAAGACACCATTTGTCTGAGAAAGATTTAAAAAAACTTATAATTGACCAATATGAAGTATTGCAGAATTTAGCAATAAAACTCGGAACAAAAGTTACCCACATTAAACCTCATGGTGCTTTAAATAATATGGCATGTGAGGATTTGCATTTATCAAAAATATTAGCTGAAACTATTTATAAGATTGATAAAAATCTCATTTATTTAGTACCAACTGGATCAAAAATGGAAATGGCTGCTAAAAAATTTGATATGAAAATAGCATGTGAAATATTTGCCGACAGAAATTATGAGGATGATGGAAACCTTGTTTCAAGAAATAAGGATAATGCTATTATAACAGATCCAGAGAAATGTAAAAAACACGTTCTCGATATGGTTGAAAATCAATCTATCAACTGCATGTCTGGTAAGAAAATAAAATGTGAAATAGACTCTGTTTGTATCCATGGGGATAATGTAGAATCTTTAGAAACTGCTAAACAAATAAAAAAAGTTCTTGAAGAAAATAGTATTTACCTTAAATCATTGACTAATTTAAAAAAGTTTATTTAAAATTATGAAAAAAATAATATTAATAATATTTGTTACTCTTTATAGTACGCTAATATTTGCTGCAGGTCCCGCTCCTACAGATAATAAAATGAAAACTACTGCAAGCACGGGAGTTAAAGCTGCAACTAAATATGATATTGGAGCGAAATGGGTTTCTAAGGCAAAAAAATTCGAAAAGAAAAAAAAACCAACTAAAGCTGAAAATGCTTACAAAAAAGCGATCAAAAGTTTATTAGAGGCTAACTCGCAAGATCCAGGAAATCCAGACACGCTAAATCTTTTAGGTTTTTCTCACAGAAAAATTGGTGACTACAATAATGCTGAAATTTATTACGCGATGGGATTAGAAATTGATCCAAAGCACATAGGTATTAATGAATATATGGGTGAACTTTTTGTAGCTACAAACAGAATAGATGAAGCAAAAAAAAGGTTGGCTGTTTTAGAAGGTTGTGATTGCAAAGAATACGATGAACTTAAACAAGTAATAGATGGAACTAAGCAGTCAAAATATTAGTTGATCTTTTTTATCATTTGATCTGGTAACCACATTACAATTTCAGGAAAAATAATTAATATTATTGTAGCAAGCACCATTAACAAAAATAATGGAAAAGCACTTTTTGCAATAAAACCCATATCCTTTCCCGCCATTCCCTGAAGAACAAACAAATTAAATCCAACAGGAGGAGTAATTTGTGCCATTTCGACTACAACTACTAGAAATATTCCAAACCAAATCATATCAAAACCTGCTTGTCTAATCATAGGTTCTATAATTGCCATTGTTAAAACTACAGCTGATATTCCATCTAAAAACATTCCTAGAATTATATAAAATATCATCAAAACAAAAATTAGAATATAAGGTGAAAGTTCAAGACTATTTATCCATAAAGCTAAATTTCTTGGCAAACCTGTAAATCCCATTGAGAGAGATAAAAAAGCAGACCCGGCTAATATGAAAGAAATCATGCAGGATGTTTTTGTAGCTCCTAATAATGAGCTTTTAAAAGTGCTCCAACTTAAACTTTTTTGAAAATAGGAAAGAATTAATGCACCAACAACTCCTAATGATGCAGCCTCTGTGGCGGTTGCAATTCCAGTATAGATAGAGCCAATAACTGAAAGGATTAAAATTATTACAGGAATTAATTGGCCAGATCTTTTAATTTTATCAATAAAACTATATTGATTAACAATATTTGGCATTTGTTTTTTATTAAACAAAGACCATAAAATCACGTAGCTCATAAAAATTAATGCAATCATTATTCCTGGTATAATTCCAGCAACAAACAGTTTTGCAATAGACTCTTGGACCGTTACACCATAAATAATCAAAATTATAGAAGGTGGAATTAATAGTCCTAAGGTCCCAGATCCCGCAAGACTTCCTAGTAAAATTTTTTCGGGATAATTTCTTTTTCTAAGCTCTGGAATTGACATTTTTCCAACTGTAGCGACAGTAGCAGCTGATGACCCTGATATAGCAGCGAATAGTGCGCACCCAACGACATTGACGTGAATTAATCCGCCAGGTAGTTTTTGCATCCAAGGTGATAATCCCTCAAATAAATTCTCTGATAATTTTGTTCTAAATAAAATCTCTCCCATCCAAACAAATAATGGTAAGGCTGTTAAAGTCCACGAAGAGGATGTCCCCCAAATAGTTGTTGCCATTGCATCTCCAACTGGTCTTGAAGTAAATAAAGTCATTGCGATTGTGGAAACACCAATCATGCTTAAAGCAACCCAAACGCCAGTGCTTAGGAATAACAAAAGAACTGAAATAAAAAATACACTAAGCAATATTTCAGTCATTTTTATGAAAATATTTTAATAGTTGATGTGAAATACATATAAAAAGAATAATAGAGCCTAGGGCCAGAGGTGATTGAGGAATCCATATTAATATTTCATCAGCGCCCTCACTTCGCTCTTTAAATTTAAAAGAAATAACAAGCATTTTTACAAAATAAAATGATATATAGCCTGAAAATATCGAAGCTACTGTTAGACACCATATTTCAAAGATCTTTCTAAATTTCTTATTTAGTTTTTCAATGAATAATGTAATTCTTATATGTCCTCCCTCGCCGAATGTATAAGCTAAAGCGAAGAACGTAGAGGCGGCCATACAATAACCTGAATATTCGGATAATCCGCGAATATAGAAACCAAATATTCTAGAGGAGATACCTAACAATATAAAAATAGCTATGAAAATTAGAAATATAGCAGCGATGTACCCAGAAAATTTATAGATTCTTTCTAGATAAAAATTGATTTTATTAAGCATATGATAAAAGGCCGTTAAAATATCAACGGCCTTTTAGAATAATTATTTAATAAGCTGATAAAACAGATTGACCTCTAGCACCAGCTTTCTTTGTCCACTCAGATGCCATTTGAGATCCAACTTTTTCAAAATGTTGCTTCAATGCAGAATTAACTTTACCAACACTCATTCCAGCATCAGCTAAAGCCTTCTTATCATTCTTGTTTCCCATTTTTGAAAGTTGCCACCCTTTTCTTTCAGCAAGAGCCGCTTCTTTCATAATTAAATCTTGAGTTTCTTTATCTAATTTGTTCCAGGCTTTTTTATTTGCAATTATCATATTTTTTGGAAACCACGCAGCTATATCATAAAAATACTTAACACCGTTTTCCCAAATCTTACTGTTCTTTCCAGTTGTTGGTGAAGTAATCATACTTTCAACAGCTCCTGTAGAAAATGCCTGAGATATTTCTGCTGCTTCAATTTTAGTTGGGGCCATACCAGTCAGCTCAGCAATTCTAATTGTAGCACCATTATAAGCTCTAAACTTTAATCCTTTTAAATCTGCAACGCTATTTATCTCTTTTTTAGAATATAAACCTTGAGCAGGCCAAGGCACTGCATATAAAAATACTAGACCTTTCGCATCTAAACTTTTTGCTATTTCAGCTTTTGATGCTTTATATAATTTCATAGCATCTGTGTAGGATGTAGCTAAAAAAGGTAAAGAGTCGATCTCAAGTAAAGGATCTTCCTTCCCTAATGCCGACATAAATCTTTCACCAATAGGGGCTTGTCCTGTTCTTACTGCTCTAAAAATTTCTCCACCTTTGAATAATGATCCACCCGGATGTGTGACTATAGTTAATTTGCCACCACTTTTTTCAGTTACATTTTTTGCAAATTCAGTTGCATTTGCAGAATGAAAATTACCCGCACCATAAGCTAACGCCATATCCCATTTTTCAGCATATGATGCATTCGAAAGTAAAAGTAGTGATGTTAATATTGAAATAAAGTATTTTATTATTCTCATTTCACCTCCTCTTTTTAAAAATATATTTGATTATTAATTTAATGTTAAATCAATAAAAAAATTGTCTACTTTTAATTGAAAAATCCTAATATTTATTTATTATCTAAGAATTCCAATGGAGCAATCACTATTTTTTGAGCAATCTTTAATTCTTTTGCAAATAATATTCATTGATATTATTTTGGCTGCAGATAACGCAATAATAATTGGTTTAATAGCTGCTAACTTTGTTCCAAAACATAGAAGACAAATTATACTTTGGGGTGTAGCAGGTGCATTAATTTTCAAAGTAATTTTTGCAATTTTTGCAACTTATTTATTCAAGTTCTATTTTATTAAAATTTTAGGTGGGCTACTATTAATTTGGATAGTTTATGATTTAAGAAAAGACTTATTTGAAATTAAGAAAGTAAAATCACCAACTAAAGTTTCTAAAGAGCCCTCATACATACAAAGTGTTTATAAAGTTTTATTCGCAGATATAACAATCAGTTTTGATAATGTTATTGGTGTTGTTGGGGCTTCCAAAGGTTATTTTGGTTTTATGATTTTTGGTTTAGTTTTGTCAGTTATTTTAACTGGTGCGCTTGCAACTTATCTTGCAAACTATATTCAAAAACATTTATGGATTGCTTATGTGGGTTTAGCATTTATTTTACTTGTTGCTATTCAATTAGTCATAGGTGGACTAGTAGATTTAGAAATTTTACGCGTGAATGAGGAATTTAAGAAATATTTTTAAATATTAAATATGAAAAAGTTATTTATAATTATAGTATTAATTTTTTCAACACAGTTAGCACAAAGTCAGGAATGCAATTTAAATCCAGAGCGAGGGAGTAAAAATTATATTATTGGCTATGGATCCTTAATGGATAAAGAGTCTAGAATTAGAACAAATAAATCAGCTTTTGTAGTTAAACCTATTTTAATTAAAGGTTTTGAGAGAACTTGGGGTCTTCAAGGGGGGATGTACAAAATTACTTTTTTGACAATCATTAAAAAAGAAAACTCATCTGTTAATGCAGTTTATTACCCAGTTTCAATAAAGGACTTGAATAAAACAGATAATAGAGAGAGTGGCTATTGTAGAGTAAAAGTTGAAGGTAAGGACTTAAGTTTCTATGGAAAAAAAATTAAAACTAAAAATAAAAACTTTTGGGTTTATGCAGCTAATCCTGGAAAAATAAAAAAACCAACTAATAGTCATCCAATTGTTCAATCATATGTCGATTTATTTATAGGTGGTTGTTTTCAAATTAAAGAGAGATATAAAATAAATGAATTTCCGAAACAATGTGTAGAGACAACTACTGAATGGTCAAAGCACTGGGTAAATGATAGAGTGCATGCTAGAAGGCCGTTCTTAGTGCCAAATTTTTATAAAATAGATAATCTTTTATCAAATTATTTTAATTATTATTTAGATAATAAATACCAGTAATCACATTTTATACTCAAAATTTTGAGTGGTTTCGTTAACTCCAATCTCTACGGCTCCGTTACTTAAATGAAATTTCCTAGCCATATCAGTAAGTGGTGATAGTGTTACTAATCTATTTAAATGATTTGTTTTTTTTATTTTTTTGAAAACTTCTTTTACAATTAATCTTCCACCACCTCTTTTTTTTGACCAAACAGTGTATGCAATTGCAATTTGACCAACTTTAAAATCTCTATTGATACTCTGGAGATAAGCATCTTTACTCATCATATCTAGCTCTTCTACAGTTTTCGGAATGCTATTTGTAAATGCAAAACACATCACCGCATGTATTTCATCTTGATACTTCACACCATAAATTTTCCTTCCAAAACTTGTTCTAAACTCATTATCTAATTCTGGCCTTACTGGATCCTCACTAGTATTGCAGTTTGGCAACTCAATAATTTCTGCACCTTTTACCCAGTCAAAAAAATTTTTTACCGATTTTCCAATATCAATTTTTTTACCTTTAATGGAAGTATTAAATTTTTCAGATATTAAATCTCTTTTTTTTGTAATTGAGCGTTTGAATATTTTGCCTTTTCTTTTTAAAGCAACTTTTATTTTTCTTTTTAATAGTTTTTTTTTATTCATTTTTTAAATTTATAAACTAAATTATGTTAATTAGATTGTGACTTATTTAACCTTTTTATTATTCTATTAGATGTTTTTTCAAGTAATTTATAAAAACCTGCTTTTCGCAAATCTTTAACTGCTTGCTCGTTCAAACCACCGGGTGTTTGAGATTCTCTAACTAGTCTTTTTAGATTTTTGTTATGATTAAAAGCGTCTTCTGATAACGCAAGGAATAGAGATGATATATATTTTTGTGCATTTTCTTTTTTTATTCCTCTCTTAATTAACCAATTTGATAACGAGTATAAGATTTCATAAAAAGGAGCCATCATAGCAGAAGTTGTCCAAAAATTTAGTGATAACTTCTCATTATTGATTTCAACTGTAGATCCTAATTTATCAAAAAACTTTTTAACCTTACTATTTGGTGGATAAATTGGAACAGGACCTTTGCATAATGCAATTGGTGGTAATGGTATGGCTCTAATAATATTTGATTTTAATCCTGTAATTATTTTTAATTGATTTAAATTAATTGTTGAAATGAAACTAATTATCATCTTATTTTTATTGAATTTTAAATTCCTTAAAATTTTATTTGCTACAGTTGGTGTTACTGCAAGAAATACCCAGTCAGATCTATTAATAATGTCTTGATTTTTCTTAATTATTGTAATTTTTTTACTTTTAAATTTTAAAATTCTTGAAATTTTTTTATTTCTTTCAGATACAAATATTTTTGTAACTTTTAATTTCGAATTTATTACACCTGTTACAACCGCTTTTGTTATCTGTCCCGTGCCTATAAAACCTATTTTCATAATAAATTAATATAGATGTTAATAATTTTGTGTAAATCCAATAAAAATTGCAATTAAGATCAATACACACGCCGAAATTGTGTTTATTACTCTTGGATTTGCCTTGATCCATGTCAAAAGTTTTTTAGCTAAAATTGCATAGCCAATTAGTGAAAGAAAATCTAATACCATGTATGTAATTATAAGAATTACAAATTGGAAAATATAATTTTCATTAAAATTTATAAACTGTGGAAAGATTAATGGAAAAAATATCCAAGCTTTTGGACTTGTTCCAGCTACAATAAATCCATCTTTAAAAAAAGATAACAATTTTTTTGATTTTGTTGATGCTTTGTTAAAATTTGTTGGTCTAGACTTATAGATATCGTAAGACAGATAAAATAAATAAGCTACACCAAACCATTTCAAAATATTTAATGTTTCACTATTATTAGCAATGAAGGATCCTATAAAAAATATTACTAAAGTAGCTTGTATTAGATTTGCAGTAATATCACCTAGTGCAATCCAAATACAATTTCTTGTTCCATAATTCATAGCATATGAAATAATTACAATTCTTGGTGTGCCTGGAGTTATAAATAAAAAAAGTATAATTTGTAAAAAGAGAAAATAATCTAAGGGGAGCATTTTTGGGATAGTCCTAAAAAACCGGGAGCTAAAGATGGCTAGATAGGACTATCTTATCTATAATAACATAGTCAGTAAAAATTGCATTATTCATTTTTTTGATATTTATTAAGAATTTATGAAAAAAAGTCGCAGACCCCTCACAAAGGTTAAAAATCCTGAACCCAAAGTGGGCAGTGAGAGCTGGGTGATATGGGCTGCTTGGGCAGACCGAATAACTTTCGAAGACATCAAATCAAAAACAGGTTTATCAGAGGGCGATGTTATAAAAATTATGAGAAGATCACTTAAACCTTCGTCATTTAGGCTTTGGAGAAAGAGGGCTAAAGGTCAAAGTATAAAGCACAGAAAAAAATTTGAAGAAACAAGAAAAGAAATAAGAAGAAAAATTAAAAAAAATGATTATATATAAATAATGAAAAAAATTACCATTTATACTGGTCCGGTTTGCAATTATTGCGATGCTGCGAAAAGATTATTAAAGAGAAATAATGCGTCATATTCTGAAATTAATATTGCAGAAGTTGATGGAGCATTAAATGAGATGCTTAAGAAAACAAACGGTAAAAGAACTATTCCACAAATTTTTTTTGATGATCAGCACATCGGTGGATATGAAGAAATCAGAGCTTTAGAAAAAGATAATAAGCTACAAGACCTTTTAAAATAAAACGTAATAAATAATTAAAAATATAAGTGTATATTCAAAAAACCTTTTAAAATTTAATATTTGTTTTTCGTTAAACTTCTGATTAATTATTTTTCTTAAGAAATAAAATCCTAAATTAACAATTATCAATCCAATAATTAATCCTATTAAAACAAATTTAATTTGGAAGTTTTTATAACCAAAATAAATTGCGGCTAAAAAAGTAAACCAAGATACTTTGGAAATAAATATTTTAAATAAAAGACCAGCTTTTCTACTAAAAATAGATTGAGTTTTAATTATAGAATAAGACCAAATAATCCCAATTAAAAAAGTAAAATATTTTATAATCATTTTAATTTTTTAGGTTTAAATACTAAACATAAACCATTATTACAATATCTTTTACCTGTTGGTTGAGGACCATCATCAAATATATGTCCATGATGCCCACCACAGCTCTTACAATGATACTCGGTTCTTGCGTAACCAACATGGTGATCTGTTTTTGTTTCAAATACATCAGGCAGAGATTCGAAGAACGATGGCCAACCAGAACCACTTTCGTATTTTTTTTTTGACTCAAAAAGTTTTACATCGCAATTTGCACAATGATAATTGCCTTCTCTTTTTTCAAAATTTAATTCACTAGATCCAGGTCTTTCTGTTCCCTCTTCAAATAAAATTAATTTTTGTTCTGAGGATAAATTTGGATTTTTTTTCATATAACAGATGCACAAGTTTTATGTAATATAGCATGGAGTCTTACTAAAGTTTCAAAATCTTTGTTATAACCGCCTCCTAAAACTCCACAAATAGGAACATTTTTTTCAAAAAAGTTGTTTATTATCATTTCGTCTCTTCTCTTTATTCCATCCTCTGAGATTTTCAATTTACCTAACCTATCATTTAAATGTATATCAACTCCTGCAATATAAAATACAAAATCATATTTTTCTTTATTTAGTAATAAAATATTATCCTTTAGCTTTTTTAGATATTCGTCATCTTCAATATTATCATCTAAACTTACATCTAAATCACCGTTGTTTTTTTTTGCGGGATAATTAGATTTACAATGCATACTAAAGGTAAAAACAGATTTGTCGTTTTTGAAAATATCTGAAGTTCCATTTCCTTGATGAACATCAAGATCAACTATTAAAACATTTTTTACATAGCCTTTAGATTGTAAATATCTAGTAGCAACTGCCACATCATTAAAAACGCAGTAACCTGCTCCTTCATTATAAGTTGCGTGATGGCTTCCTCCTGCGGTGTTACATGCAATACGGTATTCAATAGCAAGTTTACTTGCTAAGACAGTTCCGCCTGTCGCCCTGAAAGATCTATTCACCACACTATCATTTATTGGAAAACCAATTTTTTTTTGGGATTTAGTGTCTATAGTTTTTTTTTTTATACTAGTAATATACTCTAAAGAGTGAGCTCTACTCAAAGTCTCTTCAGAACAATAGTCTGGTTTATAAAATCTATCTACTATTTTTTGGTTAATTAAATAATTTGCAAGTTCACCAAACTTTCTTATTGGAAACTTATTATCATCATTTATCTTTGCGACGTAATCCTGGTGGTTGACTACTGGTAATTTCATTTGGCAGTTTTTTTATTAGATAAATAAATTCCTGAAAGAATAAATGAAGCTCCTATAAAATGGTATAGTTCAAATGTCTCTTGAAAAATCAAAATTGCTAGCACTGCACTTAGTAGTGGCATTAATTGGATGAACATTGTGGCACGATTTGGCCCAACTATCTCGATGCCTTTCTGCCAGCAGTAATAAGCAGCTAGCGCAGGGAACATTACAACATAAAAAAGAATTATAAAAAATGTTGTATTAAAATTTGTTTCTAAACCAATTGACTTTTCATAAAAAAATTGTGGTATTAAAAATAAAATTCCCATCGATACCATTAATTGAATTAATGTAAATTGCGAAAACCTAAAACTATGCTTTTTAAGTAGTGTTGAATAAAGCGACCAACAAATAACACAAACTAACATCCACAGGTCACCTTTATTAAAATTTAGAGCTAAAATTTTGTTTATGTCTGCATTAGAAATAATTGAGCTAATTCCAATTACAGACAACAATAATCCAATTAGTTGAAAAATATTTGTTTTATCTACTTTCATAAACGATGAGATAATTATTGTTACTGCCGGAATAGCTGCTAAAACCAAAGCTACATTTATTACCTGTGTGTAATTCAATGCAAAATATACAACTGAGTTAAATGTACTTATTGTCATTATTCCCATAAAACTTATTACAATCAAATTTTTTTTAATATAATTCCAATTGTTAAAAATTTCTTTGTATGTAAATGGTATTAAAATCAACCAGACTGAAATCCATCTAAAAAAATTTAAAGTGAGTGGAGGTACTTCGTATAGATATGCAAATTTTCCTACTATAAAATTTCCAGACCAACAAAATGTAGCAAATACGAGCAAAGTATAAGCTAAGTAATTTTTTGACAAATTAATCCTTAATTAAATCTTAATGAACTATAAGGCGTTAAATCTAAATTAGTTTTTTCACCAAGAATCATTCTGGATACTATTTTCCCCGAAATCGCTCCTAATGTCCATCCCAAATGGTGATGGCCAAAAGAATAGTAAACATTATTATAATTTTTTGATTTACCAATCACTGGAAGAAAATCAGGTAATGTTGGTCTAAAACCTAGCCATTCATCTTCATGATCCTCATTTTCTGGTAAACCATTTAACATATCTTTTGCATTTAATATTAAATTTTTAATTCTCGACTTAGATAAAGGATTTTCCAAACCTCCAAATTCAACTGTTCCAACAACTCTAAGACCCTGTTCCATAGGTGTTATACCGAATCCTCTATCAGCCCAAACAACTGGTCTGGATAAAAGATTAGAGTAATTTTTAAAATGAATATGATAGCCTCTTTCAGTGTCTAATGGAATTTTTTCATCTAATTTGTCAGTTAGCTTTTTTGAAAAAGCACCACAAGCTATAACAACTTTATCAAATAATAATTTGTCGCTTTCTGTAATTAAAATAGGTTTCTGATCTTTAAAATTTATGTTGTTAATATTTGTTTTTTTAAATTTCCCTCCTTTTTTTAAAAAATCTGCAAATAGCTTTTCAATAATTTTTTTTGGATTTCTTGCATGTCTAGCATACTCATAAAATACACCACCGTCATAAAATGGTTTTAAATTTGGTTCCAAATCATGAACTTCCTTTGGATTTAAAATTTTTTGTTTTACACCTAATTTTTCTCGAATATTAATTTCGATCTTTCTACTTTTAATTCCTTTTTTTTCCCATACATACATAATTCCTTTTTTTTCAACTAGACCGTCTAAATTAATATCTGCAAACAGTTCATCATATGCATCTAATGAAATGTCCAGAATTTGATGCATATATTTTGCGGTATGCATCATTTTTTTTTCCGAGCAGTTCATAATATATTTTGAAAACCAAGGAATCATTTTAACAAAATAATTCCATTTTAAAGCTAGCGGTCCTCTACTGCTTAACAGCATAGCAGGTACATCTGATAGCACATCTGATCTGTTTAACTGTAAGGAGGCGTATGGTGAAAAATGACCTGCATTTCCATAAGAAGCTGCACAACCTGGTTCATCTTTGTCAAATAAAGTTACACCAATTCCTTTTTTTTGTAAAAATAAAGCATTGCAGACGCCTTGAATACCAGCACCAATTATAGCTACTTCACTTTTTGACATTAAAATAATCTACATCATGAGAAAAAAAAATTATCGCGACAAATTAAGCAATAATCTGTTTTTGATAAATTTTTGTGCTCATTACAACACTAAAACCTATCATTGTAGCTAGCATAGAAGAACCTCCGTAGGACATGATAGGTAGGGGTGATCCTACAATTGGAAGTAGTCCTAAAACCATGCTCATGTTAACAGTAACATAAATAAATATAGAGGATGCGAATCCGTAACAAAATAATTTTCCAAAAAAGCTTCTGGCAGACGCACCAATTTTTGCGGTTCTGTAAATTATAATTGCGTAAAGAAAAAGTAATAAAACTGAACCGATAAATCCATGTTCTTCTGAAAATAATGTAAATATAAAATCTGTATGCTTTTCAGGTAAAAAGTCTAAATAGCTTTGTGTCCCTTTGAGGAAACCTTTTCCTGATAAACCGCCTGAACCTACGGCAATTTTTGATTGTATTATTTGATATCCTGCACCAAGAGGATCTCTATCTGGATTAAAAAAAGTTAATATTCTAAGTTTTTGGTAGGGTTTTAAAAAAGATATTACAAACGGTAAAGAAATTAATAAAACTAAAGAAGAATAGATGAAATATTTTGCATTAACTCCAGATAACCATAAAACAACTAAACCACTCAAACCAATTAAAATTGAGGTACCTAAATCTGGTTGGCTTACAACTAATAGAATTGGTACAATTAATACTACCATTGGAATTATTATATTCTTAAAACTATTTACTAAATGAATCTGTGTTCGGTGATAAAATTTTGCAAAACACATTATTATTGCAACTTTCATTAATTCTGAAGGTTGAAGATTAATAAAGTATAGGTCTACCCATCTTTGAGAGCCGGATGCTTTCACGCCATACAAAGAAGCCCAAATTAATAAGCATAAAACTACAAAGTAAAAAATATAGCCGATTGAATGCCATAATTTTATATTCACAAAAGAAAATATTAACATCATGGAAAAGAAAACTATAAATCTAATTACATGACTTTTTGTGTGGTAAAGAATTTCTCCTCCCTCTGTTGAATACATTGATAAGGAACTTATAAGACCAAGGGTTAATAAACAAAAAAGTAAGATATAGTCTAATGATCTAAGTTTTTGAAAGAAGGTGATTTGTCCACTTAGTGCTGTTTCTTGAAACATTATGCTAAAAAATTAATATTTTTTTGTTTAAATTTTTCTCTTTCTTCATGCCTATCGATTACAACTTTAAATAACTTTTTAGCCATTGGAGCAGCCGTTGACCCGCCAGATCCACCATGTTCTATAAATACACTCATTGCATATCTTGGATTTTTGTAAGGTCCAAATGCAATATAAAGAGCATGGTCTCTGTCTTCATAAGGAATTTGAGAAATATCTAAATCAAGTTCTCTTTGAGCTTCAGTTATTCTTTTTACCTGTGAAGTCCCTGTTTTTCCCGCAAACTGATATTTCTTGTCTTCAATTCTTGAAGAATAAGATGTTCCTCTAACCTCATTAGTAGAAGCAAACATTGCTTCCAAAACAAACTTTACATTTTCTTGATTTCTAAAAAGAGGGCTATATAGATTATCATCTTTACTGGATGACGCTCCAAGGTCCACCAATGCATCGTCAAAATCTGGACCTTGTATTTTTTTTTCTAAATTTTTGCTCATTCTAGATTTTATATCCTCAAAAGTTAAGTCATCTTTATTTACAATTACTTTTGGATTTATTCTAAAACCACCATTCGCTAATTGTGCAGTCATCAGACATAGCTGTAAAGGAGTAGTTTGGATATAACCTTGGCCAATACCTGTTATAAGTGTCTCACCAAGAACCCATCCTCTACCAAGAGCATTTTTTTTCCATTCTGTTGAAGGAACTAAACCAGCTTTTTCTTCATTAAAAATATTATTAAAGACCTTGTTACCTAATCCGAATTTTTTTGCAGTTTCATTTAGACGGTCAACTCCCAATCTTCTGGACATTTCATAAAAAAAAGTATCACACGAAACTTTTAGAGCATCTCTAAGATTGACTACTCCATGACCTTTCTTTTTCCAACAGTTATATGTTTGTCCATACATCTCAATTTTTCCTGAACAATTAACTTTAAAATTTGTGGAAATAACATTGTTTTCTAACGCTGATAGTGCAACAATCGGTTTTATTGTTGAGCCAGGAGGATATAATCCTGTAATCGATCTATTTATAAGTGGTTTTTTTGGATTATTTCTGATTGCTTCCCAATTCTCATAACTTATTCCATATAAAAATAAATTTGGATCAAAGGAAGGTGATGAATGCATTGCAAGTATATCTCCAGTGTAAATGTCCATAACACTTATCGATCCTGCTCTATTTTTTAAAAGCTCGTTGCACTTCTGTTGAATTTTTGTGTCAACTGTTAATCTTACTGATTTACCTTTTTGACCTTCTATGTGATCTATTTGATTTATTCTTTTGCCATATGCATTGACTTCGTATCTTTGAACTCCATTCATACCTATTAAATCGTTCTCTAAGGATCTCTCTAATCCAATTTTTCCAACTCTCAATCCAGGAACATGTTTCTTTTTAATTTCATCATTATTAGTGAGATCATTTTGACTTGCTTGTGCAACGTACCCTAAAAGATGAGTATAATTTTCGTTGTAAGGATAGCTTCTTGCTACTGACAAAACTGGTTTGACACCTGACAGTTCATGTAAATAAAAATTTATTTTTACAAATTGATCCCAGGATAGATTCTCTGAAATTATTAATGTTTCCCAAGGCTTTTGAGAGTTTTTCTTTTTTATAATTTTATTAAAAGTCTTTTGGTCTAGTTCTAAGATATCTTTTACTCTAATTATTAAATTATTAAAATTTTCGACTTGTTCTGGTATAATGTGAAGTTGATAAACTTTTAAATTACCAGCAATTATATTCCCGAAAAAGTCTTGGAAATCTCCTCTTATTGGTGGAAGTTTCCACTCCCTTAATCGATTTTTGTCTGAAAGTGTTAAGTATTTTTTATTTTGATTTATTTGAAGTGAAAATAGTTGTGCAATTATTCCACCAAAAACAACTAGTTTAGCAGCAGATAGAATAAACATTCTTCTACCAACCACGCTTTGTTTTCTGTAACTAGTATCTGAGCCACCACTAATCATTAGTTCTTCTAAGTAAATTTAAATAATAACCAAAAATATACGAAAAAAAATAATAGAACAAGAAAGTATACAAGACATTAAAAAGTAAATTGTAATAATCAATTTTAACATTAAAAAAAACTACTAAAATTGAATAGAAGATTGAGTTTATGACTAAAATAGTAAAAAGGAAGAAAAACCAATCTTTTATTAAACTAACTCTTAATGTGATATTTCTTAAATAAACCGCAAAAACACAAATAAATAGATAGGTAACGCTACTAATTCCCAAAGGTAATCCAATTACAACATCATTTATTAGACCAGCTAAAAACACCAATACGTAACTTAATCTTCCTTCTCCTTTTAAACTCCAATAAAAAATTAAAATATACGGAAAATTAAAAGAAAAATATTTTAAATTTAAATAATTAAAATCAAACTCATTTAGTACTGAGACATAAAGTAAAATAATTGGGCCTAATGATAGAAGTTTTCTTGAAAATGGTAGTTTTGTTAAACTCATAAATTCAATTTATATTTTCGTATAAAACAATTTTTACTAATCTTAACTGCGAAAAATTTGAGTGGAACAAAACATAGCTTTCCTTGCTCTCATCAATTATATTTATTTCACCAACAGGAATACCTGATTTAAATATTCCACCAGAGCCTGAGGTGTAGACTTGATCGCCATTATTTAGATCAAAACTTTCTAATTGTGTATATTGTAGTTTGCCAAATTTTTCCCCAGTCCCTGTCAAAATAGATTGGACACTATTAGGTTCAACAGATACTGGAACCTTGCTGTTCAAGTCAGATAATAGCAATACTCTTGAAGTTAAATAATTAACTTCTACAACTTTTCCAATTAAAAAATCTCCATCTAAAACAGCCATGCCTAATTTTACTTTATCTTTACTTCCTTTATTGACGATAATAGATTTAAGAAATGGGCTTTGTTTATCAACTAATACCTTTGCCAGAATTTCAGATGAGATATCTACAATATCCCCTATCTTAGATTTAAGCATTATATTTTCAGATATAATAAAATTATTGCTTAAGTTTTCAGCTTTCAATGCCTTAAAATCTTTTTTAAGTTTTTTATGATCATCATACAAATTGATATGTGACATTGTTAACTTGTAAGTATTTACAACAAAATTTTCTGGTGCTGAAATTATAAAAGAAGCACGATAAACAATTTCATTTAAACCTGATTTTAAAAAGGATATGCCTTTGAAATTATATTTGCTCAATGTTAAAATTGTTATTGAGAAAAATAATAATACAATTAATGAAAATCTTTGCTTTGTTCCTTTTTTTAAAAAGGCAGATCTGATCGCGATTATGAAATCATCTCTGTTAGTTTCCATTTTATCTTAATATTCAGATAGGACTGTTGAGAAAATCTCCTCTTGTTCTAAAGCTTTACCAGTTCCAACCGCTACACAAGCTAATGGATCTTCAGCAATATGTACAGGTAGCCCAGTTTCTTTTGATAATCTTTTATCAATATTTTTTAATAACGCTCCACCACCTGTAAGAGTGAGTCCCATATCCACTAGATCAGCTGATAGTTCGGGAGGGGTATTTTCTAGAGCATCTTTAATACCATTAATCATTTCTTTAAGTATTGGATTTAGGGCTTCAACTGTATCTTCTTCAGTAATATTTACTTCTTTAGGAGTTCCTGATCTTAAGTCTCTTCCTTTAACAGCGTAAGTGTTGTTGTTTGTTGCAATTGCTGTACCAATTTCTTTTTTAATTTTTTCTGCAGTACTATCACCTATCATTAAATTATATTCTTTTCTCATATAATTAGCTAAAGCACCATCCATTGCATCTCCAGCAACTCTTAATGAATTAGAGTACACTACACCACCTAAAGACATTACCGCAATTTCAGTGGTACCGCCTCCAATATCTATGACCATTGAGCCTGTTGCTTCAGATATTGGTAATCCCGCACCAATCGCTGCTGCTATTGGTTCTTCAATTAATTGAACTCTTCTTGCTCCTGCAGCAAGAGCACTGTCTTGAATAGCTTTTCTTTCAACTGGAGTAGATCCAGTTGGTACGCAAATTAAAATTCTCGGGTTTGCAAATGTGCTTCTTTTATGAACTTTTTTGATAAAATGCTTAATCATTTCTTCTGTTACTACGAAATCTGCAATTACCCCATCTCTAAGTGGTCTGATAGCTTGAATGTTTCCAGGAGTTCTACCAAGCATTGTTTTAGCTTCGTCACCGACCGCTAAAACTGATTTTTTTCCTTTATTATCAACAACCGCAACAACTGATGGTTCATTTAATACTACACCTTGTCCTTTTAAAACTACTAGAGTATTAGCTGTTCCAAGGTCTATTGCCATATCTTGACTCCAAATACTAGTAATTTTTCCAAATACTGACATTTTATATTCCTTTCACTTTTTGATGTTTAATACTGTCATTCATAGATTTCTTCTCTCGCTTAATAAGCATTTTATTTAATGCATTCAAGTATGCATTTGCTGAGGCAACTAAAGTATCTGTATCTGCAGATTGACCAACTGTTGTTCTGTCATTTTCTTCAATCTTTACACTTACAGTTGCTTGAGCATCAGTACCTTCGGTTACTGCATGAACCTGATATAATAAAAGTTTCATTTCGTGAGGATACAACGCTTTTATGCACTTAAATGTAGCATCAACTGGACCATCTCCAGTTTGAGAAGTCTTTTTAATTTCACCAAAAACATCTAAAGTCATTTCTGCTTTTTGTGGCTCGCCAGTTCCAGCAAAAACTTTTAAAGATTTTAAATTTATTGCATTAATTTTATTATCAACAATTAGACTGTCATCCACTAAAGCAAGTATATCTTCGTCGTAAACATGTTTTTTTTTGTCTGCTAAAATTTTAAATTTACCAAATGCATTTTGAATTACATCATCGGTTAAATCTGTATAACCAAGGTCACTCAATTTGTCCTTGAATGCATGTCTTCCAGAGTGTTTACCCATTACTAGAGAAGTTTTCTTAACACCAACACTTTCTGGTGTCATAATTTCATACGTTTCTCTATTTTTTAACATGCCATCTTGATGAATTCCGGACTCATGTGCAAAGGCATTTTTACCAACGATTGCTTTATTAAATTGTACGGGAAAACCAGTTGCGTTAGATACAATTTTAGACGCTTTACTTATTAGTTCAGTCTTAATACCTGTTTCATAAGGCATCAAATCATTTCTTGTTTTTATAGCCATCACAATTTCCTCAAGTGCGGCGTTTCCAGCTCGTTCGCCAATACCATTAATTGTACATTCGATTTGCCTCACACCTGCTGATAGTCCAGCTAAGGCATTCGCAACAGCAAGTCCTAAGTCGTTATGACAATGAGCTGATATAATAGCTTTGTCTATATTAGGTACTTTATTTTTAATATGAGTTATCGTTTTTGCAAATTCTTCAGGTATTGAGTAACCAACTGTGTCCGGTATATTTATTGTTGTTGCCCCACATTTAATAGCTAATTCAATTGTCTTACACATAAAATCTAAATCTGTTCTAGTTCCATCTTCACATGACCATTCTACATCATTTGTAAAATTTCTTGCGTAAGTTACGCTATCCTTAATGGCATCTAAAACTTGATCATTAGTCATATCTAATTTGTGTTTCATGTGAACTGGACTTGTAGAAATAAAAGTATGAATTCTAAATCTTTTTGAGTGTCTTAACGATTCATGACATGCATCAATATCTTTTCTTAAAGCTCTAGCTAAACCGCAGGGTATCGAGTTTTTAATTTCTTTACTAATTTCAGATACTGCTTCAAAATCCCCCGGTGATGAAATAGGGAAACCTGCCTCAATAATGTCTATTCCCATTTCATCAAATACTCTTGAAATTTGAATTTTTTCTTCTACGCTCATTGAAGCGCCCGGAGATTGTTCTCCATCACGCATAGTGGTATCAAAAATAAAAACTTTATCTTTATCGCTCATTAATTTGTAAATAATTTTTTTTGGATAATACAATCTCTAGCAGAGATTGCAAAACAAAACAGTCAATTATGGGTTTTATTTGTTATTTTTTAACTCTTATCGCTATCAACCAATTTCTTTTTAGAAATCCATGGCATCATTGCTCTAAGATTTTTTCCAACTTTTTCAACTGGATGCTCAGCTAACTTTTCCCTTATTTTAAGAAAGTTTTTTTGCCCATTTTTACACTCATCCATCCACTGTTTAGTAAACTTGCCAGACTGAATATCATCTAAAACTTCTTTCATTCTTTTTTTAGTTTCTTCTTTATTAATAATTCTAGGCCCTGACATATACTCTCCATACTCAGCAGTATTTGAGATAGAATAATTCATATTTGCTATTCCACCTTCATAAATCAAATCAACGATAAGTTTGACCTCGTGAACAGTTTCAAAATATGCCATTTCAGGTTCGTAACCTGCCTCTACTAAAGTTTCGTATCCGTTTTTAATTAACTCAACTAATCCTCCACATAAAACAGTTTGTTCACCAAAAAGATCAGTTTCCACTTCATCTTTAAATGTTGTTTCAATTATTCCAGATCTTCCTCCGCCTATTGCAGATGCATAGGACATTGCTAAATCTCGAGCTTTACCAGATCCGTTTTGGTGAACAGCAAATAAACATGGAACTCCACCACCTTTTTCATATTCACTTCTCACTAAATGACCCGGTCCTTTTGGGGCAACCATAAAAACATCTAAATCTTTTCTGGCTTTAATCAAATCATAGTGAACGTTTAAACCATGTGCGAATGCAATTGAAGTTCCTTCTTTAACTCTTTGCTCAATATGATTTTTATATATTGTTGCTTGAAGTTCATCTGGAGTTAGTATCATTATAACATCAGCCCACTCTGCAGCATCAGATAAGTTCATTACTTTTAAACCTTTTGACTTTGCTTTTTCTTTGCTAGCAGATCCATCTCTCAAAGCTACTACTACCTCTTTGACACCACTATCTTTCAAGTTTAATGCATGAGCATGACCTTGGCTTCCGTATCCGAATATAGCTATTTTTTTTTCTTTTATTAAATTTACATTAGTATCTTTTTCATAAAACATTTTCATATCGACTCTCCTTTATTTAAAAATTTCTGATCCTCTAGTCATAGCTACTGCACCAGTTCTAGATACACTAACTAATCCAAATTTTTTTAAATCTCCCATCACAGTATCTATTTCTCTTCTTAATGCAGTTATTTGAAGTACAACTGATTTTTGAGTTTTGTCTAATACTACTGGATTAAATTTTTTGCAAACTTTTAATGCCTTATTTCTCTTAGAAGTATTCCCAACAAGCTTTAATAAAGCCATTTCCTTAAATATAATTTTTTTATCACCTCTCATAAAATCTGCAACTTTATGAACTGGCACAAGTTTACCTAGTTGTAATTTAATCTGCTCAATTACCTGGGGTGTTCCAGTAGTTACAATAGTTATTCTTGATATACCTCTTTTAGGATCAACCTCTGCAACAGCTAAAGACTCTATGTTATATCCTCTGCCAGAGAATAGACCCACTACTCTAGCTAAAACTCCAGCCTCATTATCCACCCATACTACTATTATATGTGTATCTAGTTTTCCTTTTTTGCCTGGATCGCTATAAGCTGATTTTGATTTAGCCATTAAACTAAAGTTTTTCCTTTTCCTGTAATTTTATTTTCTTTTTGATCGTTAGGACCTAATAACATTTGATTATGAGGTTTGCCTGAAGGAATCATTGGAAAACAATTTTCTTCTTTATCAACTAAACAATCAAATATTACAGGTTTTTTTACATCAATCATTTCTTGAATTTTTTGATCTAGTTCATCAGGGGTTTTCGCTCTTATTCCAACACATCCATAAGCTTCTGCTAGTTTTACAAAATCAGGTAGAGCTGCAGTATAACTCTCAGAATAATTTTTTTCATGAAGTAATTCTTGCCATTGCCTTACCATCCCCATGTACTCATTATTTAGAATAAATATCTTTATTGGTAAATTATATTGAACAGCTGTGGACATTTCCTGCATTGTCATAAGAACTGAAGCTTCTCCAGCAATATCAACTACTAATTTATCAGGATGAGCTATCTGGACACCAACTGCCGCTGGTAAACCGTAACCCATTGTACCAAGACCACCTGATGTCATCCATCTATTTGGTTTATCGAATTTATAATGTTGAGCAGCCCACATTTGATGCTGGCCAACCTCAGTAGTAATAAATGTATCTTTATTTTTAGTTAATTCGTAAAGTCTTTGAATTGCAAATTGTGGTTTTATTGTTTTATCACTATTAATAAAGTTTAGAGAGTTCACAGATCTCCATTTTCCTATTTGCTCCCACCATTTTGAAATATTTTCTTTGTTAGAATTTAAAAAATTTGGTTTATGTTTTTTAATTGTTTTTATTAGTAACGAAATTACTTCTGATACATCTCCAACAATTGGAAGGTCTACCTTCACATTTTTATTTATAGACGATGGATCTATATCTATATGAACTTTTTTAGATTTAGGAGAAAATTCATCAATTTTTCCTGTTATCCTATCATCAAATCTTGCACCTATATTAATCATAAGATCACAATCGTGCATAGCATTATTAGCTTCGTATGTACCATGCATGCCAAGCATCCCTAAAAATTGATTGTCATCTCCTGGAAACGAACCAAGACCTTGTAGTGTAGAGGTTATTGGAAAACCAGTAATTGAAACTAATTCTCTTAATTGCCCACTTGCCTTAGGTCCAGAATTAATTACACCACCACCTGTATAAAATATTGGTTGTTTTGCTTTACTCATCATTTCAATAAGTTTATCGATATCTTTTTGTGAAAATCTATTATTTGATTTTCCATTAAGTTTTTTTTGTTTTTTAAAATTTGTGTATTTGGCTTTTTGAAATTGAATATCTTTTGGTATATCAACCAAAACTGGTCCAGGTCTTCCAGTAGTTGCAACTTCAAAAGCCTTATGAATTGTTTTTGCTAAATCCTTAACATCTTTTACCAACCAATTATGCTTAGTGCACGGTCTAGTAATTCCTGTGGTATCACATTCTTGAAAAGCATCAGTGCCTATTAAATGTGTTGGAACTTGTCCTGAAATACATACTAATGGAATAGAGTCCATGTATGCATCTGTTAAAGCTGTAACAACATTTGTTGCACCAGGACCAGATGTAACTAAAACTACACCAGGTTTTCCACATGACCTTGCATAACCCTCTGCAGCATGTCCTGCTCCTTGCTCGTGTCGTGCAAGTATATGTTTAATGCTATCGTGATTTTTCAATTCATCGTAAATTGGTAATACAGCACCACCAGGATAACCAAAAATAAATTCAACTTTTTGATCCTCCATACATTTAAAAACTATTTCCGCGCCTGTATATAATTTTGACATTTGTCCAATCTAGCTGAAGTTGTACTAATTGGTCAAGTTTATCTGCTGTTATTGTGATAAAAATTTTTGAACTTCTGAGAAATGCACTGCAAAATTCATACCTTCGGATGTATCTTTGTGCAATCCTTGCGTATTTACCCCTACAACTTTATTTTTTAGAAATAATGGACCACCAGAGTTACCTGGGTTTATAGCTGCATCAGTTTGTATGAATAAAACATCCTTAGAGTTGGTTGCATTATAAGTGCTACTTTCTTTTCTGACTGCGCTAATCCATCCCTTGGTTAACGAAAATTTACGACCTTTTGGGTGTCCTAAAGCCTCAACCATATCTCCTTGTTTAAGTTTTCCATTAAAAAAAGTTACAGGCTTACCTTTCATATTTGTCTTTAATAATGCCAGATCTCTTTTCAAGTCTTTTTTAATAATTACCGCTGACGATTTTTTTTTATTTTTATCAATTATTGAGATAGACATTGCGTTTTCAACAACATGATAATTCGTCAGTATTTCATCTGAACTTATAAAAAAAACCAGATCCCATTCCTGAGGGGCTTTTAATAACAACAACACTGTCAAACCTTAAGTCTTTTGTTTCATAGGACTTAGAGGAAATTATACTTTTATTTTTTGGCTTTGATGAAAATAAGTTTGACCAAAAAGAATTATTTGAATTTTCGTTGCCTAAAAGTTTAAATGCATCTCTTGATCTAATTTTACGTGAACTTTGATTATTATTAATTTTCATTAATAATGTTTGGTCTGTTAAATTTTCCATTTTAACATTATTCCACTCTGAAAGATCATTTTCACTCGAATATTGATTGTTTAATTTCTTAAAGTTTTTATCTTGAGAACTAATCCCGTAAGCAATTTTAAAGTCTTTTTGTTCTTTAATATAGAAATTTTCAATTAAATTATAATTATCTTTATTAAATTTTATTACATCATAAATAGATTTTTTTTCAGATTTAATAATTGCTACATCGTATTTGTATGAACCTAATCTTTCTTTTTCCAAATACATCGGAGTTGAGGAAAGTTTTGCTGACCATCTCTCTAATCTTTGTCTTGCGTTAGCTCTTTCTTTTCCTGCGGCAGATTGTTCAGCTAAACCTGCCCACTGATTTAGCACTGAAGCCCATCCGCCATACGGATTATAGTTTGTTGCTGCTGCAGTTCCTCTCTGGAACTTTCTTTCAGCAATTAAATAGTCTTGTTCTGCTCTTCTCAATTCTGCTTCTATTCTATTTATCTCTGGGTTTGGTATTTGATCTATTCCTATTACTTGCTGTGATAACATTTTATTTTCTGAAACTCTTACTGAGCTTTGTTGAAAATCTCTAGGTATTAGAACTATAAGATTTTTATTGTATTTAAATAGCTGTTCAACTATTTCTTTACTCGGATCAATTAAATTTTCTAACTCACCATCTATGTTAGGTAAAAGTTCTTTATTAACAATATCGTTATCTAGTATGACCACTTTTAAATTATGACTAATTGTTTGATTTTCAATTTGATTTGATGACGTGACAGTTCCCAAATTTTGTTCATCAATTATTTTTTGCTTAGCTATTGTTTTTGACTCTTTTTTTTCTTTGAGTTTGTTTTTTTTCTCAAGTGCCTGTAATTTTCTTAATTCTTGTTCTTTTTTCCTTGCTAAAATTTTTAATTCTTTTTCTTTTTTCTTTCGTTCAATTTCTTCTAATCTTTTTTGTTTTTTTAATTCTTTTTCTTTTTTCTTTGCTAATCTCTTTGAAGCTAATTCAGCTAATCTTTTTTTTTGTTCTAGTAATCTTTTTTCTTTTTTTATTTTAAATTCTTCTTTTTTTTTAAGTTCATTAGCTAATCTAGCTAATTTTTTTTGCTCGAGTTCTAATTTTCTTTTTTCATGAGTAGTAAGATTTTTTTTGGGGGTTTTGTTTTCAGTTTCAATTTTAGTTTCGGTTTTCTCTTCAGCATAAATTTGAGGATTATTTCTAATTTCTGTTAATTTTTCTATTCTAAGATTTTGAGATAAATCTATTAAATGATTAAATTCATTTTTTGTAATTAATTCTTCAGCATTGTCATCACAGTTTTTTTCAGTAAACAAAGGGTACATAAAACCTGAATCATCTAAACAGAAACGTTCTTCCGCTATAGAGAAATTTGAAATCCATACTGAAAGTATGAAAGATAAAATAACTGTTTTTAATCTACTTGACATAAATGTTATTTTCATTTGATAATAACTCATGTGCAAAAAACTACAAGTTGTATTTATATCGGCAATTTTGTTTTTAATAAGTAATTTTGCTTTTAGTGATTCTCATACACCTAAAAATCAATCTAAAATTGATGTTGGTAAACTGTTAAAGTTGCAGAATCAAAAATATTTAATGACACCTCCTAAAAAGGCCAGGAACATATTTATGTCATCAATAAATAAAATAAGTGATGAATGTTGTGAAGAAGACTATCCAAAAAAGTCACGATTGGAAGAGATAAAGCTAACTTTGGAAGATTGTTTAAATACTAAATGTGAAAATAAACTAATTCCTATTTTTGATCCTAAAAATCCACCCAAAAAAATTATTTCTTTTAAAATGAATGCTGAGGTGGATGATTTAATTTTAGATCATGAAAACTTTAAGTTTAATAAATTATCATTGAAAATGGAAAGTGGTCTGTCATCTGAAGCAAAGAAAAATGAAACAATAAAAAAATTTGAAGAAGAAAACAAAAAATTAAAAAAAACGGTAGATAAAATGCTTAAAAATTATCAAAATAAAATTACAAAGCTTGAAGAAGAAAATAAAAAATTAACTATAAAATATGACGAAGTATTTAATATGTTACCGCCATTTAAACAAAAAAAGCTAAAAGAAACAGCTAAAGATTAAAAAATCTTTCAAAGTCAGAAGATTTTAATTTTTTCCATTCTTGCATATTTCCTCTAGACCAGGTCAACTGTCTCTTAACATATCTCATTGTTCTAAAGATTATTCTGTCTTTAAGAATAGTTTTGTTTGGGATCTTATTATTAATATATTCGTCAATTTCCTTAATACCTATTATATAATTTGCGCTTTTTAATTTATTAAGTTTAAGGTTTAGAATTTTCCTTGCTTCTTTAATTGCACCTAATTTTAGCATTTTATCAACTCTTTTATTAATCTTTTTTTCAAGATCTTTTTTAGAATAATCAAAATATATTTTTAGAAAATCTTCATCTTTAAAAAATTTTTTAGTTTTTTTCTGCCATTCATAGATTGATATTTTTGTTTTTTTTTTAACTTCATACGCTCTTATTGATCTATTGATATCATTTAACGAAATTTTTTTTTTTACTAATGGGTCAATTTTTAATAATTCATTATAAAAGTTTTTTTGCCCAATTTTTTTTTGAGTTTTAATGATATTATTTCTAAAACTTAAGGGTATACTTGGAATTTTTGCAATTCCACAAACTAAACTTTTAAAATATAACCCAGTTCCACCAACTACAATGGGTACTTTATTTTTTTTTTTTATTTCTCGTATTTTTTTAAGACATAAATTTATCCATTGACCAGTAGAAAAATTTTTTTTTACACTTTGAAAACCATAAAGATGATGTTTAATCTCAGTTTGGTCTTTTTTTGACGGTCTAGCAGATAAAATCTTACACTCTTTAAATATTTGCATACTGTCAGCATTGATAATTTCCCCATCAATTTTTTTTGCAAGCTTAATTGCAAATTTAGATTTGCCTGATGCTGTGGGTCCTGAAATTAAAATTATTTTGGACTTTAGGTCCATACTAATCCAATTTTACACCAATATATCTTTTTTGATTTTGATTATTAAATATTGCAATTAGTATAGTTTTATTTTGTGACTTTAATGCTGTGTTAACTAAATTATTTAACTGATTAGCAGACTTAATTCTTCTTTTGCCCGCTTCTACAATTATGTCATTTACCTTTAAATAATTTATAGGACTATCTGGCTCTATTTTAGTTATTATTAAACCTGATATATTTGGAGGTAGCTGCCTTTGTGCTATATCTTCTTTTGTCGTAGGTCTTACCTCAATTTTTAAAGCATTTATAACTTCAACCTTTGGAATATTTGGAGTTTCAGCTTTAAAATCTTCAGAGGTTTCAAGTCTACCAAGTGTAATAGTTTTTGTTATTTCTTTTTTATTTCTCCAAACTTTAAGTTTAACAACCTTGCCAACTTTAGTCTGAGCAACTATTAGTGGAAGTTCTTGCATTTCATTTATTTTTTTTCCATCAAACTCTAATATTATATCCCCGTCTTTAATTCCTCCTTTGTCCGAAGGACTTCCTGGTGCAACACTTGCAACTAATGCACCTCTCGCTTTTCCTAATTTTTCAATTTCTGCTATTTCTTTTGAAACATTTTGAATTCTAACACCTAACCAACCTCTTTTCGTTTCACCAAACTCAATTAATTGATCTATTACTTGTTTTGCGCTATTCGATGGAATTGCAAAACCAATTCCTATTGATCCTTGTTGGCCAAGTATAGCAGTATTAATTCCTATGACATCTCCATTCATATTAAATAAAGGTCCTCCAGAATTTCCTGTATTAATCGATGCATCTGTTTGAATGAAATCTTCATATCTTGATAATCCAATATTTCGATTTCTTGCTGAAATTATTCCTGAAGTTACAGTTCCGCCCAATCCAAAAGGATTTCCAATAGCAATTACCCAGTCACCTATTCTAGCCTTGTCAGAGTTTCCAAATTTAACAGGCTGAAACTTATCGTCTGATTTAATTTTTAAAACTGCAACATCTGATAATGGATCGGCACCAATTATTTCTGCTTTATATTCTTTATCATTGCTAAATCTAACGACAATATCCTCAGCACCTTTAATTACATGATTATTTGTTATAACTGTTCCATTACTATCTATTACAAAACCTGATCCTAAAGCGCTTGCTTTTCTTTTCTGAGGTGAACCAAATTCTTTAAACATATCTCCAAAAGGAGACCCTGGAGGAAATTCAAACGGAAAAGGATTTGTATTTTGTACGACAGTTGTTGTTGTTGAAATATTTACAACAGATGGCATTAATTCCTCTGCCAAATCAGCAAAAGAAGCTGGTCTATCTTGTGAGTTTGTTGGCAAAATAGTTGCTATTGAAAACAACAAGATCAAAGTAAAATATTTTTTTAAAATTACTCTCATAAAAATTTCATATACCAGATGATTAAAAAGCCAACTAATACAAATATTACTCCTCCAAATCTTAGTTGTGAGTCTTTCATCAACTTTAACTTTTCTAACATATTTCTCATTTTTGTGGGAAATAAGGCATATAAAGCGCCTTCTATAAATAAGAATAGTCCAAAAGCGACTATTATTTCTCTCATACTTTTACTGATTTAACTGTTTCGCTTTTATATCCCCAAAGAATTTGAAAAATTCACTATCCGGCGAAAGGATCAAAGAAGTTTCGCCACCTATTAAAGCTTTTTCGTAAGCTTGCATTGCTCTGTAAAAAGCGAAGAATTGTGGATCTTGACCAAATGCATCTGCAAATATTTTATTTCTTTTTCCATCACCTTCACCCTTCATGATTTGAGATTTTTTTTCCGCGTCTGCTAGTATTACTGTAACTTCTTTATCTGCAGTTGAAGTTATTGTAACGGCCATTTCTGCGCCCTTAGCTCTAAATTCTTTTGCTTCTCTCTCTCTTTCAGTTTGCATTCTTCTATAAATCGCATCACTATTTGCTTGAGGAAGATCTGCTCTTTTAATTCTTACATCAACTATTTTAATACCAAAATTTTCAGCCTCATTATTTACACCCTCTTGTATTAAAGACATTTGTTTTGTTCTATCTTGTGATAACAAAGTTTGCAATTCTTGCTGACCTAGAACGTTTCTAATTCTTGAGTTGATAATTGTTGATAGTCTTGATCTTGCAACTCTCTCGTTACCAACTGATATATAGAATTTTAATGGATCGATAATTTGAAATCTCGCAAAAGCATCGACAATTAATCTTTTTTGATCTGATGCAATTACCTCTTCTGGTGGTGTGTCCAAATTTAAAATTCTTTTATCTAAATAAACGACGTTTTGGATGAAAGGTAATTTAAAATTTATACCTGGTTTTAAAATAATCTTTTTAGGATCACCAAATTGTAAAACGATAGCTTGGTTAACTTCTTTAACAATAAAAATTGAAAAGAAAGCTGTGAATGCTAAAACAAGAACTATTGGTAATGCAAATTTTTTCATATTAATTAGTTTTCTTTTTAAGCTCTGGTAATGGAAGATAAGGAACAACTCCTGATCCTGAGTCTTTATCTATTATAACCTTATCAATATCTGCTAAGACTTTTTCCATCGTTTCTAAATACATTCTTTCCTGAGTTACCTCTTTAGCTTTTCTATACTCATTAAATATGGACAAAAATCTGCTTGCTTCACCTTCTGCTTTTGCAACAACTTCTTTTTGATAAGCTTCAGCTGCTTGTAATATCTTTGCTGCTTCACCTCTTGCTCTTGGTATCACATCATTAGCATAAGCCTCGGCTTCATTTTTCGATCTTTCCATGTCTGCTCTTGCTGCTTGAACATCTCTAAATGCATCAATAACTTGATCCGGTGGATCTGCTTTTTGCGTTTGAACCTGTGTTACTTGAATACCACTCTGGTATTCGTCTAAAATTTGTTGGATAATAGTTTCGGTTTCCTGTTCTATTACTGATCTTCCTTCAGTCAAAATTGGTTGTATATCACTCTTTGCAATTACTTCCCTCATAGCTGTTTCTGCAGCAGCTTTCACTGTTCCTTCTGGATCTTGAATTTTAAATAAAAATTTGCCAGCATCTTTTATCACCCAAAAAACTGAAAAATCGATGTTCACAATGTTCTCATCTCCAGTTAACATCAAGCTTTCCTCTGGAACATCTGCTACTACACCTGAACTAAATCCTGAGTCTCTTTCTGATCTAAAACCAATATCAATTCTGTTTACTTTTGTTACCTTTGGAGTAAGCACACTCTCAATTGGGAAAGGTATGTGATAATTTAACCCTGGTTGAGTAGTAGAAACAAATTTTCCAAATCTTAAAACAACTCCCTGCTCATCTGGTAAAACTCGGTATAAACCACTTAAAGCATAAATTACCAATAAAATTGAAATTCCAAATACTAATGGCTTCCCACCTTTAGACGCGCCACCTGGTAGAAATTTATTAATCTTATCTTGTAAATTTTTGATTATCTCATCGATGTTTGGAGGGGTCGGACCTCTTCTTCCTGAACCATTACCTCCGCTTCCTGGGGGAGATCCCCAAGGACTGCCACCTCTACTTCTAAAATCATCTACCATGCACTTTATATAGTGTCTTTGTTGGGAAAAACAAGTTTAGTATGTTAAAAGAACCCTTAAAAATTCGGACTTAATGTAGCAATGATAGGAAAACCTTATAAAAAAACCTTTGTCAAAAACCCAATTTCGGGCACTAAGTTTACAATTGCGATTTCAAGTGCAAAAGGAGGTGTTGGTAAATCTACTTTTGCAACAAACCTTGCCTTAGCATTAAAAAACTTAGGTTGCAAAGTTGGATTATTAGACGCTGATATCTATGGTCCATCATTACCAAAACTTTTTTCAATTAATCAAAAACCCGAAAGTGACGGTTCAAATCTAAAACCTATTGTTAAATACGACATTCAATGCATGTCGATCGGTTTTCTAACTGATGAACAAACTCCGATGATTTGGAGAGGTCCTATGGTAACCAGTACTATTAAAACTTTTGCACAAAAAGTAAGTTGGAACAATCTAGATTTTATAATTGTAGATATGCCTCCAGGAACAGGTGATACTCAACTTACATTTGCACAAGAAATAGAAATGGATGGTGCAATAATAGTTTCAACTCCACAAGAGCTTGCGCTTCAAGATGTTAAAAGAGGAATTAAAATGTTTGATAAATTAGGTGTTAAAATTATAGGTCTCGTAGATAATATGAGTTTTTTTAAAGGTGAAGACGGAAAAAAATATCCTATTTTTGGTGAGGGTGGAGTTAAAAGAACTGCAGAAGAATTCAGTAAAGAATTTTTGTGTGAAATTCCAATTGATCCTGAGGTTGGTAGGTCGGGTGATCAAGGAAAGCCAATTGTTGAGAGCAACCCAGACAATGAGATTTCTAAAATCTATTTAGATATTGCAAAAAAGATCAAATCTTCTTTTATTGAAAATTAGTGTTATTTTAAAGTATAGACTTTTAAATAAATACCATACTCAGGGTCTTCAGCAAAAAAATCTAAATTACTAGTCACATCAATATTTAAATTATCACGCTTACTTTTATAAGAGATTTCAGTTGAAGTTTCATGAATAGAAAGAGTGTAAGATGAATTGTATGATGATCTATAATCTCCTGCAATTACAAAATTATCATTGTAACTGCCTCCTGTAGTTTGGTCTCTAGTATACTTTGTCATTAAATTGAAACCACTATCTGTATTTAAATCGAAACCTATTCCAGTATGTACACTGTGGGTGGCATTATTAATGTTATCTAAAGTGTATTTATCTCCACTTGATGAATATGAAAATTTTTGTTTTGTTGACGGGCTCATATCAGCTGAGTAATTAAAATCAAAATAAGGTAAAAAGGTCTTATTTTTTAAGTCAAATTTTTTATCAATATTAGCACCAACTGAGGTAATAAAATTTCCAATGTACTGATCTTTAAATTTTAAATTTAAACCTGCGGCACCTGTTTCCGTATATTCTGCAAAATGTGTTACACCGTAGTCTATTTTAATTTTGGGTGTAAAATTTAAGTTATTTTTTGAAAGAGTATCTCTTAAACTAAAAGAGCCATACATTTGCTCCCCTGATCTCTCACCATTAGTTGAAGTTGAACCACTATTATTAATTAAATCAGAATTTATAAAACTTAAACCTAACAAGTGATCAGTAAATCTTTCTTCTCCTTTAGGTTTAGTCTCATAAAAAGTCAGGCCAAATGTACTCATATTTAATGCACTTCCTAGGTCTCCCACATCAACATCATCACTTCCAAATCTTAATGCAATACCTCTCATTATGTTATCTTTTCCTCTTTTGTCTGCACCTATTGTGATTGCTGAAGTATTTATTTTTTTTGAGGATGAAACAGAGGTATCACCTATTCGACCTACGCTAATTGTTCCTTCGCTCCATAGAGACCAACTAGAATTTTCATTATCAGTTTTTGAAGAATTATAATTAGATAAATAAACTGGTAGCAACGTTTTTGATAAAGAGTTTAAAATTTCATTATTAAATTGAAATTTAATATTTTGATTAGTTAAATTTCTCCTACTGTTGTTCCTTCTTAACCATTGCATACGATTGATCACTGGATATGTGGTGTGTTGTATTAATTTTTTTGCGCTTTCAGATTGAGTCTCAATAGAAGCAACATCATCTTTATTAGCTGTTGGATCAATACAATTAATCACCCCAAAACCACAACTTAAATTATATTCACTAACAGTTTTGTTGTTTGTTTTAAAATCTAAAACAAACATTTTTAAACCATCTGAACTGAATGCTATACCTGAAACTTGATCAGCTTCACCTGAAACATCGTAACCCCCTTCTTTTTTTATATTAGATAAATCGAATGGTGTACTTAAATTGAATTCTTGAACTTTATCTTTTCCATGTCCTGTTATATACATTTTAGAACCATCAGAACTGAATGCTAATCCCTGTGGATTACCTTCAAGTTGTGAAAAGGTTTTGCTACTTGTTCCGGTAGATTGTTGTTCAAAAGTAGCGTTTGAAATATTAAAAGGGCTAGTAAGTGAATATTTTTTAATAAAGTCATTCCCAGTTCCATCATAGATAAATAATTTTGTTCCACTATTGTTAAATGCAATATCTCTTATATTCATTTCTCCCTCAAAGTGTGTAGTCACAAAGTCACAAGATGAGACATCATAAGCAGTATCTAATTTATACTCTTCTATTCCTTCTGCTCCAGAGTCTGAACCAATTAAAAACATTTTAGTTCCATCTGAACTTAATTTTAAACCAATTACATCTTCATCTTCGTCTGAATGAGTACATTCGTTGGAATTTCTTGTAGCTGTTGAAACGTCAAAACCCACAGTTAAATCAAATTCATAAACTTTATTTTGACTTGAGCCAGAGATAAACATTTTGGTTCCATTTGCGTTAAATGCTATCCCATGTGCAATTCTTTGAGTAATATCTTTACTATCAACAAATGATGAAACTTCTCCAAAAGCATTAATATTTACAAATAAGAAAATAATTATGAAAGTTATTTTATTTATAAGTTTCATTTATAGTTTTTATTTTTTTCTGTAAACTATATCAACTTATCTTTAAGATCAAAAGCCAACATAAGCTCATTCCACTCCCTTTTTGATAGACCTGACTGTTCAGAATCTACTTTTTCACCACTGATCAGCTTTTGAATAATCTTTTTTCCTTTAGATGATACCTCCGTGCCACCTACTCTATAGTCCATAAAAGCTTCATAAGTTGTTGGCACCCATCTTTTTAAAGTATCTAACATAACATCAGCGTAAGCTCTAATTTCATATTGAGCATGATGATCAGCTCTTAATCTTAAAAAATTCATTAAATTTAAAAGATCTGTTTTCCAATACCATTGAGTGTAAGTGTTTAAAGTTAAATTCATTCTAGCAAGTTCTCTTGCAAGACCAGTTTCTTTTTCGTCAACAACTGAACCATCGTATCTTTCATTTAACATTGTTTCGTAATTTTCGTATGTTCGCTCTGCATCATTTTTTAAAAGGCTTAAAACCTTTTTAGCTTGTTCACCTTGAAGCACATCTCCTCTTCCTTGTCTGTTACTTTTCGATTGAGCAGCTAAGTGTTCATTCTTTGGTAAATAAAATTCTTTGTCTAAAATTGAATAACGTGCTGAGTATTCATTAACATTTGCCGTTCTATGTCTTATCCATTGTCTAGCTATAAAAATTGGAAGCTTTACATGGTATTTAATTTCACACATTTCAAATGGTGTACTGTGCCAATGACGCATTAAATATTTAATTAGTCCGCTATCTGTAGAAACTTTTTTTGTACCCTTTCCGTATGAAACTCTAGCTGCTTGAACAATTGAAGTATCATCACCCATGTAATCAATAACTCTAACAAATCCGTGATCTAAAACTGATATTGCATCGTAAAGGATTTTTTCAAGCTCTGGTGCTACTACTCTTTTAGTTTTATTTTCTTGAGATTGTAAATCCTTTATTTCCTGCTCTTGTTCCTTTGTAAGTTTCATGAATTATTTATTGAATCTAATATAATTGCTTTTATATTATTAGTGTTGGTTTTCCAACTACGACGATAAACGAATTTCGTAATAAACATTGCGGACGTGGGGGCAGTACCCACCACCTCCACCAATAATTTACAACTTATGGGGGTGAACTAGGATCGACGGATGTCTAAAAGTCTTTCTTTCGTTCGGAATTGTTCCACCGTAACGGGCTATTTATAATTGCAAATAATAAATTTGCACTTGCAGCTTAATTAATTTTTTAATTAAGTTACGGGGTTTTGGGGCACCTGGCAACAGAACGCCCCTTTTTATTTTTAAAAAAATTTTATAAATTAATATAATGTTTTTTGGTTTTATAGTTCTATTAATAATTTATCTACTGCATGAATATATAACTGCTTGGATAAGATACTATAATAAGACTGATAAAAGATTTGGTGACTCGGTCTGGAGATGGTCATATGACTATCAGGTAAAAGGAGTCAGAGATGTTTCTGATTTAGACGATAAAGAATTCGTGAGAAAAAGAAGAATTAGAAACCGAACAGTTTCATTTATGTATTGGAATTTTTTTATTGGATTTACGGTTACAATGTATTTGATAAGTGACGTTTTAATGTTTATTTTAAACAATTAAGCTATTAATACAAAAATTTTTTCAAATCAGGTTTAAAATATTTAGGTCCTTTCATAACTTTTCCCTTTTCATCGTAAATTGGCTTCCCGTCATCACCTAATTTACTCATATTGGATTTTTGAACCTCCTCAAAACACTTATCTAAATTTATGCCAAATGCATGACCGGCACCATATGTAACGTATAAAATATCTGTTAATGCATCAGCGGCTTCTTTTAAATCTTTTTTTATTACAGCTTCTTTAAATTCATTAAGCTCTTCCTCAATTAAATTAATTCTTAAGTTGTTAATATTTTCACTACTTAAACTAGCTTTATTTTTAACTTCTTGTCCAAATGTCGTCATAAATAATCTGACCTTTTCAAAATTTGTCATTTCTCTCCTATATGATTCTTTTAATTTTTAATGTATAAGATAAAATAAATTATCCAAATGAAATTTAGAAAAGAATTTGATAGCATTGGTAAAATTAATGTGCAAAATGATAAATATTGGGGCGCATCTACCGAGAGATCAAAAAAGTTTTTTGATATAGGCGAAATTTATGTTCAAAAGATTCTTATAAAGTCAATCGCAATCATAAAAAAAGCAGCAGCAATTGTTCATAAAAAAGATAAACAAATTGAAACAGAAATCGCTAGAGCAATTATAAAAGCATCAAACGAAATAATTTCTGGAAAACTTCAAAATAACTTTCCTTTAAAAGTTTGGCAAACAGGATCGGGAACTCAAACTAATATGAATGTAAACGAGGTTATTTCAAATCGTGCAATCAAAATTTTAGGGGGTAAGTTAGGTTCAAAAAAACCAGTACATCCTAACGATCATGTAAATAAATCTCAATCCACCAATGATGTTTTTCCCACTGCCATGCATATAGCAATAGCCTTGGAAACAAAAAATAAACTGCTACCAAACTTAAATCTTTTAAATAAAGAATTAAAAAAAAAAATTATAAAATTTAAAAAAATAATAAAAGTTGGCAGAACTCATTTACAAGACGCAACACCATTGACACTTGGTCAAGAATTTTCTGGTTACCAGTCTCAATTGCAAGACTGTATTAAAAGAATTAAAATTGCTATTAAAGAGATATATTTTTTAGCTCAGGGTGGCACAGCTGTAGGAACAGGTATCAACACAAAAAAAAACTTTGATAAAAAAATTTGTAAAGAAATTAGAAAATTGACAAATATTAATTTTAAACCGTCCAGAAATAAATTTGCTGCACTTGCTGCTCATGATTCTATTGTTAATTTTTCTGGCACTTTAAATACCACTGCTGTGTGTCTATTAAAAATAGCAAACGATATTAGATTTCTTGGATCTGGACCTAGAGCAGGTTATGGTGAATTAAATTTACCAGCAAATGAGCCTGGATCTTCAATAATGCCAGGGAAAGTAAATCCGACTCAATCTGAGGCAGTTACGATGGTTTGTGTCAAAGTAATAGGTAATCATACAGGTATCACGATCGCTGGGTCTCAAGGACAATTTGAACTTAATGTGTTCAAACCATTGATTGCCTACAACATTTTGCAATCAATTGATCTACTTTCTGACAGTACAAAAAATTTTGCAAATTTTTGTGTTAAAGGAATTAAAGCAAATAAAGATAAAATGAAGAAAGATTTGGATAATTCTCTAATGTTAGTCACTGCATTGGCTCCTAAAATTGGTTATGATAAAGCTGCTCAAATTGCAAAAAGGGCTCTAAAAAATAATACAACTCTTAAGACCGAAGTAATCAAAAGTGGTTTAATGAATGAAAAAGAGTATCACAAAATTGTAGATCCAAAAAAAATGATTCAGCCGGCATAAGATGAAATTATTTTATTTGCAAATATTTTAAATTCAATCCAATTTGAAATTTTTATACCTCCACTATTAAATTCATAAATTAATTCGTCAATCTGTTGAAATTCTTTATCTTTAAAGCTATCGTTTGTTATTTTTAAGATTTTAAAGTCATTATTTGTAAGGTTGATCAATAACGCAAAATTTATTTTTTTTAAATTATTCCTATTTTTTTTTGGTACTACAAATTTATTATACAATTTGTTTAAATCATTAATTAAAAATTCGACATCTCCTTTAAACATTAAATTATTTTGTTCTTCATATATAAGTCCTTTTTTAATTATTAAATTCGCAATTTTATCATTGAAAAATATTGAGTTACTAAGTTCTAAAGTTTGACCTTTGAAATTTGCGTTTATTTTTAAATTATCAAATAACGGATTATTTTCTAATTTTTTTATATTTAATTGTATTTTACCATTAAAATTATCGTTTAGAATAAAATTCTTTGATAAAATTTCTTTCAAAAATAAATTATTTGAAAATAATTTCTTAAGTTTAAGACTATCTAAAGATGAATTTACATCAAAATTAAATGGATCTAAAAATATATTTCCAGAAAAAATAAATTTATTGTTTCCAATAAATGATTTAATAGAATTAAAATTAACTTTTTTATTACTCAATTCATAATTAATAATATATCTTGACCTATTTAAATAGATTTGTAACTTATTTTTTAACTTTTGATCTATATATTTCGTTGAATTTATAATATTTAGTTTTATTTTTTTAAATTTTAAATTTGTTAATTGCTCTTGTTTGTTAGAATCTTGCTTCCAGGTTACTCTAAATGGAATATTAAATATTTCTCCATCTGATGTGATAACATCATTATTTATTTTATCATTATATAATATATCAATTTTCCTTATATTTAAAAATGAAATGGTTTCATTGTTCATATCTTGATAAAATAAATTTGCCCTTTTAATTATCATTGATTTTTCCTTAAAACCTGTTTTCAAGAATTTATTAACGTAATTTAAATCTAACTTATTAATAAAAAAATTTGTCTCAAAGAGCTCTACGGATTTTATCTTTAATTCTCTTTTTTTAAAAAAATTAGTTTGAAATAAATAAATTTTTAATTTTTTTATTTCTGCAATTTCTTTTTGGAAATTATTGTTATTATGAAATATAACTACATCGTTAATTTGGAAGTGGGGTTTTGGAAGTATTGAATAACTAATTTCAGGAGTTAGCGAAAATTCTAAACCGTATTGATCATTTATTAATTTGGTTAAATAGTTTTGATCAGTTTTATTATGCATTATTCCAGGAAAAGATAGATAAACAAGGTAAGAAAATAACACTAAACTAAAAAAAAAGATTAAATAATTTATCTTAAATTTTTTTACATAAAACTTATTATATATATCTAATATCTCTTTTTTTATATTTTGTGTTTTTAAGAGGTTTTTTGTATGTTCAAAGATATTATTAAAATGTTTAAAAATTTTATTTTTTTTGAATAAATTTAATAAAAAATTTAATTTCAATTTAAAATTTTTCATAATGTGTTAAATAATTTATATTAGTTTAATTTATTAATTAAAATGGCAAATCTTAAATATATAGATAATTTAAATAAGTCTCAAAAAGATGCTGTTTTATGTATCGATGGTCCACTTTTAATTGTTGCTGGAGCAGGATCTGGTAAAACTAAGGTGCTAACCTCAAGGATAGCCCATATTTTGAGGGAAAATAAAGCATTCCCTAATGAAATACTATCTGTAACTTTCACAAATAAAGCTGCTAGGGAAATGCAAAATAGAGTCAGTAAAATTCTTAATAATAAAGAGATTGGATTACCATGGCTAGGCACTTTCCACTCAATATGTGCTAAAATTTTAAGAAGACACGCTAAGGCAGTTAATTTAAATCAAAATTTTACAATTATAGATCAAGACGATCAATCCAGACTAATTAAATCAATCTGTAACGCAGAAAATATTGACATTAAAAAAATTTCGCCAAATTTTATAATTTCTTTAATTAATAAGTGGAAAAATTTAGGTTGGTATCCAGAAAATGTAATTTTGAAAAAAAATGATACTCTTGAAAAAAATTTGTTAAAAATTTATAAGATTTATCAATCAAAACTTATTGATCTTAACGCATGTGATTTTGGTGATTTAATTTTACATTGTGTATCTATTTTTGAAAGGAATCGCGATATTAATGAAATGTACTCTAAAAATTTTAAATATATTTTAGTGGATGAGTATCAAGATACAAATTTCATTCAAAGCAAATGGTTAAAACTATTAACAAAAAATCATGAGAATATTTGCTGCGTAGGTGATGATGATCAATCTATTTATAGTTGGAGGGGCGCTGAGATAAAAAATTTTTTAGAATTTGATAAGATGTTTAAAAATACCAAAATTATTAAACTTGAGGAAAACTATAGATCTACTCAAAATATTCTTAATGTTGCTTCAGAATTGATATCTAATAATGAAAATAGAATGGGAAAGACTCTTAATTCAAATCAAAGTCAAGGAGAATTAATTAATCTAAATTGTTTTAAGAATGGTAAAGATGAGGCAACAGGTATTTCTAAAATCCTTGAAAATAAAATTTCTAAAAAATATAAATTAAACGATGTGGCTATATTAGTTAGAGCAATTTTTCAAACTAGAGAATTTGAAGAAAGATTTCTCAAAATAGGATTACCATATAGAATATTGGGTGGGGTAAAATTTTATGAACGAGCCGAGATAAAAGATTGTGTGGCATACCTTAGAATTGTCTATCAAAAAAAAGATGATTTAGCTTTTGAGAGAATTATAAATGTACCCAAAAGATCAATAGGTGATACATCATTTAAAATGATAAGCGAACATGCAAAAAAAAATGGTTTATCTCTTGAACAATCATCAAAAAATTTAATTAGTTTAAATAAAATAAAACCTAAAACTAAAATAGGTTTATTAAGTTTTTTGAATTTATTAGAAAAGTGGAGAGATGATTATTTTAATAAAAAAATTGGGCATGTAAAATTGCTGCAAATAATATTAGATGAGTCTGGATACTCGTTATTATTAAAAAATAAAAAAGATTTAGAAAATGAAAACAGACTTGAAAATATTAAAGAACTTTTAAATGCGATGAAAGATTTTGATAATTTAGAAAGTTTTTTAGAACATGTGTCTCTTGCTTCATCAATAGATAATGATTGGGATGGTGAAAAAATTAATTTAATGACTATGCATGCATCAAAAGGTCTTGAATTCGATACTGTTTTTTTGCCGGGTTGGGAGGAGGGTCTATTTCCGCATCAAAAATCAATAGATGAAAAAGGGCAAAAAGGTTTGGAAGAAGAAAGAAGACTTGCGTATGTAGGTATTACTAGGGCTAAATACGAAGTATATATATCATTTTCACTTAACAGATTTTATCAAGGAGATTGGATAGATAGTATTTCATCAAGATTTGTTGATGAGCTACCAGAAAAATATATTAAAAAAGTTAATAATTATGAGAGAGAGGAAGATGAATTTTTTGACTTCAATCAGGATCAAGATAATGAGGAAGACATTTACAGAAGTCCAGGCTGGATAAGATATCAAAAGCGATTAAAATGATCTCTACAAAAATTAAGAAGTTAAGGCAAAAATTTTCAAAATATAATATTGATGGATATATTGTGCCTAAAAATGATGAGTATTTTAACGAGTATTCATTTCCTGACAGATTAAAATTCATATCTGATTTTGATGGATCAGCAGGACTAGCTGTTATTTTGTTTAAAAAAAATTATCTATTTGTAGATGGGAGATATACGATACAAGCCAAATTCCAATCTGGAAAAAATTTCAATATTTTTGAGATACACAAAAAATTACCATGGAAAGTTTTAAAACATAGGATCAAGTTAGGTTATAATCCATATTGTTTCACGAGCATAGGTTTAAAAAGATATTTTAAAAATTACTTTACATTAGTACCAATACACACAGATTTAGTTAGAACCATAAAATCGAAAAAAATTAATAATAAATTTTTTTTTTTAAAGAATAATATTTCAGGGGAAAGTTCTAAAAATAAAATTAAAAAAGTTATAAATTTCCTTAATAAAGACAAATCTGATTGTATTTTCATAACCGCGCCTGAAAACGTTGCTTGGTTATTAAATATTAGAGGTAAAGATAATCCCCACAGTCCAATTCCAAATTGCAGGGTAATTTTGAAAAAAAATGGTAAAATACATTTATTCACAAAAAAAACAAAAATACAATATTTGCTCAAAAAAAATAATTCATTGAAAATAACATTGGTGGATCAAAATAAAATTAGTATTTTTTTAAAAAATCTTAATTCAAAGAAAATTATATTAGATAACTTGAGTTGTTCCTTAGCTTATGAAAATTTAATAAAAAATAAAATCGATATATCAAGTCAAAACGACCCAATATATAATATGAAATCTATAAAAAATAATATTGAAATTAAAAATATTATTAAGTCACATATTTTTGATGGAGTGGCAGTAACTAAATTCTTGTACTGGATTAAAAAATGTAAAAAAAAAATTACTGAATTAGCGGCTGAAAAGAAATTAGAATACTTTAGAAAAAAAAATCAAAATTATTTATATCCAAGTTTTAATACAATTTCTGCATCAGGAGCACATGGTGCAATTATTCATTATAGAGCCACTAAAAACTCAAATAGATTAATCAAAAAACAAGATATTTACTTGTGCGACTCAGGTGGTCAATATAAATATGGGACAACTGATGTTACAAGAACAATGAGTTTAAACAAACAAACTAAAAAAATTAAAGATATATTTACTTATGTTTTAAAGGGTCACATAGCAGTTGCTAGTGCTAATTTAAATAAAATTAAAAGGGCAAATTTATTAGATAATTTAGCTAGAAAATTTCTAAATAAAAAAGGTTTAGATTACCCACATGGCACAGGGCACGGGGTAGGTTTTTTTCTTAATGTGCATGAGGGTCCTATAGCAATATCTAAGGGTTATAAAGTGATGATTAAACCAGGACAAGTGATGAGCAATGAACCAGGATTTTATAAAAAAGGTAAATTTGGTATTAGATTAGAAAATATGATTTATGTTAAACAATTAAAAAATAAAATATTTTTTAAAAATTTAACGATGGTGCCATTTGATAAAGATTTAATAAATATTGATCTTCTTACTTATAAGGAAAAGAATTATCTGATCAATTACAATTTGGAGATTTACTCAAATATCCAAAAACATTTAACTTATAAGGAAAAGTTTTGGCTATTGTCTCAATTTTGAAATTTTTTCAAAATCTGTTTGGTTCAATATTTTGACTTTCAAATCATTGGCCATTTTTACTTTTCTTGACGTGGGCTTTTCACCTGTAATTAAATAATCTAGTTTTTTGGAGACATTGCTTACAATTTTTCCTCCATTATTCTCAACTATTGATTTAGCCTCTGCTCTACTAATATTGTTTAGCTTTCCAGTGAACATTAAGATTTTATTGGAAAATACTCCCCCTTTTTTTTTAGTAATATTCTTTTCAATAAATAAAATTTTACTTAAAGATGAAATAACTTTTAGATTTAAATTATTTTTAAAAAAATTTTTTAAAGAAGTTATTTGTGTCCCTCCGATGCCATCAATATTTGATAAATCTTCAATATTTTTTTGGTCTTTTAATTTAATAAAATTAGAATAGTTACCTAAAAATTCAGATATTAGCTTTGCATTTTCTTGGCCTATGTGTCTAATACCGAGAGAATAAATAAATCTGTCTAATTTTAATTTTTTTGATTTATTAATTGAGTTCTTTAAATTTTCTGCTGATTGAGAACCCCAGCCCTCTAGTTTAGAGATTTTTTCAAAGTTTAAATTAAATATATCATTAGGAAGTTTTATAAATTTTAAATCCCAAAACTTTTCAATTACCTTTTTCCCAAGCCCTTCTATATTTAGTGCATCTTTAGATACAAAATGTTTAAGTTTTTCCTTAGCTATTCTATTGCAATCAAAACCTACATCAGGACATCTTCTGACTGCATCAATTTTTTTTGTGACTTCATTAAATTCTTTAATAGTGTCGTAACCACAAGGACATTTTTTTGGAAAAGTAAATTTTTTTATATTTGAGTTTCTTAAATTTTTATCTACCGAAATAACGTGTGGAATTACATCGCCAGCTCTCTCGATTTTAACAGTGTCACCTATTCTTATATCTTTTCTTATTATTTCATCTTCATTGTGTAAAGTTGCATTAGAAACCATTACACCACCTATGTTAACAGGTTTGACTTTCGCAACCGGCGTTAAAGCTCCAGTTCTTCCAACTTGAATATCAATATCAATAATTTTAGTGACTGAATAATTAGCAGAAAATTTATGTGCAACAGCCCATCTAGGTGCTGTAGCCATAAAACCCAATCTTTTTTGTAAGCTAAAATCATTGACCTTATACACAATGCCATCGATATCATATTTCAAATCAAATCTTCTTTTTTCAATGTCAAAATGGTACTTAACTAAATTATCAACACCCTTAATTGTTTTATTTAATTCAGAAGTTTTAAAATTCCATTTATCTAAATCTTTTATAAAATCACTTTGATTTTTTGATTTCATATCTGAAGTAAAACCAAAGGTATAGGCAATAAATTTTAATGGTATTAATTTAGTTTTGTTTGGATCTTTTTGCCTTAGTGATCCTGAAGCTGCATTTCTTGGATTAGCAAAATCTTTTTCGATCTTTTTAAAATCATCTGTTTCAATGAAGACCTCGCCTCTTATATCAATTTCCTCGGGAAAATCTGGATGAGAAACATTCAATGGAATATCCCTAATCGTTTTTAAATTTTCAGTTATATCTTCGCCTTCTTCACCGTCACCTCTTGACAAGCCTCTTATCAATTTCCCATTCTTGTAATTAAGTGAGGCAGAAATACCATCTATTTTAGGTTCGGCACTATATTCAAATTCATAATTTTTATCTAAGGCTAGAAAATTAATATTTTTTTTTTGAAAATTAATTAAATCTTCCTGATTAAATGCATTTGATAGCGACAACATTTTCACTTTATGCTTAAATTTTTGAAATTTTTTTGAGGGTTTATAACCAATTTTAGTGCTTGGCGATTTCGTGTCATCAAAACCATGTTTCTTCTCTAATTCTAAAATTTCTCTTTTTAATTTGTCAAACTCCTTATCAGATACAATTGGCTTTTGATCTTGGTAATAAAATTTATTATACTTTTCTAATAAATTTAACTTATTTTTATAGTCTTTTAATGATGAACTGCTCATTATATTAATAAAGAAGTTTTTTGAATTTTTTAAATATACCCTCTTTTTCTTTTTTGATCTCTATATCGGACTTATAATTTTCATTGAAAATTTTATAGGTTTTTGAATACCATTCGCTTGATTGATAATTATAACCTAATAATGAGGCATATTTTTGAGACTCCTCTACAAGGCCTAGCTTATAATGAAGTTCTACTAATCTATGAAGAGCTTCGTCTATAAATGAAGTTTCGTCATATTTATCTACAACATTTTTAAAACGATTTATTGCAGCAATCCACTTATTCTTTTTGACGTAATGCATACCAATATACATCTCTTTTGATGCAAGGTAATCTTGAATTAGATCTAATTTATAACCAGAGTCTAGTGCAAAATCTGTGTTAGGGTAATTTTTTTCAATAAACTTAAATTTTTCCTCAGCCATTATTAAAGGTCTTAGATCTTTTTTTTCATCTATAATTTTTTCATAGTAAATCATAGCTAGCAAGTAATGAGCATAAGGAATATTTTTTTCATTGGGATAAACTTTTAAATATCTATTTAATTCATACTCAGCATCATAATAATAATCTTGAGAATAATAAGAGTAAGCCGCCATCAAAGCTGCTCTGGGTGCCCATTGAGATTGTGGATAAAGAAGTTCAGCTTCATTAAATTTTTTCGCAGCAAATAAAACATCTCCATTTTCAAGTTCTTTGTAACCCTCCTCAAAAGCTTCTATCATTTGTGTTTCAATATTTTTTTCTTTAACTACAGAAATCTTTTCGTCTTTTGAGCAAGAAATTGTTAAAATTACCAATATTAATAAAATAAAATTATTTAAAATTTTCATTAGTAAATTATTAACAGATAAACTTAAAAGCTTAAATGTTTAAGCTGTAGATTTTAAAGGATTCTTTACCAAAAAAGAATGTGGTATATTTTTTTCTTTTAGTTCAATTACTGAAAAGTTCTCATTATTGCTCAATAAATCTCTTAAACCTTGATTTGTTACATTATGACCACCCTGACTAGAGGTAATTTTGCCGACCATTCTATACCCAACCAGATAAATATCTCCAAGACAATCTAAAATTTTATGATTAACGAACTCTTTTGAATTTCTTAATTTTTCAGAATTAAGTATCTCGTTATCTTTTAAAACTATAGCATTATCTAAACTTCCTCCCTGAGCTAAACCCATTTTTTTTAATTTTTCTACATCCTCAAATAAGCAGAATGTTCTTGAATTATACATATCCGTTAAATCATCCATGTATATATTCTTATTATTTTTTTGGTTTAAAATTGAACTTTGTTTATATTTAATTTCAAAATCTATTTCTAAACTGATTTTGTTTGGCTCAAATGTAATAAATTTTTCACCATCTTTGTAAGTAATTTTCTTATTAATCTTAATTATTCTAATTGGTTGATCACTAACTTTAAAACCTACTTCATTAATATTTTCTACAAAATTTTTGGCAGACCCATCCATTATTGGTAGTTCCTCAGAATTTAAATCAATTAGAAGATTGTCTATGCCTAATCCACAAAGTGCAGCCATTAAATGCTCAACAGTTGAAACACTAATACCGTATTCATTTGTCAATTTTGTACAATAGGAAGCACTAGAGACATTGTGCACACTTGGATATATTAAGTTATTTTTTTTTATATCAGTTCTTTTAAATATAATTCCATGGTTTGGTGGAGCTGGATGCAAAGTCATTGAAACTTTATTTCCAGAATGAAGTCCAACTCCTCTAAAATTTAAGCTATCATTAATTGTTTTTTGGTTTAAAACCGACATTAAACGCTTATAGATCTTAGTAATTAACAAGGAAAAACAAGTTATGTTACAAAAGAATACAAATATTTAATCAAAAAAATTGAAAATTTTATCAAAAATAGCTTGTTTTTTTTGGGTTTTTTTCTCCTGATAAACTTCTGATTGATTTATGCCATTTAGAACTTTGTGAGCAGAAAGACACATCGTATCATCTGTGTGATTTTTTGAAAATTTTTTAGCGTAATCATATGACACGATTTTTCTTATATTAATTTTACATTCATTAAATAACTTTTTTAACTTATTGATAAGGTTTTTATCTATACAAATAAATTCAATTTCTAAGATAATTTTTTTAAATTTGATATTATTTGGTAAGAATTTATAAACCTTATCATCAATTACATATTTGTTTATAATAATATGAATAATAGATAAATTTTGTTCATCCATATAAAATTTTTGAATATAACTTTGCAATAAATTAGCGACGACTTTTTTATCAAGTTTTTTTTCATCAAAAATATTTTTAATACTAAATAAGATGCTTTGATAGGAATCGGACTGAATAGATATATTCCCGTTGTTTAGAAAAAAACCTAGGTTTTTTTCTATTTTTCTAATATTATCTCTTAATAAGTTTAATATTATTTTAAAATTTAAGTTGTTATTTAAATTATCAGGAATTTCAAAATTTAAGCTTTCTTTATATACATTTTTTCCTTCCTCAAAAAAACATATATGAATTTTTTTATCAGATATCCCAAAGTAAAAATCTCCTTTTTCAAAGTTACTCATATTTTATTATTTTATTTTTGATTCTTAAATCAATTACTTTAGAATTTGCAAATTCTTTTCTGTTCAACAATTCGCTGCTGTAATCAATTATTTTTTGATTAAACTTTATTGGAAATTTAATAATTATACCTTTGCTTAAATACACATCAAACCTTCCACTTTTAAAAAATTTGATTTCACTTATCATTTTATAATCTAAATTTGATTGATTTATTAAATTTACTACATCGTAAATATTTTCGATATCATCAGAGCCTGAGATAGTTGGAAAATTATTTTCATTTAGTTCAGTTTTTAATATTTTGCCATTATCACCTAAGATAATTTTATTATTATCATTTTCAACTATATACATTGGTTTTGCAGGTATAAAATTGATAACTAACTTGTTAGGAAAATTTTTTTTTATAAATAAATATTTTATATCATTTCTATTTGTTAAATCTGTAAAATAATTTTTACTTATAAACAAAATGTTTTTTTCATATAAATTTTTAAATTCATTTTTTATTAATTCGTTTTTTTCTTTGGAAAATCCCTCAACATTAATATATTTAATGTTAAATATATTTTTGTTAATTAGTTTATAGTTATTTATTGAAGTTAATATTATTATTAATGAACTGTAAAAAAAAAATTTAGTTTTTTTATCTATTTTTTGATGCATCTTTTATCATCCAGTTAATTAATGAACTAAAATTTATTCCTTTATATGCAGCAATCTCTGGAACTAATGAAAGATCAGTCATACCTGGTTGAGTATTAAGTTCCAGTAAATAAAATTTATTTTTATAAAATTTAAAGTCAGACCTGGTTACACCTCTACAATTTAATAATCTATGTGCTTTCAGAGCAATTTTATTAATTTTATCATAATTTTTTTTGCTTAAATTCACAGGGATTATATGTTCGGTTTTTGCGTTAGTGTAATATTTTGCTTTATAATCGTAAAATTTTCTTTTTGGTTTAAGCTCTATTGGACCTAGTGCTTTATTGCCCATTACGGCCACTTGTATCTCTCTTCCCGGGATAAACTTTTCGATAAGTATTTCTTTATAATTTCTCATTTTTTTCAGCTTATTTGATAATGAAAACTTATTATTACAAATATAAACATCTAAACTTGATCCTTCATTAATTGGTTTGATAACTACTGGAAAATTCAAATAATTTTTAATTCTTCTATAATCTAAATTTCTAATATTTTTTATTTTAATATATTTAGGTGTGGGTATTTTATTTTTTATGAATATTTTTTTTGAAATTTCTTTGTCAATTGCCATCATTGAAGATTTAACACCTGAATGGGTGTATTTGACTCCCAGAGTCTCTAAGACTGATTGCATGTAACCATCTTCACCAAATCTTCCATGTAAAGCATTAAAAATTACATCAGGCTTGAAACTTTTAACTGCTCCCAAAAAATTTCTGCTTGGATCAGAAAATTTAACATTATGAATTTTCTTAATTGATTTGATAATAGCTTTAGCAGATTTAAGACTTATGAAGCGCTCTTTTGAGTATCCACCCCCTAAGACTAAAACCTTTTTTTTCATTTAATTCACTATTTCCAGTTCTAGTTCAAGTGATACACCAGTACTTTCTTTTACTCTTTTTTTAACAAAGTTGATTAAATCATACATATTATTAAATGAGGCATTATTGCTATTTATAAAAAAGTTACTATGCTTTTCAGATATTTTTGCATCGCCGAAACTTACTTGGTTGTCTACATTTTCTCTTATAAGTTCCCAAACTTTTTTTTTTAAACTATTTTTTGGGTTCTTAAAAGTGCTTCCACCAGTTTTAACTCTTAATGGTTGAGAGTTCTGTTTTTTTTCTTTTAATTTAATAATATTTTCTACTATTTGTGTTTTGTCTTTTTTACTTGTTTTAAAAGATGCGCTTAAAAAAATAAGATTTTTTGGTAGATCTGTTTGTCTATAATCAAATTTTATGTTTTTTGAATTAATTGTGTGCACATTACCATTTAGATCAATAACTTGAACAGAAAGTAGAACATCTTTGAACTCTGTACCAAAACATCCAGAATTCATCCTTATTCCACCTCCAATAGATCCTGGTATACATGATAAAAACTCTAAACCACTTAAATGATTCTCACATGCAAAATTTGATACATTTTTGTCTAAAATTGAGCAACCTGCAATAATAACATTATCCTTTGTTAGTGAAATTTTATTAAAATTTTTACCTAATTTAATAAAAATACGATTTTGAATATTTTCTGATATAAGCAAATTTGAGCCAGCCCCGATTATAAAAGGGCTTAGATTTTTTTTTTTTAGATATAATAAAAAATCTTTTAGTTCAATTAAAGTCTCTGGAACAAAAAAAATTTTTGCATTTCCACCAATGTTTAACCAAGTATGTTTTTTTAAGCTATAATTAAATTTTATTTTTCCTTGGATTTTTTTTGAAAAACTATTTAAATCTTCTAACATTATTTTCTCATTAAACTTGGTAACTCTTTTATCCAATTTGATATAGAGCCGGCACCCATACCTATCACTATATCTTCTTGATTTAAAAAGTTTTTTAAAAATTTTGCTAACTGATTTTGGCTATTTACAAAAAATACTCTAACTTTTGATTGTTTTATAATTTGTTTTGCAAACTCACTGTAATTTAAATTTAGCTTTAAGTTTTCACCTGCTTTATAAATTGGGCATAATATAACTGAGTCTGATTTCTTAAATGAAGAGGAAAATTCATTTTTTAAATCATTTAATCTAGAAATTCTATGTGGTTGGAACACACATATTATCTTTTTTTCTTTATAACTATTGTTTACCCCATTTATAACCTCTTTTATCTCTGTAGGATGATGTGCATAATCATCATAAATATCTGCACCATTGTATGAAAAAATTTTATTAAATCTTCTCTCTACTCCTTTAAAATTTTTTAAGCTATTTTTCAAAGTTGTGGGAGATATACCTATAAAATATGAAACAGCTATGGCAGCTGTTGCATTTTTTATGTTATGATACCCAATCAAGGGGATCTCAATTTTTTTTAAAAGAGTTTTTTTTTTATTAGGAAGACGCATTTCAATATCAAATATAGATTTATTTTTTAAGAATGAGCAATTCTTGATTTTGAAATTTGAGTCTTTGCTAAATCCATATGTAAGTATATTTTTGATTTTACTTCTTTTCCAAATTTCTCTGTTATTCTTATCATCTATGCAAATAAATGTTTTACCAAAAGATGGTACTTTTTGCATAAATTTTATAAAATGTCTTTTTAGATCATCTAAAGATTTATAATAATCCATGTGTTCTCTATCAACATTTGTTACTACAGCATATGTAGATGGAACTTTTATAAAACTTCCATCGGATTCATCAGACTCCAGAATGCTCCACTCACTTTTGCCAAGTTTGGCTGAATTATCTAGTGAATTGATCACTCCACCATTAATAATGGTTGGGTCTAATTTTGCTTTTGCAAAAATAGATGCTATTAAAGAAGTGGTCGTAGTTTTTCCATGGGATCCTGACACGACAATATTTTTTTTTAATGAAGTTATATGTGCTAACATATCTCCTCTCTTATAAATCGGTAAATTTCTTTTTTTTGCCTCTCTTATTTCTATATTGTTTTTCTTAATCGCTGAGGAGATTACTAAGATGGTTGCTTTTTTAATATTTGTTGAAGAGTGACCTAAAAAAAATTTAATACGACTTTTTTTTAACCTTTCTACATTTTTATTAAGAGATTTGTCACTTCCTTGTACTTTAAAACCTAGCCCTATCATTATTAGAGCTAATCCACTCATACCAATCCCACCTATTCCTACAAAATGTATAATTTCGGACTTAGCTAAGTTTATATTCATAATTTATATTAGATTATTTATTTGATTAGAATTTTTAACCCAATCATATTTTTTATGGAAAATATACATATTTTTTTTTTTTTGAAATATTATTTTTTTGTTTTTAATCAAGTTTGTAACAAATTTATACAAAAAATTTTTTTTAACATTAGTTTCTCTTATTAACCAACCAAGATTTTTTTTTACATAATATTTCGCATTATAAAATTGATGATCATCCTTAGCGAATGGGTAAGGTATGGCTAAAAAAGGTGTTCCCAAAAATACTAATTCGTTAATAGTGGATGCGCCTGATCTTGTTATTGCAAAATCACTTTTTTTTATAAATTTATGTAAGTCCTTAACATATGAAAAAACCCTAAAATTTATGTTTTTTGACAAATAAAAATTTTTAAGATCTTTTAAATTATTTTTGCTAGTTTGATGAAAAATTTTAATTTTATATTTTTTTGATAGTTTGATTAAATCTTTATTAAATAAAGTATCGAATTTTTTTGCGCCTTGACTCCCGCCTATTATTAATATTGTAAATAATTTTGATTTTTTCTTAACTCTATATTTTGAAAGAAAAATATTTTTTCTAATTAATGGTTTGATTACAAAATTTTTGTAAATCATTTTTTTTGGTAAATTTTTTATTTTTTTGTTATATGTGATTATTTTATCACAATAATTCAATAATAATAGATTTGATCTTCCTATAACCATATTTGGTTCAAATAAAAAAATTTTTAAATTTAACATTCTAGCAGCTAAACAGATAGGTACAGACATGTAGCCTCCCGTAGATATTAATATTTCAATTTTTTTATTAATTAAAAACAGGTATGACTTTAATACAGATAAGGCAAAAGAAATTATGAATGGAATAAATAGTAATATATTTCTGCTAAATTTAGGTAAATCTATTTGCTTAATTTTATATTTTTTTTTGTTTAAATAAGTAATTCCTCTTTTATCAGTACAAATGAAAATTTTATTTTTGTCTGATAAGTAATCATATAAAACCTGAGCTGGAATTACGTGACCTCCTGTACCTCCAGTACTGATGACAATTTTTTTCATAAATTTAAATCTTTCTTTTTGTAAAGTTTAATATTAATCCTGCAAGTATTGATGAGCTTAATATTGAAGATCCTCCGTAACTTAAAAAAGGTAAGGTCATACCTGTTGTTGGTAGAAATCTAATATTTACACCAATGTGAATTAACACCTGGAATATAATTAATAATATAGATCCGATTAAAACAAGTTTATTAATATTATTTTTTTCAGTCGGAATTTTTTTAAATACTTTAAATATCAAAAGTAAGAAAATGAATAAAATAAATAATATTATCAAAATTCCGAACTCTTCGGCAATAACTGAAATTACGTAATCTGTATGAGCCTCGGGAACACGTGCATTTAATGTTCCTTCACCGATCCCTTTTCCAAAAAAACCTCCATCAACAATTGCGTCAGTTGCCTTTTCTGACTGATAATTACCGCTTGATTTTGGATCAAAAAATGCTGCTATTCTATATTTTATATAAGAAAATTTTGGTAAAAATATAACTAAATATCCTAACAATGAGATCGAGGCTAATATTAAAAAGTTAAATAAATAAAGATTAATTCCTGACACAAATATAAGACACAACCACACACAAGATATTAATAAAGTTTGTCCAATATCTGGTTGCAAAACCAAAAAAAACAAAATGGGCAAAACAATTAATGTGCTTAAAAAAAATTTTAGGTAATCATTAGACGTAAACCTTGAGCCAATAACCATTGATAAAAATATTATTAAAAAAGGTTTTAGAAACTCAATGGGCTGAAATCTTGGTATAATTGGGATATCTAACCACCTTTTTGAGCCTTTAATTTCAATTCCGAAAATTGGAACTAATAATAGAGAAATAAAAAAGATAAAAAATATTATTGCTCCTATTTTGTAAATATCGCTCTCCGGAATAGCTGAAAAAAAAATTATTAAAGTTAAACCAAGAAAAATATAAATTATGTGTCTCATAAAAAAATAATAATTATTTGTTCCTAACTTAGAAGATGCAATTAATGATGTTGATACTAAAGAAAAAAAAATACCTAATACAATTAAGGATATAAATAAAAAAAAAATTACTTTATCTAAATTTTTCCACCAATCATAAATAAAGTTATCGTAAATATTTTTATTTTCCATATAAATTTATTTTTTTTAATATTGAATTAAAACGTTCTCCACGATGTTCGAAATTTTTGAATTGATCAAATGAAGCAGCCGCAGGGCTAAACAATATTGTTTTTTTATTTTTGTCTTTTTTAATGTCTTTTTTTATAGTTATAATTGCTTTTTTTAAATTTTTTAAATATTTAAAATTTATCTTATTTTTAAATTGACTGATAAAATAATCTTTATTTTTGCCAATTATATAAGCGCAAATATTTTTATAATATTTTTTTTCTAAAATAAATTTATCGCCTTTTTTAAACAAACCACCCACTATCCAATAAATATTTTTATAAGTAGATAAAAGACCATTGGTAGAGGAAAAAGTGGTAGATTTTGAATCATTAATTATTTTTAAATTATATTTATTGTAGACAATTTGTTTTCTAAATTTTAATCCCTTGAATGAGTTAAGAGATTTGAATATTTTATCATTAGATATTCCAAAAATTTTTGATATCCTATAAACGAAATGAATATTATTTAAATTATTTTTATCTAATAAATAGTCATTATTAATATTTTTCTTAAAAAAATAAGATTTGTTATAACTAACTTTTATAATTTTAGATTGAATATTTTTGTTCAATATAAATCTATTTATTATTACACTATCCCTTTCTATAAATGATAGTTTATTTTTTTCTTGATCACAAATTAGTTTAATTTTGGCTTTTGCGTATTTTTTGAGACTTTTGTGTCTTTCTAAATGATCTACATTTAAGTTTAAAATCACTGCATAATCAGTTTTAAAATACTTGTTATAAGATATTTGATATGATGATGCCTCAACGATAAAAATAGTATTTTTTTTAATTTTTTTTTCTTGTAAAGGTGGTTTTCCAATATTGCCAACTAACCTAACATCTAATTTTTTTAATCTAAAAATATTATATAGCATTTGACAAGTAGTAGATTTTCCATTCGTTCCAGTAATAGTTATTTTTTTGTTATTCGGATATGTTAAGTAAAAAATATCAAGCTCAGTGATTACCCTACTCCAATTCTTGATTATATATTTTTTAAGATTGCATCTTTGAAAATCTATACCGGGGCTTAATATAATAAAATCAAATTTTAGCTTAATAATATTGTTTTTACTTAGGAAATATTTTTTGTTTTTTTTATCTTTTAATGAAATATTGTCATCAAAAATCTTAACGTTATTTTTCTTTTTCAGAAAATTTAAGCATGAATGACCGGAAAGGCCTAAACCATAAATTAATATTTTCTTTTTTACTAGATCTCCGGTTTGCATTATCTTAATTTTAATGTTGCAAGACCAATCATTGCTAAAATTAGAGAAATAATCCAAAATCTTATGACCACTGTAGACTCTGCCCACCCTTTTTTCTCAAAATGATGATGAATAGGGGCCATCATGAATATTCTTTTTCCAGTTAATTTAAAAGAAATTACCTGCACAATTACAGACACAGCTTCTAAAACAAAAAGCCCTCCTGTTATTGCTAAAACTATCTCATGTTTTGTTACTACTCCTACAGCACCCAAAGAGCCACCTAATGCTAAAGAACCTGTATCGCCCATAAATATTTTTGCAGGTGGTGCATTAAACCATAAAAATCCTATCGAGGCCCCAATAATTGCTCCACAAAAAACAGCGACCTCTCCAACTCCTTTTATGTAAGGTATCAAAAGATATTCGGCAAAAATTATATTACCAGATACGTAACTTATAAAAGCAAAACATCCTGCAACTAAAATGACTGGTACAGTAGCTAACCCGTCAAGACCATCTGTTAAATTAACTGCATTAGATGATCCAACAACCACAAATAAGTAAAAAGGAATAAAAAACCATCCTAAATTTATTACTAGGTTTTTGAAAAAAGGAAAATATAAATTATTAGTTAATTCTGACCCTATGAATTTATATAAGATTATTAAAGAAATTAGACTAATAATAATTTGTATTAAAAATTTTAATTTTGATGAAATTCCAGAAGAATTTTTGTTTTTTATTTTTTTATAATCATCAAAGGCACCGAGTATTCCAAATGAAAAAGTTATAAAGATTAGCAACCAATTGTATGGGTTAAATAAGTCTGACCATAGAAAAACCCCAACAAATAATCCAATTAAAATTAACACACCTCCCATCGTTGGTGTTCCTATTTTTTTTATGAGATGTTCCTCTGGTCCATCTAATCTTATTGGGTTGGTAATTTTTTTTGCAGAAAAAAAATTTATAAATCTATCACCAATAATAAAAACTATAATCATTGATGTAATAACTGCTAATCCAGTTCGTACGGTTAAAAAATTAAAAAAATTTAAAAAAGAGTAAGTATCTGAATAGTTAGTTAATAGATTATAAAGCATTATAATTTTTTAATAATTTTATTTAATCCTGTTGAATTTGATCCTTTTACCATCAAAAAACTGTTATTTGGCAGATCATTATTTATTAGTTTGTAAATATCCATTCTATTTTGTATCACTCTTCCCCTAATTTGTGGTTTTAATTTGTTAAATGTATGATTAATTTGATTTCCATAAACGTAGATTTTATTTATATTCGACTTATTTAAATATTTCGCAATTTCATTATGTAATTTTTTAGAATGTTTTCCAAGTTCAAGCATATCACCTAATAGTAAAAATTTTTTGTTATTTTTCTTATAAAGAGAATCATATTTTTCTAAAGCAAATTTTAAAGATAACGGGTTTGAATTATAGCTTTCATCAATAATCGTTATTCTTTTTGAACCATTTCTAAAATTAATTATTGATCCCCGGCTTTCAGGAATACAAAAACCTGAAAACAAGTTACGATTGAGTTTTTCAATATCGAAATAAACGCTTATTATGCTTATAGACGCAAGAATATTTTCGATTTGATTAGACAAATTTTTTGAAACTAAGAAAGATTTTTTTACTCCTTTAATTTTTAATTTTATTAAATAACCTTTTTTCCATTTTTTTTTTTCTAAAAAAAGGATGTCAGCATTAATATTAGATTTACTATATTTTATAATTTTAAGACTACGATTTTTTGATTTTTTTAATAAATATTTAAAATATTGATCATCCATATTCATAACCATTGTTCCATCACTGACAATATTATCTATTATTTCTGACTTAGCGTTTGCAATATGATCAAGATTTTTAAAATTTTTTATATGTGCATAAGAAATATTTGTTATTAACCCTAAATTTGGTTTAATCAATTTAGTTAAATAATCTATCTCTCCCTTTTTATCCATACCTGCCTCTAGTACAGAAAATTTTGAGGTTTCTGGTATATTAAAAATGCTTAATGGAACTCCAAATTTATTGTTGAGTGAACGTTTTGAAGAATAGGTTTTTTCTAATTTATTAAGACAAAAACCTGTTAATTCTTTTACTGAAGTCTTTCCTGCTGAACCAGTAATTGTTATTGTATTTATATTCAAAGATTTCCTTAGTATTGAGCTTGCAGTGTTTAATAAATTTAATGGATTTCCAACAAATTTAACTTTTGAATTTTTATTTCTAAAATTTGATATTGCTAAAATTGCACCATTTTTTATAGCCTCAATTGCAAACTTGTTTCCGTCAAATTTTTTTCCCTTAATCCCGAAAAATATTGAATTTTTATTAATACTTTTTGAATTAATTGATGCTGAACTTAGAGTTTTTTTTTTATTAATAATGTTATAACCAAAAATTTCGTTTAAGATATTTGTTTTAATTGATTTAGATAAAATTTTATTTTTTTTTTTTATGGCATTTAGAATTTCTATTTTATCAGAAAATTTAATTTGTTTTTTATACTCTTGATAATTTTCATGTCCTTTTCCCGCTACTATCAAAATATCTCCTGATCTTAATTTTTTTATAGCAGTATTTATTGCTTTTACTCTAGATGGAATTTCAAAAAATTTTTTTTTTTTTAAACCTTTTTTAATTTGATTTCTTATTAGTTTTGGACTCTCTAAACGTGGGTTATCATCTGTAAGGTAAATACCGTCACAATAATTCCGTGCTACTTTCCCCATCATTGGTCTTTTTCCTTTATCTCTATTTCCTCCACAACCAAAAATTAAATTAATTTTACTTAATGGGAAATCCTTTTTTATATTTATTAGTAAAGTCTTGAGCGCATGAGGTGTATGCGCGTAATCTATTATAACTTTAGCTTTATTTTTTAAATTTCCGACTTTTTCAAATCTCCCATCTACTGGTTTGATTTTGTTTATTGATTTTAAAATATTATCTATTTTTAGGCCTGATAAATAAGCAGCGATTATCGCAAACATTAAATTTTTAATTTGCGTATCTCCGATAAGCGTCGTTTTAAATGAATAATTTTTATTATTTATTTTAACATCAATTTTTTTGTGCTCATTAATTCTTTGTATTTTTTTTATATAAATAAATGATTTTGAATTACCGAAAGTATATTTTTTCAAATTTTTTTTTTTCGAAATTCTATTTAACACATTAGACTCTTTAATCTTCTGATCGAAAATTACATTACCTCTTAAACTTAACAATTCGTTAAAGAGTTTAAGTTTTGAATTAAGATAATCTTTAAAAGTTTTATGATAGTCAATATGATCTCTAGTTAGATTCGTAAAAATAGCAGATTTAAATTTTATGTTGTTCAATCTATGTTGTTTTAATCCATGGCTTGAGGCCTCTAATATCACATTATCAATTTTTAATTTCTTTAATTTCTGTAATATTTTATGAATGTTTAAGGGGTCAATAGTTGTATTATTAGTTTTTAATTTAAATTTTTTTGCTATTACACCAAGTGTTCCAATTGATGCTACCTTTTTATTATTTAAAACTAATATTTGATTGTAAAAATTAGCTACTGATGTTTTTCCGTTTGTGCCAGTTATGGCTATAATGTTTTTTGGCTTTGATTTATAATATCGGCTAGAAACTTCGGATAACAGTTTTCTTGGATCTTTATTTTTAAGAAACAAAATTTTATTTTTGTCAAAACCCTCAAATTTTAAATTAGAAATAATTACTTTAGCTCCATTATCAATTGCATTATTTATGTAATTGCTGCCTTTTGTATGATTGCCGTTAATTGCAAAAAAAATATCGTTTTTTTTGCAATCTTTACTGTTAAATCTTATATTATTGAAATTAAAATTTTTGTATTTTTTTTCTATATTTTCTAAAACTTTGCCTAATAACATTAATTTAAAATCTTAGTACTTTGTGGCTAAAATAGGTCCTATTTTATCAATAATTTTCCCAGCTATTTCAACTGAAGTCCACCCAGCAGTATTAAATGGCGTTCCTTCAAAAGAACCGGGTTTGTTTCGATATTTATATACATAATTTTTTGACAATTTAGTATCTTCTAACAATATAACCAAAACGTATTTAGGATCTGAAATTGGAAAAACCGATGCAAAAGTATTAATTTTTTTGTTTGTATACAATCCATTCTCAACTAATTGTGCTGTGCCTGTTTTTCCGCCTACTTCGTAGCCCTCTACATCAGATAAGCTAGCTGTTCCATTAGTTACAACTTTTCTTAAAATAGAATTTATTTTGACACTTACATCACTATTTAGAATTTTTTTCCTCTTAGAAAGATCATATTTTTTTTTGATCAAAGTCGGATTTACTTGATAGCCACCATTTGACAAAATTGCATAACCCTTTGCTAACTGAAGCGGTGTTGTAGTTATTCCATGTCCATATGAAACTGTTTTAAGCTTACACTCACTCCACGAAAAAGTTAATGGCGTTCCCACTTCCTCAATATCAAATTCCATCTTGTTTAAAATTCCAATTAGGCCCAAAAATTCTTTCATCTTTTTTTCTCCTATTATTTGACCAATTTTTACTGATCCAATATTGCTAGAATTTATTAAAATATCCTCTACAGTTAAGTCTTGTGGTAAATCTTCATCATATTCAGAGATAATTCTTCCACCACATTTCATTTTTTTTTCAAGGTTCATAAATACGTCATTAGAAGAAATCAAATTATAATTTAAGCCAGCTGCAATTGTGAATGTTTTGAAAACCGATCCAAGTTCATAAACACCTTTTGTTGCACGATTTATATATTTTCTATCAGATATACTGTTCCTTTGATTTAAATTAAAATCAGGAATTGAAACTAGTGATAATATCTCACCAGTATTTACATTCATTAGTATCCCTGTTCCACCTATGTTTTTAAATATATTTTGTGCATTTAATAGTTCGTTTCGAACTATAAATTGCAATTCTTTGTCAAGAGTTAAAACAAGTTTTTTTCGACCATCTTTTAATTTCTCATCGAAAGTCTTTTCTATACCGGAAATACCATTATTATCATCATCGATTTGCCCCAGAAGGTGAGAAAAAAGATTTTTGTCTGGATAGATCCTTGTTATTTTAGGTTCTAGTCTTATTGATTTTTCTCCTAAAAGTTTAATTTTTTCAAATCTTTCAGGTGTTACTTTTTTTTCAATATAAAAGAATTTTTTTCCATAAAGTTTTTTTTTAATTTCTGATATATTTTGTTTTGGAAAAGTATATTGTAATTTTATTAATAGTTTTTCTTTATCTTTAACTAATTTCGGGTCAATTCCAACATTTGTAGTAAGTACAGCTTTACTTATATAATTTCCATTTCTGTCGGTTATGTCAGCTCTGTTAATTTGATTAGAGACATAAATTCTTTTTTCAAATGTTTTTGAAGACAGATATATAATTCTAGTAGAGTACAAAATAATTATAATAAATATCACTATAAATATGAAGGCAATCCGATTTAAATCTATTTTGAATTTACTGCTATCAAAATTATTTAGATCTAAATTAGAATTGTTAATAGTTATTTTATTAAAATCGTTTTTTTTCATTTTTAGATAAATATTTAAATTTTCTGAGTTCTAAAACCTCTAAATTACTAAAAAATTTATTTTTAAATTCAAATAATCTTTGTGGTGATTTGAGATAATCGTTTTGCAATGTAATAATTTCTTTTCTACTGGTTAAAATTTTAATTTTTTCATTAGAATTGAATATTTTATTTTCTAATTCTCTTGTAGAGTTTTTAATAATTGATGTTGTTATCACCAAAAAAGCAATTACAAAAACTAATATATATTTTTTCATAATTTTTGTGATAGTTTTTCTATCTCAAGTAAATTTTTGAATTTCCTGTATAAAAAATTTGTATCTATTTTTTTTGCGTTAGTTCTTTTTATTGATCTCAACTTAGCTGATCTTGAAGGAGGATTAATTTTAATTTCTTTATTTGTTGGTGTAATTACTTTCTTGTTGAGAATGCTAAATGCTAATTCTTTATTTCTGTTTAAAGGCAAATATCTTGATACCGATCTGTAAGTAGAAATTGTATTAAAAAAGAATTTACAGATTTTATCTTCTATAGAATGAAATGTAACGGTTACTATAATTCCTTTATTTGAAATTAGGTTGCTTGATTTTGATAAGGCAGTAATTAATTCACTAATTTCACTATTAACTAAAATTCTCAATGCCTGGAAGATTTTAGTTGCTTTATTTTTTTTTGTAAAATTTTTTTTAGTCGAGTTTATTAAATTAACAAGATACTCAGTATCAATATTATTAATACCTCTTTCTTTAACTATTTTTTTAGCTATAAATTTTGCGTTTCTTTCATCACCAAAGTATTTAAATATTTGTTCTAAATCTTTTGCTTGGAGTTTATTAATAACATCATGAGCTGAAACTTTATTATGACCCATTTTCATATTTAACTTACCTTTATGATTAAATGATAGACCTTTTGATTTATCTTTGATCTGGCTATAAGAAAAACCTAAATCAAATATTATACCATTAATTTTTTTTGGTAATTTAATACTGTCAATTTCACTGAATTTTTTGTTATGAAACTCAAATCTATTTTTAAATTTTTGCTTAAATTTAATCGCAACCTTTATAGACTCGGAGTCTCTATCAAAAGCGATTACTCTTGTATTTGGAAATTCTAATATTTTTTTTGTATATCCGCCCTGACCAAAAGTACAGTCAATAAATGTGCCGCCATTCTGAGGGGAAATAATACTTAATACTTCGTCAATTAATACAGGGAAATGTAAATTTTTATCCGATACAATGGTGACACTCATCTATTTTTTCAAAGACCATTAATTTCTTTGTCTTCTTAAAAATGCAGGTATCTCTAATTCATCTTCTTCAGTGTCTGACTCAGTATCTATGTCAATTTCTTCATTAATAGTCTCACTGTCAGAATTAAAAAGTTGCGGGTTTTCTTCACTTAATTCAAAGTTTTCTAATCCATTAGAATTTTCGATTTGATTAGTGTCCTCAGTTTTGTCCGATGGTTCATCTAAATTTAGAGGGATTTCTTCGCTGGAGCTAGCAGTGTTGTTAATTTCATTCAAAGCATTATCTAAATTTACTCTATTAATAGCCATATTTTCATCCACCATTGAATTAAACATTTCTGTTTCTGAATTTTTAAATTCATCAGTATCTATTTTAAGTGCATTTGCTCCACTTGTACTTGCTATTGTCTCAGATTTAATTGAATTTAATTGAGAATTATTATTTGTGATTGAAAAATCTGAATAGCCAGGATTTCTATTTTGGATTCTATGAACCATATTAATTACCGATTTAGATTCTGGCTGTTGACCGTCTAGTGCAGTTGCTACAATAGAAACTCGAATTTTACCCTCTAAAGTAGGATCTATAATTGAGCCATTTATTATTTCTGCCTCACTATCAACTTCTGATCTGATTTTATTTACAATTTCGTCAACTTCGAACAAGGTTAGATCATCTCCCCCTGTTATATTTATTAATAATCCTTTAGCGCCTTTTAAAGAATAGTCATCAATTAAAGGGTTGTTTAATGCTATTTCTGTTGCTTTAACCGCTCTGCCTTCACCTTCTGCTTCTCCTGTACCCATCATTGCCTTGCCCATCGAACTCATAACAGTTTCAACATCAGCGAAGTCCAAGTTTACTAAACCGTCTTTTACCATTAAATCAGTTACACTTTGCACTCCGTGTCTTAAAACACTATTTGAAAGTTGGAAAGACTCTGTATATCTTGTTTTTTCATTAGCAATTTTAAACAAGTTTTGATTTGGAATAACAATTATAGTATCGACATGTTTTCTTAATTCATCTAAACCCTGTTGTGCTCTTCTCATTCTAGATGAAGATTCATATAAAAATGGTAAAGTTACAACTCCCACAGTCAGAATATTCAATTCTTTCGCTGCCCTAGCAATAATGTGTGCAGCTCCAGTACCAGTTCCACCTCCCATACCTGCTGTTATAAATACCATGTTGGCACCTTTTAATAAGTCTATAATATCATTTAAAGATTCATTCGCCGCAGCTTGTCCTATTTCATGCTTTGCTCCAGCACCCAATCCCTTAGTTACATTTAATCCAATTTGTATTCTGGTTTTTGCTTTACTTGTTTTAAGATCCTGCGCATCTGTATTAACAGCTACAAACTCAACACCCTCAACGCCTGCTTCTATCATCTCATTTATTGCATTACCTCCGGCTCCACCTACACCTAAAACTAATATTCTAGGTTTCAATTCTTTTATTTCAGGCACTTTAAAATTAATAGTCATATTTCCCCCTTTTTTATTTATTAAATTTTTGCTCCCATTTAAGGCTATCTCTATAAACATTTGATTTTTTTTTTGCGGTTGCCTTAAATTTTTCATAATTTGTAGGCTCCCATATTTGAAAAGTTTTTCCTTGTCCTACAAATAACATGCTACTTTTAATTTTTGCATGTTTTAAAAGTTTATCTGTTATTGAAATTCTGCCTTCACCATCAAATTGTAAACTGATACTTTCTGAAAGTATCGAAGTCGCAAAATAATCTTTTTTTTCCTCAAATGGATTTAGTGAGTCTATTGCATTAGAGATCTTTTCAATTCTATCTTGGGGCCATGCCTCTATACAATTATTATTAAAAGATGGATAACAAATAACTCCATTGTAACCTAAATTTGAAAGATACGATCTAAAGTTAGCAGGCACAGATACCCTTCCTTTTTTGTCTAATTTGTTTTCGAAAGTAGATAAAAACATAACTCATATTTTCCGTTTTCCCTAAATTTGGGATTATTTGGGATATTATGGGTTTTTTAATATACAGTCAATAGTTGTTTTTTGATGAACTCAAAATAAGAACAAATTAGAAACTTGTTAGAAAGTAATGATGATGCCAGATAAAATATAAGCCGGGTTCTGTCATTTAAACTTATCATTTATCTAGGCCTTAAGTCTCCTTAAAGCTCAAGCAACCAACCCTGATGACTAGCCAAAGACTGCTTTCTGCTAATAGCAATGTCATCTCTACTTGGTCTTGCTTCCAGTGGGGTTTTCCATGCGCTCATTGTTGCCAATTAAGCCGGTGTGCTCTTACCACACCTTTTCACCCTTGCCTTGATAAGGCGGTTTATTTTCTGTGGCACTATCCCTAGGGTCGCCCCCGCCAGGTATTACCTGGCACTGTGTCTCTGTAAAGCCCGGACTTTCCTCTTTATTTAAGTAAAGCGATAAGTCATTTATCTGGCACCTCAAAAATATATTATTTTTTTAATATTTCAACACTAATTAAATCCAGATTTAACTAAATTTTTTGCTATTTCCAAACATTCAAAATCTATTTTTCCGTTAATCAACTGTGGTCTAAATCTTCTTTGAAAAGCTTTTATCGCAAATAAAATAGAATTAATTTTTTTTTTTTTAAAAAAATAACCAATTTTAGTTAAATATCTAAAGAATATTATTTTATCTAAATTATCTATATTTTTAAGCCTATATTTTTTTAGAAGTCTTTTATCTAAAGAGTGCCAAACACCAATTTTGTATTTTGATAAAAACTCCCACGGGAATTTTTCACCTGGATCTTTTTTTCTATCTGGGGCTATATCAGAATGTCCTAAATAGTGTTTACTTTTTAAATTGTATTTTTTTGCTAATTTCAAAGACAAATTTTTGAGAGAATTTATTTGTTTTTTATTAAATCTCTTATACCCATATTGATGACCAGGGTTATGGATTTCGATACCGATTGAAAATTTATTTATTTTTTTAAATTTTTTCCAACGTGAAATTCCTGCGTGCCATGAAATATAAAGATCTGGTACCAAATTAATTATAGTACCATTTTTTTTTATAAAATAATGGCAGCTTACTTTGGAGTAATTACTGGATAATCTTTTCAGAGCAGATTTTTCTGTTTTCATTCCAGTATAATGAAAAACTAAAAATTTTATGTTTGTTTTTTTTCTTTTAATTGGGTCAAAATTTTGAGAATAAAATTGTTTAATTTCGCTCATTTAAGGGTTTTTTTATCACATAAAGTTATTTAAATTATCAATTTACTTTGTTAAAATATAGATTATAGAGACACTAATGATTAAACATTTAAAGATAATTGCATTATTATTTGTAATACAATTTTTAGTTGTATCTAATTCTTATGGACAAGAAAAAGATGTAAAGGATTGTTTTGAAAAAATTAATAGAGCAACATTCGCGTTTAATATGGCTTTAGACAAAGTATTGTTTAGACCTGTGGCTACAGGTTATAGAAAACTACCATCGCCAATTAGAACTGGAACTAGTAACGCTTTAAATAATTTATCTAACCTAGTGACAATTCCAAATAATATATTACAAGGTGATTTAATAGCTGCAGGAAATAATTCAATCCGGTTTATCATTAATACAACTATTGGAATAGTTGGAATATTTGACCCTGCTAATGCTTTAGGTTTTGAAAAACTAGATAAAGAAGATTTTGGTCAAACTTTTGGAACAATGGGAATTGGAGAAGGTTGCTACTTAGTTTTGCCAGTTATTGGTCCTTCAACTGTAAGAGATGCTGTGGGATCCTTGGTTTCTATGACTGGAGGTGACGCATGGTATAATATCACAGTCAAAAACGATACACAGTATTTTAAAGAGTCTGATTATTATTTTTCAAAATTAAGTGAAGGTGTAGATTTCAGAGCAAAAAACTTAGAGTCTTTTGACAGTTTAGAAAAAACATCTGTAGATTTTTATGCAACAGTTAGAAGTCTGTACTTACAGGATAGAGCAAACAAAATAAAAAATCTTAATGCAAAGACAGACTCGATGGATGATAGTGATTGGGATTCTCTAGACAAGTAACCAATTAAAAATGAGAAAGTTAAATATAAATATATTCCTAGTAACTATATTATTTTTTCTAAACTTATACACAAACACAATTGCAAATATATCCTCTAAATTCATTAATGATATTACAAATAAAACTTCTGAAATTTTATCTAGTCAAAATACAAGAGAACTTAAGATAAAAGAATTAATTAAAATTGGTGAAAGCTCAGTAGATATAGATGGTATTGGATTTTATACTTTGGGCAAACATAGAAAAAACTTAAGCGATGATAAAAAAGATGAATTTAAAAGGATTTTTAGAGAATATTTTCTTAAAAGTTTTTCATCTAGATTGGTTGAATATAAAGAAGCAAAAATAGTCGTGATTTCTGAGGATATTAAAAGTGAAAAATATACTATTGTTAGAAGCAAACTTTTAGCTACATCTGATAGACCTGAAGTTTCTATAGACTGGAGAGTATACACAAAGGATCCGTCGAAACCATTAATTAGAGATTTAGTAATAGAAGGTTTAAGTTTAGCAAGAACTCAGAAAGAGGAGTTTAATTCAATAATTTCAAATAATGGCGGGAATATTGATGCCTTATTTACAAGCTTAAAAGAGTTTAATAAAAAATAAAAATTTGGTGGGCCCGCCAGGACTCGAACCTGGGACCAATACATTATGAGTGTACTGCTCTAACCAACTGAGCTACAGGCCCAAACTTAATTTATTATAATAAAAAAAACAATTTTTCAAATTTAATATCATGGTGGGCCGTGTTGGTTACGCTCCAACTACCCCTGCAATGTCAATGCAGTACTCTACTATTGAGCTAACGGCCCATAGATTAAAAAAATTTAAAGTTTTAGTTATTTTAAATTTTCTTTAAAAAAAATATTAGTTTTTTTATTAACAGCATACAATATTGATAAGTTTAAAATAAACAAGCTTATATTGAAATCACTAAAAAATGATCCCGATGGTATAAATGGTAAAAAATTACAAATCAGGAAAGTAAATGCACCAATTTGTAAATAATTTTGTGAATTAATAATCACCCTCAAATTTTTAAAAATTAATACAAAAAATGTATAAAGTATAACAATCGTACCTATCAATCCGTGTTCTGATAAAAGTTCGAAATATATTTGATGAGGATGAGTTAAACAATAATATTTATTTTTTTTTACTACTTCTGCATTACCACATGTTTCTATTCTGTAATTTTTATTTCCAACACCAGTTAAAGGGTAGTTTTTAAATACTGAAAAACCAGACCTATATAGTTTTATATAAATATTGTCATTAAAAGTATTAATGTTTTTTTCTTTGTAAATTTTTGAGATAATTTGTCCGTAATATCTATTTTTAAGATAATCAGAATTAAAAATTGTAAATATCATTATAGTTGGTAAAGCTATGAAAAATATAATTTTTGTTTTAAAATCGTATACATCTATCAAGGATATAAATAAAATTAAGCCAAATACAGCTTTGATAGTGTTTGACCTTTCGCCTGTGATTAATACAGAAATGAAAATTATTGATAGGAAAATTAAAAATATTATTTTACCAAATTTCTTTTTTTTAAAAAAGCTTAACATTTGGGCAGATAATATAAATATAAAACCGTTTATAAAAGAGGCAGCAATAGGCTCATCTTTAAAGAAACTTACAATTCTATTGCCATAATTGCCTCCCCAACCTAAAATATTAGTTCCATTAATTCTCTCGAAATATACATCAAAGATGAAAAGGGAAAGAATTATTGTCCAAAAATTAAATATCTTTATATTTTTTTCGTTAATATAAAATAAATAATTTATTGCTAAAAAAAATAGAATAAATCTCATAAAGCCAAAATTTCTGTAAGCACTGGTTTCAAAATTTAAAGATATAAAAGAGTTAATTATTAAGTATAAATATAAAATTAAAAAAATTTTGATTGTATTATTCTTTTTTAGAAGATTAAGATGATTAAATTTAAAAAAAAAATAAAGATAAATGATAGATAAAATCACTATATTAATTAGAGAAATTGCTGGACCAATAATTATCGATAATGGTACGATGGATAGAAAAATATAATAAAATTTTTCTAATAACTTTCCCATATTTTAATTAATATTTGAAATATATAAATTTTTTAATACAAAAAGAACAATAATAATTGTGTAATTTCATTACTATTGTATTTTTATAATAAATAAATATGTTGTCTAGCACCTAATATCAAATTTATATTATAATCTTGGTAAAAATGAAAAGTAAAGTTCTTGTATTTATGCCCTCAATAGAAGGAGGAGGAGTAGAAAAGAATTTTTTTTTAGTTTGTAATTATTTGGTAAGAAAATTAAGCTCTTTAAAGGTAATAACTATTTCAAAAGGATTTAAAAAAAAATTTGATAAATCTGTCACTTTAATAACACCATCTTCAAATGTTTGGGATAAATTTAGTAGAAGAATAAAATATTTGATTGCAATATTTTTATTAGTTAAAGAAATAATCAAAGATAAAAATATAATAGTTTTTTCATTTCAAGCGAATATATATTGTATAATAGTTTGCAAATTATTATCTGTAAAAGTTATCGCCAGATCTAATACGGCACCTATCGGTTGGTCCAATAATATTGTTAAAAGATATATTTTTAAAAAGGTTTTAAATTTATCTGATGAAGTAATAGTGAATAGTATTCAATTCAAAAACGATCTTAAAAAACAACTTAATGTTAATTCTAAATGTATCTATAATCCTTTAAATAGAAAAGAAATAATTAAAAAATCTAAACAAAAATCTAAAAAGATTTTTAGTTCTTCAAAAAAATTGAAAATTTTAAATATCGGTCGATTTACTGAACAAAAAGACCAATTAACATTTTTAAAATCTTTGAATAACTTAAAAAATAAAATTGATTTTGAGGCGTGTATAATCGGTAGAGGTGTACTTAAAAAAAAATTACAAAATTATATATCTCAAAATAACTTAGGAAATTTTGTTAAAATTATAGATTTTGTTAAAAATCCTTATCCATTAATAAAACAATCAAATTTGTTTATTTTGACATCAAAATTTGAGGGATTACCTAATGTTCTTTTAGAGAGTTTGGCTTTAAAGAAGTTTGTAATATCTAGTAATTGCCATACTGGTCCTAAAGAGATTCTTCTAAACGGCCGAGGTGGTTTATTATTTGAGGTAGGTAATCACAAACAATTAACAAAAAAAATTATATTTTACTTTTTTAATAAAAAAGGATGCAAAAAAATGTTAAACAGATCTTTCAAATCTTTGAATAGATTTGATTATAAAACTAATTTAATAAAATATCATAAATTGGTTATAAATTATTCAAAACTACATTAGTAATAATCTATTAAGTACTAAATAGTGACTATATATTGTATATTTTTTTGCTTTTTTTTTTAAAGTTATTTTGTCTGAAAAAATTTTTTCTTTACCCAGATTACAATAATTTGTCAAACTTTTTGAAAGACTTTTATTAGAATTATTTTTAAATAAAATACCATTCTCACCATTATTTAAAAATTCTTTTGGTCCATTTGGACAATCACTAGAAATCACAAAGGTATTACACATTGCAGCCTCAACAATAACAAATCCAACTTCCTCCCATAATGAACTTAAAATAAATATTTCGCTATTTTTCATATAATTAAAAATATCTTTTTTAAATCCCAGTAGAAAAATCTTTTCTGTTAAATTTTTGTTAACTATTAATTTACTTAATAATTTTTTATCCTCACCCTCACCTAAAATTATTAGTACAAATTCACTATTATTTTTGAGAAAATCTGAAAATTCATTTATTAAATAGGAAAAATTTTTTTGTCTTGTCAATCTACCCGCAGATAAAATTACTCTTTTATCCTTAAATGAATTAAAAAATTCAGGTATATTATTTTTTTTTGTTAAATCTTTAATTGATATTATTGCATCTGGTAAATAGTACAAATTATCTTGTTTAAAGATATTTTGATTTTCAAGATCTTTTTTTAATTCTAAAGTCGGGCATGTGATTATCTTAATTTTATTTGAAGAGAGTTTCCAAAAAAATTTTCTAAATATATTTAGTTTTGGATATCCTGAAATTCTCAAAATAAAACCTGTTTGAAATTTAAAAAGGATTAGTAGAGTAAGAGGTAGTGAAGTTATTAAATGTAAAATTATCTTATTTGGCTTTTGCTTTTTTAATAAAAAGTATAATGGTAAAAAAGATAAAAAAAATATTATAATATAAGATAATCTGCTTGCAAGGAAACCTCTTTTAGGCAAAATGTTAAAATACTTGAAATTTAAATCAATCAAATTAATAGAATTTTTATACAATTTTTCTTTATAATCATCCCATTCTCCACAAACATTAATTATTGATACATTATAATTTTTATTAAATTTCTTTAAAGAAATAGCCGAATTTAACGTTGATTTTACAGTTCCAACAGGGTTTAAACATGGAGACCAATAAAATATATTTTTTTTCATTAATATATAATCCTTTACAATAAATAATAATATTAATAAGTAAATTTATTTGTAGTTATTATTAACTTGAAGTAATGCAAAGTAAAATAAATTAATAAAATTAAAATGAATAAATTTATAAACTTCTTAACAAAATTTAAGTCAAGATCAAGGCATCACTCAAAATTGACAAATTTTATAGTGCCTGAGCTTTTAAAAATTGAGAGAGCAAATATTCTTGAATTTGGTGTTAGTGAGAAATGTATGTCGACAGAACTTTTTTTAAATTATTGTAATTTTAAAGAATGCAAGCTATTTTCAATAGATGTAATCGACTATTCGCAAAAGTTTAAAAATAAAAAATGGGAATTTATTAATGCCAGAGATGACAATTTTGAATATGTGAGCTCATGTATACCAAAAAAAATTGATTTGATTTTATTAGACACAATTCATGAAGCTAAACATGTTGAAAAAATTCTTTATTATTACTATGATTATTTAAGTGTAAATTCATGTTTTTTTATAGATGATATAAGTTGGCTACCATACTTAAAAGATGCTGATAAAAATCGTTTCTATGCTGAAATAAATAATCATGAAACATTCATTAAATTACTTGAAATATATAACAATAATAAATTGAATTTAAATATAGAGTTTACTTTTGAGGGAACAGGTATTTGTAAAATAACTAAATTGAATAAAAACAAAATAAATAAACCTAAAGCAATTAATTCCAGAAATTTTTCTTTAAAAAATATTTTAAGAAAAATAGTTAAATAGATGATATAATAGATCTGGCTCTCCAAATCGCATTTTCTTTATTTGCAAATTTGTAAGCATTAAGCCTGAGTCTATTAAATCTTTTAATATCAGATTTAATTTTATTTATTTCCCTTAGCCAATAGAGATGATTATCTTTTTTTTTTACCAAAATTGAATTCTTATTATCTTGTAAAACTTCTTTTAAAACCTCTAAATCTGAACTAATAACAAGTTTTCCGGTGATCATGTAGTCAAAAATTTTTAATGGAGAAGTATACTTCGAGATATCACCAACATTTCCTGATACTGTAATTTTATTCGTATAAGGTAATATACATAGGTCTATATTCTGAAGTTTTTTTTTTATTTTTGAGTATGGAATATATTTATGAAAAAATAAATTTTTTGATGAAAATTTTTTGTTTAAATTTTTAATTAAATTTTTGTTACCACCATAAATATAATATTTATTTATCGTATCTTGCTTAGATAATTTTATTAACATTTTTAATCCACGAGATTTATATAAAGACCCAAAATATCCAATTTTTAAATTTTTTTTTAAATTTTTATATTTTTTAAATTTTGATTTAATTGACGATGCATTATGTAAAACTAGTAATTTACTGTTCTTTACTGAATAAGACTTTTGGTATTTCTTTTTTAATGCATTTGTTGTTGCGATAATTTTTAAAACATTTTTATTATTTAAAAACTTAAAATATTTTATCAAAAATTTCACAACTCTTCCTTCGATTTTAATATCATCATGTACCTCTAAAATGTGTACTTTATTAAAAAAACACAATAAGAAAGAGGTAAAAAAATTTCTAGTTATATATAGATCCTGTTTTTTATAATTTGATTTTAATATGGAAAATAACGAATAAAGATAATAATTTATACCAGTAGGAAATTTATTGAAAAATTTTAAAATTTTTATTTTAAATTTGCTTCTTACATCATAAAAACTATAATAATTTAAATTTCTGTAACCTGAATTAGGTAATATTAACATCACTTTGTGACCAATTTTACTTAATGCCTCACAGAGTTTTGCAGTTTGCAAACTACTTGCATTTTCAGAGGGAGCTGCAGAATTAGATATGTAACAAATTCTCATCTTATCTTGGGTCATTTAAATAATAATTAAAAATTCCTTTATCAAATTTTTTTTTTGGCCTTAATAATAATGCCATCCTTCCCACCATTTTAAGATAAAAGTATTTCTTTAACACATAATAATAAGATCTTTTTTTAAAATCATCTAAAAGAATTATTGGATTAAAATTTTTTTTATTAATAAATTTTAGAAAATTAAGACAGCATGCAACCCTAAATCTAACATCAATTAAAATAAAATCTGGATACACATTTCTTCTAAAATACTTATCAATTGTTTCCACATAATTTTTTATTAATTTTTTATTTTTAAATAAAGGATATGAATATTCACCCACTGGTCCTATATTAAAATATATTATATTTTTTTTTTTTAAAATTCTTAAAACGTCCTTATAATATGATTTATCTAATTCCAATGATATGAATTTTTTATCTAATCTATCAGCTAAAATAGTTGATGCACCAGATCCATATTCAAAATAAAATTTTGATTTTTTTAATTTATTTTTAAAATAAAGATTTGTTAATTTGTCACCAAAGGAAATATTTTTATCTAGTTTAACAGTCGTGTTATATCTTAATAATTTAGATCTAAACCTATGAATATTATTAAAAAAAAACATATATTAAGAAAAATTTATTTTACTACCAATACTAATCATAAAATTGACTTGTTTAGTATTGAATATATAACTGAATATATAACTATTGTAATAAAATTAATAATTCAATAAAACGAAAATATAGCATTATAAAATAAAAAACTAATTTACATTTATTATAGTGAATAAAGTAATAATAACTGGCCCCGGAAATAGTGGAAGTGGTGCAATTTTAGATTTTCTTAATGCAAGAAATGATACTTTCGACCCCTTTAATACAGAAGAGTTTAGATTAGTAAATGACCCTGGGGGAATAAGTAGTCTAGAGCACGGTTTTTATGATAATTTTGGCATAAATAACTCTGCTGATGTTTATTCAAAATTTAATAAATTTTGTGAAAAATTAATTGGTTTTAAAAACAGAAATAATGAAAATGTTTATCCGGAAAATTTTGAGAAAATCTTCATAAAATTTTCCAAAGATATCCTTGATATAAGTTATAATGGGTTACCAAGATTTCAAAGATTTAATCTAAGTCTCAATGAAAAAATAAAATTTTATATTTTAAGAATAATTTTCAAAAAAAACTTAGAAGATATAAATATGTTCAAGATGGTAATACCAGTTGAAAAAATTAAATTCATTCAACTAGCAAATAAATTTATTGATGAAATAATATCATCATCAAAAAATTATTCTGAAAATAAAATTGCTATAATAGATCAGGCCCTTAATATATTTGATGTTAATAATCAAATTAAGTACTTTACAGATGCAAAGTGTATTTTAACTATTAGAGATCCAATTGGTACTTTTTATACTATTTCAGAACTAAAAAAAAATAATATTGCTCTCGCGTACCAAGGACTTAATGTTGAGAAATTTGTAATTTGGTATGCACATATATATAAAAAGATTGAAAGTATTAATTTTGACCAAAAAAAAGTTCTAGTTGTTAAATTTGAGGATTTTTGCTTAAAACATGATGAGGTAACTAAAGAAATTTTTAATTTTTTAAATATAAAAAACTTAAACTCAAATTTTAATATTGATAATAGTTTAAAAAATGTAGAAAAAATTGAAGAAAAGATTAATAAAAAAGATCTTGAATATATAAAACTACACCTAAATGATTTTATAAAAAAATATTAAATGAATAAAATTTTATATTTAAGCGATTTATCTCTTCCAAATAAATCTGCTCATGCAGTTCACGTAATGAAAATGTGTGATGCTTTTGCTAAAAATAAAAATCTTGATTTAATAGTTAATGATTGCTCTTGTAGTTGGGGAGAAATTAAGAAAAACTATAGTTTAGAAAATAATTTTAATATTATAGCCTTAAATAATATTAAGGTTAGAAATTTAATTTTTAGAGCATTAAATGCATATAAGACATTAAAAATCTCAAAAAATATAAATTATAAATTTATTATCTCGAGAAATATTTTTTCAAGTATCTTTTTAGCTTATTTTGGAAAAAAAAATATTCTTGAGATTCATACTGAGCTCACTGGTGTAACAAAGAAAATATTTTTTTTTTTTAAAAAGGTAATTCAAAAAAATTTAAAATTTATCTTTATCCATAAAGAGCTTAAAAAATATCTAAAAATACATGAAAATTTTATAGTTCTTGATGATTCAATAAATTTAAGAGAGTTTGATTGTATAAAAAAAAAAGCTGTTAAAAATAAATTTGTTTATACCGGTAGTTACTTGAGGGGCAAAGGAATAGAAATTATAATTAATTTAGCTAAACATTTTAAAAAATATGAGTTTCACACGTATGGTAACATTGATACATTTCCAAGAGATATTAAAAGAAAAATAGGCAAAATAAATAATTTATACATAAACGATTTTATAACTTATAATAAAATTCCAAAAGTGATTAAATCTGCTGAGTATCTTTTGATGCCTTACCCTAGTAAAATTGAAGTGCTAATTAAAGGTATTAATGTAAAAAAATACATTTCGCCATTAAAAATGTTTGAATATTTGGCTGCAAGAAGAATTATTTTCGCTTCTTACCAAAAATCGTATAATCATATTCTAGTAGATAATTTTAATGCTGTTTTGATAAAAAAAAATAGTATTACAGAATGGAAAAAAAAAATAAAACAAGTTGTGGCAAATAAAAATAAATACACAATTCTTAAAAAAAACTCATATGAAACAGCCAAAAAATTTACATGGAAAAAAAGAGCTTTTAAAATAATAAATTTTGCTAATGAATAAAAAAAAGATAATTGTCACCGGTAGCTGTGGTTTTATAGGTTTTCACGTATGTAAATGCTTAATTGAAAATAATTTTAAAGTAATTGGAATTGATAATTTAGATAATTACTATGATGTTAAAATAAAAATTAGAAGATTAAATTTGTTAAGAAAAGATGCAAATTTTAAATTTTATAAAAAAAGTATCTTGGATAGAAGCTTAAATAAATTGGTAAGTAAAATTAAACCAAATTTGATAATAAATTTAGCTGCACAACCAGGAGTAAGATATAGTTTTAAGAATCCGCAAAAATATATTGATACAAATATAAAAGGCTTTTTGAATATTTTAGAAATTATGAAAGATAATAAAATAAATAAATTAATATATGCATCTTCAAGCTCAGTTTATGGAAACAGCAAAAAATTTCCATCAAGAGAAAGTATGCCTTTGAAACCCGAAAATTTATACGGACTTACAAAGATTTTTAACGAAGATATGGCAAAATTTTATAGTCAAAAATTTTTAATATCTTCTGTTGGTTTAAGATTTTTTACAGTTTACGGAAAACTTGGGAGGCCAGATATGTTTATTCCAAAAGTTATTAACAATATGAAAAAGGGCAAAATCATAGATTTATATAATAATGGAAACCATCATAGAGATTTTACTTATGTTGATGATATATCCTCAGTAATAAATGATATTGCAAACAATTTACTTAAATCAAGAAAAAGTAATCATGAAGTTTTTAATCTTTGTTATGGAAATACAGTTAAGATTGGGAAAGTTATACGGGAAGTAAGTAAAAATTTAAATATCAAACCTAATATTAGAAATAAAAAATTTCAACTTGGAGACATGTATAAAACTTACGGAAGTAATAGGAAAATTTCAAAAAAATATAAGTTTAAAAACCTAATTGATATAACAAGAGGCCTGAAAGAAGTTATTGATTATGACTAATTACGTTTATTTTAAATTTTAATAAAAAGACTTTCTCAAATTTTATACAAAGTAGGAGTTAAAAAGTTGAGGGATCTTTTGTTAAGGGAATTAAATTTTCTAAGAATTTTATTATTTTCTCTTCTATGAATTTTGTTATTTTCATACCCATCCAGTCCAGCAAAATAAATTGATTTTACATCACTAGAATATAAAAATGACAAAATATATGGTAATACTAATATTTTTTCTAAAACACAGTGACTGTTAAAATAACCAAATTTTTTTTCTTCAATTTTAAGCCCATAGTCTATTTTTTTAAAATTTTTTGTTAGATCTTTTAACTCTTTATTAAAAGAAGAAAAAGGTGTTATCAATTTAAGATTTGGGGGTATACTTTTAATTTCTGAAATGATTCTAGAGGGATGACAAATACCTAAAAAATCTACTTTTGCACCAATTTTTAAATTCTTAATAAAATTAAGAGAAATAATAATTGGTTTATTTTTTTTTATAAAATTATTTATCTTTTTCATATTTTTTTTTAGTGAGGGTCCGTTTGCTAAAATTAATACTTTTTTGCCATTAAAAATTTGATTTTCAATCTTGCTAAATTTAGCTTGAGATAAAAATTTTTTTGAATTTTTGTAAACAGTAGGGTTAAAACTCTTACATTTTTGGAGTTTTAAATTCTCAATTGCAAGCATAATTTCATTTTCCTCATATCTTTTCTCAGACAGCATGTTTTGAATATACGTTGGATGAATTTTATATTTAGCTGATAGATAATAATATAAATTAGTACCCCACATATACTTCTTTTTGAGCTTTGCAAAATGATCATCTACAATATCAGTGAGAAAAAGTAATTTATAATTTTTAACTTTAATTGAATTTAAAAATGAACACAAAAGTTCAGTTTTAGTGTTTCCGGGTCCTCTGCCCATACCTAAAATAGTAGAGTCTAAATAATTAGCCCCATTTTCAAATGAAGCCACTGTGTTTTGTAAAGCACCCTCCATATTGTCATGCGCATGTATCCCAAAAGGCTTTTTCCAAAATTTTTTAATTGTATGACAAATCTTAGTGGTTTTATTTTGATCCAGCGATCCTAAACTATCTGCGAAATAAAATATGTCTAAGTATTTTTTATTAATTTTTTTTAAAATATTCGATAGTTCATTATTGTTAATTTCAGAAATCTGCATTAAATTAATTGCAGTTAAATAACCTTTTTTCTTTAGGATTTTTGAGGCCTCAATAGCAATATCAATTTCGTTTTTATGCGTAGCAATCCTTACTAAAGAAATTTTACTTTTTTTCCTAGAAAAAAAAAGTTTATTTATTTCATTATTCAAATTTAATTTATTAAATTCACCAATATTTATCATGGTAGCAATTTTTAATTTTTTTGAGATTTTTAACTTTGACAAATGTTTTTCAGTTGTACTTGCATATAGTCCTAAATTTGAAGTATCCTTGAGAAATCTAAAACCTAATTCTACAAAATCAATATTCAATTTTTCCATAACCTCTAAATATTTTCTAACTAAACTTTCTTCAAAGTTCCATAAATTGTAATAACCACCATCTCTTAGTGTGCAATCAATATGATAAATTTTATTCATTAATTTAAGATTACGTCTTTATTTTTTATAATAATTTTGTGATCGATATATTTAGTAATTTCATCAGAGTGAGAAATTACTATCAAAATTTTATTATCTTTTAAAGATGAAATACTCTCAAAAATTTCTCTCTCGTTTTCTTTATCCAAAGATGAAGTTGGTTCATCAAAAATAATTAATTGTGCATCGTGGTAAATAGCTCTTGCAATTGCAAGTCTTTGGGCCTGGCCACCTGAAAGTTTAACTGCATTTTCCCCTACAAACTCGTTAAGATTATTATCTAAACTGTATATAAATTCTTTTAATTTTGATTTAGTTATGCATTCATCTAATTTAGTTTCATTTATATTTTTGGTTGAATAGTCAAAAGTTATGTTAGACTTTATGGTGTTATCGAACATAAATATTTTTTGAGGTAACAACGACTGGTAATTATTTTTAATTTCATCTAATTTATACTTATTATTAACTAAAATTTGTCCTCTTTTTTGTTTCAATAAGCCTAATAATAAATTTGCTAGAGTAGTTTTACCTGATCCACTTGGACCAATTATTCCATAAATTTTCCCTTTATTAAAATCTAAGTTCACATTTTCTAAAAGTTTTCTGTCTTTATAATAAAAATCTAAATTTTTAATATTTATACTATTAAGTTTAAAATCTTTTAAATATTTAAAGGTATTTTTTTCAAATTTATCTGATAGGTAATGTTTTTTTAGCTCACTATTCAAAATCTCTAAAGATAATTTATGATACCTAATTAACTGGTATTGATTGAGAATTTTATTTCCAGAAGGTATTAGTCTCACAGCTGCTGCCATGAAAATAGATAATGTTGGAAGAATATCAATTAATTCAATATTTGATAAACCTAAGAAAATTAAAAATATACAAATTAATAAAACAAAACTTTGTTCGTAAATAGGTTTTGGAATTGATTTAAATATGTTTGTTTTTATTGAGATATCAATTTGTTTTGATAAATTAAAAATATTCAAATCTAAAAATTTATTTTCTTTTTTGTAAGTTTTAATTTCTCTAATGCTGTTGAATGTTTCAAGTAATTCTTTTAAAAATTTTCTACTGAAACTTACTCTTTCCTTCGAATATAAAGATAACTTTAATTTTGTAGAATAATAAAAAATCAAAGATACAAATAATATTAATAAACTAGCAATGATTGTAAAAAAAAAGTTAACTTTTAGTAAAAGTATTAATATTGCTGCAGTGATTAATATTTCTAAAATAACGTTAAGTAGCGCATTAAGATAGGTTACAAACCCTTGAACTTCATCAATATTTTTAGACATTATTGAGGTATTGCTTTTAACAAAATATTTATACTGCATTTCTAGATAATTCTTAATTAACTTGTGCGCTATATTTAATTGGATATTTCCCAAAAATTTGTATTGAAAATAATTAAGCAACAAAAAAAGTAAGTTTTTAATTGCGAATATAAAAAATAAAAAGATAGAAGAGAAAATTAAAAAATTTTCCTTACTAATTGGAATTATTGATTTATATGCAAATTCACCATCTACTATAAATTTTACGATTGGGAATAATAGGGCAATCCCAATTACCTCTAAAAACATTAGAATTACTGCAAAAAAAAAATAAAGTATTATTTTACTTTTGAACTTTGGATCTATTAAATTTTTTATTTTTTTAAAAGTGATAAGCATAATTATAAAGAAAAACCATCATCAATAATAATATTTTGCCCAGTAATTTTTTTGGCTTTATCTGAAATTAAAAGCTCAACAATGCCGATTATGTCTTGGGAATTTAAAAGTTTTTTACTGGCACTATAATTGCCATATTTTTTTAAAAAATTTTTGTTTTGATTATCAAAAATACCACCTGGACTTATAGTGTTAATCTTTATGTTTTTATGAAGGTACTGCTTGGCCAAAAATTTAGTCATCATAATAATTGATGATTTTACAAGAGCGTAATACATCGGCATACTCATGTTAGTTTTTTTATAAATCTCAAACCTCGGTAAAAAAGATCCATATATAGAGGTAAAATTGATTATTGATCCGCCTTTATTTTTTTCAAAATAGTTAATGAAAATTTTATTTAAGTTATAGAAAGGTTCTAGATGAGTATTAAATTCTAATGCAAATTCCTTAAAATTTAGGTTTAAATATTTTGTTTTTTTTTTTATCTTAGCTCTTGGATATAAACAAATTATAACTGCATCTATTTTTTTATATTTGTTAATAATTTTATTTATAGTTTTTTCTGATAATTTGAATTTACTGGTATCTAGTAAAATATCAGTATTGCGGCCTTTTTTTTTATCTATACCTATAATATTATAATTTTTGTTAAACCCTTTTTTTAAAGAGGATCCAATTAGTCCTGAGGAGCCAAACAAAATTATATTTTTTTTTAACTTCATAAAAATTATCCTGTAAGTCTTTTAAAGGTAGAATGTTTAATTTCACCTTTAAGAGGAAATTTACCGTTTTCTAAACATTTTCTAATTTTACAAAAAACTATATTCACTTCTTTTAAATATTTATTTATAATTAAATTATTGTAAGCATAACTGGTAGCAACTTGAGCGCCTGCTAAAAAACCTTTTTTTAACATTTCTTGTGTGAAATAAGTTAAAATTTCTTGACTATTTTTATAATCAAATCGTAAATATGGGATACAATCTTGTCCGCTTATTACAATTTTAATATCATTTTTTTTTGCAATTTCACTCCAGCCTTTTTTTATTCTTTTACCATATTTTGAAATTATTCTATTAACATTATGTTTTTTTAATTTTTTTAAAGTGGCATTTGCAGCTATGAAGCCTAATCTGTCTGTCCACATTGTTGAACTAATAAAGGTATCTTGAGCCACTTGCATTATTTCTTTCCTACCTATAATTGCTGAAATTGGATAACCATTTCCAATTGATTTTCCAAATATCGCAATATCTGGGTTAACTTTTAATTTTAGGTGCAGGCCACCATAATTATCTTTAAATCCTGAGGTTATTTCATCAAAAATTAAAAGAGCGTTATTTTTTTTTGCAATTGATTTTACTTGTTTTAAAAAGTTACCCGATGGTTTTACTCCTCTCATTGGTTCCATTATTATTATTCCAATATTATTGTTTTTTTTACTGAAAATTTTTTTTAAGGATTTAATATCATTGTACATGAATGGTTTAATAGAATTTTTAAAAGAATTTGAAACACCTTTAGTCTTGAGGCCTGGCAATAATTGTTGATCTAAATTTTTTGAATTTGACATATTGGTTGCAAGATACCAGTCGTGCCAACCATGATAGCCACAAAATGCGATGTTATTTTTGTTTGTAAACGCTCTTGCAATTCTAATTGCAACCATGCATGCTTCACCGCCAGACTTACAAAATTTTGCCATACCGGACCATTTATGGATTTTTAGTAATTCATTAGCTAGATCTACTTCCTCTGTTGCATTTAAAGTGCACATAGAGCCTTTCTTTAAACCTAAAATTAAAGAATCATTAATTTCTTTATTTGAATATCCTAAGACACAAGCTGTAACACCCATGCCAGCAAAGTCATAGTAAACTTTATTATTTAAATCCCAAACTTTGCACCCTTTGGCTTTTTTATAATATGCTGGCCACTGACCAGGTAAAAATAATTCACTTCTCTTTGATAGTAGTTGATTACCACCAGGTATTATCTTTTTAGCTTTTTTTAAAAGTTGTTGTCCTTTATTCATAATTCTTAATATAATATTTTGCCAAATTGAAATCATTTATATCGTCAATTTCTAAAGATCTCCAATTTTTTACCTCAAATGCTTGGGTCTTATTATGATAAAAGGTTTTTTTTCGTAACAAAGTGGAAATTTTTGAAATATATAGAGAGCCTTCCAAAAAATAAAGTGGCTGAATATCTTGTCGCCTCATTGTAGACTTGAAATTATTATTTAAGTACGGTCTTAGAATATTTTTTTTATTTATTTTAAATAAAAAATTTGGATGTTGAGCTTTAACTTTTGAAACGCTTACTATAGTTTCTATATCATTGTTAATAATTTTATTTATACAAAACTCTATATCTCTATAATCCCTTAACGGAGATGTGGGCTCTAGCAAAAGTAGGTATTCAAATTTTATTTTTTTTTTTTTAAAATAGTCTATTGCATGTTTTAAAACGCTAAAAGTGCTTGCTTTATCTGTTGCAAGTTTTTTTGGTCTAATGAAGGGAACACTTACTCCATATTTTTTTGATATTTTTGAAATTTTCAAGGAGTCTGTGCTTACGACTATTTCACTGATTTTCTTACATTTCTTTGCAGCAAAAATCGACCATGCTATTAGCGGGTGATTATTTAATCTTTTTAAATTTTTGTTTTTTAAACCTTTACTGCCCTCTCTTGCTGGAATAATGCATAATATTTTAGGGCTTATACTTTTACTCAAGATCCTCTTGCCTCCATTAGCTTATTATAATCCCCTATATCATGTAAATTTTCATGAATATTAAAAAGTCCAATTTTTTTATTTTTATTTTTGATTAAATTAATAAATTCATTCATATCAAAATATTTATTATTGGGTATTAACTTTAATAATTTTGGATTTAAAGCGTATATACCTGAGCTTACAAGGTAGCTAATCTCAGGTTTTTCATTAATTAAAATTTTACTAGTTTTTGGATTTATAACTCCATATGGAACTTGAAAGGAATGAGAATGGCAACATAAAGTAAAATCATTTTTCTCTTTATTGTGATAATTTAATAAGTTTTCAATTTTAAGATTAGTATAAATATCTCCATTCATAACTATTAGAGTATTTTTTAAATTTTTTTTTTTTAAAAAATAAAGAGGTCCAGCAGTTCCAAGTCTTTTTTTTTCAGAAAAATAATTTATTTTAATATCAAAATTTTTTCCATCTTTGAAATAACTTTTAATTTTATTTTGTAAATAATTGACGGAAATATTAATTTTTTTAAAACCAGAGGACTTTAAAGAGTAAATTATACTTTCTAGCAGAGGGCGGCTACCAACACTTAGCATTGGTTTAGGAAAAAAATCTGTCAAAGTATGTAGTCTCTTTCCTAAACCACCAGCTAAAATTAGTACTTCGTTATTAATTTCTTCTTCTTTTAAAATATCTTTTCTAGAGTAAATTCCAATTAATTTTTTTTTATTTGATAAAACAGGTATATAAATAATATCTTTATGTTTTAAAAATTTATTTTTAGCATCTTTAAAAGTATCTTTTTTTTTAAGAAATATGAATTTTTTTTTAAAATAGTTTCTTATTTTTACCTTAAGATCATTTTGTTTAAGTAGTATACGTCTTAAATCGCCATCTGTGATTACACCTCGAACCTTGTTTTTATTGTTAGAAATAATACAGATTTTTTCCTCAGAACTATTCAAACTTTGAATTACATCTAAAAGAGTTTTGTTTTCTTTTACAATATTTTTTTTTAAGAATTGTATTTTAATCATTTTAAAATTATATATTTGCCTAAAACTAATACGTCCAATCCGCAAGAGTAAAATGTTCTAATTGCATCATTAGGTGTGCATACTATTGGCTCACCATTTAAGTTAAATGAGGTATTCAAAAGTAATGGAACTTCTGTGATTTTGTGAAATTCTTCTATCAACTCATAAAACTTCGGATTTACTGATTTTTCAACTGTTTGGACTCTTGCTGAGCCATCAACATGTGTTACTCCGGGAATTCTTTTTTTCCATGAATTTTTTACCATTACTGCTTTCTCCATGAAATAAATATTGTCATTAGAGTTCAAATTAAATATTTTCGATGAAAATTCGCTAATTACTGCTGGGGCAAATGGTCTGAAATTCTCTCTATATTTTACTGCTTTATTTACAACATCTTTTATTTTCTTATTTCTTGGATCAGCAAGTATAGATCTATTGCCTAAAGCTCTGTGAGAAAACTCCATTCTTCCTTGAAACCATCCCACTAATTTTCCTTCTGATATTAGCTTAGCAACAGTTTTTGATAAACCCTTCTTAATCTCTGAATATTTAAGCTTTGATTTTTTAATTTCACTTAAAATTTGATTATCTGTGAATTCTGGACCAAAGTAGTTGTGTTTTTCATGATTGATTTTTCTTGTTTTTTTACCAAATTTAAAGTTTGCTAAATATGTAGCACCTATAGATACTCCAAGATCATCAGGATAAGCTGGTATGTAATTATTTTTATATATAGTTTTGTTATTTAAAAGTCCGTTAAATACACAATTCATGGCAGCTCCACCGGCTAAAACAATGTTGTCTGATTTTGATCCTTTTTTTTTTAAAATTTTAAGTAAATGAAATACTATTTTTTCAAATGCTCTTTGCATCGCGCCTGCAATCAAAAAATGTTTTTTTGAAATTTTATTTTTATCTACTTTAAGTTTTCCAAATAATTTAATAAATTTTTCACTAAAAAAATTTTTTCTTCTATCAAAAGTGTAATAGTCGAAATAACTAAGGTCTAATTCAAAACCTTGAGGATTTAATTCAAATAATTTATTTATTTTTAGATCATAAATATTTTGTTTTTTTGAATAAGATGATAAAGCCATTACTTTCCACTCGTCTGAGTCTGGTTTAAAACCTAAGTAATTTGTAAATGTTCCATAGAATAGTCCAACTGAATGTGGGTATTTAATACTGTCTTTTTTAATAATTTTATCTTTACTACCTATACCCAAGAAACATGTATCTATTTCTCCATGTCCATCTATTGTTAATATATCTGAATATTTAAAAGGCGAGGTAAAAAAAGCTGAAGCTGCGTGGCACTCGTGATGGTTGAGATAAACTACTTTGTGTTTATCAAATGATAATGTCATTTCTTTAGCTGGACTCTTATTTAATATTCTCATTAAGTTTACCGGTATATTTGAGAGCATTTCTCCTCTCCATCTTAGTTCATTTGACCATCTCATTGATGCATCATTAATATTTATTGCTGGGTTCCATGGAACTGCGATTAAATCAATATCATTGAGTGTTAAATTATTTTTGTTTAAACACCACTCAATAGCTTTAAAGGGGAATGCTGTGCTCATCTTCAATCTATTAAATCTTTCTTCAGGTGCGGCAGCAATTAGTTTACCATTTATCATTAATGCAGCTGAAGATATGTGGGTATAAGGATAAATTGACAATATTTTCATTTAAATTTTTTGATCCTTCACATAGTTTTTTTTTGCTTTTTTTCCTAAAATTTCAAAATATCTAGTTGGATCTAAACCTCCAGCTGGACGTTTAACAGTAATATTATTTCTAGTAAACATTTCACCTTTTAAAATATAGCAACTTGCAACTATACTTTTTCTTGCTATTTTCATATTGATTAACTCACATTTTTGTGGTTTTTTTATGCCATCACCAATCATTTGTTCATAGTTTCTCAGTTGCTTTACCATTTCTCTAAACTCAAAAGGATTTAATGAAGCTTTATGGTCGGGTCCTTTCAAATTTTTATCAAGAGTTAAATGTTTTTCGATATATTTAGCTCCAATAGATACTGCAATTAATGGTGCACTTATTCCTAATGTATGATCAGAGTAACCTACTGGCAGTTTAAATAATTTTGATAAAGTTTCAATAGCTTTTAAATTGGCATATTCATTTGATACAGGATAATCTGTTACACAATGAAGTAAACATATTTTTTTTTTTAAAGATTTGTAAATTTTTTTGTTGTTAATTTTAATTTTATTTTTCCTAAACACATAAACTTTTTTTTTTGCTATAAAATTTAAAGTCTTTGAAATTTCATTTACACTTGTCATACCTGTTGATATTAAAAGCTTATGTTTTTTTAGGTTAACCCTGCTTAGCATTAAGTAATTGTTAATTTCACCTGAAGGTATTTTAATTATTTTTGATAATAATTTGTCAGTTAGAAAGTCAAAATTTTTGTCATCAAATGGAGAAGAAATAAATTGTATTTTACATTTATTTGCATATTTTTTTAAAATTCTATAACTGTTATTTTTTAATTCTAAGGGTCTTAAAAGATCAATCTGTTTAATTTTTTTCTTAGTGTTTTTAATTTGATATTTTGCCATTTTGGCATTTTTAGTGACAAGATCCTCTGCTTTCCAATTTTGAAATTTAACATAATCTGCTCCACATGACTTTGCGGTTAGTATTAATTTTTTTGCTAAACTTAACTTTCCATTATGATTAACACCTATTTCGGCTATTATTTTAATTTTTCTTTTATTTATTGTCATAGTAATATTTAAAACCACTCTTTTTTTTAGTTAAAGAGTAAATTTTATTTGAAATATTTTTTAAAGAATTTTTTTTATAATTTATATTAGGTTTTTTTTTTACTTTTAATTTAGTGATTTTTATTATTTTTCTATGAATTAAGTTTTTATTAAGGCTGCAGTTGCTTATATTTTTTGAAAATTCCCTTCCAGCTTGTCTCGATCCAACATTTAATACTGGTATACTAAATGATGGAGATTCTATTATTGCGCTTGAAGAATTTCCAAGTACTATTTTTGAAAACTTCATAATATTTAAGTAATTTTTTGTACCAAGAGTATATAGAAATTTTGAATTTTTATTTTTATTCACAAAATTTTTAATTTCTGAGTTAAATAAGTCTCCCCCTGGATCTCCATTGCTTGCGGTGAAAATAAAGTAATATTGTTTTAGTTTTTTTAAAGCAGATAAAAAAATATTTATTTGAGTTTTATAAGAAATATTTGAATTTGTTTCAGGATGAAAAGTTGTAAGAATTACATCTTTATTTGTTTTTATATCAAAGATTGAAAAAATTTTTTTTTTGTCTAAATATTTTATTTTTTTTACATTTTCTGCGCCAATCGATCCAAAATTGAATATATTTTTTCTGTTCTCGCCCATTGATAAAATTCTTTTTTTATATCTATAATTAGTAGTAAAATGAAAATTGCTAAATTTAGTAATTGCATGTCTTATTGTATCATCAAATGATCCAATAGTTTTTTCACCTCCATGAAGATGGCAAATTCTTATATTTTGAAAAAAAGATGCTAACACAAAAGACAATACTTCATACCTGTCACCCAGAACTATTACTAGATCAGGTTTGACAACTTGAATGATTTTTTGATAATTTGGTAACGATCTGTATATAAATTTATTTATATCAACTTTTTTATAATTAATTTTAGTTTTACAATTGAAAACTTTTCTAAATATTTTTTTACTAATATATTTATTTGATTTGCCAAAATTTTTTGCAAAATGGTGGGGGCCAATAACTAAAGATAGATTTATTTTTTTGCTAAGATTTCTGGCTATCGGTTCTAGAAGGCCATAATCTGCCCTACTTCCGGAATAAAAAATAATTTTTTTTTTAGACATTATATATGTCAGATTTGTATAACTTCAAATTTTTAGGCTCTTTAAACCAATCTATAGTGATTTCTAAAGCCTTATAAAAACCAAGTTTACCTGAATATTTTGGTTTCCAATTTAAAATTTTTTTTGATTTACTATTATTTGATAATAAACGGTCAACCTCACTTTTGCTTGGTCTAATTCTTTTTTTGTCAATTTCAATTTTAATATCTTTTTTCAAAATTTTAGAAATTAATCTTACGGTTTCCCCAATTGTGAAATGTGAACCAGTACCTAAATTTATAACTTGGCCAATACATTTTTTATTATTTATTGTCTTGACAAACCCGTCTACTGTATCGTGTACTAAAGTAAAATCACGTGAAGATTTAAGATTTCCCAATTTAATATGTTTGTTATTATTTAATATCTGGGAAATGATTGTTGGAATTGCAGCTCTCTGGGATTGTCTTGGTCCAAAAGTGTTAAAAGGTCTTATAATAGTAACTGGAAGATTAAAACTTTTAAAATATGATAAGCCTATTTGATCAGCTGCAATCTTGCTTGCTGCATATGGAGATTGTGCATTGAGAGGGTGTTTTTCATCTATAGGAATATATTGAGCTGAACCATAAACCTCACTAGTCGAAGTAATAACAATTTTTTTTGCTTTATTTATTTTTCCTGCTTCTAAGATATTCAAAGTTCCCATGATATTTGTGTACATATAACTTCTTGGCGATTTATAGGAATAAGGAATTGAAATAAGAGCAGCTAAATGAAAAATAATATCACATTTCTTTGTTTCTTTTAAAATTAAATTTTGATCTGTAATATCACCTGAAATTATATCAATTTTTTTTTTAATTTTTAAATTGAAACTATCAATCCAACCCCAACTATTTTCCGTATTATATGGAACCAAGGCTTTAACTTTATGACCTTTGAGAACTAATTTTTCAACTAAATGAGAGCCTATAAAACCTGATGCACCTGTAACAAATATTTTCATTAGTTTTTTTCACTTAATTTTTTAAAATTATAACTAATATAATTTATATCTGTCTGACTAATTATCGATATATTTTTTATAATAATTAAATTAATAGTCATTTGTTCTCGTTATTTCAAACACGCCTGGGTATAATTCTTTACACGTCAAATCTTTTATATTCAACAACAATCCCATAGATTTTATCCTTTGAAAAATATACTCTATAGTAAAACCTGGATTTTTTTGAGAATATATTTTTGACTCAAAATTATTTTTATTATTTAAAAAATTTCTAAATTTTTGAGACAATTTAAAATAAGTAAAACACAATTTATTTGTAAACCTATCTTTTTTTTTAAATCTTTCATTAGGGAACATTTTCTCTATTTCTTTGCAAACAATATCAGGGCTAAATTTGTCTAAATTATAGAATGAATAAGATAAAGATTGTTTTCTATCTTTAAAGGAAAAAGTTTTTTTACACTTTTCAATTTTAGATATTAATTCCTCATAATCATAAGGCTTAATAATTTGTTCACAACAATTATATAAATTAAGATTTTGAAAATATTTTCCATCTGAAAATTGCAAGATGTATGGAATCTTGCCAAGAATAAATGCCTCTAGTAAAGATGTCGAGTAAAAACTTAAAACATTTCTTGCAGCTAAAATCCAAGCATTTGTACTTTCATGATCAATAATCACTGAATCTTTTAAATCTTTATTTAACTTATTTTTCCAAGTAGAAATATCTTCACTTGGGTGTGGTCTAATGATTAACTTTTTTTTGAATTTTTTAGAATTAAAATTTAAAAAATTAATTGTTTCGACCATATTTTTTTTTTGTGTATGAAAAATATTATAAGCCGTTTCTTTAACTTTTTCGTTTTGAAAAGATGCATTTTTTAAAATTTTTTCCCAGCTGTTATTGTTTCCCAAAGCATTATATCTATGGAAAGCACTAATATATAGATCAAATTCACCATACTCTTTTTGAATTTTTTCACTTGATTTTAAAAAAATTTTATTTACAGGATTTTTAAGAATATCCAATCTTGGATTTCCACAGATTATTAATTTATTTTCAATTTTTTTTTTATATTCGTCTTTTAAAATATCTGCTTGCTCGCTTCCCCAAGCCAGATATTTATCTATAACATTAAAGGCATCAATTGGATTTCTTTTTAAAGTTGTCTCATTATTAAAAATAATATGACCCTCCTCATCTGAAGCAAATATATAATAACCTAATTTTCGCAACTGTTTACTATATTTTTGTGGATTTTCTCTGTTACTTTTGAAAATATATACCCCTGGAGATAAGTATTTTATTTTACTAAGTAATCTATTTTTTTTTCCTATAACTACAGAATGGCCTCTTGATGCAGATATTATTGAAAAAAAAATTCTTGAGTCAAGTTCTCTTTTTAAAGTTTCTATTTCATAATATATTCTCATAATAAATTGATTAACTAGAATGTCTTATTTTTTTTAAATTATTTTTTAATTTATTTTTCAAATTTATCGCATCTAAGGAGTAATCTTTAATGGAGTAAACAAAACTTATAAACTTTATCATTAATTCTAATCTATTGTAAAAATTTTTCTTACTATGTAAATAATTTTTATCAAAAAATAGTAAAGATAACTTATTTTTATAATTTTTTTTTAAATTCCAATGTCTATCTATAGCTAAACCTGGTGTGACAAGAGAATTTACATCTATTTGAATAATATTCTTAAATATATTAGTTCTTGTTAGATTAAGAGTTGGTTTATAAAATAGTTTGCAACAATTAAACTTTCTCAGGTGATTAAATATTAAAGTTCTTGTAAAACATTGAATTAAATAGAATATTTCATAATAATTAGTTTTTTTATTTTTTAAGATTTTTTTTAAAATACTTAAATCCTTCATCGCTACTTTTTTATTTTGTATTTTTTTATATTTATCCAATCTATCTAAATTTTTTTTTGTATTACGTGAGAATTTTGAAGACTTCACAGTTTCCGTATTTTGCTTTTTTGTAAAGAAATACTTCCCACAAAAAATTAAGTGTCTATTTAGTAATAATTGAATCGATAAGCTTAAATTTAATGGTATTTTTCCTACTGTATAAAAATTGGGAAATAAAATTTTAATTTTTTCCTTAAATTTTAAACCTGTAATACTTGCTTCAGATATTTTTTTATTTATTTTATAACAGTAGGATGTTGTTTGAAAATTTTTTTCTTTATAGTAACTGAAGTGATTAACAATACGAAAGTTTTTAATATAGTTTTTTAAATAAATAATTTTTTTTTGTTTAATATATAATCTGAATAACAGTTTCTTAATAAGAAATACACGGTACAATTTTTAATTTTTTTAATATTTTTAATTAAATTGTCAATTTGTGTATTATCTGTCTGTATAAAACTTCTGGAATTTACTTGGTTTAAGTCATCGATTATATTAATTCTTTCTGCTCCATTTATATAAACAGCATGTTCAATGGCAGCTTGTAAATCCTTTCTTCTTAAAAATATAAAATATTCATGATATTTTTTTGAAAATTTTGCTATTTCCATCAATTAATCTTTTTTAAGGCTAATCAATTTTCTGATTTTTATAGAGGCATTTTTCAAATATTTTTTAGAATATGATAATTTAAACTTTGTCCAATCTGGCATATACTTAACTGAGTAACAGTAAGATAAAATTCTTCTAGTCTTTCCAGAATTATTAATTAAACTTCCATGGGTTAAAGCCTCAGTAAAAAAAATTGCATCACCTGGGCTGGCATCAACATGTTTAAGTAGATAATTACTTTTTGGATTATTATCAAATGGTCTTAAAAAATTTGACTTATGCGAGCCGGGGATGGCAGCAAAACCTCCATCATTAAATTTATTATTGCTTATAGGAAATACTACTTTTGTAATATTAGAAAATATTTTTCCATCTTTGTAAATATAAAAAACTTTCGGATGATGAGGTACATTTCCCATATGCAAATAAGTATAGGTACCTTTAGATCTTTTTATCATTGCAACCGTGTGATTAAGTCGAAAAAAATTTAAAGTGTATCTGGATAAAAGTTTTATTATATTTTTTTCTAGAGCAAAATATTCGAAAGCTTTATCAGCCTCTAATATATTTGAAATATAAACATCTTTTGCATCATAACCT
>CACIDF010000002.1 GCA_902585365.1 uncultured Pelagibacteraceae bacterium
CATTCGAACAGATGGATTACGCTTTTGAAAAGAATGTAAATTTTTGGGACACTGCTGAAATTTATGCGATACCGCCTAAAGAAAGCACTTACGGCAAAACAGAGGAAATAATTGGTAATTGGTTTGCAAAAACAAAAAAGAGAAACAAGATAGTACTTGCAACTAAAGTATCTGGTCCTGGACCAGGTTGGATTAGAGGTGGTGGAAATCAATATGATGAAAAAAATTTAAATGAAGCTGTTGATAATAGTCTTAAAAGATTAAAAACTGATTATATCGACTTATATCAATTACATTGGCCTGAAAGAAAAACAAATTTTTTTGGAAGACTAGGTTATGAACATAAAGATGATAATGATTGGAATAAATTTGAAGATATTCTCAACGCTTTAGATAAAATAATCAAAAGTGGTAAAATTAGATATATCGGCCTTTCAAATGAAACAGCATGGGGATTATCAAAATTTTTGGAAATTTCAAAGTTAAAGAAACTTCCTCGAATGATGTCTGTTCAAAATCCTTATAGTCTTTTAAATAGATCTTATGAAGTAGGATTAGCAGAAATATCGGTAAGGGAAAGAAGTGGTCTTCTAGCTTATTCACCCCTTGCGTTTGGTTATTTAACTGGGAAATATAGAAATGGAGAATTGCCAAAAAATTCTAGGATGCACTTGTTTGGAGACAAGTTTTCAAGGTATAAAACCGAAAATGGCCAATTAGCCATTGAAAAATACTTTAGTATTTCAAAAAAATACAATTTAAATTTATCCCAAATGAGTTTAAAATTCTGCGAACTGCAGCCATTCATAACCAGTGTAATAATCGGCGCAACAACTATGGAGCAGTTGAAAACTGATATAGAAAGTGTAAATATAAATCTTAATAACGAGATAATTGATGAAATTAATGAAGTACAAAAACTGTATCCAAATCCATGTCCATAATTAAAAAAACAATTTTTATATTAATTCTTATTCTTAGTTTTACCTCATTGAATGCACAAGAAATAAAAAAAATTGGTAAATTTAAAGATTGGGAAACAATAGTTGTAACAGATCAAGCTGCAAAATTATGTTTTGCTCAGTCTAAGCCTGTTTTGCAGTCCCCCAAAAATAATGTTCGAGAAGCAAGACTATTTATAAGTTTTAGACCGTCAGAAAAAATTTCTGACGAGGTAAGCATTACCTCAGGGTACGAGTACAATGTACAAAATGCAATACTAGCGAAATCAGGAAAAAATAAAATTAAGTTCGATATATCCAAAAATAATTTTGCTTGGATTACTAACAATAAAATTGAAAAAAAAATGATTAGTGTAATGAAAAAAGGATCACGAATTATGATCACAGGTTATAACAAATCTGGTTCTCAAACAATTGATCACTACTCTCTAATGGGTTTTACAAAAGCATACAATAGCGCAAAAAAAAATTGTAGCTAATGAACACCAAGTAACAACCTAATGAAAAAAATAGTCTTAGCTTACTCTGGTGGTTTAGATACATCTATTATTCTTAAATGGTTACAAGAAAACTATAAAGCTGAAGTGATTGCTTATACAGCTGATATTGGCCAGGAAATGGATAGAAAAAAGATTATTAGAAACGCAAAAAAATTAGGTGTTAAAAAAATAATAATTAAAAATCTTAAAAATATTTTTGTAAAAGATTACGTATTTCCAATGATTAGAGGTCATGCGATTTATGAGGGAGTTTATTTGCTTGGTACATCTATTGCCAGACCATTAATTGCAAAAGATCAAATTCAAGTTGCAAAGAAATTCAAAGCATTTGCGGTTTCGCATGGCGCAACGGGCAAAGGAAATGATCAAGTAAGATTTGAATTAGGGTATCATTATTTTGGTCCAAAAATAAAAGTTATAGCCCCATGGAGAATTTGGAAATTAAAATCAAGAACTGATCTAATTAAATATGCAAAAAAACATAAAATTTCAATTCCAAAAGACAAAAAAGGAGCCCCACCTTTTTCAGTAGATGACAACCTATTTCATACATCAACTGAAGGTAAAGTTTTAGAAAATCCAAAAAATTCGGCTCCTCAATTTATATTTCAAAGAACAACTTCGCCTGAAAAAGCACCTAATAAACTTACTTACGTTACAATTGGATTTAAAAAAGGTGATCCAGCTTCTATTAATGGGAAGAAATTAACTCCAGAAAAACTGTTAGAAAAATTAAACCAACTCGGTGGAAAAAATGGAGTTGGAAGAGTTGATCTAGTTGAAAATAGATTTATCGGAATTAAATCAAGAGGAGTTTATGAAACTCCTGGAGGAACATTACTTTTAATCGCTCATAGAGCAATGGAGTCTGTAACACTAGATAAAGAAACTATGCATAAAAAAGATTCGATAATGCCAAGATATGCAGAATTAATTTATAATGGTTATTGGTTTTCAAAAGAAAGATACAAATTACAAAAAATTGTGGATCTAAAAAGAAACAAGGTAAATGGAAGTGTTAAGCTTAAACTTTATAAAGGAAATGTTACAATTCAATCGAGATTGACAAAAAGTAGTGCTTATTCAATGAAAAAAGTTTCTTTTGAAGAAAATAAAACTTTTAATAAATCCAATGTTGAAAGATTTATTAATTTCCACAAAAAAAGATTAAAATAAAGAATTATGAATTTTGAAGCCTCAAGAGCGAAAGCTGTAGATAAATTAAATCAATTTGTTGAAAAAAATCTTTCTAATTATTCAAAGCTAAGAAATTTTGATTTTGGTCCTGATAAGCGAGATAATGTTTCGTGTTTGTCACCTTATGTTACACATGGCGTTCTTAATGAAATTGAAATTATAAAAAAATCACTAGAAAAGTTTTCATTTTCAAAAAATGAAAAGTTTATACAAGAAGTGCTTTGGAGAACGTACTGGAAAGGATGGTTAGAGTTGAGGCCTAATGTTTGGAGTGACTATTTAATTGATTTAAGAAATATTAAAGAAAAATATAAAGATGACAAAAATTATCAAAATGCAATAGAAGGTAAAACAAATATTGATTGTTTAAATGAATGGGTTAATGAGTTAAAAAATAATAACTACCTCCACAATCACACTAGAATGTGGTTTGCCAGTATTTGGATTTTTACACTTGATTTACCTTGGCAACTGGGTGCTGAATTTTTTATGCAACACCTTTTTGATGGAGATGCTGCATCAAATACTCTTGGATGGAGATGGGTTGCAGGAGTTCAAACACAAGGAAAACATTATCTTGCAAGTGAATGGAATATAAAAAAATTCACGAATAATAGATTTAAAAATATTAAATTAAATGAAAATGCTACTCCAAAAATTTCTGAAAGAACTTATACAATAATAAAACAAGATTTTAAAAATTCTGAAAATATTGAACCAATTAATTTGCTAATTTTTGATAATAATTTGTCTTTTGAATTCACAGACTTTAGAAATAATAAATTCAAAAAAATATATTTAGTCTCTAACAAAAATGAAAACAGATCAATCAAACTCAATGAAAAAGTAGCAAAATTCAAGCACCTTCTATTTGAAGATCAAGAAAAAAGATTAAAAGACCAATCAATTGATTGCGAAATAATTGATATAAGCCAAATTAAAAAAATTGACGAAAAAAACATAGGATTGTATCCAAATGTTGGAGAAAACCTAGATTATCTAAATTTAAATAATTTAAAAATAAATTTTTTATATAGAAAACTCGATCAATATTCTTGGCAATATTGCAATAAAGGTTTTTTTAATTTTAAAAATTATATTCCCAAAATTATTTCAAACTTTACTTAATTTTTGTTAATTTTTATCTTGCAAGTTTTATGAAGATGTCACCCATACCAGCATCTAGTTCCTCTAGAGGTGTATTATTTCTTAATTCGCAGTACCGACCAGTAATTTGATGATTTTTGACTAAATCAATATCATCATTTTTACATGTTCTTCCGTTATGTAATAATCCTATAACTATTCTATTATTTAGATTAAACACTTGATCGCTATTGATTTTTTTACCATCGCAAAAATATTCTTTATTTACTCTATTTGGAAAATCATTTTTGTTGCAAGGGTTTTTAATTGTTATAACGTAGAATTCTCTCGAGCCATCTTTAAATTTATATTTCATTTTTTGAACTTCTGAATACTTCATTACATCGCAAGAACATGGAACGCAGCATCTATAATAATTACCACAGATTTTATTATTTGATTTACTCTCTTTAACAAATAAAAACTCCGAGTCACTATCAGGATCAATTAATGATCCAGATACAGCGCAAAATAACTTATTATACTCGAGGAAATCCTTGTATGTATTTTCTTTGTCTATGATATATTTAAAAAATTTAGGTCCAGCAGCATTTCTATTTTTATCTGGAAATATTCTAGACCAATCAGTTATTAGCTCTTTATGATAATTTTTTTCTTCAGCAATTACTTCAATATGAAATAAAATTGTCAATAATAGTAAGCATTTAACTAAAATTTTTTTCATTTTTGTTTGATAGTAATTGTTTGATTAATTTTAATTTTATCTATAAAATCTTTTTTACCATTTGTCCATTTAACTTCTATTTTAAAATCTTTTTCATTTTTTCTAATTCCAAAATGTGCCACAGGTTCCATTTGGCATAAATAACCAGATCCAGCATCTATTGTTTTTGAATGCTTTCTTTGATTAGATATTAAAGTTACAGTTGCTCCCCTAGCAGGAGCTCCAAATTTATTGACGGGCTTAATCCTTAAATATTTATTATTTTTTTCTACTTTTGCTTTATACAATGTCAAAGGTTGTGCTTTACTTTCGCCGTGAGAGACTAATAATTCTAAAATACCATCATTATCAATGTCAGCTACAGCTGCTCCAGTGCCAAATCCTTGAGTCTCAAGCGCCGTTTTTAATTTTATTTCCTCAAATTTTCCATTTTCATTTATTTTAAATAATTTGTTTGGTTCTGCGATATTGTTCATGAAAACTTCATCAAAACCGTCGTTGTCAAAATCAGCGGAGATAATTGTTCTTATTCTAGATGGTCTATCGAAAGCTTTGTTTCCTATGTCCTTAAATTCGTTATTTTCTAAAACGTATGCTCTATGATATCCATTCCAATTACCACTCAAAATGTCTAATCTTCCTCTATAATAGATATCAGATAATGCAGTTCCCCTTCCATTCTGTATTACATCATCAACTCTGTAATCAAAAGCAACATCCTCAAATTTACCTTCATTATTTTTTAAAAGAAAGTTAGCGCCTCTTTCATTTGCTGCAAATATGTCAGCTCTATCTGTTAATATGTGTCCTGATACTACTGCTCTTCCACCAGTAACTTTATCCAAATTTAAGGTTTTTGCTTTATCTGTTATTGTGTTATTTTCAATTTCATAGAATCTAGTTGGTCCTCCATAATTGGCTACATAAATACCGTATTCACCATCACCCTTTCTATCAACACAAACTACAGATCTACCTGCTGTTAAGTTTAAATTTTCTATATTTTTTTTTAACTCAAATAAGTCAAAATAATTATTGTTACTTTTATCGATTAGTCTATCAGAGTATTTTTTTGTTCCACTATAGGTATCTGTATTTAAAAAATAAATTTCCTCAAAACCATCTTTATCTATATCACAAGCTGCAACACCAATAGTTTTTCTATCTCGATCCAAAAAAACGTCCTCTTGGATTATGTTTTTTAATTTTCCATCAATGTAACCTAAAGCTAAGTTTGGATAACCAAAACCTGTGACTATAAACTCATTATTTCCATCTTCATTAATATCCGTAACCGAAACCCCATAACTAAGCCTGCTTTCATTAATCGTTATAATATTTGAAATATCTTTAAAAAATTCTGCACGAGAACTGTTAATTGGTAGTATTAAAGAAAAAATAATTAAAAATTTATATAAATAATTTACCTTTTTGATGAACATCTTTTAGAGCAATATTTAACTTTTTCCCAGTTCAGCTTCCATTTTTTTCTCCATTTAAAAGGCCTTTCACAAACTGGGCACAACTTAGTTGGTAGGTTTTGTTTTTTCATTAAGTTGGTGTTTGTTTTTTAAAAATAAAAAATAAGCTACAAATTCATAAGCATAATGAAATAAGATAAACAAAGGTTTAAAACTCAAAATTTTTGCTAAAAAATTATATTTTGGTATTTTTGACCAGATAATTATAAATGCTTTAGCTCCCCCAACAACTTGTCCATTGTCAATCACATGCAATCTCCTTAAAAGTTCTTCTTTAGATTTTGATGTTAAGTCAACTGCTTGTTGATTGTTTGTAATATCAACCCATTCTAAACTCTCGTCAGAATTTTTTTTGTAGTGATCAATTTCTAGTTTACAAATATTACAAGAGTTATTAAAAAAAACTTTAACTGGCATTAGTATTTTCCTTTATAAATTTATCTGCTGCGGCTAGTATAACTTTTTTTCTTTGGGCATTCATTTTGTCATATATTCTAACCATCATTGATAATCTTGGATTTTTTAAAAAAAAGGATCTATTCTTATTTATAAATCTCCAGTAAAGACCATCCATAATGTTGCACCATTCACCTTTTTTAAAATCCATCATTTTAAGAAAATAACTTGATCCACAAATGTAAGGTTTGGTGGCAAAAATTCCTCCATCACTAAATAATCCCATTCCATAAACGTTTGGAGACATTACCCAATCAGATGAATCAACGAACATTTCCATAAACCATTTGTAAACATATATCGGTTTAATTTCACAGAGATTCATAATGTTTGATAAAATCATTAATCTCTCTATGTGATGTGACCAACCATGATCATTGGCATTTTTTATCGCATAGTCTAAAGGTGGAAGTCCTGTGTTCCCTTGGTACCAAGTAGGTTTCATTTTACGATTATGTTTAAAAAAATTACCAGTTTCTAATCTGTTACAAAAATTTTGATAAATTCCTCTCATAAATTCTCGCCAGCCAATTACTTGTCTTATATAACCCTCTAAAGAATTTATTCTAATCTTTTTCCTTTTATGACTATCTAAAATTTTCTCTATAATTATTTCTGGAGTTATTAAACCCAAATTTATGTAGGGACTAAGAGCACTATGGAACAATATATTATTATTTTGATCAACAGCGTCCTCATAATCTCCAAATAAATTAGATTTTTCTTTTATAAAAAAATCTAGTAATTTTAGAACTTCTTTATATTCAGTCGCAAACCAAAAATTTTCTGTTGAACCAGGGTGTGTTGCAAATTTTTTTTCTATAATGCTTTTCAGTTTTTTTGTGTGAACTGTTTGATTGATTTTAGGAAATGAGGGAACTTTAGTTCCTTTTGGCAGTTTCTTTCTATTATCTTCATCAAAACTCCATTTACCACCAACAGGATCTTCGCCATTCATTAAGATGTTCATTTTTCTTCTCGTTTCTTTATAAAAAACTGCCATGAATGGTTTTTTTGATTTATATAAATATTTTTTAAAATCATCTCTAGTATTAAGAAACATCGGAGATGTAATTATATTGAGCTTTACTTTATTTTTCTTTGAAAAATCTATCATTTTTTTTTCAAATGGTTTGTCTTCAATTTCAAAACACGAAATTTCATTGATTTTATTTTTTTTTAAAATTTTTTTTATTTTTAAAAGATAATCATCTTTAAATGCTGAATCCTCAATTTTAGAATAAGTAATTTTAAAGCTATTTTTTTTTAAATTTTCATAAAATGATCTCATTGATGAAAGAAATAAAAGGATTTTAAGTTTGTGATGTTTTTCATAGGTGCATAAACCGTTATCTTCTGCCATAAAAAAAAGATGGTCTTTTTTGAAGCGGTTTAGGTATTTTAATGGAAATAATTGATTTCCAAGTATAATAAATAATTTCATAATTTATTTATAAATACTATTATACGATATGTCAGGAAAATATTTAATTTTTGGTGCGACAGGTTCTATCGGTTCAAACTTAGCCAAATTAATGGTTGGCAAAAATCATGATGTTCAACTCATAGGTCGGGATGAAAACGGTCTAAATGCATTATCATCTGAGCTGAACTGTAAATACAGTGTCGTTGATGTTTTAGATGAACAATCTGTTAAAAATTTAAAAAATGAATTTGAGGGACAGAAAATTGCTGGTATTGCATATTGTGTTGGCTCTATTGATCTTAAACCTGTTCGAGCAGTTAAAAAAGATGATTTTATGAAGTGTTTTGATTTAAATTTTTTTCCAATAGTTGAGACTGTTAAAAACTTTCAGGACAATTTAAAAAAAAATAAGGGCTCTATAGTTATGTTTTCAACAGTCGCTGTTCAAAGAGGATTTACAAATCATAGTATAATTGCATCAGTGAAAGGTGCTATCGAAGGACTAACAGTATCTTTAGCAGCTGAGTTCGCACCTAATATTAGAGTTAATTGTATTGCTCCCAGTTTAACAAAATCGAAAATAGCTGATCCAATATTAAAAAATAAATTAATTGCAGAAGGCGTAGCTAAAGCTCACCCAATGAAAAGAGTAGGTGAAGGAAAAGATGCTGCTGCAATGGCGCAATTTTTATTATCTGAAGATAGCTCGTGGATAACTGGTCAGATAATAGGTGTAGACGGTGGAAGATCTAAATTATCATAATATATTTTTATTTTTTCGTATTAGTGTAATAATGTTCATTAACAAACTTGATCGTGAATAAAATTTCTACAGAAGAATTATTTAAAATTGCTTATAATCATTTACTAAACAAAAATTACTCTAAATCGATTGAACTATTTAATAAGATCCTAACTCATTTTCCAGAAAATTTATCTGTTTTAAGAAATTTACTGCACGCGTATGCTTTTTCTGGAGACTTTCACAACGCAGAAAATACGATCAAAAAAGTTTTAAGATTAAATGAAAAAGAGCCTTATGTTTATCAATTTTATGCATCAATTTTGAAAAACCAGGACAAAATTGATGAGATGATTAATCTAATTGAAGAGGGTTTAAGCAAAAATTTAATGAATCCCAAGTGGAAATACCAAAAAGAATTATTGTTTCCAGTAGTTGTAAAGGATAACGATGAAATTGATAAATATAGAACAAAAATAAGTAAATGTTATGACCAAATTTTAGAAAATAGCGAACAACTAGATTATGATAATGATCAGATAATACAGACACCTCACTATGAGTCATCTTATAATCAACATGATAATCTTGAACTAAATATCAAAAGTGTAAAGGCTTTAAGAAAAATTTATAGAGAATTAAATGAAAATTGTGTTGTTGAAAAAAAAGAAAATGAAAAAATAAAAATAGGTTTTATATCTGAATTTTTTACTAATCATACAATTGGTAAATTATTTAAGAATATTATTTTCAGTCTAGACCAAACAAAATTTAATATTTTTATATTGCATTCTAAAAAAACAAAGGCCAGTAAACTTTTTAATGAATTTATTGAAAAAGAAAAAAATGGTTTTTTGAAAAATGTTAGACTTCCAGAAAAATTGGTTGATAAAATTAATTTTTTTAAAAAGGAAAAATTCAATATTTTATTTTATCCAGACATCGGTATGTCGGTTGAGATGTATTATTTGTCTCTAATCAGACTTGCCAAACACCAGATAATGTCATGGGGTCATCCTGAAACAACAGGTAGTGAAAGTATAGATTTTTTTCTATGTTCTAAAAGTTTAATTACAGATGAAACTTCAAAAAGCTACTCTGAAAAACTATTGTTGATGGATCACTTGCCAATGATTTATGAATTTCCAAAAATTGAACAAAAGATAAATGATTCAGAATTATCTAAAAATAATATTTACTCCTGTCCGCAAACAATGTTTAAGTTTCATCCTGAATTTGATCATATTTTAGCTGAAATACTAAAAAAAGATAAAAAAGGTGTTTTATATTTAATTAAAGATAACAATAAAATTTATTTCAATAAATTAATTGATCGTTTCAAGAAAATTAAATTTTTTGATCTGGATAGGGTTATTTTTCTTGATCCACTCAGTAGAGATAATTATGTAAATCACTTAGGAACATCGTCTGTATTATTAGATCCATTATTTTTTGGCGCAGGTAACTCATTTCACGAATCTATGGTATATGGAACACCAACAGTTACAATGCCAACTAAGTATATAAAATCTAGAATCGTTAGTGCTGCTTATATGCAGATGGAAATTGAGAAACCACCGATAGTTAAAAATAAAAATGAATATGTAGAATTAGCTATCGATATCGCAAATAGTGATAATTTATTAGAAACAAAAAAATACTATCAAAAGAAAGCTATTGAAAAACTATTCAACACTACAAAAGCTGGTGAGGAATTTAATCAAATACTTCTAAATTTATACCAATGATCTTTTAAAACACTCTATTGTATTTTTTAATAAACAAGCAATAGTCATTGGTCCAACTCCACCTGGGACTGGGGTTATTGCTTTTGCAAATTTTGAAACTTCATCGAAATCAACATCACCAACTATTCCTTCTTCAGTTTTATTAATACCAACATCGATTACTATAGATCCTTTCTTAATCCAGTCACCTTTAACAAGTTTTGGAATTCCTACTGCAACTACTAAAATGTCTGCTTTTAAGCATTCTTCTTTTAAATTTTTTGTTTTTGAATGAGCAATTGTCACTGTACAGTTTTCCTTTAGTAAAAGTTGAGTCATTGGTTTTCCATTTAAATTGGATCTACCTAAAACAACTGCTTTTTTTCCATTTAAATTTGGCTCTATTTTTTTAATCAACAAATGACATCCTAGTGGTGTACAAGGAACCGAACTTTCATACCCAGACGACAAATTTCCTACATTGTTAGGATGAAAACCATCTACATCTTTGTTTGGATCGATTGCATCTATAATTTTTTTGTTATTAATGTGTTTTGGAAGTGGCAACTGTACCAAAATGCCAGAAACATTTTCATCTTTATTAAGTTCACTAATCTTTTCTAAAACAGTTTTTTCATCTACTGTATCGGGATACTTAATAATTTCTGATTTAAGACCAATTTCTATTGCTGATTTTTCTTTATTACGTACATAAATTTTGCTTGGAGCATATTCACCTATAAGTATTACAGTTAAGCCTGGAACTCTATTAAATTTTTTTTTTAGATTATCTACTTCATTTTTTAAATTTGATCTTAAATCCACAGCAATTTTTTTTCCGTCTATTATAGTCATTCTAAATTAAAAAATTAATGGTGCTATATAAAGTTTCATACACATTTCTATAAACCATATCAACAAAAGAAGAATGACCGGGGATATATCGATAGCTCCCAGATTAGGCAGAAAACCTCTAATCTTTCTTAAAAAAGGCTCTGTTAGTCTGTATGTAAAATCCAAAACTAAATAAACAAATCGATTTGTAGTATTTAAAATATTAAAAGCTACTAACCAGCTAATTATTACGTTAGCAATAACAATATAAGAATATAATTTTAAGATTTGTAATGATAAGTAAAATAGAGCTATCATTTTTTTTCGACGTAGATAGATTGACTTGGAAAAGCAAAAGATGCTTTGTTTTTTTCAACTATCTGCTTTATTTCAATGGCTAATTTTTCTTTGACTTTCAGCCATTCATTCCAACTATTAGTTTTGGTGAAGCATCTTACATACATATCTATCGAGCTATCTGAAAATTTATCTACTCTAACTGCGATCCCTACTTTTTTATCGTAGTCATCATTTTCCGTAATATGTTTTTCGATTTGGTCTCTTATATTTTTTAACTGATCAACCGTTGTGTCATATTGCAAAGTAATAATCCAACTTATGAGCCAATTAGTTGTTTGGCTTACATTAATAACAGCATTTTCTGCAAACTGAAAATTAGGAATTATAGCTAATGATTTATCAAACTTTCTAATAGTTGTTGATCTAAATCCTATTTTTTCGACAATTCCTTCGATTGTGCCCTCTACTAATATCCAATCACCCATTTTAAATCTTTTTTCTACAAGAACTAAAATTCCAGATATCAAATTTTTAAATAAATCTTGGGCTCCAAGTGCAACAGCTACTCCAAATAGACCTAACCCAGCAATAATTGGTCCAATTTTTATTCCCCATAACTCTAAAACAGCGGCAGCACCTAAAATAAATATTAGAATTTTTAAAGACTTAATTATCCATCCTATCAATTCTCTTGTAAGAATTTTATCTAATCCGCTTAAAATGTATGAAATTGGTTCAATTATTTGATGAATAATCCAAAATAATAAAATTGTAATTAAGGTTCTGTTTATTGTGTCTACAAAAGATCTGGTGTCCTCAGCAAACGTCATATAATAACTTGCAAAGAAAAAACCTAAAACTATAGGTAAAAAACGTGCCGGTCCTACCATAGCTTTTACAAAAGTGTCATCTAACTTGTTGGTTGTTCTTTTTGAAATAAGCTCCAGTTTTTTTATAATTAGTTTGCTAATTAAACCTCTAAAAATTAGAAATATTAAAAAAATTCCTAACCCGATTAATATCTGACCTATATCAATTCCTAAAATTCCTTTATCCCAAACAGAAAGAAATAAATTTTTTAAATTAATAAAAACTTCCATATTTTAAATTTTATATAATAAAAATTCCTCTTCACCAGGATTAAATAAAAATATTTTTTTCCATTTTATCACATTTAAAATTGTTGATGTTTTTTCACCAATGCACATTAAGTTAGTATTCATCCAGTAGTCAACTAATTCATATTTTTTAATTATTTTTAAAAAGCTTTTCGCACTATTTTCTGAATAAACATACACTAAATTTGGTATATCTATCTTTAAAGACTCTAAAAATGATAAATCTAAATTTTCGTTATGTTTTACAGTATAATTTATCAATCTCTCAACATTGTACCCTTCAGAAATTAACTCTTTGTCTAAGGGATATGACACAACATCTCCACTCACATAAAGTATTTTGTTATCTTTTTCTGATAAATTTTGTTGTATAAGTTCTTTCAAATTTCTAACATTTCCATCAGCTGCAAATACATTTTGGAAACCATAGGACCTTGCAGTTTTTTCTGTATATGAGCCAACACAAAAACATAAAATATTCTTATTAATATTCTTTAAATCTAAAAATCTAATTGCATTAGAACTAGTAAAAATGATTGCGTTATGATTATAAATTTTTGTTTCATTATAATCTGATTTTCTAATCTCTAATAAGGGCAAGTTTGATACTTTAAATCCATTAGATTTAAATTTTTGAATTAAATCTTTTGAATCTTCTAATTGACGAGTTAATAAAATGTGCATTTCAGTTTTTATAATTGCCTTGAGATATTTTTTTCAAATAATTTCCAACAATTGATCCAATTTTTAATGCTTTCCCAATTGTATCAGAATATTCATAAAAATATCTAGACTTTCCATCAACAGAAAATAGCTCAGCTTTTAAAACTAGTTTTTTTTTTTTAAAGAATGAGTAAATGCCAACTGCTGTACTACAGTCACCTTTTAAAATTTTTAAAACTTGTCTCTCAGTCTTTGCTCTAATTTTAGTATTTTTGTCATTAACTTTTTCTAAAAGTCTATTAATTTTATTATCATTTTTTCTTGATTGTAGAGAAATTATACCTTGGCCTGCTGATGGGATAATCTTGCTACAATTAAATTCCTGAGTAATAAATCTAGTCATCTTTAAAAACTTTAATCCCGCCTTAGCTAAAATGATCGCATCATATTTTTTTCCATAAGTTTTTTTTATTCTACTGTCAATATTTCCTCTTATAAGTTTGAATTTTAAATCAGGCCTCGCCCTTTTTAATTGAAATTCTCTCCTAAAAGAAGATGTACCAATAACAGAATTTTTTTTTAACTTTTCAAAAGGTAACTTATTTTTACTTATTAACACTTCATTCGGAGAATTTCTTTTAAGAAATGTTTTTATAATCAGACCTCGTGTCTGTTTATATGGAACATCTTTTAATGAGTGAACAGCTATATCAATTTTTTTTGAAATTAACTCTTTTTCAATATTTTTCACAAATTCTCCTTTGCCACCAATGTCAGAAGTTCTTCGGTCTAAAATTCTATCACCCTTTGTAACAATTTTTTTTAACTCAATTTTCCCATTATAAAATTTTTTAATTTTTCTTATAGCAAGTTCAGCATATTTAATAGCTAATTTACTTCCTCGAGCTCCTATGATTATTTTTTTTTTATTCATAATATTTAAATTTACCTATATTAATTAAATTATTTATGAAAAAAAAAATACTTATAATGGGTATAGAAACAAGCTGTGATGAGACTGCTGTTTCAATAATCCAAGATAATGGATCAAAACCACCAAAAATATTAGCTAATATTGTATCTAGCCAAGAACAGGTTCATAAGAAATTTGGAGGAGTAGTGCCAGAGTTGGCTGCAAGAAGTCATTTAGAAAAAATTGAAATGATTACAAAAAAGGCTCTAAAAAAAAGCAAAGTAAAATTAAATGATATAAACGCTATATCAGCAACAGCAGGACCTGGGTTAATCGTGTGTTTGTCTGTTGGTTTTAGTTTTGCAAAATCATTAGCTTTAGCTTTAAAAAAACCATTAATAGCTGTTAACCATTTAGAAGGTCATGCTTTAAGTCCAATGTTTGAAAATAAACTTAAGTATCCATATTTGCTTTTATTAATTTCAGGAGGTCATACTCAATTTCTAGTAGTCAAAGGTTTAGGTAAATACAAAAGAATAGGTACTACGATTGATGATGCTCTTGGTGAAGCTTTCGACAAAACATCAAAAATGTTGGGCTTTGGATTTCCAGGAGGGCCTAAAATAGAAAAATATTCAAAAAAGGGAGATCCAAAAAAATTTGATCTTCCTATGCCTATAATCAATAAAGGTGGTTGTAATTTGTCTTTCGCAGGATTAAAAACAGCGGTGTTACGAGCAAAAATTTTATTAAAGACAAAAAAAGATAAATATGATTTAGCTGCTTCTTTTCAGGCTACAGTTTTAAAAATAATTTATAAAAAGACAAAAATAGCAATAGGGAAATTTCGAAAAATTTCAAAAGGCAAATCTTTAGTTATAGCCGGTGGTGTTGCATCTAATCAGGAGATTAGAAGAATAATAAAAAAAATTTGTTATGAGGAAAAATTTAAATCATATTTCCCTAAAATGAATTTATGTAGCGATAACGCTGCTATGATTGCAATCACTGGATTAAAAAAATTTAAAAAAAGGAAATTTGATAAATTGAATTTTCCAGTAAGACCTAGGTGGCCATTGGATAGAAGAGCAAAATTTTTAAAAGGATCTGGTGTCAAATTATAGATAAACATCATCAGGATCTTGATTTTCGATATGTTTTTTTAAAACAATTTCATAAGCTTCTTCTAATTTTCTCGTGTATAATTCACTATTAAATAATGGGTTAGTATCCCTTGAAGTATTTAATTTGTCTTTTAAGTGTTTTAAATATTTTTCATCATTTGCTATTTTTAGAGCTTTTTCAATATATTCTTCATCTGAGTTAGTTATTAATTCATCTAAGCCACTAGTTCTCAATAAACTTGATGCTACTCGACTGTGAAATGATTTTCCTTTTTTTGTTAAAACTGGAACACCTGCCCAAATAGAATCACTACAAGTTGTGTGAGCGTTATATGGAAAAGTATCTAAAAATAAATCTGCAAATTTAATTCTTGCTAAATGTTTTTCTAAAGGTATAGACTCACTAAATATAATTCTTTCCGATTTGATATTTTTTTTCTCAAATTCTTCTTTTAGATTTTTTATAAAATTTTTATTTTTAGAAAGAAGCCATAGTATACTTTTTGGAGTTTGTTTTAAAATTTCGACCCAAAGATTAAGGGCTTGCTTTAAAATCTTTTGATTTGAATTAAAGCAACAAAAAATAAATTTGTTCTCTGGTAAACCTAATTCTTTTTTAGTCAACTTAATATCGGATATTAAACGATCTTTTTCCGAAGGTTGGTAAGAATTTGGGAGAAAAATTATTTTTTCTGAGTAAAATTTTTTATCGTTTTCATCTATAACAGTTTTGTCAGCAATTATATAATCCATTTTATCAGTTCCCGCCGTTCCAGGATAACCTAGAAAATTAATTTGAACTGGTGCACATTTATATAAGAAAATTTCCAGTCGATTTTCAAATCCACCGGTATGTCCCATTAAATCAATTGCAATATCTATTTTTAAATTTCTTGATAAATTTACAATTTCCTCGTTACTCATATTTGCAATATCATGAAATTTGTCGAAAGCCTTTTTAAATCTTAAATAATAAATATCATCTTTTTTTTGTTTTTTGCCAAAATAAAAACCATGCAAATTAAATTTTGATTTGTCATGTAGCTCTATTGTTTTTGATATTAAGTGACCAACGGGGTGATTTCTAAAGTCTGCTGAATAATATCCAATATTTATTTTTTCATTCTGTTTTACATTAGGAAATAAATGATTCTTATGTTCTCCCATTTTTTTAAAATTTACGAAAATTTCCGCTGATTTACTTTGCAATGAAGGTGAATCACAAATATATGATATCATCAACGGGTCTGCTACTTGTTTTTCGCTTTTTACTTTATAAATAATTTCTTCAAAGTCTTCATCTATCTTGTGCCACTCACAATTCATCAATTTATCAAAAACAATATTTCCTAAAACAAATGGATAATCAGGATCAATTAAATAAGCACTTTTATAAGAGTTTATTGCCTCAGTTTGTTTGTCCATTTGAGATAGAATTAACGCTTTTTCGTTATATAAATAAGCATTGTCAGGTGTTAAATTAATCATTTCATCTAAAAATTTTAAAGCATCATTTTTTTTATCCATCACTTGTAAAAGATGTAACTTACTTTTTATAACTGGTAAAAAGTTAGGTTTAATTTTTAATGATTTATTTAAGTGAATTAGTGCATCTTTATAATTTTGAATTTTAAAATAAACATCACTAATTCCAAACAATGCTTCGAAATAATCTGGTTTAATCTCTAATGCTTTTTTAAAAAATTCAATAGCTTCGGTATGTTTGTTTAATTTTGAGTAAACGTTTCCTAAATTGTTTAATGCAAATATATAATCAGGCTTAATGATAATTGCTTTCTTCCAGAGTTTTATTGCGTCTTGATAATCATTAAGATGGAACAAAATATAACCATGAATATTAATGAATTCAAAATTTTTATCTAATTTATTTTTGATATTATCACAAATAATCTTAGCTTCGATAAAGCTATTATCTTTAATTAATTCCAATATTTTTTTAATTTTATCTTTCATAAAATGAAATAGTAGTATTAGCTTATATTATATCAAAATGATTCAAATAAATTTAGAAAAGTTATATAAACTATATTAGGTTGTTAAAATGAAATATTGGTTGCTAAAATCAGAACCTGACGTTTGGTCTATTGATCAACAAATTAAAGCTGGGGCTAAAGGTGTGATTTGGGACGGAGTAAGAAATTATCAAGCGGCCAAAAATTTAAGAAATATGAAAACTGGTGATCTTTGTTTTTTTTATCATTCTAATATAGGTAAAGAAATTGTCGGTATTGTAAAAGTTATAAAGGAAGCCTTTATTGACCCAACAGATAAAAAGAAAAAATTTGTTGCAGTGAGAGTTAAATTTAAAAGAAAATTAAAAAAACCAGTAAGTTTAGAAAATATAAAGAAAATTGAGCATCTAAATCAATTACCCCTTGTAAAACAAAGCAGATTATCAGTAATGCCTATTGACTCAAAAAGCTGGAAGATTTTAAATAATATGAGTAATATTAATAAATAAATTATGGCAAAAAAATCAAAAAAAAGAAAAACTAAGCAAAAAGTTAAAAAAAAATATAAATCTAAGACTAGATCTAGAAAAGTTAGAAAATATAAAAAAAAAGTTAAAAAGTTAAAATCCAAAGATAACAAATCATCAGAAAAAATTTATAAAGTTAAGTCTGAATGGTTAAAAAAGGCTCTGGTTAGTAAAACTATCTACGAAAAAAAGTATAGCCAATCTATTAAAGATAACGACGGATTTTGGAGAAAAGAGGGAAAAAGAGTTGCCTGGATTAAGCCATACACAAAAATTAAAGACGTTAAATATAGTAGTTCAGACGTAAACATTAAATGGTTTTACGATGGAACGCTCAATGCTTCAGCTAATTGTATTGATAGACATTTAAAAAATAATAAAGATAAAACTGCAATTATGTGGGTTGGAGATGATCCAAAAGTACAAAAGAAAATCACATACAAACAATTGCATAACGAAGTGTGCAAAATAGCAAATGGTTTAAGAAATATAGGTGTACAAAAAGGAGATAGAGTCACAATTTATTTAACAATGATACCAGAGCTAGCTTATACAATGTTGGCTTGCGCAAGAATTGGAGCAATTCATTCGATAATATTTGGGGGTTTCTCTCCTGACAGTATAGCTGGTCGTATAAATGATTGTGAGTCAGATTATGTTGTAACTGCCGATGAAGGTTTGAGAGGAGGAAAAACTATTCCTTTAAAATCAATTACAGATGAAGCATTGATGAGTTGTCCTAATGTAAAAAAATGTGTTGTTGTTAAAAGAACTGGTAATGATATTAGTTGGGATAATAGTAGGGATGTTTGGTATCACGATATAATTAAGAACGTCTCATCATATTGTGAACCTGAAGAGATGAATGCAGAGGATCCACTTTTCATATTATATACATCGGGATCTACAGGTAAGCCTAAAGGAGTTCTTCATACAACAGGTGGTTATTTAGTGTATGCATCAATGACACATCAATATATCTTTAATTATAAGCCAAAAGATATTTATTGGTGTACTGCCGATATAGGTTGGGTAACTGGCCATAGTTATATAATTTATGGACCATTAGCTAATGGTGCTACAACTTTAATGTTTGAAGGAATACCGACATATCCAGACTCATCTAGATGGTGGCAAATCGTAGATAAATATAAAGTGAATATTTTTTACACTGCGCCAACTGCGATTAGAGCTTTAATGAGGGAGGGAGATAAACCTGTAAAGAAAACTTCAAGAAAAACACTTAAACTACTTGGAACTGTAGGCGAACCAATAAATCCTGAGGCATGGGAGTGGTATTACAAAATTGTTGGGGATTCTAGATGTCCAATAGTTGATACTTGGTGGCAAACGGAAACAGGTGGTATTTTAATTAGCCCACAAACTGGTGCAATAGATCTAAAACCAGGGTCTGCTACAAAACCTTTCTATGGAATTAAACCTGTAATAGTCGATAAAAATGGAAAAGTATTAAAAGGAGAAGCTCAAGGGAGACTTTGCATTGCTCAATCTTGGCCTGGGCAAATGAGAACGGTTTATGGTGATCATAACAGATTTATCGAAACTTACTTTTCTCAATTTGATGGAAAGTATTTTACTGGAGATGGATGCAGAAGAGATAAAGATGGATATTATTGGATAACAGGAAGAGTAGATGATGTAATAATTGTATCAGGACACAACTTAGGTACAGCTGAAATTGAAAGTGCTTTCGTTGCACATCCTAAGGTAGCAGAAGCTGCAGTAGTTGGGTACCCTCATGATATAAAAGGTAACGGTCTTTACTGTTATGTCACTCTTAATGTGGGTGAAAAGGCAGATGGTGATTTAGAGAGAGAATTAAAGCTATGGGTTAGAAAACAAATTGGTCCAATTGCAACACCTGATCTAATACATTTTTCACCAGGTTTACCAAAAACAAGATCTGGAAAAATAATGAGAAGAATTTTAAGAAAGATTGCAGCAAACGAACATGATCAACTTGGTGATACAACAACCTTAGCTGACCCAAGTGTTGTTCAAAGTTTAGTTGATGAGAGAAAAAATGTTTAAAACTTTATCAGTTTTATAAATTCATCTTTAATATTATCCCATTTAAGTATCATAGAGTTTAAAACAATTTTTCTGTCCAAAGTTTTTAATTCTTCTGCAATGGGAGCCCATTTATAAAGTGCCAGTGCACTAGGATTAAATGGAAGTGAGTTATAATACTTTTTCCAATCAGTTTTTTCATATCTTTCAAAAAAAGTTTTTTTTCCGTGAGCTGCTATGTCTTCTGGCATACCATTCTTAATTTCTTCGTCAATAATTGTTTCATAAATTCTTTTAGACTTTTCAAAATCATTAAGGTTAAAATTATTATGGATATAAGAAAATGTGAAAAAAGTTAGATCTTGTAGAGAAACTATATAGATGTTCCATTTTGCTAAATTAATTGAGTCAATAAAAACATCATTATCAAAATGTAAAACGTATTTTGTACCCATTCTTGTTTTTAAATAATTGTACAAAGTTACTTGAGTAACCCACGCAGATTTTTTTTGGATAAATTGTTCGAGATCTAAAAAATTTTTAATTTTTTTTTTTGGCAAAATTCCCTTGAACATTGCCAATAGATAAACCTTGAAATCCTCTAATTTTATATCTTTGAGATTGAATCTATATTTTAGGGCCATATGTATACTAAAAGTTGTAATATATTATAAAATAACAAAAAATACGAGAATTTTAGGGGTTCCAATATTTTTCATAATGAGTAATCTTTCGTCTTTTAACCTATAGGGAGGGAAAAAAATGTCAAAACAAGCACAACATTGGGAAAAGACTAGAGGTCTGCTATTTGTAACGCTAGCCATCTGGTTCGTTTTCTCTATTGGCATCTTCCTCTTCGGTGCCGAAATGGAAGCATCATCTATTAGACCTTTTGGATATCCATTGTCATATTATATGACATGTCAAGGTTCTCTTGGAATTTTCGTAATACTAATTTTTTGGTTTGCGGGAAGACAAGAAAAGATTGATGAAGAGTTCGGCTTTTCTGAAAGAGAGGATGACTAATGTTTAAGGGTAATTTTATAAACAATCTCCCCAAGATTTATGGAACATATACTGGTGGTTTCATAGTTTTCATAATCTTGATGGCGATTGCCGAACAAGCTGGAATGTCTGCAAAAGTAATTGGAATTTGCTTTGTAGCATTTACAGTTTTAATTTATGCACTAATTGGTTACCTATCTCGTACAATTCAAGTTGATGCATATTACTTAGCTGGAAGACAAGTTCCAACAGTGTTCAACGGTATGGCTACAGCAGCAGACTGGATGTCTGGTGCTTCATTCGTTGCGATGGCTGGAGGAATTTACTTCAAAGGTTATGGTTATATGGCACTACTTGTTGGTTGGACGGGTGGATACGTTCTAGTTGCGTCACTACTAGCACCATATTTAAGAAAATTCGGTTGCTACACAGTTCCAGATTTCATCGGAACTAGATATGGCGGAAACTTAGCTAGACTATCTGCGGTAATAGTCTTAACAGTTGCATCATTCACTTATGTGACAGCACAGATTAATGCTACAGGAACAATTGCATCAGTTGCACTTGATATTCCTTTTAACATTGCTGTTTACGTAGGATTAGCAAGTATATTGATGTGTTCAATGCTTGGTGGAATGAGAGCAGTTACATGGACTCAAGTAGCTCAATACATTGTATTGATTATAGCTTACTTGATACCTGTATTCTGGATCAGTAACAAAATGGGTGCTGGAGTATTTCCACACTTAATGTTAGCAGATGAAGTTGCTAGAATCGCTGAGTTAGAAGCTCAGTTTGGTCTTGGCAGTGTTAAAAATTCTGCAGCTGATTTAAAACAGGTTCCTAAAGGACTATCAGGTATTACCAAAGCGCACGCTGAAGTTAACACTACACCTTGGAAATTTATTTCATTAGCGGTTTGTATGATGGCTGGAACAGCTTCATTACCACACGTTATGATGAGATATTTCACTACTCCAAGTGTAAAAGCTGCTAGAAGATCAGTAGGTTGGTCACTATTCTTTATATTCCTACTTTATTCATCAGCTCCAATGTTAGCTACATTATCTAAACTATCGTTAATGGATCCAAACTTAGCAACAGGAATTATTGGTAAGTCAATTTCTGAAGTTCAAGCAATTGACTGGTATCAAAACTGGAACCAAGCAAACTTAATGTTTGTAAGCGACTTTAACGGAAATGGAACGCTCGAATTAAACGAGTTCTTCATGGGTGGTAAAGCCGTTGTATTGGCAACTCCAGAGATAGCAGGATTACCATATGTAATTTCTGGTCTAGTTGCTGCTGGAGGTATGGCTGCTGCCATGTCAACAGCTGACGGATTAGTGTTAGCGATATCTAATGCATTATCTCACGACATTTACTACAAGATGATTAACCCTAAAGCGGAAACAGCTAAAAGATTGTTAATCGCAAGGATATTACTTGTATTAATTGGTTTCGCTGGAGCAACAATTGCAGCTCTTGAAATTCAAGGTATCTTAGGTTCGGTTATCTGGGCTTTTGACTTTGCGATGTCAGGATTATTCTTCCCGCTTGTACTAGGAGTATGGTGGAAGAGAGCAAATGCTCAAGGAGCAGTCGCAGGAATGCTAGGAGGACTAGCCGCTGGAACAGCATACTTAATTGCTGTAAGAAGTGGTTACCCTGGTTTCTTAGATATTACTCAGTTAACATTTGGTATAGTTGGATCAGTAGTAAGCTTAGTACTTATGATCGTAGTCAGCTTGGCAACTAAAGCGCCAGACGCTGCTACTCAGAAAATGGTGGACGATGTTCGTGTACCAAGTGGTAAAGCGATACTAGGAAGACAACACTAAATACTTAATTTTTAAGGGGCGAGAATTTATCGCCCCTTAAGTTTTTTTCTCAGACATGTACGCAAATTTTCACCCAATGATTTACCTAATTGACTACGTCATGGGTATGATCATGTGGACTTTAATTGGTAGAGTTGCAATGAACATATTTCAAAGGGAAGACTCTAGTTTTTTCTTTATGAAGGTTTTTGTTAAATTGACAGATCCTTTTATAACTATGTTTAGATTTATAACCCCGTCCTTCATCATAAAACCTCTGGTTCCTTTATATGTTGCCTGGTTTTTCTATATGTTCAGATTTTATCTAATGCCTTACTTAATGGGTTATTCGGTAATGGGTATGCTTTCTTTTCCATTGGAAAGTGAAATTGCGTCTCAAATTTATCAAATATTTGGTAAAAAATAATTCAAAAAAAAAACAAAAATTGATACTAGTAAATAAGTATCAATGAAAAAAATAAAAATATCACCATCAATTTTATCCGCAGATTTTAGTCAGCTTGGAAACGAAATTAAAAATTTAGAGAATAGTGGGGCTGATATGGTCCATGTGGATGTTATGGATGGACACTTCGTACCAAATCTAACTATAGGTCCTCCTGTAATAAAAGCTTTGAGGAAATATACTAATATTCCATTTGATGTACATTTGATGATCAATCCTGTGCACAGGTACATAAAAGATTATGCAGAAAGTGGTGCTGATATAATTACGATACATCCAGAGGCAACTACTTCATTACAAGAGTCTATTGATGAGATAAAAAAATTTAAAAAAAAAGTGGGTTTATCTTTAAATCCAGACACAAAAATTGAAGTAATAGAAAAATATCTAGACCAAATTGATTTAGTTTTAATAATGAGTGTTTTTCCAGGATTTGGAGGTCAAAAATTTATAAAAGATGTTCTTAAGAAAATAGAAAAAATAAGTGAAATCAAAAATAAAAATGGTTTTAAATTTGATATTGAAGTTGATGGTGGAATAAATTTCTCAAATTTTAAGGAAGTACTTGAAGCTGGAGCAAATGTTTTAGTGTCAGGTACAACAATTTTTAAAGAAAACAATGGAGACATAAAAAAAAATATAAATTTTTTAAAAACTATTTAGTTGCTACATGGGTTACAAAGAAAGTTCTATAATCAATCCCTTTTTATATATTACAAAACAAATAAGAAAATTTTATTTAAACTCAAGTATTTACAATACCAAAATTTCAAAAGTTTTTGATGGTGGCTTTGAATATATGCCACACCTTAAAATATTTGATTGTATTGTAAAAGTTAAGGATAGAAGAAATAGAATTGAAGATTACGATATAGAGAGTATTTGGGAAAATCAAAATTTATTGGAAAAAGATTTTAAAAAACTTCATAGTTTTTTTTGGTTATTTACCATCGATTTAAAATCCTCAAAAAAAATTACTAGATCTGTAATTTCTAATTGGACAAATTTAAATCAAAACTATAGTTCCAAAAGCTGGGAGCTAGATACACTCTCAAAAAGAGTTATTTCTTGGATAGCAAATAGTAATAACTTTTATCATGAAGGTAACGAACAGTTTAAAATGAATTTTACAAAAATTATAAAAAAACAATTAAATCATTTAACTAATGAAATTGAGAATACCGAATTTGTTAATGATAAAATGATTGGGTGTTCTGCAATAATTATGGGTGGCTTATGTTTTAAACAACAATTGAATTATTTAAATATTGGATTTCAATTATTAAAAAAAATAATTAATACAATTTTTGATAATGATGGTTTTCCAAAATCTAGAAATCCGAGACAGGTATTTTTTTACTTAAAGTATTTAGTTTTTATAAGAGAATTATTAAAAGATTCTAATACTGATATACCAGAGTTTTTAAATGAAATTATATTCTATCTTGGTCAATCCTTTAATTTTTATTTTGAAGAGAACGACGGTACTTCTTTATTTAATGGCAACCATAATTTAGATACTAATGAATTCAAAAAATATATTAAAGAATACGGTTATAAATTTAAGAACAAATTTAATAGTAATGGAGGCTATACAATACTTAAAAATAAAAAAGATAAAATCATAGTTGATCTTGGACCAACGCCAGATAAGAAATATTCTGCTGATTATCAATCTGGTGCCTTATCGTTTGAGATTTTCCATGATAAAGAAAAAGTAATCACTAATTGTGGGTACTTTCAAAATTATAATCACAAATTAAATATTTTATCTAAATCAACAGCTGCACACTCTACCCTCTCGATCGATGATAGGTCTTCGTGCAAATTTAAAAAGGATAAAATAGGTCACTTTACTTTGGAAAATAATATTAAAGTAACAAATAAAAAAATTTATCACGATGATGAAATTTGGGAAATACAAGGCGTACATGACGGTTATTTGAAAGAATACGGTATTCTACATCAAAGAAATATTAAATTTTTTCCAAAAGAATTTAAGTATGTTGGAGAAGATACAATAATTAGCAAAAAAAATTTTCAAAAGATATGTTTTGACATAAGATTTCATTTGCTGCCAAGTACTAATGCAATAAGGACACAGGATAAGCAGTCTATTTTATTACAACTGAATAAATCTGGATGGAGATTCGCTTGCGACCATAACAGTTTTGGCATTGAGACGGGATTATATTTTGGCAAAAAAGATACTTACACTGAAAATAAAAATATTTATGTAAATGGAGAAATTAAAAACGAAGAAGAAAAGATAAAATGGGAAATTAAAAAAATATGAAGAGAAAAATAAGAAGAGCTCTAATATCTGTTTCTGACAAGTCTGAACTTATTAAAATTTTACCAACATTGAAAAAATTTAAAGTTGAAATTATAAGCTCTGGAGGCACTTTTAATTATATAAGAAAGCATAAATTTGAATGTTCTGAAATAAGAGATTTTACAGGTTTTCAAGAAATTCTTGACGGTAGAGTAAAAACTCTACATCCTAAAGTGCATTCTGGAATACTTTATAAGAGAGATAATAAAAAACATCTCAATCAAATAAAAAAACAAAACTTTAAAAATATAGACCTTGTAATTGTAAATTTTTATCCTTTCGAAAAAACTGTTCTTGAAACTAAAAAAGAAAATAAAATAATCGAAAATATTGACATTGGTGGTCCAGCGCTGGTGAGATCTGCTGCAAAAAACTTTAAAGATGTGGTTATAATTACATCTAATTATCAATTGAGTAGTTTAGTTAATGAAATGAATAATAATAAAGGGTCAACATCGCTTAAATTTAGGAAAGAGTTATCACAAGAAGCTTTTAATGAAACTGCCTACTACGATGCAAATATTTCAAATTACTTTAATACAATTATGGAGAATAGATATTCTAACAAGATTACTTTTAATGGAACATTAATCAGCAAATTAAGGTATGGGGAAAATCCACATCAATCGGGAGCATTATACTCTAGAGGAAATATTAGTGAATTAGAAAAATTAAGTGGTAAAGAATTAAGTTACAACAACTATAACGATATTTATTTTGGACTAGATATTATCAATAGTTTACCAAAAGGGGTGGGAACAACTATAATTAAGCATGCTAACCCATCAGGCGTATCTATTGATAAAAATCAATTTTCTAGCTTCAAACAAGCTTTTAATAGTGATCCAATAAGTGCATTTGGTGGGGTTATTATTTGTAACTATAAAATTAAGTTAGAAACTGCTAGGGAGATTAACGATAAATTTTTTGAAGTTGTAGTTGCAAAAGATTTTGATGCTAAAGCTTTGTCAATTTTAAAGAAAAAAAAGAACTTAAGAATTATTAAAAATAATCAAAAACCTGGCACAAATCACTTAATCATGAATACACTTTGTAAAAACTTTATTTTACAAAGTTCTGACAATAAAAATTTTAATAAAAAGATGTTTAAAGTTGTATCCAAAAAAAAACCTAGTAAAAAAATTTTTAGTGATCTTATTTTTGCTTTTAACATATGTAGATTTGTAAAATCTAACGCAATTGTATTAACAAATAACAATTCGACGGTAGGTATTGGCTCGGGGCAACCTAGTAGATTAGATAGTTGTGAAATAGCTTTGAATAAAATGAAAAAGTTTAATCATAAAACAGAAAATTTAGTTGCAGCATCGGATGCTTTTTTTCCTTTTGTTGATGGTATTGAGACACTTGTCCAATCTGGGGTAAAAGCAGTTATTCAACCCTATGGTTCTATAAGAGATAAAGAAATTATAAAGTTTGCAAATGACACAAAGACTATATTGGTTTTTTCAAAAACTAGGCATTTTAGGCATTAATTGATCCTATCAATCTTCGCGGCAAGAATAAAATCACTTTCTGCAAGGCCATTAATAGCGTGTGTAAATATTTTAATTTTTGCATAGCCCCACCCAAACCAAATATCTGGGTGATGCCCTTCAGTTTCAGCAATTGTTCCAACTTTATTAACAAAATTTTGAGCACTTATAAAATTTTCAAACTTAAATTCTTTTATCAGGTAAAAATTTTCGTTTTCATTTTTTTTTACATCCCATCCATCAATCTTCTTAAGATATTTATGAATTTCACTTAAATTAAATGATGGAATACCGCCTTCGCAAGGTACACACTTTTTTTTTGATAAATCATCCATAAATTTTTTATTCTTGGAGCGGGCAATGGGACTTGAACCCACGACCTTCTCGTTGGCAACGAGACGCTCTACCACTGAGCTACGCCCGCATATTAAAAATATTTTGAAATTAGATGCTTTTTACAAATTAAGCAATAGACTTTTTTATTAAAAATTATCAAAATATTCTTTGTAGGGGGAAAATTTAGCGCTATCGTATTTAAAAATTTTTTTTCTTATTTGTATATTGCTTGCTGTAGTGCATATAAGATCTTTTCTTTCATAATATTTAAGGACATTTTCAGACCATTTTAGATTGCAAAAAGACATTAATTCTTTTGAAGTATTTTCCGGAAATTCGGTTAGTTTTTTCAATTCAACATTCAATATATTTTTACTATAAATATTTTCCAGTTTTTTTAATTTTGAATTATATATAGAAATATATTTTTTAATATCTTGAACATTATGGGACCACGGTAAGTTATTTAAACACTGCTGATAAATTGCAACAAGATTATGAAAACTATCTCTTTTACAGTTTATAATTTTAGCGTTAGGAAAAAGCTCTAATAAAATCTCAGAAAAGAAAAAGTTTGTCATTGTTCTATCTATAAACTTAAATTTTTCAGATTTTATTAAAAAATATTCCATATAACTTTCAATAATATTTTTTCTCAAAAAACTTATATCCACTTCGAGAGAATCATCAGTCTCATATATTTTTTTGTTTAATTGAGAATTTTGTAAGGCTTTTTGTATAATAAAATTTTCACCAGCATTATAAATTTTTTCTTCTCCAGAGGTAATTATAGTCTCAACTAAAGTTGTTCCTGATCTTGGTATTCCAAGAATAAATATTGGTTCAAAGTTGCTAGATTTAAATTTATTTTTGTCAATATTATTAAAAATAATTTTTTTATTCATTTTTTTAGGAACTTTTTCCAACCAATAATCAACAGCATTTTTATTAATTGGATTTGAGTCAAAAAAAATTTTATGCCCTTTAGATAATTCTTTTACCTCCATATTTATTTTATTTTTTTTTCTATAATATTTTGCGAGTACAAAGTGACCGTATGCAATATTTTTGTCATGTGAGTCTTTATTAAATTTTATTTCATTTTCAATTTTTATAATTGTTTCTTCTGTTACTGAATTGTCGTCAAGTCTTAGTAAATTAAAATATGCTGCGTAATTTTTATTGTCAATTTCAATGACGTTAAGATAAAGACCTTTTGCAAGTTTTAACTCTCCCTTGTCTTCATAAAGTGATGCTAAATTAAAATATCCTGGAACAAAATTTTTGTCATAAAAAATTGTTTTTTTATAAAATTTCTCCGCAATATTATATTTTTTTTTAAGCCTATTTAAATCTCCCAAAGAATTTAGGGCAAATAAGTTCTCTTTATCAAAACTTAGAATTTGATTTAAAGTTAACTCTGCATTCTTAAAATCATTTTTCTTTATGTGTATATTTGAAATTAATTTGTATGTGTTTAAATTTTTATTTTTAATTTTAATTAGGAAATCATACGAATTATCTAGCTTATTTTTCTTATAATGTTCTAAGCCTAAAGAATATAATTTATCGTCATTTATACTATTCATGAATTAAGATATTTTTTTAATAATAAATAACCTTTTTTAATATAATAATGCATCAATATGAACATAGATCTTTTAATAATAATTTGTTAAATTTTATTACATGAGTAAAATTAATGATTTACCTGATATAATCCCAATTTTTCCGCTTTCAAATTTTATTTTTTTTCCTAACACTTCCGCGCCTCTAAATATTTTTGAGCCAAGATACATTCAAATGATTGACCAAAGCATAAAATCAAATCGAATGATCGGAATGATTCAGCCAAAAGGATTGTCAAATCCACAAAAAAATGAGCTCTTTAAAGTTGGAAGCTTAGGAAAAATATCTAGCTTTAATGAAACAGATGATGGAAGATATGTAATAATACTTAATGGAATATCTAGATTCAACATAGTCGATGAAGTAGATAATGGAAAACCTTTTAGAGAATTTCAAATAAATTACAAAGGATTTGAAAACGATTTAAAAATTGACGAAACAGATATAAATTTTTCCGATCTAAATCTTATCTTTAATGATCTTAAAAAAATTTTTGAAAAACAAGGTTATGTAATAAATTGGAACGAGCTTGAAAAACAAAATTTGGATCAGACCATAAATACTCTTTCAATGGCCTCTCCATTTTCGAAAGAGGAAAAGCAAATGCTTTTGGAAGCCAAAAGTTTGGAGTTAAGGAAAAAAAAATTAGAACAGATAATTAAACTTTATTCTTCAGATAATTTCAGCAACAAGACTATACAATAATTAGATAATAAGTCCTTTATTGGCAAAATTTTCTATTTTCTTTTTAATATACAAATTTTTGTTCATAAGTTTAAAAAGATTATCAATGGATTTCATATTATATTTGTTATTAAATTTAAAAAATTCATGCACAAAATCTACCCCCATTGCAAAAATAAAATTTGAGTTTTTTCTGTTAATCTCAAATTTATCTAGAATAGTATCTAAATTTATTCCAAGATCTAAATTCTTTTGAATTAACTTAGATAAAATTTTAGTATCTCTAAGGGTCATATTGAATCCTTGGCCAGCAAGAGGATGAATTTTATGCAGGGCGTCACCAAATGATAGAATGTTTCTATAAAAATAATTTCGTGAGAGAGATAAATTTATCGGGAATTTTTGTAATTCACTAATTTTTTTAATATTATATAAACGGTTGTAATGTTTAATCAATTTTACAATTTTAGCATTGTCTTTTATTAAATCTCTATTAAATACAGAGAACACAATTGAAGTTTTAGTGTTTGACATGGGTAAAAAAGCCAAAGGCCCAACACCAGTAAAATATTGTTCTGCAGTATTATTTTTTACATAGTCATGATTAATCATAGCAGTAAATGCCATACTGTTGTAATCTTTTTTAATATGTTTACTAAAATATTTTTTAAATAAAAAATTATTCGTATCACTAATAATAATAATTTCATAATTTTTTTTAAGTAGATTCAAAAAGGATTTTTGATCATTTTTTTTCTTAATTTTAATTAGTTTTTTTTTTTTAATTGCGGTTTCCAACGATTTAAAAAAATTATTATAAGAAACCATAAAAAAACTATTTTTTTTAGATCCAAAATTTAAAAAACTTTTAGAGTTTTCACCTTTGTATAAATTAATGTTTTTTATGCTCCAACAATTTTTTTTTAATAAAATATTATGGCTTTCTAAAAATTCTATGCTGTCATTAGATAATCCAATCGTTCTAGAAATTGTATTAGACCTCTTCACAGATATATTATTATTGGAGTAATACAAATCTACATTAATACCTTTATTAATTAAAATTTTTGATAATACCAATGTTGTTAAATTTTTTCCTATTAAGCAAATAGTCATTTTTTTTTAATTTTAACAATAAATATTAAATGATACAAAGTGATAAATTTGATTCTTTATGAATATTAAAAATAGTATTGAAAAAGTTAAGGATTTCGCGCTAAAAAGATTAATTGAACTTAGTGGAATTTTAATACTAATAGTCTCAGTTCTTTTATTAATAGCCTTAATTAGTTATAATCCTAATGATCCAAATTTTATTTACCCAGAAAATCAAGAGATAAATAATATTTTAGGCATAAATGGAAGTATTGCGGCTGATTTTTTATTTCAGTCGATTGGTCTAGTATCTTATTTTTTACCAATAACTTTAATATTTCTATCAGTAACTATAATTTACCAAAAAAATTTAACACATATTTTTAGTAGTTTATTTTACATAGTTTGTTATTCGATTATTGGAACTATTTTTCTAACGCAATTTTATACAGATGCTTTTTTTCTAATAATAAATGGAAATGGAGGTTTTGTTGGAAACTATTTCTACAATAAAATATTTTTTAAAATTGCAAATTTTAACACTGAATTATCCTATTATTTGCAATTATTGCTATTCATTTTATTATTTCTTATAAGTATTAATTTTAAATTAATTTGGTTATCTTTTTTCAAAAAAATTTTTAAAAGCAAAAAAACAATTGGTCAGGAACAAAATCAAAAAATCGAAAAAGAAGTTTTGGTTGATAACGATAATATTCAAGAAACGTTCTCTTTTGAGGTAAAAAGTGAAATAAAAGATAATCATAAAAAGATATTTAGTTTACCAAAACTTGAATTACTGGAACAACCAAAAATTAAAAATAAAAAAAATAATTTAAGAAGTGACATAAATGAGGATTTTCTTGAAAAGATACTTTTAGATTTTGGTGTAGAAGGAAAAATTAAAAAAATTAGCTCAGGACCGGTTGTGACATTAAATGAATTTGAGCCTGCAGCTGGTGTTAAAGTTTCTAAAATTGTGAATTTATCTGATGATATAGCTAGAAATACAAGTTCGGAGTCTGCAAGAATTTCGGTTATCCCAGGCTCAAGTTCTATTGGTATCGAATTACCAAATTTACAGAGGGATAACGTGTTATTAAGAGAAATTTTGAGCAGTTCAAAGTTTAACAACAAAGATTTAATTTTACCTATAGCACTCGGAAAAAGTATTTCCGGCCAACCTATAGTCAGTGACTTATCAGCAATGCCTCACTTGCTAATAGCGGGCACAACAGGCTCAGGTAAATCAGTATGTATAAATACTATTCTTCTATCTCTTTTGTACAGACATAAACCAGATTTATGTAAATTTATATTGATCGACCCAAAAATGCTTGAGCTTTCAACTTATGAAGGGATTCCACACCTTTTATGTCCAGTAATCACTGAAGCTAAAAAAGCTGCAACGGTTTTGGGTTGGGTAGTTAAAGAAATGGAAAATAGGTACAAATTAATGACAAAGGTTGGTGTAAGAAATATTGGTGGATATAATTCTAAACATAAATTTCCTATGCCATATATTGTTGTCATAGTTGATGAAATGTCGGATTTAATGTTGGTCGCAGGTAAAGAGATTGAAAGTTACATTCAAAAACTATCACAAATGGCTAGAGCAGCAGGGATACATATAATAATGGCTACTCAGAGACCAAGTGTTGATGTTATAACAGGAACCATTAAAGCAAATTTTCCAACAAGAGTATCTTTTCAAGTTTCCTCAAAGATAGATAGTAGAACTATACTAGGTGAACAAGGTGCAGAACAACTTTTAGGTAAAGGCGACATGTTATATATGTCCTCTGCAAACCGAATAACTAGAATTCACGCTCCTTTTGTGTCTGAAAATGAAATTGAAAATATTAATAATTTTTTGAGATCTCAGGGTGAACCAGAATATGTCGATGAAATATTAAATCTATCTGATAAAGATGAAAAAAATTTGTCCGATGGCGAAAACAGTGATCAATTAGATGAACTATATGAAACTGCATTGAATATTGTAAAGTCCGAGGGAAAAGCCTCAACATCATTTCTACAACGAAAACTGCAAATTGGTTACAACAGAGCAGCTAGAATAATTGATGTAATGGAGGAAAAGGGAGTAGTAAGCAAGGCAAATCATGTCGGCAAAAGAGAAGTTCTTTAATGAGACTCGTTCTAATATCTTTTTTACTTTTATTTTTAATAATCTCTAAAGCAAATTCAGATATAACAAAAGAAGTAGTCAAAACTTTAGAAAAATCAAATAATTATACTTTCAAATTTATTCAAAAAATTAATAAGAAAAAAGAAACTGGAAATTGTATTTTAGTATTTAATAGAAAAATAAATTGTAGATACGATAATTCTAATAAAATTCTTATTTCTGATGGAAAAAATCTAATAATCAAAAATAATAATTCGAATATCTCAAACTTTTATAAATTAAAAAATACATCGTTTTATAGAGTCTTAGATAAAAAATTTTTAATTGACCAACTTAAAGTTAAAAATGTTAATACAGAAAATGATAATTTATTTATTGATTTAAATTATCAAAATTTAGATATAAAAGTTTTTTTTGATAGGGAAAAACTATACCTTAAAGGTTGGAAAACTACGGATATTTATAATAATTCTGTATCTACTGAAATATACATTCAAGAAGTAAATAAAATTATTTCTGAAAATTTATTCAATATAAGTAAATATAATTAGCTATCTAGTATATTGATATTTTCTTTTTTAAATACAGTCATCCCTCTTGCTATATAATTTTTTAAAGCATTAGGATGGTCCAAAGTACATGTGTGAAGCCAAACTCTTTTAATGTTTTTTTCAAAAGACTTTTTTATTGCCACACTAAGAGCATAGCCACCAATTCCTTTTCCAATATATTCCTCAAGCAAACCAAAATAAGAAATTTCAGTTTCTTTTAACTCTGGATTATATAATAATTCAAAGAAACCCGCTAATTCCTTAGATTCACTAATAATATAAGTCTCCAGGTTTTTATTTGAAATATAATTCATCCATTTTCCATCTGACCAGCTTAGTCTATCTATCCATCTGTGTTTTTTCCCAACTTGTTTATAAAAAAATTTATTTAATTGAAAATCAGGTTTAATTTTTTTTACTAGATATTTTTTATCATTTATTGAATTGGTTTTAAGATTTTTTAAGTCTTTTAGTTCTAGAAAATTTCTTTGAACAGGAATCATCATTCGACCATTTTACCAACTTTTTCACCACCAAAAAGATGAAAATGTAAGTGAGGTACTTCTTGTCCACCGTTTTCACTTATATTTGCCAAAGCTCGATAACCTTTTCCCGTATCAGATGAAATTTGCAATTTTTTTGCAACTAAATTTATTCCTTTTATTAATCCTGAAAACTCTTTTTCTGAAGCTTTAGATGCAAAATCATCTAAATTAATATATTTGCCTTTTGGTATTACTAATGCGTGAATTTTTTTTTGAGGATTAATGTCGTAAAAAGATAAAACATATTCATCCTCATAAATTTTTTTACAGGGTATTTCACCTCTTAAAATTTTTGCAAATATATTATTATCGTCGTAAATCATTCTAATATTTCAAGTTCGTTAATAATACTTACGATTTTCTTACCAACCAATACTGCCTCAACTCTGGCACACTCATAATAAGCAAACGAAGTTTCCTCTGCGATTTGCTTCATTTCTAAACATTTAGATTTATTTTTAGTGTACAAATGTTCTTTTAATTGCGGTGGGTCTCCTAGATACATCATCAAGCCTATAACCTCACCTTCTCTTTCAACTCCTGCGCTTTCTTCAAGTATAGCTACTCTATCTCCTACGCCGATCTCGAATTCTGTAAATGCAACATATCCTTTATAAATAACAAATCCTAAAATAGTAAGGAATATAATTTTTGTTATTCTCATAGTTACTATTTCTTTCTACTTTTTAGTTCAGACATTATGTCTTCAATTTTGATATCATTAGATTCTAAATATATGATTAAATGGTACAAAACATCTGCAGCCTCGTGAATTTTATTACTATTTTTGTCTACAGATTCAATAAGTTCATTGATTTCTTCTAAAACTTTTTCTTTACTTAAATTTTTATCTTTTAATAATTTATTTGTATATGAATCTTTAATTGGATTTTTTTTTCTTGTTCTTGCAAGATTAATAAGGTCCTCTAAGACATTAAGCATTCTAAATTCTAACAGGAATCCCTTTTGAATCCAAATATTCCTTTGCTTCTTTTATTGAGTGTTTTCCATAATGAAATATTGACGCCGCAAGAACAGCACTTGCTCCTCCCAATTTAATCCCCTCTAACAAATGATTAAGATTGCCAACTCCGCCAGATGCAATTACTGGTATATTTACCTTGGATGATATTTTAGACATTAATTTAATATCATAACCAACCTGAGTCCCATCTCTGTCCATAGAGGTAACAAGTAATTCTCCAGCCCCGCACTCTTCCATTTTCTTTGCGTATTCAATAGCATCTATGCCTGTGCTATTTCTTCCACCATGGGTGAATATTTCCCATTTTTTTCCATTTTGTTTAGCATCTATTGCAACTACAATACATTGTGATCCAAATTTTTTTGAACTATCGGCAACTACTTTCGAATTTTGAACTGCCGCAGTATTAATCGAAACTTTATCAGCACCACAATTAAGTAACTTATTGATATCTTCTATACTCCTTATTCCGCCACCAACAGTTAAAGGAACAAAACATTTTTTCGAAGTTTTTTCTACTACTTCGTAGATTGTGTCTCTATTTTCGTTTGAAGCAGTAATATCTAAAAAGCAAATTTCATCTGCCCCACCATCACTATAGATTTTTGCTTGCTCGACTGGATCGCCTGCATCCTTTAAGTCGACGAAGTTAATACCTTTTACAACACGTCCATTCTTTACATCTAAACAAGGTATAATTCGATTTTTAAGCATCCTCTTTAACTAACTCCTCCAGTTTAATATCACCATCATAAATAGCTTTGCCAACTATTATACCCTCAATATTCTCCATGTTCCTTGCTTTTATGACATCATTAATTGATGAAACTCCGCCCGATATTATAACTGGGCAATTAGAAATACTTGCAACTTTTGATGTTTCATCAAAATTTGGGCTTTCTTTAGTTCCATCTCTATTAATGTCTGTAAAAATTAATCTACTCACACCATAATTATTTACTTCTTTTAGAAAGTCTAAAGTAGAATTATTTGAGCTTTCTCTCCATCCAGACACTGAAAGTTTTCCATCCTTTGAGTCTAAACCAAGAGCGATCTTTCCAGGAAATTTTTCACACGTTTCTTTTAAAAATTTTTTATCTTTAATTGCAGCACTTCCCAAAATCACTTTATCTACACCAGCATCAATATATTTTTTAATACTATCAAAATTTCTAATACCCCCTCCTATCTCTACCTTAAGATTAGATTTTTTTACTATTTCTTGAACAATATCAATATTAACTGTTTCTCCAGTTAAAGCTCCATCTAAATCAACAATGTGTAGATTTTTAAATCCATGAATTTTATAGCTGTTAGCTTGGTCTATAGGAGAATTTTTATACTCTGTTTTATTATCAAAATCGCCTTTAACTAATCGTACACATTTTTTATCTTTTATATCAATTGCTGGAAATATTTTCATTTATAAATTTATAAAATTATTAATAATTTTTAATCCTGTTTTATCACTTTTTTCTGGGTGAAATTGAGTTCCAAAAATGTTTTCTTTTTCTACAACGCAGACATGGTTCGAAGAATAATTGGTTGTTGCTAAAATAACATTTTTATCATCCGGTATGAATTCATAACTATGTACAAAATACATATGAGAGTTATCCTCTATATCTTTAAAAATTTTACTTTCCTTTACAATATTAATTTCATTCCAACCTATATGAGGTAATTTGTATTCTCCATTTTGATTGTTTATTTTTGTAACTTTTCCAGGTATCCAGCCTAATCCTTTTGTTTCTATTTCTTCATATCCAACATCTGCGAACATTTGTAAACCAACACAAATTCCAAGTAGAGGTTTTTTAATGTTTATTGCAAAATTATCTAAAGTTTCAACTAGTCCATTAATTGTATTTAAAGCATCGATGCAACTCTTGAAGGAGCCTTGACCTGGTAAGACAACCTTATCGCTGGATTTTATTTTGTTAAGATCAGAAGTAACTTCAATTCTAACTTTTTTATTTTGTGCTACCTCTTTAAATGAGTTTATAACAGAACTTATGTTCCCTGATTTGTAATCAACAATTGATACGTTCATTAATTCTTATAAAGAACCTTTAGTCGATGGTATTACGTTCTTGTTACGTGGATCAATCTCAAGTGCACTTCTTAAAGACCTTGCTAATCCTTTAAAACAAGACTCAACTTTGTGATGACTATTGTCGCCATATAAATTTTCTATGTGTAGCGTGATTCCCGCTGCTTGTGAAAATGCTTGGAACCACTCTTTAAATAATTCGGTATCCATTTCACCTAGCTTTTCTACCTTTAAATCAACCTTCCAAATTAAGTATGGTCTATTTGAAACATCTAAGGCAACTCTTGTTAAAGTTTCATCCATTGGAATCATTGCATGAGCATATCTTTTTATACCTAAAAATTTTTTTGATGCTTTTTTTAAACATTCACCAATTGCAATACCTGTATCTTCAGTTGTGTGATGAAGATCAATGTGTGTATCTCCCTTAGCTTTTACTTTTAAATCAATTGAAGAGTGCTTTGATAGTTGTTCTAACATGTGATCTAAAAAACCAATGCCAGTATCAATTTTAAACTTGCCCTTACCGTCGATGTTTATAGCTACATCGATTTTGGTTTCCTTAGTTTTTCGACTTATTTCTGCCTTTCGCTTCATATTAATTTAGATATATATGCATTATCCATTGATATCAATAACAGTTAATTTAGCACTTGAACATTTAAAATTAATATCCATTTAACTGAGATGACAACAATAGTACTAGTAAGAAAAAATAATGACGTAGTTGTGGCAAGTGATGGTCAGGTAAGTATGGGAAATACAGTGATCAAAAGCAATGCTAACAAAGTTCGAAAAATTGAGAAAAGAAATGTGATCGCTGGTTTTGCTGGATCAACAGCTGATGCATTAACTTTATTTGAAAGATTGGAGGCTAAACTTGAAAAACACGCAGGAAATTTAACAAGAGCTGCTGTTGAATTAGCTAAAGATTGGAGAACTGATAAATACTTAAGAAGATTAGAAGCTCTTATGGCGATTGGTGACAAAGAAAAAAGTTTTATAATTTCAGGTACAGGAGATGTTTTAGAGCCTGAAGGAGATGTAATTGGAATTGGATCAGGTGGAAATTATGCGTTAGCTGCTGCAAAAGTATTGATGGATACAGAATTAAAAGCAGAAGAAGTTGCAAAAAAAGCTATAAAAGTTGCAGCTGACATCTGTGTGTTTACAAATAACAATATTAGAGTAGAGAAAATTTAATGGATAAATCAAATGTAAAAAAATTCCCAAAGAAAACTGAGGAAAAAAAACAAAATCATATTGATTCATTATCACCAAGAGAAATTGTATCTGAGTTAGATAGATATGTTGTTGGTCAAAATAAAGCTAAAAGAGCTGTAGCTATAGCATTAAGAAATAGGTGGAGAAGACAAGCCTTAATAGGAGATATGCGAGATGAAGTACTTCCTAAAAATATTTTAATGATTGGTCCAACAGGAGTTGGTAAAACAGAAATATCTAGAAGATTATCAAAGTTAGCTGAGGCACCTTTTGTAAAAGTTGAAGCTACAAGATTTACTGAGGTTGGATATGTAGGAAGAGACGTAGAACAAATTATAAGAGATTTGCTTGAAATAGCTATAGCAATGGAAAAAGTTAAAAAAAGAAAAGAGGTTCATGCTAAAGCACAAAAATTAGCAGAAGAAAGAGTATTAGATGCTTTAGTTGGAAATAAAGCGTCTGTTGCGACAAGGGAGAGTTTTAGAAAAAGATTAAGAGATGGAGATTTAGATGATAATGAAATTGAAATTGCAACAAACGAATCTAACAATATGCCAAGTTTTGAAATTCCAGGAATGCCAGGCGCTAACATTGGAATGATAAATATTGGTGACATGTTAGGTAAATCGATGGGTGGTAAGATAAAAAAGAAAAAAATGACTGTTAAAGAATCCCATGAAATTTTACTTAATGAAGAAGCAGATAAATTAATTGAGCAAGACAAAATTATAAAATCAGCAAAAAATGTAACTGAGAACAACGGCATAGTTTTCTTAGATGAAATAGATAAAATCTCTGGAAGAACAGATAGAGTTGGTGGAGATGTTTCAAGAGAAGGTGTTCAAAGAGACTTGCTTCCATTAATTGAGGGCACAACGGTTAGCACAAAATATGGACCTATTAAAACTGATCACATTTTGTTTATTGCATCTGGAGCCTTTCAATTAGCGAAACCATCAGACTTATTACCTGAGCTTCAAGGTAGATTGCCAATTAGAGTAGAATTAGATGCACTTACAAGTGAAGACTTTAAAAGAATCCTAAAAGAACCAGATAATAGTTTAATCAAACAATACCAAGCATTACTTAAAACGGAAAATGTAGACCTTGAATTCTCTGAAGATGGCATTGAGACCATTGCTAATCTTGCAACAGAGGTTAACTCATCTGTAGAAAATATTGGTGCGAGAAGACTTCATACAATAATCGAGAGAATTCTTGACGAAATTAGTTTTACAGCAACTGACAGATCTGGAGAAAAAATTGTAATAAATTCTGAATATGTTAAAGAGAATCTTGGGCAACTAGTTAAAGATAATGATTTGTCAAAATTTATTCTTTAATTTTTAAAAATAAAGTAAAGAAACCTGAATTTTTATTTTCAGTATTATCCTCAATTTTTTTTATAATCCTCATTAATTCTAAGTTAGATTTAATAAATTCAGGAACTGAATATTTCAAAATACCCAAATCTTTTGATTGGTAAGGATTCTGCTCAACTTTAGATCTTAGTCCTTTTCCAGTAATTATGTTCAACTTTTCAATTTTTTTTTCAAAGCAACTTGTTATAAATTTTTCAATTTTTCTATTAGCTTGGTCTAGTGAAAAACCATGAAGATCTATTGTTGATTCTTTTTTTTTATATTTAGTGTCTTTATTAATATTATCTTTGTTGTAAAGCTTCTCTTTTCCCTCGATAAAGTCTTTCCAAACTTTTAGATCTTTTTTGGATAACTTTTTATTCAATTAATATTTGTCTCAATCAAAGCCCAATTTGGATCATTTGATTTCACGTTTTTGGAAAATTTCCAGGTATCGTAAACTTTTTTTACTTTTTCTGGATCTCCAGCTATTATTTTAGAATTTTTATCTTTAACACATGAAATAATTTCACTAACGAAATCTACTGTAACTTCAAGAAAATTTCCATTTCTCTCATGATTTTTAATTTCTGCTGAATTTATTCCTATAAAAGTTGTTTCGGATATATTGCCTTGTTTTTTTCTTTCGTTAATTGCCGCCTCAAATTGTTTGAATACATTTTTTTCTAAAAGGTTTTTAATGCCCTTTAAGTTTCCTTTAGAAAAGTCAGTTATTATATTCTCATACGCAATCTTCGCACCTGATAAAAATTCTGTTTTGGCTTTATCATCAAAGACGTCAAAGTTTGTTTTTTTGACTGGATTGACATTTGGAAATTCGTGTGGAAAACTTTGAGCAATATCCTCTTCAAATCCAGATTTTTTACCTAGAATGCCTCTTAGTCTCAAAAATATGAAACCCGCAATCATGGCCAAAAGTATTATGTCTATGTATTCAAAGCTATAACTCATACATATATATTATTTACTCTATTGCTTAATTTCAACTAGCAAATTAGATTAATGACAAATGAACACACTTTTATTAATTATTTTATTTATTCCTCTTGTTGAAATTTACCTTTTTATTCAAATTGGAGCTCAAATAGGAGCTTTTAACACTATCCTTATAATTCTTTTAACCGCCGTTATTGGTATCTACTTTGTTAGGTTGCAGGGTTTGAGCACATTAAAATCAGGGGTTACACAACTTTACAGAAACCAAATACCTATCTATGAAATGATGTCCGGAGCTGCTTTGGCCTTCGCAGCTTTGCTTTTGATCATTCCAGGATTTGCAACGGATGTAATTGGGTTTCTTTTAATTCTTCCAGTAACTAGAAGTTTAATATTTAAATATTTAGGAAGAAAATACAAAAAAGAAAAAGTTAAAGATGATTTGATAGAAGGGGAATATGAGGATAAGGATAAATAATGGAAAAAAAATATAAAATTCTAGGAGAATTTATAAAAGATATATCAGCTGAAACTAAAGACGTTGAAAGTTATATATACACCAAAGAAAATATTTCAAAGTTTAAATTATTTATTGATATAAACACTAAACCTTTAAAAAATAAAATGGCAGAAGTTTCAATATCAACAAAGTTCAAGGAGACAGATGAGAATAAAAAAAATACTTATTTTGAAATGATTTATGCTGTTATTGTTAAAATAGATGAAGATGTAAATACTAAAGAAATTTTAGAGCCCATTTTTTTAAAAGAAGTTCCCACAGAAGTTTATCCTAAAATTGAAAAAATTTTACTAGACTTACTTAAACATTCTGGTTATCCAAATGTGAAGTTTGAGAATAAAGTAGACTTTAACGAGCTTTATAAAAATAGAGGGAATTAAACAATTTTTTTTAAAGATTTTTTCATGAAAACTTTGTAATTTTCTAATTCATCTTCTGTTGGTTGAATTATTTTTTTACAATAGTCTATTTTATTAGAATTATTTGTATTAGTAATTTCCTCTGTATGAAAATTTAATCTAGGTTCTTTCTGATCAGTTAAATTAATATAAACCTTAGATAAAAGCTCACAGTCAATTAATGCTGTGTGAAATTTTCTTCTAGAATTGTCAATCCTGAACCTTTTACATAATGCATCCAAGCTTATTGAAGATCCAGGAAATTTTTCTCTTGCTATGTCTAATGTATCAATAACATTATCTTTAGATATTGTGGGTTTACCTATTAATTTAAGCTCGTTATTAATGTGTGAAATATCAAATTCTGCGTTATGTATTACTAGTTTTTTATTTTGTATAAATTTTAGAAAATCATCAACAACATCAAAAAATTTCTTTTTATCAGCAAGAAATTCATCAGTATAACCGTGAACTTTAATAGCATCTTCAGATACTTTTCTTTGTGGATTTAAATAACAATGAAAAGTTTTATTAGTTGGTAATTGATTTTTTAATTCGATACATCCTATTTCAACAATACGATGACCTTTGGCAACTGACAAACCTGTTGTTTCTGTATCAAGTACTACTTCTATCATTTAATATCTTAGCTTTAAGTATTCTAACTTTTCTCTTCATAATAGCACTATTATAATTATTCACCAAAACATAGTTTGATTTATTTTTTTTTTGTGTCAATGTAAGTTGGGATTTTCTAAGAATATTTATTAGCTTTTGATTAAAGTTTTTTCTCTTTTTTAATTTTTTATCCACATCTTTTTTTTTAGTTTTAAGAAATATGATAACGTCATTACTTTTGTACATTTTATTTTCTAAATATAACGGTATGTCTAGAACAACAATTTTCTTTTTTCTATTTTTTTTTAAAAACATATTTAGCTTTTTTCTAATAAAGGGATGAACTATCAAACCAATACTTTTTAGGTTGGAAGAATTACTTTTAATCGTGTTTGATAGCTCAATTTTTTTAATTGGAAAAGTTTTTATAAATTGAGGAAATTTTTTTTTCAATTTGTTGAAGCACTGTCTATCGCTTTGGTATAGTCTTTCGACCTCTATATCTGCAAAAAAACAAGGCGCTTTAAATAGTTTTGAAATATACGTTTTGCCTGAACCAATATCCCCTACTAAGCTAATTTTGATCATCCCAATAAATTTAAAACTTCCTCATCAATTTTTGGTATTACGTTGTTCCATATTGAAAAAGATTGGTTTGCCTGATAAATAAACATGAACATACCGTTCTCAATTCTGTTACCATTTTCCTTAGCTTTTTTTAAAAATTGGGTTTCTTTTGGATTGTAAATTATATCGTAGAAAATTTTATCCTTTGTCTTAAGATCTAAATCTAAACTATCGTCATTTAGACCAACGCTTGTAGCATTTATAACTATATCGAAATCGGGTATTTTTCCCCATTTTAATACTTCGACTTCATTAAATTTCTTTTTGATATTTTCAGCCTTATCAATAGTTCTGTTTGATAAAAATATTTTTTTACATCCCATACTTAGTAAAGAATAAATTATTGAGGGAACAACGCCGCCTGCTCCTAAAATTAAAATTGATTTATGTAGAACATTAATTTTCGAGTGTCTTAAACCTAATTCAAACCCAGCAACATCTGTATTGTGCCCGATTATATCGTCTCCACTTTTATAAATAGTATTAACAGAGTCAGTCGTTTCAACTTCTAGACTAAGTTTATCTAAATATTTTATAACTTTATTTTTAAAAGGAACTGTTACGTTTATTCCGTGTATCTCATCATTTCTTAATTTATTGATAAAATCTTTCAATTCTGATTCTTCTAATTTAATTTTGTCATAAACAGCATTAATTTTGTTTTTTTTAATCCAAAAATTGTGCAATTCGGGAGAAAGGGAATGGCTTATAGGGTTGCCAATTACAAAAAATTTTTTCATTTATGCTCCTGTAGATAACTTTTAATTTTTGTTATCGGTAGTCCCATTATGGTATTTTTATCACCCTTTATTTCACTAAATAATTTTTTTCCTTCACCCTCTATTTGATACACATTATATGCGTAAAGATTCTTGTCAGATATTTTGGATAAATAATTTTTTAACTCGCTTTCATTAAAATCTTTCATAACTAATTCTGCTTTACCAGTATAATTCCATATCATGCTCCCCTTTTTAGAAATACAAACTGAACTAATTAAAAAATGACTTTTGCCACTCATTTTTTTCAAAATATTAAAGGCTTCTTCTCGCGATTTTGGTTTTGAAATTATTGTACCATTTAAATCTATTACACTGTCCGCACCAAGAACTAGCTCATTCGGGTTTTTGTTACTTATTTTATTGGCTTTTAATTCTGCAAGATTTTTGGATATTATTTCTGGCGTTGCACCCTCCTTTAAAAGCGCTTCCTTAATAACATCTTCGTCAACTTTGGATGGTTCAACATGACAAGGAATGCCATTCTCCAATAAAATTTTTTTTCTAACCTCACTTTTTGAAGCTAATATTATCTTATTCATCATGGTTAAATATATCGTGAATTTTAAGTATTGAGGCTGCAGTTTCCTCTACTGATTTTCTCGTAACATCTATAGTTGGCCAGTTATATTTTTGAAAAAGTTTTTTTGAAACTTCTATTTCATTTTTAATTTTTTCAAAATTTATGTAATTTTTATTCTCATTCTCTTTTATAGATTGCATTCTATTTTTTCTTAAGTCTACCAACCTGTCTGGTTCTGCCGTTAAACCTACAACGCAAGTTAAATCTGGTTTCTCTTTTAAAAATTCTGGAACTGATTGTTCATTTACTAATGGTATATTGGAAATTTTCATACCTTTATTTGCTAAATAAATTGAAGTAGGCGTTTTACTTGTTCTACTAACTCCCAATAAAATAATATCAGATTTATCTATATCATCTAATGAATTTCCATCATCATGATTCATAGTGAATTGTATAGCTTCAATTTTCTTATAATAATCTTCATTCATAACATGTTGTCCGCTAGGAATGTGACTTGCTTCTTGATTTAATAATTTTGAAAAAGTTAAAATAAGATCTCCTAATACACCAAAACAAGGAATCTTTTTTTTATTACATTCTGTTGATAAAAATTGAGCAAGTTTATTGTCTACTATTGTATACAAAAAAATAGAATTTTTGCTTTGGGCAGAATTTTCTATTATTTTTAAAATTTGATTTTCAGTTCTTGTAAAAGAGAAGTAGTGAGTTTTATAACTGAAATTTTTAAATTGGGCTTTAATGGCTAAGAATATTCTTTCCAGTGTCTCACCGGTTGAATCTGAGACTAAATAAATTTCATATGTATTACTCATGTATAATTAATAAAGAATTTTTGTATTAATGTTAAATTATAAACAAACTTACAAATTCTAGCATCCAAAATCAAAAAAAAGCTTTTTAATAACATTATAAAACATGTTTATAACCAATATACCGTTTTTTGAATAAAATTATATTATTCAGGATCATCCTTATTTTTTAAGAATTATTAAACAAATTAAATGTGAAAAAGATGTTATAAAAGTGTTAGAAAATAGTAATATTCAATATTAACATCTCTAATACAAATAATATAAGTATTACTTAATCTATTAATATGACTGTTTTGCAGGATTGTATAAATAAAAAATTGAACATTAATTGTATATGGTTAATGAGACAAGCAGGTAGGTATTTACCAGAATTTAGGGAAATAAGATCTAAAAATCAGGATTTTGTAAAATTATGTTTAAATGAAAATTTATCATCTGAAATTACAGTTCAGCCATTAAGAAGATTTGATATAGATGCAGCAATAATATTTTCCGATATTTTGTTAGTGCCTTTTGCCTTAGGTCAACCAGTAAAATTTAAAAAAGATTTTGGACCATTATTAGGTAATATAGATTTTAACAAAATGTTGAATATAAATGAAATGCATTTTACAGATAAATTAAAACCCGTCTATAATGCTATAAAAAAAACAAGAGATAAAGAAGAACTAAAAAATAAAGATCTAATAGGATTTGTTGGGGGACCATGGACGATCTTAATTTACATGTTAAACCAAAAATCACCTAAAAACGAAGACATTGAACTTAATTTAAAAGATAAAAAATTTATAGAGGATTTATTAAAAGTTATTGTAAGGTTTCTTAAAATTCATATTAATAATCAAATTGAAAATGGAGCAACGATTATTCAAATATTTGATAGTTGGGCTGGGCTTTTAAATAAAAAAGATTACGATAAATATATATATAGTCCCACCAAGGACTTAGTCAATTTTGTTAAGTCTAAAAAAACACCAGTCATATGCTTCCCCAAAGGAATTAATGACTACAAAAGTTATGTAAGTTTAGTTAAACCAGATGTAATCAGTATAGATTATGATGTTGACCCAAAGAAAATTTCAGAAAGTATAGATATAACAGTGCAAGGAGGATTAAATCCTAATTTTTTAATTGGCGATAAAGAAGAGCTCAAAGTTAATGTTAAAAAATATTTAGATATATTCAAGGATAAACCATATATTTTTAATCTTGGTCACGGCGTACTACCAAATACCGATCCAGGTATGGTAGATTATTTAGTTAAATTTGTTAAAAATTACTCATGAACCAAGATCATCCAAAAGTGAATTATGGTAAAACTGGAGTTTTATTAATTAATCTCGGTACACCAGATAGTACTGGCTGGTGGGACATAAGGAAATATTTAAAAGAATTTTTATCTGATAGAAGAGTAATAGAAGTAAACCCTATTCTTTGGCAAATAATATTAAATCTTTTTATATTAACATTTAGACCTTCTAAAACTGCAAAAGCCTATAAAGAGATTTGGATGAAGGATAAAAACATGTCTCCGCTTAGATATTATACCATGATGCAAACTCAGAAATTATCAAAAAAATTTAATATGGAAAACCTAATAATTGACTTTGCAATGAGATATGGGTCACCAAGTATCAGTGGAAAAATTAGAGATCTTAAGGAAAAAGGTTGTGAGAATTTAATAGTATTACCTCTTTATCCTCAATATGCATCACCCACAACCGCAACTGTTTGTGATGAAGTATTTAGATCTTTAATGAAATTGAGATGGCAGCCGAGTCTTCAAATTGTATCTCACTATGAGGAAAATCCCCTTTATATAGATGCAATTGTCAATTCTATAAAAAAAAAAATTTCAGAAATTAATTGGAAACCAGACTTAATTGTTGCATCGTATCACGGAATACCAAAAAAATATTTTGATAGAGGTGATCCATATCATTGTTACTGTATGAAAACTACGAGGCTTTTAAAAGAAAAATTTAATAGTATTGAAATTATGACAACATTTCAATCAAGGTTTGGCCCACAGGAATGGCTAACGCCCTATACAGATAAAACGTTAGAAGAAATTCCAAAACAAGGTAAAAAAAATATATTAGTTATTTGCCCTGGCTTTGCCTCAGATTGTGTAGAAACATTAGAAGAAATAGCGATACAAGGAAAAGAGTCTTTTTTTGATGCGGGTGGTGAAAATTTCGATCTAATACCGTGTTTAAACGACAATGAAGATCATATAAATTTGCTAAAAAATTTAGTGGACTCATACTTGGTAAGGAAATGAATATTTACTTAATTTTAAAATCATTACATTTGATAGCGGTAATCTCTTGGATGGCTGGACTTTTATATTTACCGAGAATTTTTGTATATCATTCTGAAAATAAATTAAACAACGACATATCTGGAGTTTTTAAAATAATGGAAAGACGCCTATATTTTTACATTATGTATCCAGCAATGTTATTATCTTGGATTTTTGGAGTATCAATTATTCACTTTCAAGGAATAGAATTATTAAAGGCTAAATGGTTTTTGATAAAAATTATTGCTGTGATTATTTTAACAGGCTATCATTTTTATCTTGGACATTGTTTAAGATCATTTAATCAGGATCTAAATAATAACAGCCCTAAATTTTTTAGAGTAATTAATGAGATTCCTACAATTTTACTAATATTGATAGTCTTTTTGGCGATTTTAAAGCCTTTGTAGGGTTGAAAAATTCATAATAATGTTTATATTTTAATTATCTTAACAAAAATTCCCTTTAATGAAAATCGAAGAGCTTAAAAAAAACCCCCCGGCACAGCTTATTACGCAAGCAGAAGAGCTTGGAATAGAAAACGCTAGTACTTTAAGAAAACAAGAAATTTTATTCGCTATACTCAAAAAACTTGCTGAAAAAGGCGAGGAGATAACTGGTATGGGTGTTTTACAATTATTGCAAGATGGCTTTGGTTTTCTCAGGGCATTAGAATCAAATTATTTACCAGGCGCAGATGATATTTACGTAAGCCCGAGCCAAATAAGGAAATTTGGTCTTAGAACTGGAGATACTGTAGAGGGACCTGTGAGAGCTCCTAAAGAGGGTGAAAGATATTTTGCTCTATTGCAAGTAAGCAAAATTAATAATGAAGATCCAATGAAATCTAGACACAAAATTGCTTTCGATAATTTAACACCGCTTTATCCAAACAAACAATTAGTTATGGAAGTAGAAAATAACAAAATAGAGAAAAAACCAGACTTAACTTCAAGATTGATAGATTTAGTAAGCCCTATTGGAAAAGGTCAAAGATCATTAATTATCTCTCCTCCCAAGGCTGGAAAAACCATGATACTTCAAAGTATTGCAAACTCAATAACAGCAAATCATCCTGAGTGTTCATTAATGGTATTATTGATTGATGAGAGACCAGAGGAAGTTACAGACATGCAAAGAACAGTCAAAGGAGAGGTTATCAGCTCAACCTTTGATGAACCAGCTCAAAGACACGTTGCTGTAGCAGAAATGGTAATAGAAAAAGCCAAAAGGCTAACGGAGCATAAAAAAGATGTGATTATATTATTAGACTCCATAACTCGTTTAGGAAGAGCATATAATGCGGTTGTCCCAAGCTCAGGTAAAGTTTTAACAGGAGGTGTTGATGCTAACGCTCTTCAAAGACCCAAAAGATTTTTTGGTGCCGCAAGAAATATTGAAGAGGGAGGATCATTAACAATTATAGCCACAGCATTAATTGATACTGGAAGCAGAATGGATGAAGTAATTTTTGAGGAATTTAAAGGGACAGGAAATAGCGAAACAATACTTGATAGAAAGATTTCAGAAAAAAGGATTTTCCCAGCTATAGATATAACTAAATCAGGTACAAGAAGAGAAGAATTATTATTTGATAAAAACGATCTTCAAAAAATGAATGTTCTAAGAAGAATTATTGCCCCAATGGGATCAATGGATGCTATTGAGTTTATAAATTCTAAATTAAAGGCTACAAAATCTAATACAGAATTTTTTAATTCAATGAATAAGCCAGCTTAAGCTGGAAATCTTCACATCAAATCTTAAAATTATTTATGTTCTTTAAAAATTCACATTATATACTCAAGTAATGACGATTTTTGCACTATCTTCAGCACCAGGACAATCAGGAGTGGCTGTATTTAGAATCTCAGGTCCAGAAACAGGTAATATTATTAAATTAATAACGAACAAGGATTTACCATCTCCTAGAAAAGCAAAGCTGCTAAAAATAAACAATATCAACAATTCTAGCTTAATAGATGAAGGTATAATTTTATGGTTTCCTGCCCCAAATAGCTACACAGGTGAGGATATGGCAGAACTTCATGTTCATGGAAGCAGGGGTGTAATTAAAGAAATACAAAACAACCTTTTGAGTACAAAAAAATGTAGAATGGCAGAGGCAGGAGAGTTTACTAAGATAGCCTTCGTTAACGGTAAAATAAACTTATTAAAAGCAGAAGCAATAGGAGATTTAATAGCCGCTGAAACACAAATTCAGATTGATCAAGCACAAAGTATTATAAGAGGAAAAAGTTTTTTAAAATTTGAAAATATTAGAAAAAAAATTATTAAAATATTAGGGACTATGGAAGCTAAAATTGACTTTCCCGAAGATGATATTCCTGAAAATGTGACCACAAATATAAAAAATGAAGTCGAGAATATCGAAATAGAAATAAAAAAAATTCTTGATGACAATAAAGTTGGTGAGAAGATTAGGACTGGTTTTAAAATTGCTATTGTTGGACCACCGAATTCAGGAAAATCAAGTTTAATGAATTACTTTTCGAAAAGAGATGTTTCAATTGTTTCTGAAATAGCTGGCACAACTAGGGATGTTTTAGAAACCCATTTAAACTTTGATGGATATCCAGTTATAATTTCAGATACTGCAGGTATTAGGGAGTCAAAAGATATAATAGAGAAAAAAGGTATAAAATTAGCGTTTAAAAAAGCAGAGGAAGCGGATCTAAGAATAGTAATAATAGAGCCAAAAAATGTTGAATTCTTTGGTTTTTTGAATGATTTATTCGATAAAAGCTCAATTTTATTAGTTAATAAAACAGATTTATATGATTTTAAAGTTCCTGAGCAATTAAAAAAATATAATCCTTTTCTTATATCTGTTTTTAAAGAAACCAATATTGATAAAGTAATATCAGAAATCAAATATATTTTAAAAAAATCATTATACACAAGTACAGATGTTTTTATTACTAGAGAACGTCACAGGATTGATTTAAATAATTGTATTCTTTCTTTACAAGATTTCAAAAATAAAAATTTAAATGAAGAATTTGATAAAGCTACAGAGGATTTAAGAGTTGCTGTAAGAAATTTAGGTAAGGTTGTCGGAAAAGTTGATGTAGAGGAGATTTTATCTAGTATTTTCAATGATTTCTGCATAGGTAAATAAACCGCTAATTACCTATTAAATTAGCTTATTTTACATTTAATTAATAAAATTCAAGATAGTCTTGTAAAAAAAGATTTCAAATATAAATTCAGGTAATGGAAAATAATAAACAGTACGATGTCATAGTAATTGGTGGAGGTCATGCAGGCTGCGAGGCTGCTGCCGCGTCTGCAAGATTAGGAGTAAATACAGCTCTTTTTACTAATGATAAATCGTCTATTGGTGAGATGTCTTGTAATCCAGCAATTGGTGGTTTAGGTAAAGGCCATTTAGTTAGAGAAATAGATGCTTTAGATGGTGTTATGGGAGATGTGGCTGATAAATCTGGTATTCAATTTAAGCTATTAAATAGGAGTAGAGGACCAGCTGTAAGAGGGCCCCGTACCCAAAGTGATAGATCATTATATAAAAAATATATGCAAGAAAAACTTATAAACTACTGTAATTTAAGCATTTTTTCTGACTCCGTAAATGGCTTTATATTTAATAAAAATAGTATAAACGGTATATTAACTTCCTCTGGAAAAGAAATTCACTCTAACAAGGTTATACTTACAACAGGAACATTTTTGAATGGAATGATACATATAGGTGACAAAAGAACTCCCGCAGGTAGATATAATGAAAAGCCTACTATTGGATTAAGTGAACAATTGCATAAATATAATTTTAAAATTGGCAGGTTAAAAACAGGTACCCCGCCTAGGTTAGATGGTAGGACAATTGATTATTCAAATTTAGAAGAACAACATCCAGATGATCAAATATCATTTTTCTCTTTCCTAACCAAAAAAAATATTAACAAACAAATTAGATGTGGAATTACTTACACCAACGAAAAGGTTCATGAATTGATTTCTAAAAATATTAAACAAAGCGCAATGTATTCGGGAAGTATTAAAGGAGTAGGGCCAAGGTACTGTCCTTCCATAGAGGATAAAATCTATAAATTCAAGGATAAGACTAGGCACCAAATCTTTCTGGAACCCGAAGGACTTGAAGATAACACAGTGTACCCCAACGGAATTTCAACATCGCTTCCAGCCAATTTACAACAAAAAATATGCAATAATATCAATGGTTTAGAAAACGTTAAAATATTACGCCCAGGTTACGCAATAGAATATGATTATGTTGATCCAAGGGAACTTTTTTTAACATTAGAAACTAAGAAGATAAAAAACTTTTACCTCGCTGGTCAAATTAACGGCACAACAGGTTATGAGGAAGCTGCAGCTCAAGGACTAATAGCTGGAGCTAATGCTGCTTTATCAATCAAGGGTAAAGAGCCATTAATTCTAGATAGATCCCAGGCATATATTGGCGTGATGATAGACGATTTAGTTACAAAGGGAGTTGCTGAACCTTACAGGATGTTTACCTCAAGAGCCGAATACAGATTATCTCTAAGATGTGATAATGCTGACCTAAGGCTCACTCCTGTTGGAATTAAGTTCGGTTTAGTTAAATCAGAGAGAAGGAAATTATTTGAGGATAAATCAAAAGAATTGGAGAAATTAAACAAAAAAATGGATAAATTGAAGATATCACCGTCAGAAGCAGAAAAACATGGAGTTAAAATCGCAAAAGATGGAGTTTATAGGTCAGCAAACTCTGTATTAGCTCAAAAAGGAGTAAAATTTAATAAAATTAGGGATATTTGGCCTGAAATAGGTGATTATAGTAGAGAAATTGAGGAGCAGATTGAAATTAACGCTCACTATAAAGGTTATATGAAGAAACAAAAGGCGGATATTCTAGCTTTTAAAAGAGATGAGAGCCTTAAAATACCATCTGATATAAATTATGATAGTTTTTCAGGGCTTTCTAATGAAGTTAAGTCTAAATTTAAGCAAATTAGGCCAAAAACAATGGGCCAAGCTTTGAGAATAGATGGAATTACCCCAGCAGCTGTATTTATTCTATTGTCACATCTTAAAAGAAAGTCTATTAAGCATATAGCTTGATCGAATCGAATCTTAAAAAATATTCTGAATTAGAAACATTAAACGTTTCACGTGAAACATTTCCTGCCTTAGAAGAGTTTAGATCATTATTGTTGAGTGAAAACAAAAAAATAAACTTAATAAGCAAATCAACCGAGAAAGACTCAATAAAAAGACATATAATAGACTCAGCGCAAATAATTGATATTATTGATAAAAATACTAAAACTTGCCTAGATATAGGCTCAGGTTCTGGCCTTCCAGGCGTAGTTCTTGCAATTATCTTAAAAAAAAAGGGATCAAAAATAAAATTCAAACTTTATGAGAAAAGTATGAAGAAAAGCAATTTTTTAAAAAAAATGATCAAGCACTTCGAATTAAATGCTGAGGTAAGGCAAAAGAATATTTTTGAAGAAAGGGAATTAGAAGCAGACATAGTAGTAGCTCGAGCTTTTAAACCACTGCAAACAATATTAGAATTAATAAACAAAAATTTTTCTCATTATAACAGTTTAATACTTTTCTTAGGAAAGAGTGGCAGGGAAAATATTAATGAATGTTTAAAATTATGGAAGTTTGATTATGAAATTTTAAAAAGTTTAACAGACGTAAATTCAGTCATTGTAAAAATAAATAATTTAAGAAAAACATGAAAGAAAAAATTATATCAATAATAAATCAAAAGGGTGGGGTTGGGAAAACTACGACAGTAATAAATTTAGCGGCAGGACTTTCTTTGAATAACAAAAAAGTTTTGGTAATTGACTTAGATCCCCAAGGAAATGCTACAACGGGTTTAGGATTATCTAATATAGATCAAACATCTAATTCAATTTATCAAGTGTTGATCGGAACAAAAAAAATTGATGAAGCAATTTCGAAAACAAATTTTTCTAACCTGGATATAATCACTTCAAATGTGGATTTATCTGGATTGGAAGTGGAAACAGCAGATGATGGTCGTAGAGCTTATATTCTAAAGGAGAAATTGACCGCATATTTAAATGATTCTAGAGCTTCATATGATTATGTGCTTATAGACTGCCCTCCTTCCCTAAGTTTGTTAACTGTAATGGCCTTGGTAGCCTCTCAATCTCTTTTAGTCCCTCTTCAAACTGAATTCTTTGCTTTAGAGGGCATAACTCAACTGATCAAAACTATCGATAGGATTAAACTTGGATTAAATTCAGAACTTACCATTAGAGGAATACTTCTGACTATGTATGATAAGAGAAATAAGCTTTCTGGAGAAGTTGAAACTGAAGCAAGAAATTATTTTAAAGATAAAGTATACAAAAATGTTGTTCCAAGGAATGTAAGATTGTCCGAAGCCCCTTCACACGGTATGCCAGTTATATTTTATGATAAGGCTTGTCCAGGAAGTAAATCATATATCAATTTTACAGAGGAATTTTTAGCGCAAGAAGAAAGTTTCGAGACAGCAGCATGATAGGATTTAAAAATAAAAAAGGACTTGGTAGGGGCTTATCATCTTTAATTGGAGAAGGTAAATTTGTAGAGAGCACTAAAGCTAATATAAGTGATCTTAAAAGAAATAAATACCAACCGAGAAAAAAGTTTGATGAAATAAGCTTAGAGGAATTAACGGAGTCTATAAAATCAAGAGGAATTATTCAGCCAATAATAGTTAGAAACTCAAATACAGACATTAAATACGAAATTATTGCAGGTGAAAGAAGATGGCTTGCTGCACAGAGAGCTGGGTTACATGAAGTACCAATTGTTGTTATAGAGGCAGATGATAAAAAAGCATTAGAGTTTGGAATAGTTGAAAATGTTCAAAGACATGACTTGAATGCAATAGAAGAAGCAGAAGGTTATAAAAGACTTATTGATGAATTTTCTTATGATCAAGAACAAGTTGCCAAATTTATAGGGAAAAGCCGAAGCCACATAACAAATTGTTTGAGATTGTTAAGCTTACCTGTTGAACTTATTGAATTTGTTAAAGATAACAAAATATCCCCAGGCCATGCAAAAATCCTGGTTGGTCTTGAAAATTCTATTTTTATTGCAAAAAAAATAATTTCAAAGAGATTGTCTGTTAGACAAGCTGAAACTTTAGTTAAAGCTTATAAAGCTCCTAGTAAAAAACATATAAGCAAAAAAGATCCTAACATAAAGGTTTTAGAGCATAAACTAATGGAAAAAATTGGTATGAATATTGAGATAAAGAATAAAAAAAATAATAAAGGATCAATAACTTTTCATTATAATGAATTAGATCAATTAAATAGAATTATAGAGTCTATAAAAAAGAGTTACTAGTTTTCCGATATAATATTTCATATATGAAATTTTTCATTAAAATTAAATTTTGAGAATTATTTTTTTTAATTTTAATTTCAATATCATTTAATTCACAAATTAAATTTATAATATTTTCAAAAGACCAAAGTTGAAGTTGTTTTTTTAAAATTGGTTTATCCTTCCAAAATATGGGTGGTTTATATTCGTTTATTGCTTTTTCTACATTGTTTTCGTTATTAATAATCTCTAATAAACTTAATATCTTTTTTGTTTTTTGCAAAAAAACCCTTAATATTAAAAAAGTATCTTCTTGAGAATAAATATTTTCATTCAATATTTCTTTTACTTTTATATAATTTTTAGTCAAAGAGGCATCAACTAATTCTGAAGCACTGTAATTTTCAGATAAATTTGTTAATACAGCTATTTCTTTCAATGATATAATTTTTTTTTCTGATATGTAATTTGAAATTTTATCCAATTCTTTATTTAAATTACCTCTGTCACCCATACACCTATTAACTAACAAATTTAATGTTTCTGTTGAAATACTGATTTTTTTCTCACTAAAAAATTTTCTTGCAATATTTATTAAAGATTGAGAATTATCTTTGTAGGTTGGTATCACCACCACATTGCTAGATCTTTCTGCATAATTTCTTAATTTTGATTTTTTTTCTAATATACTACAATTTATTATAAATAGATCATCAGAGGCAACTTCAAATATTTCTATTAATAGTTCCGATATTTTTTCTGTACATCTTTCTAAAAAAAAAATTCTTTTTTCATCAAATAAAGATTTGTTTTTTATTTCATTATAAAACTCACTTTTGCTTTTTAAAATTTGTGCTTCTTCGTACTTAATTTCTTTTCCATTTTGATTTTTTTTTATTTTATTAATTATTTCTTCTTTTAATCCTTCATTTTCACCATAGAGAAGAAAGAATTTAAATTTATCAATATTATTTTTTTTTAATTCGAAGGTTTTTAATATCATTTTATATTAGCCAAAAATACAAGTATTTCTTGGGTAATTTGTTCAACTAGATTAAACTTAATATTTTTTTCGTATTGTTTTAAATTAAACTTATTATCATCAATATTATATTCAAAGTTTTCCGAAAAGACATTTGATGCTATTAAATTTTGATTAGTATCTAAAACAGATAAATTAACTGTAATATTTAACCTACTTTTTGAGGGATTACCTTTTGAGTCTTTCAAAACCGTAATAACTTCCTCTTCAAATTCAAATTTTATATTTAAACTTTTATTAGCATCATCGTTTGAAAAAGCATTTATGGTATTTTGAATGTAGTTCGTAAGGTTATTATTAATGTTTTTTTGAAAATTTATAATTTTGTAATTACTATCCTTAGATGAGTATATTGGTGTGTATCCACAACTGTTTAATAAGAATATCAAAAAAATTAAAATTATTTTTTTCATTTTACAATAAGATTAACTAATCTATTTTTCACTATAATATGCTTTAATAAATTTTTATCACTTAAAATATTTGATATTTTTTCGTCATTTTTAATTTTGTTGATAACTTCTCTATCTTGTAAATCTCTTTCAATTTTAATTAACGATTTTTTCTTCCCATTAACTTGAATTACAATATTTACAAATTTATCCTCTAAATATTTTGACTCAGCCTTAGGCCATTCAATTTTTTTGTCATATTCTAAATCATTAATCGCCTCTGAAATTATATGTGGTATTACTGGCATCATTAAAATTAAAATTTTAATGTAATTTTCTTTAATTATTAAGGCTTTATAATCTTTATCAATCTCTTTAACTAAAAAATTATAAGTTTCATAAATATTAGCAATAATTACATTGTAATTAAATTTTTCAAGATTTAATGAAATTTTTTGAATTAATCTATTTGTAAATACTGTAAGATCATTAATATCTTTACCACTTTTGTTTAATTTAATTTTTTCTAAAATTTTATTGTGTAGTGTCCAAAATTTATTAACAAATTTATAAGAAGCAACCATGCCTTGTTCTGACCATTGTATATCCTTTTCTGGCGGACTATCAGATAATATAAAAAGTCTTACTGCATCAGCTCCGTATGTCTCGATTATTTTTTCTGGGTCAATAACATTTTTTTTTGATTTTGACATTGATACTGATGGTCCGACAATAATCTTTTCTTTTTTATTGCTAACCTTAAAAAAATTCTTTCCATCTTCAGAAAACACTTCGTTGGGACTTAACCAATTATTATTCTTATCCTTATATGTTTCATGGCAAACCATACCTTGAGTGAATAATCCATCAAATGGTTCTTTTGATATAAAATTTTTATTCTTATGACCGAGTGCCAACATAAAAAATCTAGAGTATAATAAGTGCAATATCGCGTGTTCAACACCACCAATATACTGATCCACCGGCATCCAATATTTAATTTCCTCGAGATCATACCCGTAAGACTTATTATTCGGAGAGCAGAAACGAAGATAATACCAAGATGAGTCTACAAAAGTATCGAGTGTATCTGTGTCTAATTTATATTTTTTTCCCCTGATTGTAATTTTTCTCCATTCTTCTTGATGGTCTAAAGGATTTCCTCTCGTTTTAAGATTTATATTTTCAGGCAGTTTAATTGGCAATTGATCTTCCGGGACAGTTTCATAATTTCCTTGATCATCATAGGCAATAGGTATTGGACAGCCCCAATATCTCTGTCTAGATATTCCCCAGTCTTTTAATCTAAAATTAATTTTTTTTTTGCCAGACTTTATTTCCTCAATTTTAGCAATTGCTTTAAATATAGCTTCATTTGGAGTATTTAATCCGTCTAAAAAAGAGGAATTAACCATTATACCATCACCAACATAAGCTTCATCTTTTACCTCGAAATCTTCATTAACATTTTTGGGTTTTACAACGGTTTTAATCGGTAGATTGTATTTTTTTGCAAATTCGAAATCTCTTTGATCATGAGCGGGACACCCAAAGACCGCACCAAAACCATAGTCCATCAATACAAAATTTGCAAAATAAACTGGAACTTTTGTGTTATTGTCAAAAGGATTTATGGCTACCAAATCTGTTTTAAAACCTATTTTCTCAGCTTGCGCGATTGACTCCTCTGTTGTTCCAGTTTTTGAACATTCTTCTTTAAATTTTTGAAATTTCTTATCCTCTTCATAAAACTTTGAAATTGGATGATCAGCTGAAAGTGCCAAGAAAGAAAATCCAAATAAAGTATCTGGTCTAGTAGTGAAACATTTAATACTATTTATTGTTTTACTACCCTCGATTTTGAAGTCAATCTCACATCCAAATGACTTTCCGATCCAATTTTTTTGCATCACTTTTACTTTATTTGGCCATTTTTCAAGCTGATCTAGACCTACCAAAAGTTCATCAGAGAATTCAGAAATCTTAAAAAACCATTGACTTAATTTTTTTCTTTCAACTGTAGCACCTGACCTCCATCCTTTGCCGTCGATTACTTGTTCATTAGCTAGAACAGTTTGGTCAACAGGATCCCAGTTTACATAATTCTCTTTTTTGTAAACTAAACCTTTTTTGTAAAGTTCTATAAAAAAAATTTGCTGGTGTTTATAATAATCAGGTGAACAAGTTGAAATTTCCCTATCCCAATCGATTGAAAGACCTAACTTTTTAAGTTGGGATTTCATTACAGATATGTTTTTTTCTGTCCAATCCTTTGGATCTAAATTATTTTCCTTCGCAGCATTTTCCGCAGGCATACCAAAAGAATCCCAGCCCATGGGATGAAGAACATTAAAATTTTGAAGAGACTTATATCTAGCAAGAACATCACCAATTGTATAATTTCTTACATGTCCCATGTGTATCTTACCAGATGGGTAAGGAAACATTTCAAGGCAATAAAATTTTTTCTTATTACTATCTTCTTCTGTTTTAAAACTTTTATTCTTAAGCCAAAAACTTTGCCACTTTTCTTCTACTGTTTTAAAGTTATATCTTTCCACAAAATTTATTTTAAAGATAAAATGTATCTATTTTCTATTTTGATCTAATATCTTACCCTTATTTTTTCCAGTTTTCTCGTAATATTTTTCAAAACCCTCTTTTTCCATAAGTGTAGCTTTCTTTAAAATAGCAAGTTTAATTTCTTTTTCCAATTTTGACTCAATTTTATTAGTACTACAATTTTCACTTTTACAAATTTTCTCAAAAATTGTAACATCTACGGCATCGGCTCTTATTTCATTAGTTAAAAACTTGACAGTAATTTTTAAATCTCTTGAATTTTCCGGATTTTTATTTTCAGCTGAAAACCAATCTGTAATAATTATTCCGCCCGAGTAACTTGCGTTAGTTAATGGAACAAAATCGAATATTTCTATTGATGCTCTCCATAATGGATTTGAAGAGGCAAAGTCAAAATCACCACCCCTGGTAGCTCCTTTACCAAATCTTATTCCTCTTCCCTCTTTTATGTTTTTTCTAACTCTCTCGTCGACATTTACAGGATTATCTTTAACATCAGACCTTTTATAAATTCCGCATGAGTTGAGGCCAATTAAAATAGCCAAACAAAGAATTATATAAATCAACTTAAATCTAATCATAAAAATAAGGTTAACGTAATAAAACTCATGAAATATAGCAAAATATGCCAAAATCCAATGTTTTTATTGTGACTTTTATATCACACATTATCAAAAAATGTCGATAAATTAATAATTCTAAGCGTTTTAGATCAATTTTTTGTTAAAAAACACCTGTTCATATGAATACAAATAAAAAGGAGTACTTTATGAATAAATTTAAAAAACTTGGGCTTACTGCACTAGCGGGATCGTTAGTTGCATTTTCAGCTCACGCTGGTGAACTTACTGTAACAGGTGGTGCAAACATCACTTTAAAACACGGTAATGCAGCAAGCGGATCAAACACATCTGGTAGAGGTATCGGTACTGACAAAGACGTTGCTTTTACTGGTTCAGGTGAGCTTGACAACGGAACAACTTTTTCTGTTGTAACAGCTACAGTAGATAGTCAAACTGGATTAACATCTGGTTACATTTCTATCGCAACACCATCATTTGGTTCATTCTTAATGGGTAACCACAGTGGTGCAGCTCACTACAAATACGACGAAGAAGTTCCAACTGCTTACGAGCAACTTTCAGATATTACAGCGCTTGTAACGACAAACAAAGTTGGTGACTTTATGGATAACAACCACATAACTTATACTTCACCTACATTTGATTTTGGTGGAGCGTCAATTACACTTGACTTAGGTTATGCGTCTGACGCGAATGACACACAAACAGGTGATGGTGGAACACCAGGTGGCGGAACTTATGGTTCTGGTACAGAAGCTGGTATAACTATCGCTTATGACGCTCTTAAAATTGGTGTTTATGGTGCTGAGAGAGAAAATAATAGAACAGCAACAGCAAACGTTGATGATGTAAGAGATGAGTTCAATGGTGTATGGTATGCGAAATATTCTTTCGGTCCAGTAACTATTGGTTATTCAGAGTCATACCTAGATTCAGGTGTTACAGGTTCTGCAGAAGGAGTAAACGCTGCAAAAACTTTGAGAACAGCTGCTGGTATCTTTGAAGGAAATCAAATGGGTATTGCGTTTAACGTAAACGACAACCTATCAATTTCTTACTCAGAGTCAGAAGAGACATATGACGCTCAGGACAATGCTTCAACAGCAGTGGCTGACGTAGATATGGAAGTTGATGCAATTCAATTTGCATACTCTATGGGTGGTATGTCAATCAAAGCATATCAAATGGATGTAACAAATCCTGCGTTTGATGAAAATGCTGATGATTCAAAAGTAACTGAAATTGCTTTAGGACTTGCGTTCTAATCTGATTTTTTACTAAAATTTAAAACGGCCCAGTATTTATACTCGGGCCGTTTTTTTTTATCCAAGATATTCCTGCGAAACCTTGTACTCTGCACATCTTAAGGTGTTTGATATTTTCGTAGTTTATTCCACCTAAAGAAATAATATCTTTTTTCGTGTTTAATTTAATTATATTGAATTTAGTAACCCCTAAAAAACTTCTATTCTTCTTAGTTTTAAATATAGGACTTAAAAAAATCTTAGTACAACCTTGATTTTCTTTGATAATAACTTCTTTAACATTGTGTGCAGATCCTATTATTTCAAAATTCTTTTTTGGAATATTTTTGTAATTTAATATTTTATTAAATGCAGGAATATAAACCCCATCAAAATTAAATCTTAAAGCCAATTTCAAGCTGTTAGATATATATACTTTTCTTCTTTGTTTCTTACAAAAAGTCACTAATTGCAAAATTTCTTTTGTATTAAAACTGCTAGAGTAATTTCTATATATTATGTTTATTGTCTTATTTAATTTATAGATTTCATCTTTGTTAAATTTGTTTATATAATAGTAAATAGATTTAAACATATGGAAAACGTAGTAAAAAATTTTAATGTAATAAAGCAAGAAATTATAGATAAAAAGAATGTTAAATTAGTTGCTGTTAGTAAAACTTTCTCAATTAGCCATATATTGCCCATAATTAACGAAGGTCACACTGATTTTGGTGAAAACAAAGTACAAGAAGCAATGGAGAAATGGACAAGTATTAAGCAAGACTTTCCAAAGATCAATTTACATTTAATAGGTAAATTGCAAACAAATAAAGTTAAGTTTGTTTTACCTTTATTTGATTATATACATTCCTTAGATAATCTTAAGTTAGCAAGTAAGATAGCAGACGAGCAAATAAAAAAAAATTTTAAGCCCAAAATTTTTATACAAATTAATATTGGTGAAGAATCTCAAAAAAGTGGGATTGAAATAAGTAATTTAGAAAATTTTTATAAAAGATGCATTGAGGAATTTAAATTAAATATAATTGGGCTAATGTGTATTCCACCATTTGATAAAGATTCTAAAAGTTATTTTATAAAAATGAGAGAATTATCTGAAAATTTAAATTTAAAAGATATAAGTATGGGCATGTCAGATGATTATATGGAGGCTATAGAACAAGGATCAACATTTATAAGAGTAGGCTCAAAAATATTCGGTGCAAGAGTTTAATAAATTTTAATTTTTGAATTTTTATTAATTATTTTTAATAGTATTAATAAATCGTTTTTTTTTAGAGCTATACAACCTTCAGTAGGACTATAATTTTTTGTTAAATGAATAAAAATTGCACTTCCTTTGAATGGTTTTGTTTTTTTTGTATTATACTCTATAACAATTAAAATATCATAAGTGCTATCTCTTCTATAAAATTTTTCACCTTTATTTTTTTTATCTAAAACAATTTCTTTATTATATTTCTTATTGTATGGATCATCGCACCAACCCATATTTTTGGTAATCTTTTTAGTTTTTAATACTGTTTCTGGTTTATTAACTCTATCTGATCGGTAATAAACCTTACCAACTTTAAAAATTCCAATCGGGGTGCAACTATCTCCCTCAGTTTTTTTTGATTTTAAACCTTTTTTACCAATAGAGCATTTGAACTTAAATTCATCAACAATTAAGTATTCTTTATTTTTTAATTTTAATAACATATTATAATCTAATGCATTCGCAAAAGTTGCATATTTTAAATATACCAGAATTAGATAAAATTATTATAGAAATCAGAGATTATCTTAATTACGAGATTAATAACTTCACTGAAAAAAAGGAATTGATAAAAAAAATCGATGAAGACAGCAAATTTTTAGAAAATTCAATAATTATTGTTAATCAGAAAGACTTTTTTTCATTAAAAAACAAAACTAATGAAAAACAAATTTATTGTATTACAAAATTTCCAATAAAAATCTCTAATTTATTCGATCAATTAAATGCAAGATTAATACAACAAAATTACTCAGTTCAATCAAATATTAATATAAACAAATATATATTAGATATTAATTCTAGAATGTTAAAAAAAATCAGATAAAGAATTAAAATTAACTGAACGAGAAATTGATACTATTTTATTTCTTAAAAATGAAAATAAACCAGTTAATGTGGATATTCTTCAAAAAAAGGTTTGGAAATATGGTCAAGATTTAGAAACCCATACAGTTGAGACACATATTTATAGATTAAGAAAAAAAATCAAAGACACATTCAACGATGTCTCTTTTATAGAAAGTAAAAAGGATGGATATATAATTAATGAGTAAGAAAAATCCTCTTAAGAGAGACCTATTTACCAAAAAATATAAACCTAGAATTATTAAACCAAAAAAAGGAAAAGGTAGTTTTAAAAGAAAAAAAAATTGATTAATTGTTAGTTGATGGTTTAAATATTAAACAAAGACCATTATTACAAAACCTTTTTCCAGTTTCACTTGGACCATCTGCAAAAACATGTCCATGATGAACACCGCAATTTGCACAATGATATTCAATTCTTTTCATTCCAAATGAGTAATCAACTTTAGTTTTAAATGCACCAGGTAAAGCCTCCGTAAAAGATGGCCAACCAGTACCGCTGTCAAACTTAGCAGTAGATGCAAACAATTTTGCACCGCAGTTTGCGCAATGATAAAAACCCTCTCTTTTTTCATTCAAAAGATCACTTGTAAACGGCCTTTCTGTTCCTTCATTAAACATTATTTCTTTTTGTTTTTTGGTGAGATTTTCATTTATTACTTTTTTTGTGACAGCTTTTACAAACCTAAAAGGCATTAAAAAAAAAGATAAAAATGTTATACCAAGCAATTTTATAAAAGTTCTTTTATTTAAATTAGATTTCATTATTTTATTAATATTATTATAAGGAATATCATCTGCACCAGGTTTATCAGTACAGACACAAAATGTGATACTTTGAAGTACTTTTCTTTACCATTGTCTTTAAATTTATTTATCAATGGCATTAAAAAAAAATTAGAAACAAAAAACAAAATACAAATAGACAGCATTAAGTAAAATTTAAGACTAAAATCACTTAAATAAGCGATCAATAAAACAACAATTAGGCTGATACTAAGATTTAGTAAGTAATATAATGGAAATATACCTCTAATAAATTTTCTAGCATATTCTTCGTTTAAAAATCTAAATGTAGATGGTGCAACAACAAATGAAAAAAAAAGCATAATCCCCAAAAGTATCGCAGTTAAATATGTAATGCTTTGTTCAATCATTATAAAACAACTTCAAATCCCTCAAAATTAGGCGCACCTAAATAAAGATCTTGATGTTGACCAGCATTCTTATGAGCTAACCTGAAGGCTTCTGATTTAGTCCAATTAATAAAGTCCTCTTTTGAATTCCATATACTATGTGATGCATACAAGGTAAATTCTTCATTAGTATTTCCTTTAACTAAATGAAATTCTTTAAAACCTGGCACGCCTTTTAAATGAGTGTCTCTATTTTTCCAAACACTCTCAAAATCTTGTTCCTTTCCAAGTACAATTTTAAATCTATTCATCGCTATAAACATTGTGACTATATATATTTATTACATATGGTTTTATAGCTTAATCAGTGTGACACTCTGTTGCTTAAAAATTATAAATAAATAACCATATTTAAGTTAACGGAAGGAAAACTATGAAAAAATTAGCGTTAATTTTATCTTTTGTATTATTTTCGAGTTCTGTCTTTGCAGGTTCATGTCCAATGATGGCAAAAAACCTTGATGCAAAAATTGCAGAAGCTCAAGAATTAAAAGATGCTGGAATGAAGGCTCACGATAGTGGTGATCACAAAAAATCAGTAGATCTTCTTAATAAAGCATTAGAAATGTTTAAAGGATAAATTCTTTGGGGTTTGGGGCACCTGGCAACAAAACGCCCCTTTCTAATCATAATAACCAATCTTCTTTAAATATTTCTTGGACATGATTGGTAATAAAAATGCTTTTGGATTTTTAGGATAATTTTCCCATAATAAACCATGTTCTTTTTTTTCAGGTGAATTTAAAAACCCTTCACTATTAGGACTTATGTTGAAAGAAATATGATCCACAGTTGCATGACCGCTATAACCAATAATTTGACCTTTCTTTACTTTTTTTTTCTTAATACCACCACAATCTTTATGATCAACTAACCTATTTCGTCTTTGGTTAGGAATTTCTATTTGATAAAATTTTCTTACTTTGCAATTACCTTTACCAAATCCAGGCACCAAAGGATTATTTGGTAATAAATGGTAGTACAATACCATATCATTATCTATTGTTTTAAATGTTAAAGATAAACCATCATATGGATACCTACATCTTATTTTTTTTCCTGTAGTTGGATGTTTAATGATTTTAGTATTCTTCCCCTTATGTTTTATTTGTGATGCATTATTAATAAGACATGAATACTCAGAACTATAATCAGTTGCTATAACTAATTCCATATCTTTTACAGCAATGAGAGGAGTGCCTCTTTTTACCTCTATAGTTGTCCCCATTTTTCCAGAGTAACCTGATTTTTTATTACCTAAGCATACTGCTTTACCTGAAGGTTTATATGAATTAGGACTTGCAGTAGAAGTAACTTTTGCTCCATTAAATTTACATGGTAGTTTCTTATAAGTCTTATATTTAATTTTAGTCTCAGCAAACGAATGTGAAGTAAAAAGAGAAAACATCAAAACAAGAATTATATACAGATAAGGTCTTTTCATTCTAAATTAATTATACTTTCTTTTATTGTTTTTGAAATCAACTTAGCACCCTCATAGTTTGGATGAATACCATCACTTTGATTAAGCTTTGGATTTAAAGCCACTTTTTTTAGTAAAAAAGGTATTAAAGTTAAATCATATTCTTCTGCTAACTTAGGAAAAATATCATCAAATTTTTTCTTATATGCTAATCCGTTTGTTGGAGACGCCTTCATACCTGCTAAAATAATATTAATATTATTGGTTTTTATAATTTCTATAATATTTCTTAGATTACTCTCTGTTTGATCTGGATTAATTCTTCTAAGCATATCATTAGCCCCCAATCCTAAAACAATCAAATCAATATCACCACCAGAGGTATATTCGTCAATTCTATCCAATCCATCTTCTGAGGTATCTCCAGAAACACTTCCATTTATTACTTTGATATTATATCCAGCTTCTTTTAGATCATTTTCTAATATTATTGAAAGTGTTTGGTCTTCTTTTAAACCATACCCAGACATTAAACTATCTCCGAATAATAGTATCTTATTTACATTCTCTAACTTATTATTCTCGCTACAACTAATCAAAATCAAGCTGATTAGAAGAGTTTTAAAAAATATTAAAAGTTTATTTTTCAATTTTTATTTTTCTTTTTCTCTCTTTTAATTTTTCTCTTTTCTTTCAAAGATAACTTAGGTTTTTTCATTACACTCGAATCTTTAAATGATTTTCCACTGTATCTTTTTGACATATATTAATTACTTCATCTAATTAGAAAACTTTAGACTAATAATATTAACTTTAAGTTACTTATAATCAAAAAAAATAAAAAATATGCAAAAATAAGCAAATTATTTTTTTTATAGTAAACTTTTTTTAAATCTAGATTAAAAGAGAAAATTGTAAGAAATACTATAAGAATAAAAGGATCAAAATATTTGTGGTAAATTGTATATTGTGGATTATTCAAAATAATTAATACCAGGAGTAAAATATTTAAATATTTTTTCGAAATTAATGAACAGATCATTAGAATCGAAAAAAAAGATATAAAATAAAACAAGTAATTATTGTTAAAGAAATAATTAGATAACTTAAAAAATATACCGCCACCACTATAAGAATAATTATAATTAAAGTTTAATACGCAAATTAAAAAGATAATTAGAGAAATTAATATATTTTTAATATCAAAAACATTATTTATTTTAATTATTTTCAAAAAAATAAATGGTACTAAGTAAAAGAAAACAATTGAAAATGTTATTAAAATATCATTGAAAAAATTATTAAAAATAATTTTTTCGCTCCCTCCAATTCCTATTGCGGCTGATTTTAATAAAAAATTTACATCGAGAATAAAAATGTAATAGAAAGCAGGAAAAGCCAGCAATAAATTTATAATAACCAAGTACAAAATTTGTCTTGAGAAAAAGCCGTAATATAAAATGAAATTAATTAAAAAAAATATTGAAAAAACAGAAAAATTAGGACTTAGATAAGCGCTAAAAGCTAAAACAAAAACATTGTAAATAGCAAATTTAAAATTTTTACTCTCATCAAATTGTAAAAAGTAATAAATGCTTAGAGTAAACAAAATTAGACCAGATAATCTACTATCTGGCCAAATAGATAAACTTCTAAATGTTGGTGATAAAAAAATCAGACTTACTAAAAAAAATAAAATTTTTTTATCTACGCCACTAAATTTTATGCTTAAGCACTTATAAAAGACAAAAGGTAATAGCAAGCATAAATGCAGATGGGTTAGCCTTATAAAAACATCAGGTACATTAATTTTTTCAAATAAAGATAAAAATATTATTAAAACTGGCGAATGTCTTGTTGCGAATGTGTCATATTCATAAAAAGTTTTTAAAAATTCATCAGCAAATCCCTGACTTGCACTCTTTTGATTAAGATAATCTTTAATAGCACCACCTGTCGAATTTTCACTGAAAATAAAACTTATTATCAAAGTCACATAAAGAAAAAGATAAAAAATAGTTTCTTTTCTATACGAATTAATACTTGAAAAAGTTAAAGACATATTTAATCTTATTTTAAATTTTTATATTCATCTTTTTGTATAAATTATTCGCGCTTAACCATCCATTTTCTAGTCTTGGTCCACCGAACCAATCAGCACAAATTCCTAGTCCTAGTTTTTTATCCCAGTAACTTTTAGTTTTTAAAGGTTTTGAGTTAGATGAATATTTCCATCCGTGAATATGTGTGAAATATATTTTTTTTATTTTTACTTTAGTTAATTTTTTAAACTTATTAATCAAAACGTTTGTATAAAACTTTTTTTTATTTCTATAATTATCAGTATGTTTTTTCCCATATTCATAAGTGCTTTGAAGTACCCATAAATCTTTATTATATTTAAATCTTTTTTTTGAATTTTCGTTTGAAACCCAGCCTAAAATATCATCATTAGTAAAAAAACTACTTACATTACTATCAGTTTTATTGGTCATCAATAACACAGTCAGACTTGAATTCATTTTTACTTTATTTGTAAATAGTTTTGTTTTTACAAACTTAGATGCTAGCTTCTTTACTTGTGGAAATGGAGCTGTAATAATTAAGTTTTTTGCATAAGCGCTAGTGTTATTCTTAAATTTAAGAAACCAACAATCTTTTTTTCTTTGTATCTCTGACAATTCTGATTGGAATTTACAATTTATACTTTTTAATAAATGTTTACTAATGTCGTTATTACCTCTTACACCTATTAATTTAATGTGTTTTTTGTCTCTTTTTACTCTTTCATTTAAAAATTCGTGATTGCCTTTCCAATGTTTGATAACTCTTTTTCTAATTAGCTTATTAGTAAAAGATTTAAACTCTTTAGATCTCGGAGATAGGTATTGAAGACCATGATCAAAACCTATGTTACCTTTAAACCTTTTAAAAGAGCTTCTCCCACCAACTCCTTTAGCTTTTTCGAAAACTTTAATTGAATATTTTTTAACCAGCTTGTTAGATATTGTGGCACCTGATATTCCTGATCCTATTACAGCAAAATCAATCATTAGGACTAATTATTATATTCTCGCACCTATTTGTTGAATAACTTTAGAGGACATTTCAGTGCCTTTTTCCAAGCATTCTTTTTGAGATAGACCGTTTACGTGACCATGTAAAAATCCTGCGGCGAATAAATCTCCAGCACCAGTCAAATCAATTATTTTGAGATTTTTTTGAATGCCACATTCTGTAACTTCATCACCATTAATTGAGATTGCACCTCTTTCACCCCTAGTGATAACCAATAATTTTTTAAGACCTTTTCCAAAATTAATTACCTCATCAAAGTTTTTAGCATCAATTAAAGACATAATTTCTTGTTCATTAGCAAATGTTATATCTAATTTATTTTTAACTAAATTTAAAAAATGAGGCTTATGTCTATCAACACAAAATTGATCTGATAAAGACATTGCAACTTTATTTGCATTAGTTATTGCTTTATCAAAAGCTTTTTTAGGATCTCCTTCATCCCACAGGTATCCTTCCAATAGAATAAGTTCACTTTGTTTTACGGCATTTGTATCAACATCATTTTCATTTATTTTTCCCGCTGTTCCAAGAAAAGTACACATTGTTCTCTCAGAGTCTGGTGTTACTAAAATTAAACAAGTACCAGTTGGTAAAGTTTCTTTTTTTTTAGAATAAAAATATTGAACATTTTCTTTTCTAAGTCCTTCTTCATACTTTCCGCCTAATTCATCATCACTCACTTTACCTATAAAACCAACTTTATTTTTGAGCTGTGAAATACCAACTATAGAATTTGCTACAGATCCGCCTGACACAGTTTTTTCAATTTTTAAGTTAGATAATAGTTGCTTAAATTCTTTTTCCTCAAAAATGAGCTTCATTGTACTTTTAGTAAGACCATTTTTTTGAATAAAATCATCCTCAACTTTGCAAATCACATCTACAATTGCATTGCCTATACCTAATATTTTCATGCTAAGCCTTTTTAGTTTTAATTGGTTTTTTTCTATCAGGATAACAACTCGTGCAAATTTTACAAGAAATACCGTAACAATCTCGAGCCTTACAATATTCTCGACCATAAAAAATAATCTGTAAATGAAGTTTGTTCCAAGATTTTTTTGGAAATAAATTCTTTAGATCTTCCTCGGTTTGAACAACATTTTTACCATTTGTTAACCCCCATCTTTGAGCAAGCCGGTGAATATGAGTATCTACAGGGAAAGCGGGATGACCAAAACCTTGAGACATGACCACACTTGCAGTTTTGTGACCTACTCCAGGAAGTTCCTCTAATTGTTCAAAGGTGCTTGGAACTTTACTATTATATTTTTCTACTAACGTTTTAGACAAGTAATAAATACTTTTTGCTTTTATTCTAAATATTCCTATTCTTCTAATTAACCTTTCAATTTTTTTTCTTCCAAGTTTTACGAAATGAATAGGCTTATAATATTTTGGATAAATATCTTTTGTTACATTATTGACATTTACATCTGTACATTGTGCAGACAAAAGAACTGAAATTAATAAAGTAAATACATTTCTACTTTTAAGAGGGACATTAATGTGTGGGTAAGTCTTATTAAGTATTTTTAATACTATTTCAGCTCTTTTGATTTTGTCAGCATTTTTTGAACTCATTTAAAGTTCAATACATCTCTCATTGAATAAAGACCTGGTTTCTTCTTCATCAACCACTTTGCTGCGGTTAAAGCACCTTCAGAGTACAAAGCTCTATCAAATGCTTCATGATTTAAAGTTATAATTTCTTTGCCGCTAGAAAATTTTACCTCATGTTCACCAACTACTTCACCTTTTCTCATCGAATTAAAATTTATTTTTTTTCCGTAAGGAAAAGATTTTTTATTTAGATATTTTTTTCCAATCAATCTATTTAGATCTTTATTCTTCCCAATAGCTATTCCTTTTCCAAGCATTAAAGCTGTGCCAGAGGGGTGATCTTTTTTATGTTTATGATGAATTTCAAAAACTTTACTCAAAAAATTATTTCCAAGAGATTTGGAGGTAATTTCTGTTAAATACATTAATAAATTAATACCTAAGCTCATGTTCCCAGCTTTTAATATTGGAATTTTTTTAGAATATTTTTTTATTGTATTTTCCTGATTTTTAGTAAAACCAGTAGTGCCTATAACAACCCTTTTTTTTAATTTTGAGGCAATTTTAAGGACTTCCAGAGTACATTTAGGTACTGTGAAATCTATAATCACATTAGTTTTTTTGAAAGAATTAACGTTATTAAATTCGGGTAAAACATTATTTATTTTTCTATTAATTTTAAAGTTTTCTGTGAGTGAAACTAACTTGAAGTTTTTATTTTTATTTGAAGATTTAATAAGCTGTTGTCCCATTCTTCCCATGCAGCCTGTTATAGTTAAATTTATTTTCATATAAAGATTTTGTTGATAATGATTATCATTCATAAAGATTTTTTTAAAGAGATGTTTTTAATTGGTTTTTTTGTGATAATGATAATCAATATTATACGTTATTTCTTGAATAATTTTTTTTATTTCTTATTTTTAAGACATGCAAACTCAAAAATTTAGTTGTAAAAAATGTGGATTAACGATTTCATCAGTATGTTCTAAATGCGATAGAGTTGTTGATGTAAAATTGCTTGATAGCGGTTGTTTAGTTCAAGTAACTAAATGCGGCGACTGTTCAAGTGTTCCAGTTATTAAAGATATCTGCATAGAAAATAATTAATTAATATTTATAATACAAAATATATAAATATTAATATTATAGCTATCACTATAACCCATATTGAAAAGTTCCTAATTAAGATCTTCAAGTTATAATTAGTTTGAATAAAACCGGGCAGTACCAATATAAGAACACCTATTAATGCTATTACCGGGACAATAACTTCAAGACTCATAACTATTTCACCTTAATACTTTTATGAAATAAAAAAAAGTTTTGTGATCTATCCTGAAGTTTTTTTACAAAATTTTCAATATTAAAAACTCTTTTTAAATTTTCGTCAAAAAATAAATAATTTAAATCTTTTTTAATATAATTTATCAAATTTTCTGGTGTGTATCCAAACTCTCTATATAAATAAGGAGCAAATTCAAAATATATGAAAGGCTTGTGTTTCATGATTGTTGTTTTACCACTTTTTAATACATCTAGTTCATGTCCATCTACATCAATTTTAATGAGGTCAATATTTTCAAGTTTTGAGCAAATTTGATCAAGTTTTTTTGTTTTTAATGATGTTTTCTTTAAAATACCCAAATGAACCTTGTGTTTTTTACCACTATCTAAAAAATTCCATGATGAATGAACTTCCTTGGTTATTTTTTTTTTATTTGAAATAAAAATATTTTGAAGAATAATTCTTTTTTTTAAATAAGGATTTAAATTTACATTTTTTTTTAGTTTAGAAAATGCATATACTGTTGGTTCAATAGAAATTATTGTAGAATTTTTAAATGTTTTTGCTAATGGAAGGGATACAGACCCTATATTTGCACCAATATCAATTATTGTTTTTTTTTTGTTAATATTCATAATTTTATCTATATTTAAAATAGAAGCCTCATTGCTTATACCAAGAAAAATTCCCAGGTCGATGCCTTCTCTAAGATTAATACAATAATTAATATTACTTCTTTTTATTATCTTGCTTTTGTCTCCAAGAAAGAAAACCAAAAGATTACTTATTAATGAAGCACACTTAATTTTCAATTTTGTTGATAAAGATATCATTTAAAAAAATAGTTTTTATTTTATTGGTTTCAGCTTTTCCAGAAATTTTTCGCCTTTTGAAAGAACTTTTTGATACTAGGATTAGATTTTTCATTTTCAACTTCTCTGAATTTTTCAAGAAGTTCTTTTTGTTCTTTGTTGAGGTTAACTGGTACTTCGGTATTTACTTGAACATATAAATCTCCAATACCACCTCCCCTCATTATAGGCATTCCCTTACCTTTTAATCGAAATTGTTTACCACTTTGTGTGCCAGATGGAATTTTGATTTTTGCTTTTCCTCCATCAATAGTTGGTATTTCGATTGATGCTCCAAGAGCAGCATCGGCAATTGACACAGGACATTCAAAAAATAAATTTTCTTCACTTCTTTTAAATAAATCATGGGAATAAACATTTATAAAAAGATATAAGTCCCCACTTGATGCACCTCTAGAACCAGCCTCCCCTTTACCTGCTAATCTAATTCTAGTACCATCATCGACACCTTTTGGAATTGTCACTGATAATCTTTTTGATGCTTGTTTCTTTCCTTGACCACCACAATTACCGCATGGATTAGTAATTTGTTCGCCAGTGCCTGAACATTGAGGGCACGTCTGTTGAACAGTGAAAAAACCTTGGCTCGATCTTACTTGACCATTACCTCCACACATAGAGCAAGAGCCTATGTTAGTGCCAGGTTTAGAGCCACTACCATTGCAAATCTCACACTTTTCAGATGTTGAAAATTTTATATCTTGTTTTTTTCCTGTATAAGCCTCCTCAAGTGAGATAGATAAATCATATCTTAAATCAGACCCTCTAAAATTTGCTTTTCTACTTCTTCTTCCGCCTCCACCAAAATCACCAAAGAAATCCTCAAAAATATCAGAGAAGTGACCAGAAAAATCAAAATTGCTAAAACCTCCTCTACCACCACCCCCGTTCTCAAACGCAGCATGACCAAAATTATCATAATTTTGTTTTCTCTCCGCATTTGATAAAACGTGATATGCTTCTGATGCCTCTTTAAACTTTTCTTCAGAAGCTTTGTCTCCCTTATTTTTATCTGGATGATGTTTTACAGCGAGTTTTCTATAGGCAGCTTTTATTTGATCTGCGGATGCTGATTTATTTACACCTAAGACTTCGTAGTAATCTCTTTTTGCCATAACTAATTAGACAAACAGTTGTTAGCTCTTAGGCACTTTTTTCTTTATTCTCGTCTTTTACTTCCTCAAAGTCTGCGTCAACAACGTTATCGTCTTTTTTTCCTTCTTCTTTTTTGTCTTTTGCACTATCGTCTGGTTTAGCGCTTTGTTGTGACTTATAGATAGCTTCACCTAATTTCATAGATGCTTGAACTAAATCTTGTGTTTTCTTTTTAAGATCTTCAACATCAGTTCCTTTCAAAGAGTTTCTTAAATCTGAACATGCAGTTTCGATAGCTTTTTTATCTGCCTCGGATACTTTACTTCCATGCTCTTTTAAATTTTTCTCAGTTGAGTGCAATAATGTATCTGCTTGATTTCTTGCATCAACAGCTTCCCTTTTCTTTTTATCAGCATCTTTGTTAGCTTCTGCTTCCTTAACCATTTTATTAATTTCTTCCTCACTTAAGCCGCCTGATGCTTGAATTTGAATTTTTTGTTCTTTACCTGTGCCCTTATCTTTAGCAGAAACATTTACTATGCCATTAGCATCAATATCAAATGTAACTTCAATTTGAGGAACACCTCTAGGTGCTGGTGCAATACCAACTAATTCAAAGTTACCTAAAACTTTATTATCAGATGCCATTTCTCTTTCACCTTGAAGAACTCTGATGGATACAGCTGGCTGATTATCTTCAGCAGTTGAGAATACCTGGCTCTTTTTAGTTGGAATAGTTGTGTTTTTATCGATTAACTTCGTTGACACTCCACCTAATGTCTCAATTCCAAGAGATAGAGGTGTAACATCTAACAATAAAACATCCTTCACATCTCCTTGCAATACTCCAGCTTGAATAGCTGCACCCATAGCAACAACCTCATCAGGGTTTACAGATTTATTCGGCTCTTTACCAAAAAAGTTTTTAACTTCTTCTATAATTTTAGGCATTCTAGTCATACCACCAACTAGCACTATCTCATCTATTTCACCCGCTGAAAGACCAGCATCTTTAAGAGCTGTTTCGCATGGTGGCATAGTCCTTTTAATTAAATCTTCAACTAGGGCTTCTAGTTTAGCTCTGGTCATTTTTAAGTTTATGTGTTTCGGTCCAGTCTTATCTGCTGTAATAAAAGGAAGATTTATCTCCGTTTGTGCTGCTGATGAAAGCTCAATTTTTGCCTTTTCCGCAGCTTCTTTTAATCTTTGAAGTGCAAGTTTATCAGATTTTAAATCTATTCCACTATCTTTTTTAAACTCAGATAATAAATATTCAACAATTGTATTATCGAAATCTTCACCACCTAAAAAAGTATCACCATTAGTAGACTTAACTTCAAATACACCATCACCTAATTCAAGTATTGAAACATCAAATGTTCCGCCACCTAAATCATAAACCGCAATTTTCTTGTTAGTTTTCTTATCTAAACCATAAGCAAGTGATGCTGCGGTAGGCTCATTTATAATTCTTAAAACTTCTAAACCAGCGATTTTTCCAGCATCTTTAGTTGCTTGTCTTTGGGCATCGTTAAAGTACGCTGGAACAGTTATAACGGCTTTTTTTACTTCCTGGCCTAAATATTTTTCTGCTGTCTCTTTCATTTTTTGAAGAATAAAAGCTGAAATTTGAGATGGGGAATATTTATTTCCTTTAGCCTCAATCCATGCGTCACCTTTTTCTGAATTTACTATTTTAAAAGGAGATGTTTCTATATCTTTTTTTACTGACGGATCATCAAAATTTCTTCCAATCAATCTTTTAACGGCAAATACTGTATTTTCAGGATTGGTTACAGCCTGTCTTTTTGCTGGTTGTCCAATTAGTTTTTCATCATTATCTGTAAAGGCAACAACCGAAGGTGTAGTTCTAGCACCTTCAGCATTTTCTAAAACTTTTGCTTGCGTGCCATCCATAATTGCTACGCAAGAATTCGTTGTTCCTAAATCTATTCCAATTACTTTGCTCATGTTATTAAATAATAAAGGTCATATAAGTGTTAATTCCTAATCTACAAGTTATAACTAATATTAATTTTTCTCCTTTTTTTGTTGTTTTTCCTCATTTTTTTCGAGGTTTTTTGGAGACCCCAACTAATGAAGGCCTTAGTAATCTTCCTTTTAACGTAAATCCTTTTTGAATTTCTTGAACAACTATACCTTGTTCTTTTTCTGCATCTTCAATTTCAAGCATGGCTTGATGTTTGTTTGGATCCAATTTTTTACCAAGGGCAGAAATTTCATTGATCTGATTTTTTTTAAAAATTGATAAGATATCTTTATAAATTATATCAAGATGCTCAATTATTTTATCTTTATTACTTTTTTCAAGACTTTCATCACTAATGATAGATAATTTAGATCTCTCCAAGTTGTCTGTGAGATTTAAGCATTCTTTCGCGAGTGCCATACCTCCATATTCATAAGCCTCTTCATTTTCTTTTTCATATCTTCTTCTTTGGTTTTCTAATTCAGCATAGCTTCTTGTCAACTTATCCTCTGTCTCTTTTAATTTCTCTTCTATAGTCAACTCCTCCTTTTGTTCACTTTTGGAGTTTTTTTCGTCATTTACTATTTCTTCTTTATTTTCCACCTTTGATGTATTTTCGTTTTCTTTTTCCATAGTTATTTATATGGTATGTAAAATGGATATTTCTAGATGAAACCCAAAAAAATTTCAAAACTACTAATTGGCACCAATAACAAAGGTAAATTAAGAGAAATTAAAGCTTTATTGCCAAAAAACATTAAGATTTTTTCAACATTTGACTTTAATTTAAAAAGCCCTAAGGAAAATGGTAAAACCTTTAAAGAAAATTCTTTTATAAAAGCCAAGTTTTTTTCGAAAAAAAGTGATCAAATTTGTATCTCTGACGACTCTGGATTAGAGATTAAAATTTTAAATAATCAACCTGGTATTTACTCAGCCCGATGGGGCGGAAAAAATAATGATTTTGATCTAGCAATTAAAAAAGTATTCAAAAAATTAGATAAAAGAATGCCCAGTTGGAGAAACAAAAAAATAAAAGCTAATTTTATCTGTGCCTTAACAATTTATTGGCCAAGTGGAAAATACAAAACAACAATTGGGAAAATTGATGGTAGAATATCGAATATTAAGGTCGGCACAAAAGGATTTGGATATGATCCAATTTTTATTCCGTATGGATCAAAGAAAACATTTGGTCAAATTTTACCAAAAAAAAAATATAAAATTGATCACAGATATAAAGCTTTTCAAAAAATTAGAAAATTTTTATAAACTTACCATTTTCAACTTTGTAGAAGTTGAGGATATGACTGATTTTTTTATCTTTGATCTCAAAAATACCAGTTTTACCTTTAAATATATTTTCTTGATCAAAAATTTTATTTTTATTTTCTAAATTATTTTTTTTTGATAAATAGTAAACTAGTCCGACTAAGTCATAACTTAAAAATGAAATCTGGTTTGGGTAACTATTAAATTTTTTAAAATATAATTTAGAAAAAATATCATAATTTTTTTTGTTAATTGATGGAAAATAAATATTTTGTGAACTATCTTCTTTAAGCAAACTGTCATCGAACCACTGATTAAGAGTTATAAAATGAACCCTCTTTGTAGACACATCTGTGTAAATAAGTGATGTAATTACGCTTTTTAATGACTCATCAAAATCTGCAATTATAACTGAATCGAAACCTAATTTTCCTATTGTATCCTTTTTTTCAAGATTTTTTATTTTTTTTTCTTTATTTGGATCATCAGAGTTTTCTATTCTTTTAATTTCATCAAGCAGATTTTGTTTTCTAACTTCATACCTTGTGATTTTTTCAATTCTCTTTGTAATCTCAGTTGGTTCAGTTTTATAATAAAAAACTTTTTTTAAATTAATTTTTGTCTGTGAAATCCCTTTTTTAATCTCCTCTTTGAAGTCAGTTTCAGGAATAAGACAGATAGTTTTTTTAATATTATTGTCCTCAAGAAATTTTTTAATTGCTGCTATCTGTGAAGTAGCATTCACACCCGCGTATATCAAATTTTTTTGAGAGTTCTTATCCTTATTTGAAAAAGTTATAAAAATAGCATCATCAAATTTTCCTAAATTTTTTATATTTTTATCAAAAATAGGTCCAATAAATATTCTAACACCTTGATCGTATAGCTCTTGTGCCGCTTTGATATTATCTTCAGAATTATCAAAATTGTTTTTTGGATAAATTTCTAAAATTGGATCATCTATTTTATTAACTGCCAAATTTACAGCTCTTAATACTGACTTTCCTATATTATGGTTTTGACCATCCAAAGGCAACAACAAACCAATTTTAATCTTTTCCTCGATTGCAAAAAGCTTGCTAGTAAAAATAAAAGTTATGGATATAAAAAATATTAAATAAAGTAATTTTTTCATATTATATAATATATAATAAACTCTTAATTTAATGATATCGCAATCACAAAAAAAAGGTCTTTATCTGGTTTCTACTCCGATAGGAAATTTAGGTGATTTAACAATAAGAGCGTTAGAAATTCTTAAAAATTCAGATTTAATTCTTTGCGAAGATACCCGTGTTTCTATAAAACTTCTGAATTATTATAATATAAAAACTCAACTCTTATCATTCCACAAATTTAACGAAAAAAAAAAGACTGAAGATATATTAATCAATTTAATGGGAGGTAAAATAATTTCACTTATTTCTGACGCAGGAACTCCTGCAATATCAGATCCAGGCAAAATATTAGTGAAAGAATGTATAAAAAAGGATATTCCGGTTACTCCAATACCAGGAGCTTCATCAGTTATAACTTCTTTATCAATTAGCGGTTTTTCCGACAAGTTTATTTTTTATGGTTTTTTAGAAGAAAAAAAAAATAAATTAATTAAGGAATTAGAATTTCTTTCCAAAATTGATTGTTCAATAGTTATATTTATTCCACCAAAAAAATTAACTAAAAATGTGGAAACTTTAATAAATTTTTTTAGCAAAAGAGAAATTGTTCTTTGCAGAGAAATGACAAAATTACACGAGGAATTCATTAGATGTAAAGTTGAAGACTTAAAAAAAATTAAGATTTCCGATAAAGGTGAACTTACTATTGTTATCTCTGAGGTAAAAGAAAATATAAATCCTTTAGGTTTTTTGAGCGAATCTGATAAAAAAATAATTAAAAGAATGCTAAAAAATAAAAGTATTAAAGATATAATTAAAAGTCTTTCTCACAAAGGAATTCAAAAAAAAATAATCTACGATTATTGTCTAGAAGTTAAAAATGATAAATAAAAATTTTTATTTTTTTTTAATATTTCTCGTTCTCTTAAACAGTTGTTCAGGCACTAGCTCAAGAGGATTGTTTGGGACAGGAGTTTCTGTGGCAATTGACCCAAGATCTCTAGGAACACAAATTGACGATTCTATTATGGAAAAAAACCTAATAACTAGACTTACTATAGAAGAAAAGAAATATTTCTTATCCATCAAAACCAAGGTTTTAGATGGCAGAATATTTATTACTGGTAAAGTTGATAATCCAGAGGAAAAGTTAAAAATAACTAAAATCGCATGGGAAACTAGTGGGGTTAGGTCTGTAAGAAATGATATAAAAATTAAAGAAAAATTCAATTTTAAACAATCAGCAAAAGATACACTAATAACTTCTCAATTACGAGCTGCATTAATTGTAAATAAAAATATAAAATCTAGTAATTATCAAATAGATACTTATAAAAAAAATATCTATATATATGGAATAGCAAGAAATAGAGATGAATTAGAAATAGTTGTCGATGAAGCAAATTCTATCTTGGATGTAAATAAAGTCATTGCCAGCATTCTCTTAGTAGAAGATTTAAGAATTCAAAAAGATTAATTTTTTTTGTAATCAATTATCTCAGCTGAATAAGCCGCAACAGATGCTAAATTCAGTATATCTGATGTTGAGCTTCTTAATGGTGCAATTTCAATAGCTTGCCCCAAACCTATTAAAAGTGGTCCAATTAATTTTGCTCTGCTCATGGACTGTATCATCTTATAAGATATCGCAGCACTGTGTTGACTTGGCATAATCAAAACGTTTGCGTTGCCAACAATTTCAGAAAACGGATATAGTTCCTGAAACATATCCTCTAAGGCAACATCTGGCTGCATCTCACCATCAAATTTAAAGTCAACATTTTTCTTCTTAAGCAGTTCAACAGCATCACTTATTCTTTTTGTTCTGTCCGTTGTCGGTTGGCCAAAAGTGGAATGAGATAAAAAAGCAATTTTTGGATCAAATCCAAAAAGTCTCACAACTCTAGCAGCTGAAATTGCCATTTCGGCAAGTTGTTTTTCGTCAGGGTATTCAATTACCGTGGTATCACAAATAAAGATGGTTTTTCCTCTATTAACTATCATATTTAAACCAAACATTATTTCACCTGGCCTTGGGTCAATAACTTTGGAAATTTTTTCAAGAGATGCTGAATATCTTCTTGTATTCCCAGTAACCATTGCATCTGCATCTCCACATGAAACCATACAAGCACCAAAAGTAACTCTATCATTTCTAACAAGTTTATCACAATCTCGCTCTAATAATCCGTCTGTTCTTTGAAGTCGTTTAAATAAAAACTCTGTGTATTTATTTCTTAATGTTTCGTTTGTTGAATTAATAATTTCAATGTCAAAGTTTTCTCCATATCCAATTTCATTTAATTTTTTTCTAACTATCTCTTCTTTAGCAATTAAAATTGGGATACCCAACCCACTGTTTTTGAATGAAATTGCAGCTTTAAGATTGTTTTCATCTTCTCCATCAGCAAATACAACTTTTTTTTGATTTTTTTTAATTTGCGAATTTATACCTTGCATAACAGCTACAGTTGGATCAAGTCTATTTTTTAATTGCTCTGAGTAATTCTCAAAATTTTCAATTCCTATTCTTGCAACACCAGTTTTAATTGCAGCTTTAGCAACTGCTGGTGGTATAACGCTTATAAGCCTTGGATCAAAAGTTGATGGGATAATATAGTCTTTTCCATAAACTGGTCTTTCACCACCCATTGCAGCGACTACTTCATCAGGAACTCTTTCTCTTGCTAATGAAGCGATAGCATGTACTGCAGCAACTTTCATTTCCTCGTTGATGGTTTTTGATCTAACATCAAGAGCTCCTCTAAAAATATATGGAAAGCCAATTAAATTATTTACTTGATTAGGATAATCTGATCTACCAGTTGCAATAATTGCATCATCTCTTACTTCTTCAATTTCTTCAGGAGTAATTTCTGGATCAGGATTAGCACAAGCAAAAATTATAGGCTTTTTTGCCATACATTTTACCATATCTTTTTTGAGAACTCCTGCTTGAGATAACCCTAAAAAAACATCGGCATTTTTAATAGCGTCATTTAAATTTCTGTCATTTGTTTTAATTGCGAATTCATTTTTCCATTCATTTAAGTTATCTCTACCTTTGTAAATTACTCCTTTTGAATCAAGCATTTTGATTTTATTTTTATCTACCCCTGAGTTTATAAAAAGTTTTGCGCATGCCATTGCAGATGCGCCGGCACCATTGATAACTATATTTATTTCATTTAGCTTTTTTTTTGCTATATCGCAGGCATTTATTAATGCTGCACTAGTTATTATTGCAGTACCATGTTGATCATCGTGAAAAACTGGAATATCTAATATTTCTTTTAATTTTTTTTCTATAATGAAACACTCAGGTGCTTTTATATCTTCGAGGTTAATTCCCCCGAAACTTTTAGAAATATTTTTTATTGATTTAATTATTTCTTCAGTATCGTTAGTGTCAATTTCTATATCAATCGAATCTATATCTGCAAATCTTTTAAATAAAACAGCTTTACCCTCCATAACAGGTTTCGATGCTATGGCTCCTAAATTACCCAGACCTAAAATTGCTGAACCATTACTAATTACTGCTACTAAATTTCCTTTAGTTGTATAATCGTATGCTCGGTCAGGATTCTCAGCAATTGCTTTTACTGGTGCAGCAACACCAGGTGAGTAAGCAAGGGCTAGGTCCCTTTTTGACGTCATCGGTTTTGATGAGATAATCTCAATCTTGCCTGATTTATTGCTATTATGAAATTCTAATGCTTCTTTATCCGAGTAATGTTCAACTTTATTTTTTTTCATTGGTATTATTTATGTATACAATTGAGCCAATATTAAGACTAATATGATTTATGAATATAATTAAGTCAACTGGGACTTTCAGTTTTTATACTTTAATAAGTCGTATTTCAGGTTATTTAAGAGATATTCTTATTGCAATTTTTCTTGGTTCTGGACCTGTAGCTGATGCTTTTTTTGTTGCTTTTAGAATTCCAAACACCTTTAGAAGATTGTTTGGTGAAGGATCATTCAATGCTGCATTTGTACCAAGTTATTCTAAAGAGTTAGTCAAAGGGAAAAGAAAATCAGAGAATTTTGCTAATAATATTTTCAATCTCTTAACTATTTTTCTTTTAGCATTAGTGCTTTTAGTCGAGTTATTTATGCCTTTTTTTGTGTCATTAATTGCACCTGGTTTTAAATCTAATCCAGAAAAATTTGCCTTAGCAACTAATTTAACAAAAATTACTTTCCCTTTTATATTATTTGTTAGTTTAGCATCTTTTTTTTCAGCTATTTTGAACTCACACAACAGGTTTGCGGCAGCTTCAGCTGCCCCAATTATTCTAAACATTGTAATGATAGGAATATTAATTTGCGGGAAAGTCTTAGGTGAAAAATTAGTTATCTATTTATCATATGGCGTATCTATCGCAGGTTTTATTCAAGCTATTTTCTTAATAATATTTGTTAAAAAATTTTTTAAACCAAATTTAAAATTTAATTTTAACATTTCAAAAGAGGTTAAATTATTTTTTAAAAAACTCTTACCAAGCATATTCTCTTCTGGTGTTACTCAAATTAATATTTTAGTAGGAACAATTATTGCTTCATTTGAGGCAAGTGCAGTTTCTATCTTATATTATGCAGACAGGATATATCAAATAAATCTTGCAATTGCAGGCATCGCAATAGGGACTGTTATACTCCCAAAATTGTCATCTTACATTCAACAAAATAAAAAATTAGATATAGATAAAATACAAAACCAATCTCTAGAATTGTCATTACTCTTAAGTTTGCCAGCTATGTTGGCACTAATGATTGCAAATGAAGAAATTGTATCGTCATTATTTGGTTATGGCTCGTTTGGTGAAATAAGTGTAAAAAATTCTGCGAAAGCTTTACTATATTTTTCAATAGGCCTTCCAGCATTTTCTTTAATAAAAATATTTTCAAGTTTTATTTTTGCAAGAGATAATACTAGAATTCCTTTTTATTTTTCTACTGTGTCTGTTTTAATAAATATTTTAATTAGTGTTTATTATTTTAGAGATCTAGGTTTTATTATAATACCAATTGCAACTTCAATATCATCATGGGTTAATTCTATTTTATTATATATTTATTTAAGTAAAGAAGGATATTTCAAACTTAGCAAAAAACTAATTATACAAATTATAAGAATTACTATTTCAACTATAACAATGGGAATATTACTACAAAATTTAATATCTTATTTTGATAGTCAATTGTCTTTTGAAAATAATTATAAATTTGTCTATCTGCTTTTTATAGTAATATTGAGTATCTTAATTTATTTTGTAATTTCATTGATTACTAAAGCTTTCAAATTGAGTGATATTAAAATAAGGTATTAGTATGGGGGTTAAAAAAATTTTTTCAGGTGTTCAGCCTACTGGTAATCTACATTTGGGAAACTATATAGGAGCTATCAAGAACTTTGTTGATCTACAGAATGAAAATAACGAGTGTATATTTTGTGTAGTAGATTTACACGCTGTTACTGTTAAACAAGATCCTAAAATTTTAAAACAAAATACCAGAGAAACAGCCGCAACATTTTTAGCATGTGGTATCAATCCAAAAAAAAGTATAATTTTTAACCAGTCCTCTGTATCAGCTCATTCAGAGCTTTCTTGGTTGTTAAGTTGTGTCGCTAGAATGGGTTGGTTAAATAGAATGACACAATTTAAAGAAAAGGCTGGAAAAGATAAAGAAAAGGCAAGTGTTGGTCTTTATATTTATCCTATTTTGATGGCTGCAGATATTCTTTTATATGATGCAACTCACGTGCCTGTAGGGGAAGATCAAAAACAGCATTTAGAATTAGCTAGAGATATATCAAAAAAATTTAATACAGATTTTGATGCACCTGAATTCTTTAAAATTCCAGAACCATTAATTCAAAAAAACTTTGCAAGAATTATGAGTTTAAAAGATGGAAAAAAAAAAATGAGCAAATCAGACCCATCTGAATTAAGCAGAATAAACTTAACTGACTCAGAGTCGGAGATAATTAATAAAATAAAAAAAGCAAAAACAGACACTAGCCCTTTTCCAACAAATATTAACAATTTAAAGTCTAGGCCTGAAATTGAAAATTTAATTGGGATTTATTCATCCTTATCAGGAAAAAAAATTGATCTATTGTTTAACGAATTTAAAGATAAAAACTTTTCTTTTTTTAAGGAAAAATTGTCAGAAGTTATAGTTGAAAAAATTTTACCGATTTCAAAAGAGATTAAAAAATTAAACCAAGATCATTCCTATATTGATCAAGTATTACATGATGGTAGCGAAAAAGCTTATGAATTGTCATCAAAAAAAATACAAGATATTAAGAAAAAATTTGGTTTTTAAGTATTATTTGCTTTAAAAATTTTATGTAATACTTATATTTATCATATGTTTGTACAAACCGAAATAACTCCTAATCCAAATTCATTAAAATTTCTACCTGGGAAAACTGTATCTTTAATTGGACCGATAGAAATTACAGAAATTAGCAAAACTAGCAATGATCTTATTAGGAATATATTATCAGTAGATGGAGTAAAAGGTGTTTTTCTTTCTGATAACTTCATTTCCGTAAATAAACACAATGAGTTTGACTGGGAGGATTTAAAACATATTATCATATCATTTATTAATGATTATTTTGCTAATGGAAATGAAAATGTTATTTCAAAAATAGAGGAAACGAAAGAGTTTGATACTTCAACTGTAGAAGGCCAAATTATCAAAATATTGGAAACTAAAATTAGACCTGCTGTTGCAAGGGATGGAGGTGATATTAAATTTAAAGAATTTAAAGATGGCATAGTCCGAGTAGAACTTCAGGGTGCATGTTCTGGATGCCCCAGTGCTGCATTAACTTTGAAACAAGGGGTTCAAAATTTGTTATGTCATTACATTCCTGAGGTAAGAGAAGTTGAGGCTATTTGAAAAAAATTTTTCCAAATAAACTAATTAAAAAAAACTTTAATATTAATCAATTTTTAAAGCTTAAAAAATTTTTGTCATCTCAAGGTATAATTATAAAAAAAAAAACGACTTTTAAATTTGGTTTTGAAAAATTAAGAACTTTATATTTAACAGGATTATCCAGTTTATTTATAATTGTAATTTCTTTTATAATACCTTTGTTTTCAGATATGAGTCCGAAGGTTGCCAAAAATTTTAAAATTAATGATTCAAATAAAAAATTTAAAAAGGTTTTAGAAGGAGGCGAGTTAGAAAATAATTCAAAGATAGATGAGGGCCTAGATTTATCAAATATTTTGGAGGATGTTTTTAAATTTGAAGATTTGCCCGAAGACACTGTCCGACTTAGCGCATCTACAATAGAACAACTTTTTGAGGATACTAACTATTCATTAAGTGAAGTAAGAAAAAGTAAAAAGGTTAAGCCAATAAGGCTCTCACTTTTACCAAATGAAATCAAACAGATCGAAAATTCAAAAAAAAGAAAGAGTTTATTTATTCAAATTATTTTGCCACTTATATTAGAGGAAAATAATTTAATTTTGTTAGATAGAAAAAAACTGTTTAGTATTTTAAACAAAAATAAAAATTCAAAAAAAGAAATAAATTGGTTAAATCGAAAATTTAAACAATACGGAGTTTTAAATAAGGATATACCCACTTTAAAAGTAAGAATGGACATTGTTCCTGTTTCATTAGCTATTGCTCAAGCAGCAAAAGAAACGGGGTGGGGAACATCTAGGTTTGCTCTTGAGGGAAACGCACTGTTTGGTCAATGGACCTGGTCTGGAGATGGTATTAAACCTGCCGGCGCTGAGAGTGACACTAAGCATAAAGTAATGAAATTTAGAGTATTAAAAGCATCTGTGAGAGCTTATCAAAGAAATTTAAATACTCATTCAAGTTACAAAAATTTTAGACAATTAAGAGCTCAATTGAGAGATGACAGCGAGTCTCTTGATAGTTTATTACTAGCTGATCAATTAGATAATTACGCTGAGACCGGCAAAGAGTACACTAAAATACTTAAACAAATAATCAATCAGAACTCTTTGAAAGATTTTGATGATGTAAAATTAATGCCTCTTAGTGTTAAATACAAAAATTTGATCTAATTTACTTCAATTGACATTTGAATACCTAGCCATCTCCAAATATCACCGTCATTAAGTGAGCAATTTATTCTACCTCTTCTGAACGTAAATTTTTCTCTAAAATTAATTTTGAGAATATTATCCTCAAATTTCATGATAGAATTTCTCCATTCATTTCCTTCGTTTGAAAAACAATTAATTTTTTGGATATTTTTTTGTTCCTTAAAAAATTCAATCTCAATAGTAGGGGGATTTTGATCATTGCTTATAAATTTATCACTAGGTTTTAAATTTTTATATGCAATTGGAAATAATTTTAGAATAAATTCAAATCTTTCTAATTCACCATATTTTTCATTTATTGGAAATCTAGGTAGCTCAAAACGATTTTTAGATAAATCAATTACCCCAGAATGTTGACCAAAACCATATTTAAAATTACCTTCAATAAATTCTGTTTGCTTTAAATTATATTCTCCAAATGGGTAGGAAAAAAAAATTGGGTTATATCCTAATTTTTCCTCAAAAATTTTTATAGAATTTTTAATATCTCTTTCGAAGTCATCGTATGAAAAATCCAACAGATATTCGTGTGTATGTGAATGATTGCCTATAAATGCAAAATCATAACTTGATACCTCTTTAATTTGGTCCCAGTTCATGTATCCAGGCTTTCCCACTGGTTCTGTAGAAACAAATAATATAAATGGTATCTTTTTTTTCTTAAGAATTGGCCATGCATTATCATAAAAGGATGTAAACGCATCATCCACAGTTATTAAGATCTTTTTATTTTTCTTTGGATTATTAAATTCATTATCGAACATAACTGGATCATAATATTCTATATTATTTTTCTCAATTAGTTCGAGTTGCTTTTCAAAAACATCTATTTTAATATTTGTCGATGGATATTTATTTTCATTAAATCTATGGTACATAATAGATATAACACCATGGTCATTAGGATAATATTTAATATTTTTTTCTGCATGGGCTGAACTATTTATGAAAAACAAAAACAAAAAAAATTTAATTATAGACGCAGCAAATGAAAAAATAATTTTCAAAATCATAGATAAGAATAAAACTTATACTAACGAATATGATAACAGTAGAAAAAACTTTGACAAGTTTGCTATGCTTTTGTTCAAATTTTTAGATAAAAAGAAGGTTAATTTTGAATTAGTTGAAAAAGTAATAGTAAATTTAGGACCAGGTAAATATTCAAGTATCAGAACCTCTATATCGACTTTAAAAGCTCTAAACTTAATATATAAATTCAAAATATATGGATTTTCCTCAAAAGATGTTGAAAAATATGATTATTCAAGAGTTTTTGAATTATTAAAAAAAGGTAAATTAATAAAAAAATTGATTAAACCACTTTATATGAGTTAAAATAATATTATGACAGATACAATAGAGCAAAAATGTTTGGCAAAAGGTGTAAAATTAACTGATCAAAGAAAAACTATTGCCAGAGTTATATCTGAGTCTAAAAAAAATTATGGTGAGTCAGATCACCCGGATGTTGATGAACTTTATAAAAGAGTTTCCGACATAGATAGCAAGATAAGTATTGCAACAGTTTATAGAACAGTAAAATTATTTGAAGAGTCTGGTATTTTAATGAAACATGATTTTAAAGACGGAAAAGCAAGATATGAGCTTAATGATGATCATAATCATTTAATAGATATAAAAACTGGAAATATAATCGAATTTACTAGTGATGAAATTGAAATTATTCAAAAAAAAATAGCAGAAAAACATGGATATAAGTTAGTTGACTCAAAACTTGAACTTTACTGTATTAAAGATAAATCTGATTAATTGTGAAAAAAATATTCATTAAAACCTTCGGTTGTCAAATGAATGAATATGACACAAGTCGTATTTATGATACCGTAAAAAATATTGGTTATTTAAAAACAAATGATCACTTAAGCGCTGATTGTTATCTATTAAATACTTGTCATATCAGAGATAAGTCAAAAGAAAAAGTTTTTGACGAAATAGGGAGAGTAAGAAAAAATTATAAAAATAAAAAAAAACCTATCGTGATTGTTGCAGGTTGTGTTGCTCAAGCTGAGAGTAGTGAAATGATCAAAAGAGAACCCTTTATAGATATCATTATTGGTCCACAGTCATATCATAAGATAAATAAGATTATTCGTAATTTTGATTCAAAAAAAAAACATGAATTAACGGAATTTGAAACTGAAGATAAATTTAATTATTTAGATAAAATTAAAAATAATGATAGTAAGGTTTCATCTTTTTTAACAATTCAAGAGGGATGTGATAAGTTTTGTAGTTTTTGTGTTGTGCCTTATACAAGAGGACCTGAATATTCCAGACCTTTTAAAAGAATTATTGATGAAGCTGAGAATTTAGTAAAAAATGGTACGAGAGAAATTATTTTATTAGGACAAAATGTAAATGCATATCTTTTCAAAGATAAAGAAAAAAATTTCAATTTGTCTCACTTAATATCGGAGTTAGATAAAATAAAAGAATTAAATAGAATTAGATACACCACATCTCACCCAAGAGACATGACAGAAGATTTGATTGAATGTTATTCTAATTGTAAAAAACTAATGCCTTTTATACATTTGCCAATCCAAAGCGGTTCCAATAAAATTTTAAAATTGATGAATAGAAATCACAAAGTAGAAAGATATTCAGAGATTTATAAACTTATAAAGCAAAAAAATCATAATGTTGAATTTTCAAGTGATTTTATAGTGGGTTTTCCAGGAGAAACAGATTGTGATTTTAATGATACTATTAAGTTAGTAAAAAAAATTAAATTTATTAATTCTTATTCTTTTATATATAGCCCAAGGCCTGGCACTCCTGCATCAAAATTGAAACAAATTGACAAAGAAATTGCAAAAGAACGTTTAATAAATTTACAAAGTATTTTAGAGGATCACCAAATTAAAAAAAACGAGTCGTTAATAGGTTCATCAATTGAAGTTTTAGTAGAAAATAAATTAAAAAGTCAGAATAAGTATTTTGGAAGAAATATATTTTTAAACTCTGTAATTTTTGATGGTGAGGAAAAGTTTATTGGAAAACTAGTAAATGTAAAAATAGAAAAAACAAATCGAAATACTTTATTTGGAAAAATTGATGAAAGTAAAGATATGAGAGCTGCTTAATTTGAATAACTTTTCTTATAAAAAAGCTGTTGATGATTTAAAATTTGTATACTCTGAAAATAATACCCTAAGTATTATATTTAAAAACAATGAAATATTAATGGGTGTTGTTGGTGAATTTAACAATAATTTAAAAGAATTGGAAAAAATAACTGATACAAGTATTTATTCTCGTGGCAATTCAATTTTAGTAAAAAGTACATCAAAAAAAAATGAATTAATAAAAAATGCAATTGTTTTTTTATTTGATCAATTTATAAATAACGGCACAATTGAAACAAAAGATATTATATCTTCGGTAAATAAATTTATGATTGAGGAAAAAACAGATAAAATAGAATACATAATTAAAACACCAAAAAAATCAGTAATACCAAGATCTGAGAAACAAAAAAAATATGTTAGAGCACTAAGAGATAACGAAATTATAATATCTTCTGGACCCGCCGGGACTGGAAAAACTTATTTAGCAGTAGCTGTCGCTTTAACTATGCTTCTAGATAAAAAAATAGAGAGAATAATATTATCTAGACCAGCAGTTGAAGCCGGAGAAAGATTAGGTTTTTTGCCTGGAGATATGAGGGAAAAAGTAGATCCATATCTACGACCTTTATATGATGCGCTTTATGATCTTTTAGATTTTGAAAAAATCCAAAAACGCATTGAAATTGGTGATATAGAAATAGCACCTTTGGCATTTATGCGAGGTAGAACATTAAAGAATTCTTTTGCTATTTTAGACGAGGCTCAAAATGCAACTGATACTCAAATTAAAATGTTTTTAACTAGAATAGGAGAAAACTCAAAGATTGTTATAAATGGTGATCCATCACAAATAGATTTACCTAATAAATCTTTATCTGGTTTAAAAAGATCTAAAGAAATACTTGGGCATCTAAATGAGATATCTATAGTAGATTTCGATCACACAGATGTGGTGAGACACCCATTAGTTTCTAAAATAGTAAAAGCATATTCCGATCAAAATTCTAAGAAATGATCAAAATTTATGTTGTTGTTGATTTTCCTAAATGGAAAAAAAAAATTAAAAATTTAAAAAATTACTTCAAAATAAAACAAAGAAGGTTTAATACACAAATAAATTCATCAAAAAAAAAAAAGGAATTTACTATATTTTTAACAAATAATTTGAGAATGAAAAAATTAAATAATAAATTTAGAAAAGTTAATAAACCAACAGATGTTTTGTCATTTCCATTAAAAATAAAGAAGAAAAGTAATATTTATCTTGGAGATATAGCTATTAGTTATGAAATAGTTAATAAAAGATCCAAAAAATCCCTGTTCGATCATGAATTAGATAAAATGTGGATTCATGGGTACCTACACTTAAGTGGACATGATCACATAAAATACAAAGATTTTAAAAAGATGTCTAGAAAAGAAAATTTCATATTTAAACAACTTAATTTTTAAATTGGCCCAAATTCTAAATAACAAATTTTTAATAATTATTATTTTACTTTTTTTAGGTTTTCTTTCATCATTTAGCCTACCTCCCTATAATTTTTTTTTAATAAATTTTTTTATTTTTCCAGTTTTATTTTATATTTTTGTTATTAATATTAGTCGAAATTTACTTAATAATTTCTTAATTGGATGGTTTTATGGATTCGGGTATTTCTTATCTAACTTATATTGGATTTCAAATTCCCTTAAATTCGATAAAAATTTTGAAAATTTAATTATTTTATCAATTTTATTAATTCCCTTTTTGTTAGCATTATTTTATGGATTATTTTCCTATCTACTGAAATTCTTTAATATAAAAATGAATTTTAGTTCAATTCTAATTTTCTCACTTTCACTGTCCCTCGTTGAATATTTGAGAGGAACAATTCTTGGTGGATTTCCTTGGAATTTAATTTCATTTAGTTTAATAAATATTATTAGTTCACTGCAAATACTTAGCTTTATAGGGACTTACTCTTTAAACTTACTAGTTATTACTTTTTACACTTTACCAATAATAATTTTATTCAATATTAAAAATTCGAGAAAATTTACTATCTTACTATTGGCAGTTTTGCTTTTATCAATTAATTCTTATTACGGATTTAATAGAATTGAAAAAGTTGAAAATAAACCAAAAAAAATAATCTCTCCATCAATAAAATTAGTTTCCCCAAAGTTTAATATTGAGAGGTTTTTTATTAATGAACCTATAGAAGATAAAATTAATGAACTTTTTGAAAATAGTTATCCGCTTGATAAAGATGTTATTTTAGTTTTTCCAGAAGGTATAACTAATATTGGAGAAATAAATCAGCTAGAAAATGATTTTGATAATATCTCTAATCAATTAACGGATAAATCAAAAATAATCTTAGGTATTACTTTAGATGATGGAGAAAAAATATTTAATTCATTAGCAGTATTTAACAAGGAATTTGAAATAGAGGATAAATATAATAAAAATAAGCTTGTCCCATTTGGAGAATTTCTACCTTTAGAAAAATTTTTAAGCAAGTTTGGTTTAAAAAAAATAACCCATGGATATAAATCGTTCAGCTCTTCAACCGAGAGAAACATTCTTAGTGTAGGTGAAATTTCATTTTTACCTTTGATCTGTTATGAAATTATATTTTCTGGTGCATTAACGAAAAATGAGGATAATTATGACTTCATATTAAATATTTCCGAAGATGGCTGGTTTGGAAACAGTATAGGACCTGTTCAACATTTCTCTCACTCTATATTTAGATCAATTGAGGAAGGCAAAGATATTTTAAGAGTTGCTAACAATGGAATTTCTGCACATATAAGCTCTAACGGCAAAATTAATAAGATGCTCAACACAACTGAAAAGGGAAGCTTAGAAATTAACTCAGTTACTGGCGATTTTCCCACAGTCTTTAGCGTATATGGTAATAAGATTTTCTTTTTTTTAGTATTTATTTATATTAGTTTGATTTTCTTTTTAAAAACTTAATGAAAAAAAATTATTTATTTACAAGCGAGTCAGTATCTGAAGGCCACCCAGACAAGGTCTGTGACAGGATATCTGATATGGTAGTAGATACTTACCTACGCGCAGAGCCTCAGTCCAGAGTTGCATGCGAAACTTTAACTACAACAAATAAAGTTGTTTTGGCTGGAGAAGTAAGGGGGCCCGAAATAAAAAAAGACGATTTAATCCAGAAAGTCAGATCTTGTATTAAAGACATTGGATATGATCAAGATGGTTTCACTTATAAAGAAGCCACAAAAATAGAAAGTCATTTGCATGCTCAATCATCAGATATTGCAATGGGAGTTGATTCTTCGGGAAACAAAGATGAAGGAGCGGGAGACCAAGGAATAATGTTTGGATATGCTTGTAACGAAACTGAAGTTTTAATGCCAGCCCCGATACATTATTCACATAAGATTTTAAGGTTAATGGCTGAAGATAGAAAGTCAGGAAAACTGAAAAATATCGAACCTGATTCTAAGAGTCAAATAACTATTGAATATAAAGATGGAAAACCAGCTAATGTAAAATCTGTAGTAATATCTACGCAACATTCTGCAGATGTAAATCAATCTCAAGTTAGAGATTTAGTTAAGCCATATATTGAAAAATCAATTCCTAAAGAATTATTAAAAAATTTGTCTGAGAAAGAAATTTATGTTAATCCAACTGGAAATTTCGTTATTGGTGGTCCCGATGGAGATAGCGGTCTAACAGGTAGAAAAATAATAGTTGACACTTATGGTGGAGCTGCACCACATGGTGGAGGAGCTTTCTCAGGAAAAGATCCCACGAAAGTTGATAGATCGGCTGCATATGCTTCACGATATCTTGCAAAAAATATTGTAGCTTCAAAAATTGCAGATAAGTGTCTCATTCAATTAGCCTATGCTATTGGTGTATCAAAACCACTTTCAATATATGTAGATTTATTTGATAACGATGAAGAAAAGAATAAACATGTAGAAAGCTTAATACAAAAAAATTTTGATTTAAGTCCTAGAGGTATTAGGGAGATGTTAGGATTAAATAAACCTATATATGAAAAATCCGCAGCATATGGACACTTTGGTAGAGATCCAGGGCCTGATGGCTCTTTTTCATGGGAAAAAGTTGATAAAAAAGACATTTTCAGTAAGTAATAATAAGTTGAAAATTTATAAATATTAATTATAAAACCTATTACATTATTGATATATCAAAGTGGGCTTCGGCCCATTTTTTTTTGAAAAAGATATTATGTTAAACAGACGAGCGGATAAACTTGAATTATTAAGAATTGCAGAAGCAGTAGCACTAGAAAAGTCTATAGATAAAGAATTAATTATTAATTCTATGGAAACTGGTATTGCCAAAGCCGCTAAGTCAAAATTCGGTAATGAAAATGAAATTCAAGTTAATATTAATAGAGAAAGCGGAGATATAGAAATTTTTAGAAAATTAATAATTGTCGAAAAACCAGAAAATAACAATACAGAAATAAGCTTAGAAAGAGCAAAAGCACTTAATAATGAAAAAAAATTAGGCGAGGAAATATTGCAACCTCTTCCAACATTTGATTTTGGAAGAATTGCTGCACAGACTGCTAAACAAGTTATTAATTTTAGTGTTAGGGAGGCTGAAAAAGAAAGACAGTTTAACGATTTTATTGACAAAAAAGACACAATATTGAGCGGGATAGTAAAAAGATTAGAATTTGGAAATGTAATTGTTGATTTAGGAAAAGCAGAAGCAATAATACAAAAAAATGAAATGATCCCAAGAGAAAATATAAAAGCGGGAGACAGAGTAAAAGCATATTGTTATGATGTTAGAAGAGAGCAAAGAGGACAACAAATATTCTTATCAAGAGCTCACCCAAAATTTATGGAAAAACTATTCATTCAAGAAGTTCCAGAAATATACGATGGTTTAATTGAGATAAAATCATCAGCAAGAGACCCAGGTAGTAGAGCAAAAATTTGCGTTAAAGCTATCGATACATCACTAGATCCAGTTGGCGCCTGCGTTGGAATGAGAGGTAGTAGAGTACAAGCGGTTGTTAATGAATTACAAGGAGAAAAAATTGATATAGTGAATTGGTCTGAGGATGTAACGGTAGTAGTATCAAATGCTCTCTCACCTGCTGAAGTATTAAAAGTTAATATTAATCAAGAAGCAAAAAAATTAGATGTTATTCTGACTGAGGAAAATTTGAGTAAAGCGATTGGAAGAAGAGGACAAAACGTTAGACTTGCAACGAAACTTATTGATTATGAAATAAATATCATGACTGATAAAGAAGAATCAGAAAGAAGACAAGAAGAGTTTAAAGATAGAACAGAGAATTTAATGAAAAATTTAGAGGTGGATGAAACACTAGGTCAACTTTTAGTAGCCGAGGGTTTTTCGACAATTGAATTATTAAAAGATAGCAAACTAAATGATTTAGTAAAGATAGAAGGTATTGAAGAGGAGACTGCTAAAGAGCTAATCGAAAGAGCTATAGAATTTGATAAAAAAAATCAAGAAGAAATTCAAAAAAAAATAAAAGATTTAGGTTTAGAAGCTGATTTAATTAATCATTTGGGATTAACACCTGGGATGCTTTTAACACTAGGTGAGAAAAAAATATTAACTCTCAACGATTTTGCAGATCTTGCATCCGATGAATTAATCGGTGGTTTCGATATTATCAGAGGTGAAAAGATCAAGATAAATGGCTATCTCGAAGACTTTGCTTTATCAAAAGCAGAGGCGGACGATCTCATAATGAAAGCCCGAGAAAAAGTTTATAATAATTAGGTGATGGAAAATGGAAAAACAAAAGAAAAAACTAACAATATCAGGAAAGCCGAAAAAAAATTTTGTTTCTCAACAAAATTTTGAAAGTAAAAAAAAATTTTTTTCTAATGATAAAAAGTTTTTAAAACCTACAATAAATTATAAAAAAAATTTTAAAACTAAGCCCATAACATCAAAACTAAGTGACTATGAACGCAGAAAGTTAGCTGAACAAAAAGCAACGAAAGTAATAAGAGGTGAAAATAACCAAAAAGATAAAGATAATAAGTCAAAATTTAGTACAAAAAAAAGAGAGACTAAACTAACTGTCTCTAGAGCTTTAAGCGAAGATTTAGAATTTAAATCAAGAAGTCTTGCATCAATTAAACGAGCCAGAGAGAAAGAGCTTAGAATTTCAAAAAATAAAATTGGTGATGAAGAAAATGCAAATATTAAGAGAGATATAAATATACCTGAATTTATAACAATTAGAGATCTCGCCAATAGAATGGCAGAACAATCATCAAATATAATTAAACACTTAATGGGTATGGGTGTTGCTGTTACTATTAATCATACAATTGACTCTGACACAGCAGAATATTTAGTAAAAGAATTTGGCCATAATCCCATTAGAGAAAAAAAAGCAGATGAAATAATAAAAAGCATTAAAGATACAAAATCCAAAAATCTAAAAAATCGTCCTCCAATAATTACAGTTATGGGTCATGTTGATCACGGTAAAACTTCAGTTTTAGATGTTATAAGGAGTACAAACATTGTGTCTGGAGAGTTCGGTGGTATCACGCAACATATAGGAGCTTATCAAATAACGAAAAGTAATGAAAAAATCACGTTTATAGATACACCGGGTCACGCTGCTTTCACTGAAATGAGAGCAAGAGGTTCGAAGTTGACTGATATAGTTGTATTGGTAGTTGCAGCAAATGATGGAGTGATGCCTCAAACCATTGAGTCAATAAAACATGCAAAAGCAGCAAAAGTCCCAATTGTTGTAGCAATTAACAAGTGTGATCTTCCAGACGCTGATCCCCAAAAAATTAAAAACCAACTTTTAGAGCATGAATTAATTTCAGAGGACCTATCTGGAGATACAATAATGGTTGAAATTTCGACAAAAACCAAAAAAAATATAGATAAATTACTTGAATTGATTTTATTACAGGCAGAACTTTTAGATTTAAAATGCGATTTTAGCTGTAACTCTAACGGAGTAGTTCTTGAGTCAAAAATAGATATAGGTAGAGGACCAATAGCAAATATTATTGTTACATCCGGCAACCTTAAAAAAGGAGATTATTTCGTTTGTGGTACAAAATGGGGAAAAGTCAGAGCAATTATAGATGATACTGGAAAACAAATTAATGAAGCATTACCATCAACACCTGTCGAAGTTTTAGGTATAAATGGTGCAGCAAAATCTGGAGATGACTTCTTAGTTCTTGACTCAGAAAAAGAGGCCAAGGCTTTATCAGAAGCAAGGATTGAAGAGACCAAAACTTCAAAAAACCCTTTAACTATGTTTACTCAAGAATCTGCTTTTAAAGATAACAAGTCTGAAGATTTAAATATTATTGTAAAATCAGATGTTCACGGGTCTTCAGAAGCAATAAAAAGCGCAATTAATCAAATTAAACACGATGAGGTAAAGGTAAAAATAATTTTAGTTGATGTTGGAATGGTAACCGAGACAGATGTCAATTTAGCAAAGGCATCTAATGCAATTCTAATTGCTTTTAACGTTAAACCTAGTAAAGAAGCAAAAAAAATAGCAGAACAAAATAACGTTAAAATTTCCTCATTTAATATAATCTATGAGTTGATTGATTTTGTAAAAAATCAGATGTCTGGACTATTATCCCCAGATGTGGAAGAAAAGGTAATTGGTTCAGCTGAAATTTTAGAAATTTTTAAAGTATCAAAAGTAGGAAAAGTTGCTGGTTCAAAGGTTATTGATGGTGAAATTTCTCAGGACGCCTTGGCAAGAATTATTAGAGATGGATCAATAATTTATAATGGTAAAATAGGCACTATTTTTAGGGAAAAAAACCAAGCCAAGCAAGTGTCAGCTGGACTGGAATGTGGTATATCTTTTAAAGATTTTAATGACTTTCAAAAAAAAGACATTATAGAGGCTTACAGTTCTACAACGACTGAAAGGGTAATTTAATCTTATGGCGAATGCAGGTAGACCAGTTACTCAAAGGCAATTAAGAGTTGGAGAAATGATCAAGCAATCATTAAGCATGATATTTTTAAAAGATGAAGCAAAAATACCAGGTATTAATACAAAAGAAATTACAGTTACAGAGGTAAGAATGGGCCCTGATCTAAAAACTGCTAAGGTCTTTGTACTACCACTTGGGGGTAAAAATTCAGAGGAGATTATTGGGAAATTAAAAGAATTTTCTTTTATTGTAAGAAAAGTATTGTCCAAAAAAATCATAATGAAATTTTTACCAAAACTATTTTTTGTAAAAGACGAGTCTTTTGATTATGCAGAAAAAATTGAAAATTTAATAAAACAAGCTAATAAATAGGAAAAATTATGAAAAAAAATATTAATGAAGTAAGTTTACATGAAAAGGATACAGGTTCTTCAGAGGTTCAAATAGCTCTTTTAACAAATAAGATAGAGACCCTATCTAAACACATGAAGAACTTTAAAAAAGATAAACATTCATCAGTTGGATTATTAAAAGCAGTAAATAAAAGGAAAAAACTATTGGATTATCTTAAAAAAAATAAAATTGAGTCATACAAAAATATATTAACGAAATTAAATTTAAGGAAGTAAATGTTTAAAATTTTTAAAAAAGAAATTGAAGTCAACGGAAAGAAAATTAGTTTAGAAACTGGAAAAATTGCAAGGCAGGCAGATGGAGCAATAATTGCTACATGTGGTGAAACGGTTGTTCTAGCAACTGTCGTAGGGGCAAAAAAAGTAAATCCTGATGTAGATTATTTTCCGTTATCTGTAAATTATCAAGAAAAATACTACGCAGCAGGAAAAATTCCTGGCGGATATTTTAAAAGAGAGGCTAGACCAACAGAAAGCGAAACTCTTATTTCAAGACTGATTGATAGACCCATTAGACCCTTGTTTCCAGATGAATTTAGAAATGAAGTTCAATTATTACCTACAGTAATTTCTTATGATAAAGAAAATGAAGCTGATATTTTATCAATTATTGCATCTTCAGCCGCACTGGCAATATCTGGAATGCCATTTATGGGACCGGTTGGTGCATCAAGAGTAGGCTTTATAGGTGGAAAGTATGTTTTAAATCCTACTAAGAAAGAATTAGAAAATTCAAAACTAGATTTAGTTGTAGCAGGAACTAAAGATGCTGTTTTAATGGTTGAGTCCGAAGCAAAAGGTTTATCAGAACAACAAATGTTGGATGCAGTAAAATTTGGTCATGAGGGTTTCGTGCCAGTTATAAAAATGATCGAGGAACTTGCAAAAGAATGCAAAAAATCTGATTGGGTTATAGAAAAGAAAGATTTATCAGAGGTCAAAAAAAAATTAGAAGGTGAATTTACTAAAGACCTAAAAAAAGCGTTTTCAATTAAAGATAAACAAGAAAGATCGAATTTAATTTCCGAAGTAACTGAAAAAGCTAAAAAGTTATATGAAGAAGATGAAAATTATTCAGAACTAGATGTGATGCAAGAATTGAAAAACCTTGAAAAAGGTATTGTAAGAACAGATATACTGAAAAATAAAAATCGTATTGATGGCAGAGGTCTTTCAGATGTAAGACCAATTAAATGTGAAGTTGGAATACTACCAAGAGTTCATGGTTCAGCATTATTCACTAGGGGAGAAACACAAGCAATTGTTACAACAACTTTAGGAACATCTGATGATGAACAAAGGATTGAAAGTTTAGAGGGTCTACAACGTGAGAGATTTATGCTTCATTATAACTTTCCACCTTTCTCAGTTGGTGAAACTGGTAGAATAGGAACTGGAAGAAGAGAAATTGGACATGGTAAACTAGCATGGAGAGCAATTAACTCATCTTTACCTACAAAAGAAAGTTTTCCTTATACATTTAGAATAGTTTCAGAAATCACAGAGTCTAACGGTTCATCATCAATGGCAACTGTATGTGGTTCATCATTAGCACTTATGGATGCAGGCGTACCAATTAAAGAACCAGTAGCTGGGATAGCAATGGGATTAATTAAAGAAGGAGATGATTTTAGCGTTCTCTCAGATATCCTAGGTGATGAGGATCATTTAGGTGATATGGATTTTAAAGTTGCTGGCACAAAAGATGGAATTACTTCTCTGCAAATGGATATAAAAATAACAGGGATTACATTTGAAATTATGGAGCAAGCTTTAAAACAAGCTAAAGATGGTAGAGTACATATTCTTGATGAGATGAATAAAGCATTATCTAAATCAAGAGACGATGTAGGAAAACATACTCCTAAAATGGAAAAAATAACTGTTGAAAAGAAAGATATAGCTACAGTTATTGGAAAAGGTGGTGCAACGATTAGAGAGATAGTTGAAAAATCAGGAGCTAAAGTTGATGTTAATGATGAAGGCGAAGTGACAGTAGCAGCACCTGATGAAGATTCGAGAAATAAAGCAATGCAAATGATTAAAGACTTAACAGCTAAAGCTGAACTTAACAAAATTTATAACGGTAAAGTTATGAAGATTATGGAGTTTGGTGCATTCGTTAATTTCTTAGGTAAACAAGATGGACTTGTTCATATATCAGAACTAGCTGACAAAAGAGTTGCTAAAGTTACAGACGTTGTAAAAGAAGGTGATGAAGTAAAAGTAAAAGTCATAGGTTTTGATCGAGGCAAAGTTAAACTGTCTATTAAACAAGCAGCTGTTTAACTAATGTTCTCATTATCAAAATTAAAAAATATTTTTACAAAAAATAAATATGGCAAATATTTAGCTATTGGAGGTTTTGCTTTCTTTTTTATAAAAGGTCTTATTTGGTTAGCAGTCATATTTTCTGTTGGTTTTAGCGCTTTTAACTTCATTTAAATCTCTGTTCATTTTGCGTTTGATATTCCTTAAGTAGTTGCAATAACTTTTTAAAAATGTAAGCTTTTTGTTAACCATATCTCATGGTGATAAAGAGATCGATATCGCATCGGTTAAAAGCGAGTTTTGGAAAAACTAACAAGGAGTGTGTATGAAAAGAATGCACAGAGTTCTTAATTCGTTTAGCCGAGGCTCAAAGATTGCTAGGCTAAATCAATTAATGTTCCGAAATTTAAAATCTGTTGAAGCTAATGGCAATGGCACAAGCGGATACGTTATTAAATCTGGAAAAAACTCTGGAAAAGTTGTTGGGCATTTAAAAAAAGAGCCTAAAAACATTTAATTAAGATTGGGGTATGGGGGCACCTGGCAACAGAACGCCCCTTAAATTTAAGTAATATTTTTTGGATCTGGCATTCCTACCTTATTATAACCAGCATCAACATAGTGTATTTCACCAGTAACTCCACCAGCCATGTCACTTAATAGATATAAGGCAGAGTTTCCTACATCAAGATTATCAACGTTTCTTTTTAAAAAAGAATGATCAGCATTCCATTTATATAAAAATTTTGCATCTCCAATGGCTGATGCTGCTAAAGTTTTAATGGGTCCAGCACTTATTGCATTTACTCTAATACCTTTTGAACCTAAGTCTCTTGCAAGATATTTGACACTTGCTTCAAGAGCAGCCTTACATACTCCCATAACATTATAATTAGGAATAGCTTTATTAGCTTCATAACTTAAGGTAATCATACTTCCACCTTGTTTCATGATTTTAGATGCCTCTTTTGCAACTTCTGTAAATGAGAAACAAGAAATCAACATACTTCTTAAAAAGTTTTCTCTAGTTGTATTAAGATATTCTCCTGATAATTCAGATTTATCTGAAAATGCGATTGCATGAACTACGAAATCTATTTCACCCCATTTAGATTTTATATCTTCAAATAATTTTGTTACTTCCTCTTTTTTTTCAACATCACAACTAAAAGTAACATTTGAATTTAATTTTTCCGCTAAAGGAACAACTCTTTTCTTTAGCGCATCACCTAAATAGGTAAATGCAAGTTCTGCTCCTGCTTCTGCAAGTTTTTGAGAAATACCCCAAGCAATTGATCGCTCATTAGCAACACCCATGATCAATCCTTTTTTACCTTTCATCAAACTCATTATTAAACCTTTTCAAATACTAAAGTGGCATTAGTTCCACCAAAACCAAAACTGTTAGACATTACAGAATTTAAATTAACATCTTTTTCAACTTTAGTTACTATTGGGTAATTTTTTGCTTCATCGTCCATATCCTGAATATTTGCAGATGCAGCAATAAACTTATTTTTCATCATTATTAAACTATATACTGCTTCATGAACTGAGGTTGCACCTAAAGAGTGACCAGCTAATGATTTTGTTGAGCTTATTTTTGGTTTGTAATCTTTAAAAGCCTCTCCAACTGCTTTTAATTCCGTTATATCTCCAACTGGAGTAGACGTTCCGTGAGTATTTATATAATCGATTTTATTTTTTGTTGTGCTTAATGCCATCTGCATACATCTAACTGCTCCTTCACCTGATGGAGCAACCATATCATAACCATCCGATGTTGCACCATAGCCAGTTAATTCTGCATAAATTTTTGCACCTCTAGCTTTTGCATGTTCGTATTCTTCTAGAACCAAAACTCCACCTCCACCAGATATAACAAAACCATCTCTTGTTTTATCATAAGGTCTTGATGCTTTTTCAGGAGTATCGTTGTATTTAGAAGAAAGAGCAGTCATTGCATCAAACATAGCTGTCATTGCAAAATGCACTTCATCACTTCCACCAGCAAAAATTATTTTTTGTTTTCCTAATTGAATTATTTCCATTGCATTGCCAATACAATGGCCACTTGTTGCACATGCTGAACTGATTGTGTAATTAATTCCTTTAATTTTAAATGGTACAGCCAAGGTCGCTGATGCTGTACTAGACATTGTTCTAGGAACAATAAACGGGCCCATCCGTTTAGGACTCTTTGCTCTAGTTTTGTCTGCTGCTAAAATAACATTTTCAATAGAAGGGCCACCAGATCCCATAATCATTCCAGTTGAAGTATTGCTTACATCTTTTTCTTCTAGGCCAGAGTCTTTTACTGCCTCTGCCATAGAAATATAATTATAAGCTGACCCTGGTCCCATAAATCTTATAAATTTTCTATCTACATGATCTTCAAGATTAATATTTGGCTTACCATGCACGTGGCTCTTTAAATTATATTCTTTGTATTCTTCTGAAAAAGAAATTCCTGATTTTGAATTTAATAGTGATTGATAAACTTCCTCTTGATTGTTCCCTAAACAAGAAACAACCCCTATACCTGTTACAACAACTCTTTTCATTATTTAAATAAACCTACTTTTAAATTTTCTGTTGAGTAAATTTTTTTGCCATCTGCTAACAAAATTCCATTTGCTAAACCGACAGTAGTGCCTTCTTTTATAAGAACTCTTTTCATATTAATTTCATAAACTGCTTTTTTGACATTTTTAAGAACTTCACCGGTAAACTTTACTGTGTTAACTCCTAGAGCTCTTCCTCTTCCAGGATTTCCTAACCATCCCAAATAAAATCCTACAAGCTGCCACATGGCATCTAATCCAAGACATCCTGGCATTACAGGATCTTTTTTGAAATGACAGTCAAAAAACCATAGACTATCTTTTATATCCAATTCAGCAACAATAAATCCTTTGCCAAATTCACCTTTGTTTTCACTAATTTCTGTAATTCTATCAAACATTAACATTGGAGGTGCAGGCAGTTTTGCGTTTCCTGGACCGAAAAGATCACCATTAGCACAACTGATTAAATCGTTGTAAGTGTATGAGCTTTTTTTCATTTTTCGGTATCCTTAATACTTGATTTAGCAAAAATATAATATAGATTTAGTTTAGAATAGTTATAAATTACTATGTTAAATAATAGCCAATATATTGAAAAATTAAGAAGTTCAGGTTTAAGACCAACAAAACAAAGAATAAAAATTTGCGAAGTTCTGTTCAATTCAGAAAAGACTTTTCATTTTACTATCAACGAACTTGTAAAAAGAATAAGTAAGTCAACAAACGACAAAATTTCACTTGCAACTGTTTATAACACAGTCCATGCATTTAAAAATAAAGGTTATTTAAAAGAGATTCCAATTAATTCTGATCAAAGTTATTTTGATACCAATACGTCGCATCACCACCATTTCTATGACGAGACTCAGAAAGATTTAATTGATATAGATGATGCAGATGTTGAGCCAGTTAAAATTAATACAAGAATTCCTGGAAAAAAAATCAAGTCAGTAGAAGTACTTGTTAAAGTCGAAGACGACAAATCTTAATTCAATTTCTACATTATAATAGTTCTAAACTGTTGACAAATTTATTTAGAATTATTATAAAATATAAAAAAGGAGATACATGAGCACAGAGTTCAGAAATAAAGATTTTAAATATAAAGAATTAAGCAAATGCCCAGTAACAGGAGCAGGAACAACAGCTAAGTTTTCTGCAGGCAGAGGACAATCAAACAGAGACTTTTGGCCAAATAGTTTAAATTTAAAGATATTAAGTCAGCATTCTAACCTGACTAATCCAATGGATAAAAAGTTTAATTATGCCAAGGAATTTAAAAAATTAAATTACAAAGCCTTAAAAAGAGATTTAACAAAATTAATGACAGACTCGCAAGAATGGTGGCCAGCTGACTATGGTCATTACGGACCTTTTTTTATTAGACTGGCTTGGCATGCGGCAGGTACTTATAGAACTGGTGATGGTAGAGGTGGAGCTGGAACAGGCAATCAAAGGTTTGCACCATTGAATGCTTGGCCAGACAATGTCAATTTAGATAAAGCAAGATTGTTACTTTGGCCGATTAAACAAAAATATGGAAAACAAATTTCCTGGGCTGATTTATTTATTTTAGTTGGAAATGTTGCTTTAGAGTCAATGGGTTTTAAAACTTTTGGTTTTGGAGCAGGAAGAGTTGATATTTGGGAACCTGAGGATGATATTTACTGGGGATCTGAAAAGGAAATGTTAGGTGTTGAAAGATACAGTGGAAAAAGAGATTTAGAACAACCACTTGGAGCTTCACATATGGGATTAATTTATGTAAATCCTCAAGGTCCTGATGCAAATCCTGACCCTCTTCTAGCTGCTCATGACATTAGAGAAACGTTTGGAAGAATGGCAATGAATGATTATGAGACTGTTGCTTTAGTTGCTGGAGGTCATACATTTGGAAAATCACACGGAGCGGCATCCGAGTCTCATAAAGGTCCAGATCCAGAGGCATCAAGAATTCAAGATCAATCAACTGGGTGGAATAGTGATTATAAATCAGGAAAAGGTGCTGATACTATAAGCAGTGGTATTGAAGGAGCATGGACACAGTCACCTATAAAATGGGACATGGGTTACTTTGATTGCTTATTTAATCATGAATGGGAATTAACAAAAAGCCCAGCAGGAGCTCATCAGTGGACGCCAAAACAAAATGGCCAAAGAATTAAAATGGTACCTGATGCTCATGATAAAAACAAAATGCATCCACCAATGATGCAAACAACAGATCTTTCTCTAAGGATGGATCCTTCTTATGGACCAATATCAAAACATTTTTACAACAACCCTAAAGAATTTGCAGATGCTTTTGCAAGAGCGTGGTTTAAATTAACTCATAGAGATATGGGTCCAAGAGCATGTTACTTAGGTAACGAGGTACCAAAAGAAGAGTTAATATGGCAAGATCCAGTAAAAAAAACAAAATATAAATTAAAGAAAAGTGATATTAAAACTCTTAGATCCAAAATATCTAAATCTAAATTGTCTGTAGCAGAGTTAGTAAGCACAGCTTGGGCATCAGCTTCAACTTACAGAGGATCAGATAAAAGAGGTGGAGCTAATGGAGCTAGAGTTTCATTAGAGCCGCAAATTAGTTGGGATGTTAATGATCCAAAACAGATTAATAAAGTTATCAAAACTTTAAAAAAAATTAAAAATAAATTCGATAATAAGAAAAAATCTGTTTCGTTAGCTGATTTAATAGTGCTTGGTGGAAACGTAGGCATTGAAATGGCAGCTAAGAAAGCAGGAGTAAATGTTGATGTGCCTTTTTACCCAGGAAGAGGAGATGCTACACAAGAACAAACTGATATTCATTCATTTGGTCTTTTAGAGCCACAAGCTGATGGATTTAGAAATTATAATAAAGACGAGACATCTACAGTTTCAGCTGAGGAAAAGTTAATAGACAAAGCACAATTGATGGGTTTAACAGCTCCAGAAATGACAGTTCTTGTTGGTGGTATGAGAGTGCTAGATACTAATTTTGATCACTCAAAAAATGGAGTTTTTACTAAAAAGCCAGGGACTTTAACAAACGACTATTTTGTTAATCTTCTAGATATGAATACTACTTGGAAAGAAACAGATAAATCTGAACAATTGTTTGTGGGAAAAGATAGAAAAACAAATAAAGTTAAGTGGCATGGTACTAGAGTAGACTTAATATTTGGTTCAAACTCGCAATTAAGAGCATTAGCCGAGGTTTATGCATGCAATGATTCATCTAAAAAATTTGTTAACGACTTTGTTTCAGCATGGACAAAAGTCATGAATTCTGACAGATTTGATCTGAAATTAAATTAATAAAATGGAAACTGCAATTAATACACCAAAAGTAAGCTTTGAAGATTTCTACGAAGTACCTAATTTAAAATTTGATATTGAAAAACTTAGAGCTGATTTAGATAAAATTCTTGAAGAAAAAAAGTTTAATTCTCCAGGAGTTACACACTTTGGCGCAATACCTCTTAACCAGATACCTAATGATGAAAATTCTATTAAAGGTAATAATATTAGAGGTAAATATTGGACTATAGCAGATGAGACAGGAAAAGAAGTTTCAAGAGACGTAGAAATTGAAGAGTCTAAATATACTAAACTTTTACCAGAATTTGAAAAAACATATTTTAAAGAAGTTTATGAAACTTTAAGTAAAAAGTTTAAGTTAGGAAGAGTAAGATTATTATTAAAGGAACCAAGATCTACTTTAAGTTGGCACAAAGATCCAGAGTGCAGATTACATGTACCAATAATAACAAACCCAGGTTGTTCGATGGTAATCGAAAACGTTGCAAAACATTTACCAGCTGATGGAAAGGTTTGGATAACAAATAACACTAAATACCATAATTTTTTTAATGGAGGGGAGCAAGCGAGAATACACCTAGTAGCGTGTGTATTAGACAGTCCATTTAAATAATGACTGAATTTACCAAAGGCATATTTGAGGTAAGTAGAGACGTTTACAAAAATAACAAAGGCTCAATATTAAGAACAATTGTATATACAATTGGTCACTTTGCAATTGCAATTACAGTATTGATGCTTGTGGCAGATGTATCTTTTATGATTGCCTTGACAGATGCAATTGTTGAACCAATAGCAAATTCAGTTTGGTACTTTGTTTTAGATAAGTGGTGGGCAAGTAAAAGTAAAAAGTCCTAGTTACCCCACAAATATTCATTATTAATCCATCCCACATAGTTTCCAGTTTCCACTTTAAACCATTTTTTTTCTTCTTTTTTAACAATCAATAATCTACCACTTTTAATTACTGCTATTGGTGTTGAATATTTTGTAGAATTTTTAAAGAGTATTTTTTCCTGAAGTGTAATTAATGATTTGTTTTTTTTAAGCTGAGATCTATGAACCCATCCACCATTATTTTTGTAATCTAGAATTTTTCTAAAATTTTCCTTTTCATCAATTATTTCAACTGGAAAATTTTTTTTTAAGTATACAAATTTAATTGGGTAGTCTAACCCAGGACCATATCTTACATTTACCTTATTATATTTCAAAGAAAGAAAGTAATTTTCTTCTGCTTTTGTATCATTTAAAAAAATTAAAAAAAAAAATATAAATATTATCCTAAACGTATTTATTACATTAAATCGCATATTCTGAATTCTAAATTTAATAAATTAATAATTAAAACTTTTCCATTTAAACACTTTCCAACATCCAAAATATATTTAATAGCTTCATTAGCTTGAATATTGCCAACTATACCTGCAACTGTACCAATTACTCCATCTTCTTCACAAGTAGCTAAGTCATCATCAGGTGTACCTTGGTAAAAAGACTCCAAGCAAGGTTTTGTTTTTTTTGAAAAGTTGAACCCAAAAATATGTCCATCAAATTTTCCTATTGCCCCTGAAATTAAAACTTTTTTTAAAATTTTAGAAAATTTATTTATTAAAAATTTACTACTAAAATTATCAGTCCCATCTATTATTATATCAAAAGATTGTATTATTTTTTTTGTATTAAAATCATCAATTTTTTTCTTAAAGCTTTTTATTTTAATGTGAGGATTAACTTTTTTTAATCTTTGCTTTACTGCATCAACTTTGTATTTTTTAATATCACTAGTAGTAAATATAGATTGCCTATGGATATTAGATAAATTAACTTTGTCATGGTCAATTAAGCCTATTGTTCCAACCCCAGCTCGACTCAAGTACTCTGCTACAGGACAACCTAGTCCTCCAAGACCGACGATTAAAACTTTTGATTTTTTAAGTTTTTTTTGTCCATTGATACCAATATCTTTAAGAATAATTTGCCTCGAATATCTTTCTATTTCCTTATTTGTTAGGCTCATTTTTTTCCTGTGGACCCAAAACCACCTTGACCTCTAACAGTATCAGGTAAACTGTCAACTTCCTCAAATTCCATTTTAATAATTGGAACTAAAACCATTTGAGCAATTCTATCACCATTATTAATTATGAAATCTTCTTTACCATGATTAAATAAAATAATTTTTAGTTCACCTCTATAGTCACTATCTATGGTGCCAGGAGAATTTAATACACCTATGCTTTCTTTTGCAGCCAAACCTGATCTAGGTCTTATTTGAATTTCCAATTCCTCAGGTATTGCAACTTGTAATCCTGTAGGAATTAACTCTGAGCTGTTTGGTTTAATTACAACTTTTTTTTCTAAAAACGCAGACAAGTCAACGCCAGATGAACCGTCTGTTTTATATTTTGGAGTAGTTACTTTTTTATTAGTCTTTTTAATTAATATTTTGACCATCAAATCATATTCAGCTGATTGATAACCCTTTTTACAATCTCATCAGCTACTACTGATTTATAAGTTTTAGAAATAATTTCATCTTCAACTTTTTCATCTTTATAAAATATTGAAACCTCATTAAAATCAGAGTCAAACCCAATATCGTTCTTGCTAATATCATTGGCTATTATCCAATCACAACCTTTATTTTGTAGTTTTTGTTTACTATTTGAGTGTAAGTTATTAGTTTCCGCAGAGAAACCTATTACTAATTTTGGCTTATTATTATTTTTTGAAATTAAATTTAGAATATCTATATTTTTTTCAAAATTTAATTTTAGATCTTTATTTTTTTTAATTTTATTTTCACTTAAATTTTTTACTTTAAAATCACCTACAGCTGCACAAAAAATTGCAACATCACACGGTAAATTTTCTATTGTCCTCTGATACATTTCTTCAGCAGTATTTACTTTTAATAAATTAATGTTTGGATCAGGGGTAAGCTTTGATGGACCAGAAATTAAGGTTGTATCAAAACCATTATTAAATAATGATTTTGCTATCTCATACCCTTGCTTACCACTCGATCTGTTTGAAATGTATCTAACTGGATCTATATATTCTTGTGTTGGACCAGCTGTAACAATAGCTCTATATTTTTTATTACTACTTTTTGATTTAAAAAAATTATCAAGTTCTTTTAATATATACTCTATATCAGCCATGCGTCCGTCACCATATTCTCCACACGCCATTTCACCATTAAATGGCCCTATGATCCTGTAATTGTAGCTTTTAATTTTTTCTAAATTTTGTTTATTTGATACATGTTCCCACATTCTCACATTCATAGCAGGACAAACAAATATACTTTTATTAGATGCTTGAACGACAGTTGTTGCTAAATCATCACTTATACCTTGACTCATCTTAGCAATAATATTTGAGGTAGCTGGAGCTATAAGTATTAAATCTGCCCACCTTGATAGGGAAATATGGTCCATCTCAGACTCATTTTCAACAGAGTACATATCTGAATAAACTTTATTTTTCGAAAGTGAAGCAATAGACAAAGGTGTAACAAACTCAGCACCACCTTTTGTAAGTATAGTTTTAACTTCACACTGAATTTTTATGAGAAATCTAATTAAATCTAATGATTTATAAGCAGCTATGCCACCTGAAATTATAAGTAATATCTTTTTTTTTTCTAAAAAATTCATATTGAATTAAAATACTATGACACCTAAAAAAACAAGTAATAATAAACCAATAATACTTTGATTTCTTAGAGATTTCATCTCGTTTTTCTTCTCATTTAACGAAGAATAAGAATTAGTATTTTGTGGAATTTGACCGCTAGCTAAAAATGCTAAAGCTTGGTTTGCGTTTTCCATAACTTTTGGAAATTCTGGAATTTTTTTTAAAATTTCTGCAGAATCTTTTAAAGAGTCTACAACATTTTTAATTGGATCCTTTGTTTCTTTTAACCAATTTTCTAGCACAGGTCTTGAGGTTTCCCAAATATTAGTATTGGGATCTAACTTTCTTGAAACACCCTCTACAACTACCATTGTCTTTTGAAGTAACAAAAGTTGTGGCTGTGTTTGCATGTTAAATTTTTCAGTAATATCAAACAACTGTTTTAATAATTTTCCACCAGATATATCTTTAACACTTTGACCAAATATTGGCTCTCCAATTGATCTAAGCGCTTGAGCAAGTTCATCAACTGAAACATTTTTAGGCACTAATCCTGCTACTAAATGAACCTCAGCTACTTTCTTATAATCTCGACTTACAAAACCAAATAATATCTCAGCAAGATATCTCCTATTTAATTTATCAATTCTCCCCATAATCCCAAAATCTATTGGTACAATTTGGCCTGATGAATTTATAAAAATATTTCCCTGATGCATATCAGCGTGAAAAAAGCCATCCCTAACAGCCTGTCTTAAAAAATGCTGTATTAAGTCAGATGCAATTTTTGAGGTATTTTTTCCACCCTCAATTAATTTATCTTTCTCTCTTATAGATATACCATCTACCCAATCTAAAGTTAGCACACTTTCACTAGTAAAATTCCAATATATTTTAGGCACATTAAAACCTAAATCATTCTTTGTATTTTCTAAGTATTCGTTAGCGGCTGCTGCTTCAAATCTCAAGTCCATTTCGTGATTTGTTATTTCTTTAAATAAAAAGACAACTTCAATTAATTTTAATCTTTTAGTTTTTGGAATTAACGTTTCTACCAAATAAGCCAACATCATTATTGCATCAATTTCTGAATTAAATATTTCTTTAATATTTGGTCTTAAAACTTTTATAGCTACATCCTTTATTGAGTTACCCTCGTTTATCTTAGCTTTATGAACTTGTGCAATTGATGCTGCTGCAATAGGATCAGAGAATTCAATTATATTTTTTGAGGTTAATTCACCAAGCTCTTCTTTAATTATATTTTCTGCTAATGATTTTGAGAATGGTGGCAATTTATCCTGTAATTTTTCTAAATTTTTTGTAAGTTCTTCGCCAATAATATCCGGTCTTGTTGCTAAGAATTGTCCAAGTTTTATAAAAGTAGTCCCCAAGTCTTGAATTGTAGAACTTAAATCATTCGTACGACTTGTTTTCTTTTGTTTCCTAGTAAAAGATAATGAGATTAAATTAAAAAACAATTTGATAAAAAATGGAACTTTGTGAGATTTATCTACAATTTCTATAATATCCGAAGAGCCTATTTTTCTAGCAATTTTAAATAATATAATAATTCTATTAATCATATTTTCCATCCTGAATGAATAGAAACTATACCACCTGAAAGATTTTTATAATTTGGTTTATAAAATTTATTACTCTTTAAAATTTCAATTAATTCCTCTTGATTTACAAAATTTTCAATGCTTTCTATTAAATACTCATATGGTTTACTTTCCCCTACAACTATTTTGCCAATTGTTGGAATAAATTTTGAGTAATTTTTGTATAAAAATTCTAAATTTTGATTTTGAATTTTTGAAAATTCTAAACAAAAAAATCTTCCACCTTTTTTTAATACTCTGTAAGCTTCTTTAATAGATTTATTCAAATTTTTAGTATTTCTAAGTCCAAAACTTATTGTATAAAAATCAAAACTATTACTCGGCAAATTTAGTTTTTCGGCATTAGAAAGTTTCCATTTAATATTTTTATAATTTTTTAATCTTTTTTTTCCTTCATCCAGCATTTTACGATTAAAATCTACACACAATATTTTTGATTTATTTTGATTAATTTCTGAAAATAGTTTAGCGATATCTCCTGTACCACAAGCGACATCAACAAGGGTATCATTTGATGATGGGTTAATTTGTCTTATCAATTCTTTTTTCCAGTATCTGTGGACTCCTAAAGACATAAAATCGTTCATTAAATCGTATTTATTATAAACTGTGTCAAAAACACTTTTCACTAATCCTTTTTTTTGCTGAAGATTTTGCTGCATAGTAATAATATTATCTTAATTAATATAATATTAAATGCCAGAATTACCAGAAGTAGAAGTAGTCACACGTTCACTAAAAAAAACGATTAAAAACCTTAAAATTATTAAAATTATTGTTAACAATCGTAATTTAAGGTTTAAGCTTCCTAAAAATTTTGAAAGTATTTTGGAAAACAAAATTGTAAAAAATATTACAAGAAAATCTAAATATATCATATTTGATTTTGGTAATAATTTTTACGCAATTTTACACTTAGGCATGTCAGGAACTTTACATATTCCTTCTAACAAAAATGTTACGAATCTTAGTTTTTATAGTAATCCTACTTTGCCAAAAAAACATAATCATATAGTTATTGAGTTTGATAAAATCAAATTAATTTACAATGATCCTAGAAGATTTGGTTATTTCAAAATATTAAACAATAAACATGAATTTAATAACTATTTTACAAGAATCGGACCTGAGGCCTTAGACAAAGGATTTAATTTGGTTTATTTAAAAAATAAAATTAAGAATAGAAAAAAAAATATAAAAAACTTTTTATTAGATCAAAAAATTGTTTCGGGTATAGGAAATATTTACGCAAATGAAATATTACATAAATCACAAATCTTACCTATGAAAAGTGTTAGAAAATTAAGCCCAGTAGAATTAGAGAAAATAATTAAATTTTCTAGAATAACGCTTAAGAATGCGATAAAATTTGGTGGCTCATCTATCAAAGACTTCAAAGGTGTTTCTGGTGGTGGAGGGAGTTTTCAAACTAAATTTACAGTTTATAATAGGGAAAATCTAAAATGTACTAAACGTAAATGTAAGGGAATTATTAAAAAAAGGTATATATCAAATAGGTCAACTTTTATTTGTAATTTTTGCCAATTTTAAAAAAAATATTGACCGCGTCTCTTTCTAGGGTTATACCATCGCGTTTTATGGCAAATACAAAATCAGCAATCAAAAGAATAAGAAGAATAAGAAAACAAACCTCTGTGAACAAAGCCAGAAAAAGCAGATACAAGACAGCTTTAAAAAAAATGAACGGTCTAATTGAAAATAAAGACAAAAAAAAAGCTCTTGCCTACTTGCCTAAGTTGAATTCAGAACTCATGAAGATAGCTAAAACTGGTATTATTAAAAAAGGAAATGCTTCAAGAAACATTTCAAGGATAACTAGAAAGATTAGCGCTATTTAATCAACCTAGAGTTATCAAAAAAAAACAACTTTAAATTTACTCACACTATATATAAACAGATTAAAATCTATCTAACTACATGTTGAGTCAAATAAATTTTAAAAAAATATTTAAAGTTTTAGTAATTATTTTTTTACTATCCTAAAAATTTCAAATTCAATTCTTAATTTATTCAATTAAGGATTTTATTTTTTTTTTTTAAATCAAAAAATTTTATTGAATATTTTTGCCTAAGATTTTAGATGGAGTTTCCCAATGAAAAATAATTTAAATGTAAATATAGATAAAAATTTTAATTGGGAAATCATTCAAAAAGAATTACGCAATCAATTTGGAAATGAAATTTACGAAAGTTGGTTGAAAAAAATTGTATTCGAGCAAAAATTTACTAACCATATTTTGGTTTCAGTATCGACAAGATTTATTAGGGACTGGATTGTTTCCAGATACCTTGACCAAATTTTAGGGATAATTAAAAAATTCAATAAAGAAATAATTAGGGTTGAGTTCAAAATAGAGAATAAAGCAGACTTTAATAAAAACGATAGTCAAATTAATGCTAACACCAAAATATCTTTCATTAAAGACTCTTTTTTACAATACAATAGGATAGACCAAAATAAATCATTTGAAAATTTTGTAATAGGTGAAAGTAACAAACTTGCTTTTGAGGCAGCAAAAAAAGTTTCAGAAAAAATTGCACACTATAATCCTTTCTATCTATATGCAGGTGTAGGTATGGGAAAAACACATTTATTAAATGCTATAGGACTAAAACTTAAAAAAGATAAAAAAGTTACATTCATATCAGCTGAAAGATTTATGTATCAATTTGTAAAATCTATTAAATCTAATGAAATGGTTAAATTTAAAGAAAATTTTAGAAATTCAGATGTATTAATAATAGATGATATACAGTTTATGAATGGCAAAGAGGCTATGCAAGAGGAGTTCTTTCATACTTTTAATGCTTTGATAGATAAAGACTCACAGGTAATTTTATCTGCTGATAGACCACCTAATAAACTTGTCAAAATTCAAGAAAGAATTAAGTCAAGATTTTCAGGAGGTTTAGTAGTCGATATACAAAGCCCAGAACATGAATTGCGTTTGAAAATTTTAAAAACTAAAGTCGATGATTTAAATATTTTATACAATGAAAAATTAAAACTATCCTCAGATATTTTGAATTTTATAAGTAGCGAAATAAGAAATAGTATAAGAGAATTAGTTGGAGCTTTAAATAGAGTTGCTTCATTTGCTAGGATTTATGACAGAGTTCCAAATATAAATGAAGTTAAGATAATTTTGAAAGATTTACTTAACATAAATGAAACTAAAATAACTATAGATAACATTCAAACTTTAGTCTGCAAATATTTCAAAATTAGCAAAAATGAAATGCTTTCATCTAGAAGATCTAGATATTTGGTAAGACCAAGACAAGTTGCAATTTATTTATCTAAAATTCTAACAACAAAGTCTCTACCAGAGATCGGAAGAGAATTTTCTAATAGAGATCACACAACGGTAATTCATTCTGTTAAAACAATAGAGAGGCTAAAAGTAGAAAATACTGAAATATCTAACGGGTTAAATCACCTAAAAAATCAAATACTATATAAGAATGAGAATGAAATTTAGTATTAATCAAAAAGATTTACAAGAGTCTTTAGGTTTCTGTCAAAATGTAATTGAAAGACGAAGCACTCTGCCGATTTTGTCAAATGTTTTAATAGAAGCAAAAAATAAAATCTTAAGAATCACAGCAACAGATTTAGATATGATTTTTGTTCATAATATTTCAAATGTAGAAATTAATGAAGAGGGAGAAACCACAACTAATTCATCTATAATGCATGACATAGTTAGAAAGTTTTCAGCAGGAAAAAAAATAAATATTGAGGCAATTTCTGATAGTAAGCTTCAATTAGAATCTGAAAAATCCATATTTAAGCTAAATTGTATAGATTCAAAAGAATTTCCATTATCTGAGGATGATCAAGATGGAGAGTCTATAACTATTAACTCGCAAAGCTTTTTGAAACTTCTAAACAAATGCAAATTTTCTATATCCAGCGATGAGACAAGGCATTACTTAAGTGGAATTTTTTTACATTTTACCCAAAATGAAGACAAAAATTATCTTACTGCTGTTTCCACGGACTCTCACAGAATGTCTATTTCTAAAATGAGATTGGAGGAACAAATAAAGTTTGAACCTATAATTTTGCCAAAAAAAACTATTTATCAACTTTGCTCTATATTAGAAAACTTTAATGGAAATATTAAGTTACTTAATTCAAAATCTAAGATTAAATTTTATTTAAATAACAGCACATTAACTTCTAAAGTTATAGATGGAAAATTCCCAAATTATATTCAAGTTATACCAAAAAATAATAAAAAAAAATTAGAGGCAGATTTGGAATTATTTCACCATAGCGTAGACAGAGTTGCCTCGGTCTCAACAGATAAAAAAGATGGTGTTAGATTTAGTTTATCAAAAAACAAATTAGACTTGTCTGTTAATAACGCGAACAGCGGAGACGGAAAGGAAACTTTGTCTGTAAAATTTGATCATGATTTAGATATTAGTTTTAATTCAAAATATTTAGTTGATGTTGCTAGTCAGCTTGAAGGTGAAAATATTGAAATTTATTTTAATGACATATCCTCACCTGCGCTAATCAAAGACCCAAGTGATTTCGATAGTATATATGTAATCATGCCAATGAAAGGCTAAATCTCTCAAGAATTTTTATCGAGCTCATTGTAAATATTTTGCTCAACTTGATTTGCTAGTTCATTTTGTTCAATTCCTGGAGGCAACATATTTAGAATTGAAACTGTGATTCTTTGATTGGAAATTAGCTTTCCACGCTTAGGCCATACCCTTCCCGAGTTAATAGCGACCGGCAAACACGCAATATTAAGATCATTGTATATTCTAGAAAAACCTTTTTTAAATTTGGACCTATCATCAAAACTTTTTCTAGTACCTTGTGGAAAAATTATTAGGATTTTATTTGTATTCTTAATCACCTTACCTACTTCCTCAGAAAAATTGAGATTTTCTTTAGATATTTTATTTCTATCAATCGATATACAACCCATTTTTTTTAAATACCATCCAAATAAAGGGATTCTAGTAAGTTCTTTCTTTAGTATAAAGACCGGGTTATCAAATATTGTCTGTAAAAAAAAAGTCTCAAAAATTGACTGATGAGATGATGCTACAAAATATTTTTGATTGCTTGAGATATTATCAACTCCTTTAATCTCGATTTTGGTAAGCATTATATACTTAAGACAAAAACCAGTCCAATAGCCTAAGAATTTACCGCCTAGTGTAACTAAATATTGGGGGAGTATTAAACTTGGTATGAATAAAACTAATAGAAATATTAAACCAAAATAGAAAACTAATATAAAAATAGTATTTCTTATCATTTTATTAAATTATGTCATTTAATCTTTGTTTTTTACTAATCTTTTTAATCTTTGAATTTTTAATAATGATTTCAATTGGACGAGGTCTCAAATTATAATTTGATGATAAAACTATTCCATATGCACCAACGTCTTTGATAGCTAAATTATCGCCTTCATCAATTTTTTGAAAATTTTTTGTTTTAAGGAAACGATCAGATGTTTCACATATCGGTCCAACAAAGTCATGAGAGCAAGAATTTTTAGAAGATTTTTTAATTAGTGGTACTATATCATGCGTAGCATTGTATAAAGCTGGACGTATTAAGTCGTTCATTCCAGCATCTATAATAATAAATTTTTTGTTTGAACTATTTTTTATGTAAATTACTTTTGTAAGTAAAACAGCAGTATTTCCAACAATAGACCGGCCTGGTTCAAAAATAATCTTACAATTATTTTTTTTTGAAAATTTATAAATATTTTTTGAAAGTTTTGAATAATCCAGTTTCTTATTATTTTTGATATATGATATACCCATGCCCCCGCCTAAATCAATATATTCAAATTTATATTTAGATTTTGATAAAATTTTATTTATAGCCACAAGCACATTATTGTAGGGTTTATTTTGCGTTATTTGGCTCCCAATATGAACACTCAAACAATTAATTTTGACATTTCTGGATTTTTTAAAATTGTCTAAAATTTTGATAATGTCATTGCCATTTAAACCGAATTTATCTTGCATTCTGCCTGTCGATATTTTTGTATTAGTTTTTGCATCTATATTAGGGTTCAATCTTAAACCTACACTTACTTTTTTTCTAAATTTTTTAGCTAATTTTTCTATATTTTTTAGTTCACTTTCAGATTCAACGTTTATTAAAAGTATATTTTTGCTAATTGCAAATTTTAATTCTTCAAATTTTTTTCCTACACCTGAATATACAATTTTATTTGGTTTAAACCCTAAAGATAATACTTTTTTTAATTCACCGTCAGATACAACATCTGCTCCAAGACCATGTTGCTTAATTATTCTTAAAATTGTTGAATTATAATTTGATTTAACGGAGAAACAAATTAAAGGATTGAAGGATTTAAATGAATTTTTAAAATTAATTATATTATTAACTAGTCTTTTATTAGAATAACAATAAATTGGAGACCCGTATTTTTTAATTAAATTATCTGCTTTAATTTTTTCAATGTAAAAATTATTGTTTTTATAATTCATTAAATAGTAATTTTCTGACTTTGTATCATACTATTACCTTTATATTCAGGATCACTTTTTTTTCCACATGAGACTAAAGATAGAAATACAATTATAACTAATAACAAATTTTTCATTTAATTTCCTTTTTAAGTTTATTTATCATTTTCTTTATGTTTTCAAAAGATGTTCCTCCATATGATTTCTTTGAGTTAACCGAATTTTTTATGCTTGCTTCCTCTAATATTTGGTTATTTAGTCTTTTATCAATGTTTCTAACTTGATCTAATTTTAATTCCTCAAGTGATAAATTTAATTTTTCTGCTAAATTAACTATTTTTGAAGTTATTTTATAAGACTCTCTAAAAGTAATCTTTAAATTTTTAACCATAGCATCGGCTAAATCAGTTGCTGTTGTATAGCCTCTATTAGCTGCTTGAAGCATTACATTCTTATTAATTATTAAACCTTTTAAAACTTCATCAAATATCAATAAACTATTTTTTAATGTATCAAATGAATTAAATACTAACTCTTTGTCGTCCTGTAGATCTTTAAAATAAGATAAAGGCAATCCTTTAACAATAGTAAGCATAGAAATTAAAGAACCATAATTTACACCCGCCTTTCCTCTTAGATACTCCAGTGTATCTGGGTTTTTTTTTTGTGGCATAATAGATGAACCAGTTACCAAGTTGTCTTTTAATTTAATAAAATTGAATTGGTCAGAGTTCCAAATAATCAATTCTTCTGAAATTCTTGAAATATGCATTGAGCATATTGAGACATTATATAAAAAGTCTAAAACAAAATCTCTATCTGATACTGTATCTATTGAGTTATTAGTTGGTTTACTAAATTTCAGTCTTTTTGTTGTATACCACCTATCGATTTTAAAAGATGTACCAGAAATCGCACAAACCCCCAAAGGGTTTTCATTTAAACTTTCCAAACTATTTTTAAATCTTTTTTTATCTCTATTAAACATTTCAACACATGACATAAAATAATGTGCTAGAGAAATAGGTTGAGCATTTTTTAGATGTGTAAATCCTGGTAAGACTGTTTTTAAATTTTTATCTGCATTATTTAATAAGCTTTTAATTACTTTAGTTAATAACTTGTCAATTTCATTTACAGAGCTCTTCATCCAAATCTTAAGATCTGTTAAAACTTGGTCGTTTCTTGATCTTGCTGTGTGCAAAAAACCAGCATCATCACCTATTAATTCAAATAATCTACTTTCAATATTCATATGAATGTCCTCCTTAGAAATATCGAATTTAAATTTTTTCTTATCAATCTCATTTTTAATTCTGTTTAAACCCCATAAAATTTTTTCTTTAACTTTAAGAGAAATAATTTTTTGTTTATAAAGCATATCTGTATGAACCATAGAACCTCTGATATCCTCTTTGTACAATCGTTTATCGATGTTTATTGAGGATCCTACTTTTTTAAAATTATTAGAAGTTTGTTTCTTAATACGAGTGCTCCAAACTGCATAGTTGTTTTTATTTTTTCCCATGATAATTATTTGTAATATTTAGTATGCCTAATTTAATTAAATTTTTTATAACAGTTATAATTATTTTTTCTACATTTAGTAGCTATTCAAAAGATTTAAATTTACCAAAAAATTTGATTATTTATGAAAAACCAAAAGAATATAAGGATGTAACTTTTAAGAATACATTAGAAAAGGATATAAATTTAATTAATTATGACGGAAAGTTAGTGTTAATGAATTTTTGGGCGACTTGGTGCGAACCTTGTAAAGAGGAAATGCCATCACTTGATAAACTTTCTCTAGATAAAAATTTTAAGAATTTAGAAATTCTACCAATAAATATCGGTCAAGAAAAAATTAATAAAATAAAAGAATTTTATATTAAAACTAATATTGAAAATTTAGATATTTTTTACGATACAGACGTTAGATTAGCTAAAAAGTTTTTACTAAGAGGTCTACCAACAACATTGATAATTAACAAAGATGGTGGTGAAATTGCTAGAGTTGTAGGATCCATAGATTTCCAAGATAAAAACTTTAAAACGTGGCTTCAGAAGTTTGATTAATCTTTAAAAAAATAAGCAAGACAAATTAAAACTATGATGGCAATAAACTGTAAAAGAACTCTTAGCTGCATAAGTTTATTTGAATATTTTTTACTTGTAGAGCCACCTTTGAAAAGAGTACCAATACCCAGAACTAAAACAATAGCAACAGCCAATATAAGAACTATAGCTATTATCTTTATTAATATTTCGGAAACCATTAAAAGTATCTATTACATAAATAGTAAAAAAAAAATAAAATAATTTATTTATGACATTTTGCCTTGATACAAAACTAATAAAACCAGAGTCTGATAAAGAAATAAAAAATATAATTGTACTATTACATGGTTACGGTGGTGACGGAAATGATATTGCGCAAGTTACATTAAACTGGAAAAGATTCTTGCCTAACACACTATTTGTCTGCCCTAATGCTCCAGAAAAATGTTTGATTAGTCCATCGGGTTACCAATGGTTTGATCTAAGCAAAGACAATGACGAATTCATTTTGAATGAGAGCAAAAAAAATGAAACAATATTAAAAAAGTTCTTAAATGAGGTCAAAGAGAAATTTTCATTACCAAATTCTAGGATATGTTTATCTGGATTCAGTCAAGGATGCATGATGTCAATTAATGTTGGACTTTCATCAGATGAAAAATATTCTGGAATTTTGGGTTTTTCTGGGAAAATAATCAGTAAAAAAGATTTATCAAAAAGAATAATTCATAAACCTGAAACATTATTAATACACGGTGAAAATGATGACATTGTTCCTTGTGTAAAATCTTTAGAAGCTAAAGATTTCTTAGAAAGAAACAAAGTCTCAGTTCAATTAGAAATAATTAAAAACTGTGGTCATCATATACCTATTGAGGCATCAAGTATAGGATTAAAATTTATTAAAAAAATATTTGATTTAAATTAAATTAAACAATTTGAAGCATTGAATTAATTTTTTTTTTAGGTTAATTTAATTCATGAATTTTCAAGACCACAATATTTCATTAGAAAAATGTCCCGCACTTGTTTTAAATGCAGACTACAGACCCTTAAGTTATTATCCATTATCTTTATGGAGTTGGCAAGATTCGATTAAATCAGTATTCTTAGATAGAGTATCAATAGTTTCTTATTATGATAGAGTGATCAGAAGCCCTTCATTTAGCATGAAGCTACCAAGTGTTATTGCACTTAAAAGCTACATCAAACCCCTTTCTAATCCAAATTTTACAAGATTTAATGTTTTTTTAAGAGATAAATTCTCTTGTCAGTATTGCGGAAGTAAACACGAATTAACTTTTGATCATTTGTTACCAAGATCAAAAGGAGGAAAAACCGATTGGGATAATGTTGTGACAGCTTGTTCAGCTTGCAATGTTAAAAAGGGTGGTCGACTATTAGAAAAATCAGGAATGAAATTAAACCAAAGACCTTTTCAGCCCACAACGGAAGATCTTCATAGAAATGGCAAAAATTTCCCACCAAATTTTTTACATAAAAGTTGGATGGACTATTTGTATTGGGATGTTGAATTAGAACCGTAATTAGATTTTTTCAGAAATATTAATTGCAATTTTAGAACCAGTTTTTATTACTTTATCAAAAATTGAATACAAACCATCTTTAGTTGCTCCCTCATCGTAAGCAATATCTTTATGATCTATTTCATCTTGTCTAAATTTTTCTATTTTTTTCCTAAGTAATTTTTCATCATTTTTAATTTCTTTTATCTGGTTTAAGTAATGCTCATCTATTACTTCCTCAACAGACGCAGTACAAAGCATTGCTGCTTTCTTTCCTAGTAATGTACTACCAAAACCTAAACCTAAACCTAAAAGATCCCATAAAGGTAAAAATTTTGTTGGTTCAATTCCTCTTTTTTTTATTTCCTTTTCAAAAAACTCACAATGCTCTACTTCATGCTCTTTCATATGCTCAATAGTCTTCTTTAGTTCTTCATTTTTGACTATAGTATTTAACGCTAAAAGTTGACCTTCATATATTTTAATAGCACCTCTTTCACCTGCATGATCTACCCTAATAAATTCTTCAATTTTTTTTTTATTACTTTTTTGCATACTTGAATATATAGACAATGACTATGGTTAAAACAAACGAAATTATAAAATTTAAGGTCGCAAGTGAAACCCCAAATATTGAAAAATCTACATCTTTACAATCAGGCTGAATATTATTTAGAGATTTAAGTATTTCCTCTTTCTCGAGGACTTTAATATTTTCACCTGTGCATGAAAATAGTGGTTCAATAATTCCTTTTTCAATACTTACATGATAACCTGACAACAAAATACCTGCCAAAAAAGTTAATCCTAAAATTATTAATAATATATTTCTATTACCAATGAAAAAAGCAGTTAAACTTGTTAAAATTGCAATAGCATACGGTATTCTTTGGTATACGCATAGTATACATGGTTTAAAGCCAAGTATGTACTCTATATAGAAAGCTGCAGCTAAAGAAAAAAAACTAAGAGTAAAAATTATTATATAAAATTTTTTTATGTTTTGATCTGACATTTATTTTAAAAATTAATAAGAAATTTATATACAAAAAATGCTAAAACTATAATAATTATCGATACTAATATAGAGACTGGAACCAGTTTTTTTTCAATAATCTTTTTCATTGCTGCACCAAAATTACCCAATAGAAAGGCGATTATAAAAAATCTAGATCCTCTAGTTAGAAGAGAGACTATAACAAAATAAATGAAGTTAAAATGCACAAACCCACTCGTGATTGTTAGTAATTTAAAGGGTACAGGTGTAAAACCCGCAATCGCAAGTAATGTAACCCACGCAATAGTTCCACCGTCAGAGGAAACCTTATCTTTTAAAAAATTAGTGTTATCAACTCCATATAGCTCAAATATCTTTACGCCGATCTCGTTAAAAAAAATGTATCCTATAAGATATCCTAAACATGCACCTAATACTGAACCTGTTGTTGCTATAAATGCTATTTTTTTCCACTCATTTTTCTTTGCAATTGTCATAGGTATTATAAATACATCAGGTGGTATAGGAAAAATAAAGCTTTCAATAAATGATATAAACCCTAAAAATTTTTTAGAGTTTTTGTGACCAGCAATTTTAATAGATTTATTATAAATATTTTTAATCATAATTTTATGTTCTAAAAACACTCTTTATACTATAAATTTTATATTAAATTAATTAAAAAGGGCGAATGGCGGAACTGGTAGACGCGTTGGACTCAAAATCCAATAGCAGCAATGTTGTGAGAGTTCGAGTCTCTCTTCGCCCACCAAAGTAAAATGAAATTAAATAATTATAATAATCTTATAGAACTTTTTTTTGATCAATACGAAAAACAAGACAAAAATAATATTTTCCTAATTAACTTAGGTAATCCAAAACATAAATTAAGTTGGGAGAAAACATACTTATTAGTTAATCACTTATCCAGTCAAATATCTAAAGATATTAAATTGGGTGATAGATGTGTTTTAATTTCAGAAAATAGACCCGAATGGTTGATATCTGATTTGGCAATTATGTTAGCTGGAGGAATTAGTGTGCCTTCTTACACCACTTATACTACTAAAGATTATGAATACATTATTAAAGATTGTGAACCATCAGTATTAATAGTTTCAAATAATACTCAGTTTAATAAAATTAAAGACATATTAGACTACAAAAAAATCAAAAAAATTATTTCATTTGACAGATTAGAAAATTTGAAATTTCAAAATTATTTATGCATTGAAGATATTATAAATAAAAAAGACGGTTTTGAAAATTTTGATAGCGAAATTAGTTTAAAGCGTTCAGACCCTGCTTGTATTATCTATACATCTGGAACACAAGGAAATCCAAAAGGTGTAATTTTGAGCCACGGAGGAATTTTGAGTAATTGCGAAGGTGGTTATGAGTTACTAAAATCAATCATATCGAAAGATATGAAATTTTTGACCTGGTTGCCATTATCACATTCCTATGAACACACGGTACAATTCATACAAATTGCTGTAGGTGCAAAAGTATTTTACGCAGAGAGTATAGACAAATTACTCAAAAATATTAGTGATTGCTCACCTGACATAATGACAGCAGTTCCAAGATTTTATCAAAACCTATACCAAAAGATAAGCTCTACTTTTAGTAAAGCGAAAGGTTTAAAAAAATTCCTTGTAGAAAATACTGTTAATTTAGGGTCTAAAAAATTTAATAGAGAAAAAATGAGCATTAAAGATAAAATAGTAAATAAGATTTGTGAAATTACAGTCAGATCTAAGATTAAAAAACAATTTGGAGGTAGTCTCAAGACGTTCGTATCTGGTGGTGGTGCTCTTGACCCTGAAATTGGTATTTTTCTCAATTCAATAGGATTACCAACATTACAAGGTTATGGTTTAACAGAAACTTCACCTGTTGTTAGTTGTAACCCAATTGAAGATATAAGGATAGATACTGTCGGAATTCCTTTTAGGTGTAATAATGTGAAAATAGCTGAGGATGGAGAAATATTGGTAAAGGGAGAAAACGTGATGCTAGGTTATTGGAACAAAAAAGCCGAGACTGATAAAGTATTAGTTGACGGATGGCTTCATACAGGAGACATAGGTAAATTTGTAAATGGTTATTTAAAAATTACTGATAGAAAAAAAGATATATTAATTACGCCAGGTGGTGATAACATTTCGCCCGTCAAAGTAGAGACAGCACTAAATAACTCAAATTATATTGATCAAAGCTTAGTGTATGGTGACAACAAGCCCTATCTTGTTGCTTTATTAGTTTTAAATTCAGAAATTAATGCAAATGAAAAAGATTTAAGTGACGAGATAGAAAAAATAAATAAAAACTTGACTAAAATAGAAAGAATAAAAAAGTTTTTTGTCGTAAAAGAAAATTTTTCTATTGAAAATGGTATGATGACACCAACATTAAAGTTAAAAAGATATAAAATAATTAATATTTATAAAAATAACTTTGAACAACTTTATAAATAACAAATAATAATTAATGTTGTATTAAGCGCATAAACATTAATGTTTTTACATTAATTAAAAAAAGATTTTTATAATTTTAAATTTAAATTTTACAACTTAATTTCTAAAAAATTAAATAATTGACATAACATAAGAAAAAATTTAAAAATTACTTTAAAAACGAATCAAAATGATTCGTACAAACAGGGAGCTAAAGATGGCTAAAAGAAGAAAAAAAGCTAAGAAAAAAGCTAAGAAAAAAGCTAAAAAAAGAAGAAGAAGAAGATAATATTTCTTTTTTAAAAACGCTTCTCATAACGATTGTGTGAGAAGCGTTTTTTTTTATTCTTCTTCGTTTTCAGAAACTAAACTTGTATTTTCCTCTTCACTTACAGACTCTGTTCCATCTTTTTGCGTTTCAACTTTTTGGACCTTTTGATTAGTGACTTCACTTTTTTCTAAATTTCTTTTTAAGGCTTTATCAAGTTTTTTTTGAGTATTTTCCAAAGAAAGATTTAACACAATTTGAAATTCTGAAATAATTCTTTCATATGCTTTTTCAAATAACTGCCTTTCACTGTATGACTGGTCTATCATTATATCGTCACCTTTATTTAGATCTCTCACAACTTCAGCTAATTCATAAATTTTCCCAGATGTAATTTTCTGCTCATATTCTTGTGCTCTTCTACTCCACATAGACCTTTTTATTTTTGGTTTACCTTTTAAAATAGAAATAGACTTGTTCACTTGATTAATTGTTGATAAAGGTCGCAAGTGTGATTGTTTGTTAATTGGCAATAAACCAATAGCTTTGTCTTTTTCAAATTTAATATCATAACATTGCACATCAATG
>CACIDF010000003.1 GCA_902585365.1 uncultured Pelagibacteraceae bacterium
TTAGGGACTATTTGTGATCTTATGCCTTTAAGACATTCAAATAAACATATTTCCAAGATTGCATTAAATAAATTTAATAAAATTGAAAATCCTGGTATTAAACAGTTATTGAATTTCTTATCTTTAAAGAGATCAATCAGCTATACTGATATTTCTTATTCTATAGGTCCAATGATTAATTCACCAGGTAGACTAAAAGATGCAAAACTTTCTGTTGAATTACTTTGTTCAAAAAATTTAAATAAAATTACTAAAATGGTTGAAGAAATGCAAATTTTAAATATGAAAAGAAAAAAAATTGAAAATTTTTGTATTAATCTTATAGATTTAAAAAAATATGAGAATAATGAAGAAGTTATATTCGAGGAAAATAAATTATTCCACGAAGGTATTTTAGGTATTATTGCAGGCAAACTAAAAGACAAACTAAATAAACCTGCCTTTGTAATCACAGAGTCTTTTAATTTTTATAAAGGTTCAGTTCGATCTACTAATCAATTCAAATTGAATAATTTATTAAATAAATTATTAAATTTTAAACTAATAGAAAGTGGGGGAGGCCATAATATGGCTGCCGGCTTTTTACTAAAAAAAAAAAATTTAACTAAATTAAAAGAATTCATTAATGCAGAATATCGAAAGTCAAAAAAAAATGACACTTTTTATTATGATTTTAAAAAATTATTGCCCAAAGATGATTCTTCTATCTTTTATGATTTAAAGAAATTAGAGCCCTTTGGTTGCGATAACCAACAACCGTTATTTTTATTTGAAAATCTCAAGTCTATTAAAACAAAAATTATTAATAAACGGCATATAAATTGTATTTTGAAAAATAAAGAAAATAGATCATTTCAATCGATCGCATTTGACGCAGTTGATACATCAATTGGTAATTATCTGATTAATTATAAAAAAAAATTTAGTTTAATTGGGACAATTGATCAATATTTTTGGGACGGTAAAAAAAAAAATCAAATTATTATAAAAGATCTATTGATATAAATTCTTTAAACTTGATTAATATTTTTTTTTGCAATAAAAGACTGTTTTTTGGTCCCTTCGTCTATCGGTTAGGACACATGGTTTTCATCCATGAAAGAGGGGTTCGATTCCCCTAGGGACCGCCATTATGAAATACTTTGTTTATTTAATTGTAAGCACTCAATCTAAATATAAAAATGGAGTTTCTTACGTTGGATACACAAATAATATAAAAAAAAGACTATTTTTACATAATAATTCAAAAGGTGCCAAATACACAAGAGGTAGATTATGGAAACTTGCATATTCAAAGGGGTACCAATCTAAAAATATTGCTTTAAAAGAAGAATATATGCTTAAACATAATTATAAATTAAGAAATCAAATAAAAAAAAATTTTTTGGTTAAATGAAGATATCCGTACTCCTTCCATATAAAGAAAATTTTTCTTCTGTAAATGCTGGTGCTGTTTCATTGTTTGTTAAGGACACTATTCGAAATAGTAAATTTTCAAAAAACTCTTTTGTTTTTGGGAATATGACTAATAAAAAACCATTTTTAAATAATTATGTCAACATTGAATTAAATAGATCATTGATAAGAAGTAATTCAAAAAATTATGTTTTAAAATTTTTGGAAAAAGAAAAAATAATAAATTCCGACATTATAGAAATACATAACAGACCTAATTACATAAAATTTTTAAATAATTTGCAGAACAAAAAAATTATTTTATATTTTCATAATGATCCATTATCGATGAATGGATCAAAATCAACAGATGATAGGTTATACTTATTAAATAAAATTGATAAAATACTATTCAATAGTGAATGGTCCCAAGAAAGATTTTTTATTGGAATTGACAATAAAAAACTATTAAAACAAAAAACTTCTGTCTGCTATCAATCGACAAATAGAACCAAAGTTAATTTTAATAGTAAAAAAAAATTAATTTCCTTTATTGGTAAATTAAATAGTGCAAAAGGTTATGATATTTTTGGCAGAACAATTATTAAAATTTTAAATAAATATAAAAATTGGAAAGCTATTGTAATAGGTGATGAACCGAGAGAAAAACTCTATTTTGACCATAAAAATTTAAAAATTTATGGATATGTAAAACATGACAAAGTATTAAATCTGTTGAAGAAAGTGAGCATATCTGTTGTATGCTCTAGGTGGGAAGAGCCATTCGGTAGAACTAGTTTAGAAGCAGCGAGCAGGGGTTGCGCAGTAATTATAAGTAACAGAGGTGGTTTACCAGAAACTTCTAATAATGCAATTATTTTAAGAAATTTATCTTCAGATGAACTTTTTAAAACAATAGAAAATTTAATATTAAATAAAAAATTATTACAAAAATCGCAAAAACTTAATTATAAGAATTTTATTTTTGACCATAAATATATTTCTAATTTAATTGATGAAATTAGAGCTACTTTTGAAGCTAAAAAAATATTTTATACAAAAAAAAATAAATCTTTTAAAATCATGCATATTACAAATTTGAACGAAAGATTTGACGGAAGATTGCATTACAACACAGGCCGTAGATTAAATAATGGTTTTATTAGAAACGGACATAACGTATTAACTTTAAGCGATAGAGATATTATTCATAATTATAAAAGTATTAAAGATTTTTCAGGTAAACAAACGCTACAAAACAAGATTATAGAGGCATTTAATAACTTTAAACCTGATATAGTTATTTTAGGTCACGCTGATAGAGTTTTAAATTCTACATTATCAAAAATGAAAGATATAAATAAAAATATAGTTTTTTCACAATGGTTTTTAGACCCTCTTTCAAAATACGGGCCTGACCATAAAAGTAATTCCAAAAGAATTTTAGATAAGAAGGAATTTTTAAATACCACTTTCTTAACAACTGATCCTTCTGCTTTATCTATAAATATTCCTAACTCATATTTTATGCCTAATCCTGCAGATAAGTCTTTTGAGACATTAAATAATTTTAACAAAAATTGTCCTTATGACGTTTTTTTTGCAATGAGTCACGGTGTTCATAGAGGTCAATTAAAGACTGGAAAGGGTGATGACAGGGAAAATTTTATTAATAAACTAATCAATCTAAATAAAGACATCAAATTTGATGTATATGGTATGAATAATGTCCAGCCTATTTGGGCAGATCAATTTATTAAAAAAATTTCAAATTCATATATGGGTCTTAATTTAAGCAGAGGTAAACCAATTAAGTATTATAGCAGTGATAGAATAGTACAATTAGTTGGGAACGGTTTATTAACATTTATAGATGAAAATACTTTATTAACTGATTTCTTTACTAATAAAGAAATTGTATTTTACAAAAATATTCATGACCTTAGCTATAAACTTAATAAATATAAAAAGGATAAAAAGTCTGGTAAACGAATAGCTAAAAAGGGAAAACTGAAATATTTAAAATATTTTAATTCAGATATCATATCTGAATATATTTTATCTAAGTCATTTGATTATAAATTAAAAAAAAAAGTAATCTGGGAATAATTAGAATATTACTTAATGGAAATATATATAAAATTATTTGAAGTACTATTTCCTGTATTTTTTGTAGTAGGTATTGGATATTATTTGGGCAAAACTAATCCAAAAATAGATACCACTTTTATTACTAGTTTTGCTGCAAATATTGGCACTCCTGCAATGGTTATCTTTGCAATAACCTCTACAGGTATAAATTTTGAAATATTTCGCGATTATTTTTGGTATTATCTTTTAGCAATTGGTTTATTTGCTTTGGTAGGCATTTTTACTTTATACACATTGAAAACTAGGGATATTGTTAGAGAACTACCACCTTTAATTTTCCCTAATACTGGAAATATGGGATTACCAATTTGTATGTTCGCATATGGCTCTAAAGGTTTGGGTGTATCAGCATCTATAACTTCTCTAATTATACTATGCCACTTCACTTTAGGTGTTTTTTTAGCTGACAGAAAATTTAATTTGAATGTAATACTTAAAAATCCTCCATTTTATGCGATCATATTTTCTGCAATTATGCTTTTCTATGGGATAAAAATGCCTGTGTTTGTTGTTAACACAACAGAATGGTTAATGTATGTTACTATTTTTCTTATACTCATGTCTTTAGGTATTGCTCTTACTCGATTAAAGGTATTTTCCTTATCCAATGCTTTAATCTCATCTTTTACAAGAATGATAATTGGTCCTGCTATTGGTTTTTTCCTAATATTTATATTTGATCTCAAAGGATTTGCTGCTGGAGTACTTCTAATACAATGCTCAATGCCAAGTGCAGTTTTAAATTATTTAGTTGGTTCAATATATTCACCTAAAAAAATAGTAGATAGCATAGCTAGTACCATTGTTGTTTCTACTTTAATTTCTTTTGTAACAATACCGATAGTAGTTTATATAGCATTAAGATTTTTTTCTTAATGAAAGCTATAATTTTTAACTTATTAGCATGGATAATGTTACCCATCATGGATGGTTTTGCAAAATATTTAAGTGCCGACCTTCCAGTTCTTCAAATAACTTGGGCTAGATATTTTTTTACTGTAGTATTTACTTTTCCTTTAATGCTTTTTTTCTTTAAAAAGTATTTAGTTTGGACTGAAAAACCAAAATTACAATTAATCAGAGGTTTGATTTTATTAACTGCAAACATAAGTTTTTTTTACTCAATTTCAGTTATTTCACTTCCTAAAGCATTAACACTTGCATTTGTCGCTCCACTAGTTGTAACTGCTTTCTCTCCCTTTTTTTTGGGTGAGTCAGTAGGCTACAGAAGATGGGCAGCAGTTATTATTGGTTTCATAGGATCTCTTGTCGTTATTAGACCAGGTTTTTTAGAAATAAATCTAGCAAGTTTAGCAGCACTTGGAACTGGTATTATGTATGGTTTTTATTTAATAATTACTCGTAAACTTAGCACCTCAGATAACCCATTATTAACTTTATTATTAACAGGTGTAGTAGGGGTCATTATCGCTACAACAGTCATGCCTTTTGTTTGGGTTTCTCCAACTTTTAATCAATGGTCTATAATGGTAGCTATTGGTTTATTTGCGTGCATAGGTCATCTTTTTATTATTTTATCCTTAAAATATGCTGACGCATCCAAATTAGCACCATTTAGTTACTTTGAGATCGTAACTAACATCATTATTGCTTATTATTTCTTTGGTGATTTTCCTGATAGTTGGACTTTCTTAGGCTTGTTTATAATAATTTGTAGTGGAATATATATTTCTAGAAGAGAGATTATTGTTAAGAATATAAAAATATAGGTATATTTAGTTTACTAAATACTAAAGTTTTACTTCAATATTAATACGTATACTATTGTTTTTATTAGATTTATTTTCATATTATAATTTTATAAATTTGTATACAATTAATTAAGTAATAATATTAATAAATCAATTGTGTTATTTACTAATATTATAAAAAACATTGAAATATGTGGCTTTTTAATCAAAAATATCGTTCGCAAACCATAAAATACAGTTTTCTAAAAGTGTTGATATTGTTAAACAGTAGAGGGATGCAGTATTTGAATATGCCATTTAAACGAACATAGAAGGGTCAAATTTAAGCAAATTGTTTTATATGGTACAACTAAAGGGTGAAATATAATAATTTCTTTTAATAATAGAAAATTTATCAATAATTGTTGATTTTATTAGCTTTTTTAACCATTATATCCAGTAAAAAAGGTTAAATTTGAACTTTTTCTGACCTTAATAAACTCACTTTTTTTTTTACCCCACCTCTGCCAGAATAACCACCAAGGCCTCCATCTGACCTAATTACTCTATGACAGGGTATTTTGGGGGCATATGGGTTCTTAGCACATGCATTTGCTACAGCCCGCGCTGCTTTTGGCTGATTTATAGCTATTGCAACATCTTTATATGTTTTAACTGATCCTTTGGGGATCTTTTTAAGATATTTCCAGACTTTGATTTGAAATTTAGTACCTTTCATGAAGAAAAAACCCCTGTTTCTCTGCACTTTTTAAGGTGCAAAGAACAGTAGTTTTGGCACGTCGTTGTATGCGCTACCGCCATGCCTTCCGCCCTACGATTTTAGCGCTACTCCGTAAGACTTTCTGCCCCCTGGGCTTGGTCCTCTCGGCCTTTCCCCAGTCGGCCAGTTAAGGGTTGCCCCTTAATTAACTTAGCTTAACAAATAATAATGGTTGTATGTATCACTTTTTGATTGATTTGATGGTCCCATGTGGATTGTGTTAATAACTTTTGTTATTGACAAAGTATTTTTAATAATATATTACTAATGATAATTAATTGTTATCAATAGTAATAATATGAATGAACTAACAACAGACCTAAAATCGCTGCACGAGGCAACACTAAATAACCTTAAAAGCTCAAAAGCAAATAACACTTTAAGAGCATACAAGTCAGACTTCAAAGATTTTGGAGCTTTTTGTGCTAAGCATGGTTTAAATTCCTTACCGTCAGAGCCAAAAATTGTATCTCTATACCTAACTCATCTTTCTAAAAATTCAAAAATCAGTACATTGAGGAGAAGATTGGTGTCCATAAGCATGGTGCATAAACTTAAGGGGCATTATTTAGATACAAAACACCCAATTATTGTTGAAAATTTGATGGGAATAAAAAGGGTAAAAGGAAGCATTCAGAAAGGTAAAAAACCCATATTAATCAATCATTTAAAATCAATAATTAATGTAATAGATCAACAAAAAATTGAGGAAATAAAGAAGTTTAGAGACAAGTCAATTATCTTAGTGGGCTTTGGAGGTGGTTTTAGACGAACTGAACTAATTTCAATTGACCATGAAGATCTAGAATTCGTACCTGAGGGACTCAAAATCACTCTTAAAAGGTCAAAAACTGATCAATTTGGTGAAGGGATGATTAAAGGACTACCCTACTTCACTAATGAAAATTATTGTCCGATTGTGAATCTTAAAAAATGGTTAGAAATTTCTAAAATTAAATCTGGACCAATTTTTAGAAGATTTTCAAAAGGTTCATCTTTAACTGACAAAAGATTAACTGACCAATCAGTAGTTTTATTAATGAAAGAATATTTAAATTTAGCAGGTATAGAAAATAAAAATTTTGCGGGTCATAGTTTAAGATCTGGTTTTGCAACAGTCGCTGCAGAGTCTGGCGCTGATGAACGTAGTATAATGGCAATGACTGGTCACAAAACAACTCAGATGGTTAGAAGATATATAAGAGAAGCTAATATTTTCAAAAATAATGCACTTAATAAAGTAAAATTATGATTATAAAATCAATAATGAAAGTTAACTTTTAAAAGATTAGAATCTTCTCTTAAAAAAACGCAATCAAATTGTAATAAATAGGAATCTCGATCTCCTAATCTTTTTAAATCATAAATATCATATAAAATATATTTTTTATTTTTCATGTAGGAAATAACGTCATAAACCAAGGGGGAATCTTTGTTATATTTATGAAGAGAAACTTCAAGAATAATAACTTCAAAATTATTAATTAATTCCTTAAGACCAGTTATAATTTTTAATTCTGCACCCTGAACATCAAGTTTAATTAAATTTGATTTAGTCTTTTTTATTTCGTTAGGAAGTTCGTTACATAGAAGAAATGATTTTATTTTCTTTATTTCTCTAGAATAATTTGTTTGCTCTTCAAAAATTGATGAACCCGAAGCCATCGAAAAAAAATCGTAATCTTTTTCATCATCAGAAAGTAATTTGATTTTATAATCTATATTTTTATTATTAGATTTAATTTTTTCTAAATATTCGATATTTTTATCGTCCGCATCAAACAAAATATATTTGGACTCCGGAAAGAATTTCAATATTTTTTTTGTCCAAATCCCCCTAAAACATCCAACATCTACTATATAATTTGGGTTAAAATTTTTATTTTTTAAAGAGGTTATAATTATATCTAAATTAGTTACTTGGTTACGATTTTGAAATTTATGATTTATTTTAAATGAAACTGGCAATGTCCTTTTTAGAAAAATAATAAATTTTGATAATAATTTATGAAACATATAGTTATTTACTTATTAATTTTAGCCATTTATTAATTATTAAATCTAAATGATAATTTCGAGAAAATTTAATACAGCTATTAATTAATTTTTTCCTAGATTTTAAATTCATATTTGCAATTTGTATTATACGTTTGGGGATATCATTATAATTAAGCAATTTAAAACTATTTTTTTTATTAGAAATCTCGGCTACAGCTGTATGTCCAAATGTTATAATGGGTAATCCACAAGCAAATGATTCTATTGCATTTAAACAAAAAGTCTCATCATAACCTAAACAAATCATGGCTAAAGATTTTCTATAAAAACTTATTAATGTTTGTTTATTTACCCTGCCCTTAAAATAAATATTATAATTTGATAAATTTTTAAGGTTATATCTTTCTAAATTACTTTTTCTAATTCCAAAAATGAATAACTTAAATTTTTTATTGTTTGAATATATATCTTTTATCCATATATCAATTACTTTATCCAATCCTTTATTTCTTTGAACAGACCATACAAAAAAAGGTTTTCTATTATAATTGACTGTTACGTCTTCAAATTCTTTACTTAAAAAATTTGGAATTATAATTTTTTTTTTAAAATAATATAGTTTTGAAGTATTATTATATAAGTACTTACTATTATAAATAGCATTAATTTTATTTTTAAAAATTGAAAAAATTTGTCTTTTTCTGAAAGCTTTTTCTATTTGCAATTTATTATGTAGCCATAAATAATTATTTTCGGAACTTATTTTATTGAAAATTGTTGCATCATTTGAACTAATAATATTTTTCCATCTTTTTTTAGATATTTTCTTTGTAATCTTGTTACTTATTTGGCAATTAATTTTACTTTTTTTTAACTTTTTAAATAAGTTTAAATTCAGTGTCTCAATCCCACCAAGATTTTTTTTTTTTAAATTTTCTTTAGCGTTGCAATAAATTAGTGTGCTAGACATTATTTACTATAATCCAGACTCATAAAGAGCAAATCATCATGATTCCAATTAATCAATTTATAGTCATTTTTAATCAAAAATTTATATACTTCCGAGTTAGTAATTTCATTGATATCTTTTTCATAAAATTCTTTTTTATTTGGTATATTAAATTCTAATAGAATAAGTTTAGGTTTATATTTTTTTAAATTAAAACCGTTAAGCACATTCATTTCATTTCCTTCTACATCAATAGAAACAAAATCAATTTTTGAATTTTTAAATTTACTATTTTCAATAATATTATTTAAAGTATCTGAATTTATTTTTTTTTTTTCTTTTGCATTTGAGCCAAATTCTTTTGAAATTGTATTTTTTGCTGCTCTATTGTGATAAAAATATAAATCTACCTCCCCTTTATGATTTGTTACAGCGGTTTGTATATTAACATCGCTTTTTCTAAAAAAATTAAACATATCAATAGAATTATAATCTATGTCGATATTTATACCCTCCCAACCTGATTTGTATAATAAATAGGAGTGGTTATTTAGAAATGGATGGTGACAACCTACATCTATATATATTCCTTTATTTTTTGAGTTTAATAATTTTGTAATAATCAGATCCACTCCCCAGTGTGAATAAGCTACCCTTGGTTTAAATTTGGCTTTTAAAAACTGAAAATAAAAATAAAAAAATTTAAAAATGTTAGTTTTTTTCGAGTATAAATATTTATTTTTGATTTTTTCTTCAATTTTCATTAATTAAAATAGTCTTATTAAAACAGGTTTTTTTAAAATCTTTTTATTCTTCTCTAAACCTCTCAATAATTTATTTGAATTAATATGTCTGGCCTTGTGTGTTATTATTACGATAGAAGCTGTTTTCAATTTATTATAAGGTATTTGAATCATCCTTTGGATCGAAATTTTATTTTGAGCTAATTTTTTAGTAATTTCTGAGAGGACACCAGGCTTATCTTTTACTTCAAAACGAAGGTATAATGAATTTTCATAATTATTCACATCAAAAGTTGAGATGCTATTTCTATTTTTGCTAGATACACCGAATGGATTTTTAATATTCCCTCTTAAAATAGATAATAAATCAGACATTAATGCAGATGATGTTGGACCTGGGCCAGCACCCTCCCCTTGTAATATACTTTGGCCAACTGGATTTCCATCTAAAATAATAGCATTCATAACACCATTAACATTACCAATATAGCTATTTTTTTTTACAAGACATGGATGTACTCTCTCAAATAATTTATTATTTAAAATTTCAGTTACACCTAATAATTTTATTTTTAAATTTAACTGATTTGCAATTTCAAAATCTTTAGGTTCTATATTTTCTATACCTTCCATTAATAATTCATTTTTAGAAATTTTCTTTTTAAATGCTAAAGATGAAAGAATCCTTACCTTGGCCAATGTATCATAACCATTAATATCTAATTTCGGATTACCTGGTTCAGCATATCCTAAAGTTTGTGCTTTTTTTAAAACATTTTTAAAATTATCTTTAGTTCTGTCCATTTCTGATAGAATATAATTACATGTACCATTTAGAATTCCATAAACTTTAGTTATTCTATTTGTAGACAAACCTTCTTTTATTGTACGTAATATAGGAATACCACCCCCAACAGACGCTTCAAATTCAAGATTTACTTTATATCTCTCCGCTATATTACTTAAATAATCTCCATGTTTAGAAATTAAAGCTTTATTGGGGGTTATCACATGTATGTAATTTTTTAGAGATTTTTCTACAACTTTTTTTGAAATTCCATCAGACAAACCTATACATTCGAACAAAATATCAATTTTATTTTTATCAATAATTTTAAGAGGATTTTTATAGAAAATTTTTTTGTTAATTTTAAATTTTCTTTTTTTATTTTTATTTTTTGCTGAGATAGCTGCTATATTAATTTTCTTTCCAGTGAGTAATTCTATCTCTTTTTTTTTAGTTTTAATTTCATTGAAAAGATGATTACCAATTTGACCTAATCCTACAATAGCAATATTTATTTTATTTTTCATTGATTTATATCAGGATAATCTTTATTTAATCCTTTTTCCTCTATCAATTTTTTAAACTCATTAAATGTTAAATTATCATTTATATTAATTTTGTATGTTTTCTTTTCATTAATATTTTTATTACAAGATAACAAAATAACAAAAAAAATAAGAAATATTACACGCATTAATTTAACCCCTCATCAATATTAAAGCCGAATTTAATATTCAAATTTTGTATTGCTTGACCGGCTCCACCTTTTATCAAATTATCTATAGCTGACAATATTACCAACTTATTTTTATCATTTGTTTCACACACTGAAATATCACAATAATTTGTATTTATTACATTTCTAGTACCAATAAGCATATTTTTTTTACATATTCGAATAAATTTATTTTTTTTATAAAATCTTTTTAAAAAATTTAAAATTTTTTCTGCACTTATATTGTTTTTTTTCTCAACATATATAGTGGATAAAATACCTCTAAACATTGGTAAAATGTGGGGAGTAAAATTAAACTTTATTTTTTTTGATATAAGAGAAAGTTCTTGATATATTTCAGCGTTATGGCGATGGTTAGGTATACCATAGGCAGTTAATGAATTAAATAAATTCATTTTTTTTTCTTTTTTTAAAATTGTTCTTCCAGCACCTGAATATCCTGATTTTGAATCAATTATAACTTTATTAATTTTTAGATATTTTTTTTTAAATAGTGGAAATAGAGGTGTTATAATTGATGTCGGATAACAACCAGGACAGGCTATAATTTTTTTATTTTTTATTTCTTGTTCGTATAATTCAGATAATCCATACACACTATCAATTAATAACTTTTTAGATTTATGTTTAATTTTATAAAATTTTTTGTAAATATTTACGTCTTTTATTCTAAAATCAGCAGATAAATCTATTAGTATATTTTTTTTACTTAAATTATTACCAATAAGTTGACTTTGTCCGTTTGGTAAAGCAGTAAAAATTACATCAACCTCTTTAAAGTATCTATAATTAATTTTAACAATTTTTGGTAAATTATATTTCTTTAATGTTTTGTCATATACATATATATTTTTTCCAATTGATGAATTTCCACAAAGATACTTAATCTTTATATATTTATGTTTACATAAAAGTTTTACAAGCTGAACTCCTATGTAACCTGTAGACCCTGCAACTAAAACACTAAGTTGATTCATATTAATAATAATAACAGTTGATATTTAAAAAGATATTATCTTTTAGAAAACTGGAAACTTCTTCTAGCTTTTCTATGACCGTATTTTTTACGTTCAACTGCCCTAGAGTCTCTCGTGGTAAGTTTTTCTTTTTTAAGTGCTGGTTTTAGAGCTGAATCAAACTGCAACAAGGCTTTAGATATTCCATGTATCATAGCTCCCACTTGCCCACTATGACCACCGCCTTTTACTGAACATTTTACATCATATGATGTAGTTTGATTTATTATTTCAAAAGGCTTTGTTAATTCACTTTTGTGATTTACTCTTTTAAAGTATTCTCCATAATCTTTTCCATTAACAATTATTTTACCGGATCCTTTTTTTAACCAAACTTTTGCAATAGATTTTTTTCTTCTTCCTGTTGCATATTTACTATCTTTAAAATTTAGATTTTCAACTTTAGATACTTGTTCCATTTTAATTTCTAATAATATTTTTGTTATTAAGATTTTTTATTTCTATAATTTCAGGATTTTGAGCTGAATGAGGGTGACTTTCCCCAATATAAATCTTTAATTTTGATAATTGTTTTTTAGCCAAAGGTCCTCCAGGGAGCATTCTTTTTACTGCTAATTTTAAAATCTCTTCTGGTTTTTTTTCACTAATTCTTTCTGGTGTTGTTTCTTTAATTCCACCAGGGTAACCAGTGTGCCTATAGTATTTTTTATTTTCAAATTTGTTTCCAGTAAATTTTATATGTTCAATATTTTTGACAATAACAAAATCCCCATGATCCATGTGTGGAGTAAATTTTGCGGTATTTTTACCTCTTAAAATTTTAGTAATAATTGTGGCCAATCTCCCAACAACCGCGTTTTTGGCGTCAATTTCATACCACTTAGAATTGATTTCATCTTTTTTAACAAACTTTGTCATATTGAGGCGGATTAATACTTAATAATATTACATTGTCAATTTATTATATTTAGCTTGTTTTATCTATTCTTATTATGATACCCTTAAAAGGTTTTAAATGGGTGTTTAAACTTTATTGTGAACCAAGCATAAGCAAAAACACAAAAAAAGGAGTAAAATATGAGTAAATCAAAAAATCCAGAAACAATAGCATTGCACGGAGGTGAATATAGAAGTGACCCGGCAACTACTGCTGTTGCTGTTCCAATTTATAGAACAACTTCTTATCAATTTAATAATACTGGCCATGCTGCAAATCTTTTTGCATTAAAAGAATTTGGAAACATTTATACGAGAATTATGAATCCAACAAATGATGTGCTAGAAAAAAGAGTAGCAGCAATAGAAAACGGTTTAGCATGTGTAACAGTCGGATCTGGACAGGCCGCATCAACATTTGCAATTGTTAATGTTTGTCAAGCAGGTGACAATTTTGTTAGTTCTACAGACTTATACGGTGGAACTGTAAATCTCTTTACACATACTTTAAAAAAATTAGGGATAGAAGTAAGATATGCTGACCCTTCAGATCCTAAAAATTTTGAAAAAGCAATAGATGACAGAACAAGATGTTTTTATGCAGAAACATTACCTAATCCTGCTTTGAGAGTTTTTCCAATTAAAGAGGTATCTGATATTGGAAGAAAACATAATATACCATTAATAATGGATAATACTGCAGCACCTATTATATGCAAACCTTTGGATCATGGAGCTGCTGTAGTAGTTCACTCTTTAACAAAATTTATTGGCGGACATGGTACTGTTATTGGTGGTTGTTTGGTTGATGGTGGTAATTTTGACTGGACAGCAGATCCAAAAAGACAACCTTTGTTTAATGAACCAGATATGAGTTATGGAGGAGCTAAATGGGGAGAAGTAGTTCCACAGTTAACTGGAGCGAATGTTTCTTTTGCAGTTAGAGCTAGAGTTTGTTTATTACGTGATCTAGGAGCTCCTTTAGCACCAGATAATGCCTGGGGGATTATACAGGGGTTAGAGACAGCGCCATTAAGAATGAAACAACACTGTTCTAACGCAGAAAAAGCTGTTGATTTTTTAACAAAACACAAGAATGTTGAGAGAGTTATATACCCTACCCTCCATAAAGGATCTGTAGGTGATAGAACTAAGAAATATTTTTCTGGTGGTAACGGCGCCTTAATTGGTATTGAAGTAAAAGGCGGAGTTGAGGCAGGTAAAAAATTCATAGAAGCTCTTAAAATGTTTTACCATGTTGCCAACATAGGTGATGCTAGAAGCCTAGCAATTCATCCAGCTACTACTACACACAGCCAGTTAACTGAAGAAGAGTTATTAGCTGCAGGTGTAACACCTGGGTATGTTAGATTATCTATAGGTATTGAGCATCCGGATGATATAATTGCTGACTTAAAACAAGCACTAGATGCATCTGGCAAGCCAAGCCTTAAAGCTGTTAGTTAATCTTTTTGTTAAGAAATAAAAAATAGATACTAAAGCTTACTAATATTATAGAGCTTATTTGGTGCATGGATGCTAATAACATTTGTGCACCATTCAAGATAGTTAGAATTCCTAAAAAAATTTGTAAAAATAAAATTACTCCTATAATTTTAATGATGTTATAAAACCTGGTCATTTTTCCTTTTATCACTAAAATTGAAATTAAAAGAAACACTAACATTATAAGATATGCTAAATTTCTATGAATAAATTGAACTAATGAAGGATCACTCAATGCATCAATTGTAATTATATGATTAAAACTATTGTCATCAGGGAAGTAATTATTACCCATTAAAGGCCAAGTGTTGTAAATTTTACCCGCATCCATTCCGGATACAAACGCTCCAAATACAATCTGCAAATATATCAAAAATAAAAATATTGATGGAAGACTATATTTTATGAAATGATCTGAATTTTTATATATGCTTTTGTATTTTAATATTTGCCATAAAATAAGTGATAAAATGATAAAGGCAATAGTTAAATGTAAAGATAACCTAAAATGACTTACATCTACTCTATTAACAAGACCACTTGAAACCATATACCAACCTATAAAACCTTGAAAACAAATTAATATAAAAATGAAAATTAATTCTTTTGTTTTATCAATTCCTTTTTTTATAGAAAAGTAAATTAACGGACATAAAAAAGACAAACCTATTAATCTCCCTAAAAATCTATGAGCCCATTCCCACCAAAAAATTATCTTAAATTCATTTAAATTCATATCAAAATTCTGAAGTTTATACTCAGGTATCTCTTTATAGAGGTTAAAATAAAGTTCCCATTGTGTATTGGTAAAAGGTGGCAGAATACCTTTAAATAATTCCCATTCAGTTATAGATAATCCTGAATCTGTCAACCTAGTTAAACCACCAACAATTATAATAATTGATACAAGTACAAACATGGTAATTAACCAATTATATAAATATTTATCTGTTTTTTTATCGTTTAAGTACACGATTAAATAGATATAATATTTAATAATAATTCCAAAAGAATAAATGTCGCCTAGTAATAAAAAAAAACTATTTTTACTCCGAAAAGAACTCGATCTTATCGATAATAAAATGCTTAATTTATTAAAAATAAGAGCAAACTATGTAAAAAGAGTTCTTTCTTTAAAAGAATTTAAAAAAGAAATTATTGACAAAAAGAGAATTAATAAAATTCTCAGAATTATAAAACTTAAATCAATAAAGAAAGGTGTTGATCCAAAAATTAGTAACAGAGTTTGGAAAAATATGATCTATGCTTTTATTGACTATGAATTCAGAAATTTTAAAAAAAAAAATAAATAATTACTTGCTATGTGGAGGTAATTTTTTTTCTATAAATATCTCATGTTTTCTTGAAACAGGATTATACTTTCTAGCTTTTAATTTAACTTTTGCTTTTTCACCACCTGATGGTTTTTTAACATAATAATAAAATGCACTATCTGGTTTGGCTTCTGGTACAAGCCTTACTTTAACATGTGTTTTTTTTGCCATTAATCTTTTTTTAAGTTTTTTATTAAATTATTAATTTTATCTAATCTATATTTAATATTTAATGAACTTATAATTTTTTTATTATTTTCGTCAATCTTTAAATTACTATTATTTAAAATCTTTTTAACTCCAGCAATAGTCATACCTTGTTTTTTTAATAAGTATTGAATTTTTAACAAAGTATCTACATTTTTTTGGTCATAATATCTTCTATTGTTAATCTTAATTGGCTTGATCTGCTTAAATTGTGTTTCCCAATACCTAATAGTGTGAGATTGGTTATTTAATTTTTTTGGATTTTCTAAATTTAGTAATTTAACAACTTCACTGATAGTTTTATAAGAGTTTTTTAGTTTATTGGTCATTGTTAATATTTACAAATTTTTTAAATTCTTTAGATGGTTTAAATAAAACTACATTTCTTGCAGAAATTATTTTTGTTTCTTTTGTTTTGGGATTTCTACCAGATCTTTGTTTTTTATGTCTTACCTCAAAAGTACCAAAATTAGATATCTTTACTTTTTTATTTTTTTTTAGATTTTCAAATATTATATTAAGTATATCTTCTAATATTATATCTAATATCCTTTTAGATAAACCAAGCTTCATATATATTGAATTAACAATTTCTTTCTTGGTAAGATTAGTTCTCATTTAGAAATATTATCTCTAATTTTCTTAATTAAATTATTTTTAACTACTTTGATACACACATTTAAAGAATGAGAAAATCCTATATGATCTGTTGAACCGTGGCTTTTAACTACTGGTGAATTCAGTCCAATTAATATAGCGCCATTATAAAGTCTTGGATCTAATTTTTTTTTCACTTTGTTTAGATTTTTAATATTAATTAAGCTTGATAATTTACCTAAAATATTTGATGTCATTGACTCTTTGAATTCTTTAACAATAAAGTTAGCTGTGCCTTCTGCTGTTTTTAAGGCTATATTACCAGTAAAACCATCTGTAACTATTACGTTAGCTTCTCCATCCATTATATTATTTCCTTCTATGTAACCATTAAATCTGAAATTTTTGTTTTTTATGTTCTGTAGTTCTTGGTAAGCTTTTTTAATAATATGATTACCTTTTAATTCTTCAGATCCAACATTTAAAAGTGCAACAACTGCATCATCATTTGGATATAAAGACTTAAATAGAGAGGAGCCCATAATAGAAAAATCTACTAAATTTTTATCATTGCATTCAATATTTGCCCCTAGATCCAAAACAACATTAAAATTTCTTTTATTTGGCCAAAGTGCTGATAAAGCTGGTTTCTCTATATTTTCTATCATTTTCAAATTTAATTTAGAAATTACAAAAAGTGCACCTGTATTTCCTGCTGAAATAGCAACGTGAGACTCATTTTTTTTAACACTGTCTATGGTCATCCACATGCTAGTATCTTTACCTTTTTTAGCAGCAGATAAAGGAGAGTCTGTATCTAAAATTTTATTTTTAGTATCAAAGATATTAAAAATTTCTTTATTAAAATTTTTTGGAAAAAGTAATTCAATTTTATCTTTATCCCCAAAAATATTATAAACAACATCTTTGTTTTCTTTTGAATTTACCAATATCCCATCAATTATTTTTTTTGGAGAATTATCACCACCCATTGCATCTACTGCAATTTTTATATTTGAAGCCATAAGCAAAAATTATTCCTTAGGATCTAAAACTTGTCTACCTTTATAAGTTCCAGTTTTTAAATCAATATGATGTGAAAGTCTATATTCACCAGACTTTTTATCTTCAACAATATTTTTTGTAGAAAACTTAATGTGAGATCTACGCTTACCAGATCTAGACTTTGTTGTTTTACGTTTTGGAACAGCCATAATTTAAAATTTATGTTCTAATACACTTTTTGTAAATGAATTTAAAGTTATTTTTGACAAATAATTTGAATACTTTTCAAAATATCCAACAAATTTTTCATCATTGTCTTTAATTTCTAGAAATACTTTAAGAATTTTGATTTTTTGTTCCGAATTATATGTCTCCCAATTATCAATCTTATTGATTATAGAATATAGTAAATTAACATAAGTTTTCATCTTTTTATTAACAGTTTGATCTCCATAACCTATCTCCCTAATGTCAAGTTCGATTTGCCTAAAAACATAATCGTAAAAATTTTGGAGATATTTTTGATCAATCTTAGATTTAAAATGTTTAAAAAAAAACGCTAGATGTAATAGAAATATTAAAAGTCTATCTGAGAATGTGTCATTTTCAGTAAAATAAAAAAAAAGAGTTTTATTTCTAGAGAGATTAACCAAATTATTATATATATTTATATATTCAGAATTCATGAAAATAATATTTTATATATCTATTTTTTTCTTAATATCAAATTGTTCTTTTAACTTAGTTGATGACCATCACGGTGTTTTTTTCTTAGAAAAAAAGGAAAAAAAAATTAAAGTTAATGAATCAAATACAAATGATATTTTGTCTGTATTTGGAGAGCCTTCAACCAAAAGTACTTTTGATAATGATATTTGGATATATATAGAGCGTAAAATAACGAATACACACTTTTTTGGTAGGAGAAAATTAGTTGTTAATAATGTAATGGTATTAGAAATTGATAATAGAGGTATTTTAGCAAAAAAAGACTTTTATAACGTTAACGATATGAAAACTTTAAAGTTTGATACTCAAAGATCTGAAACTTTAAAGAAAAGAAATTTTATTTATAATTTTTTATCTAGTCTTAGACAAAAAGTTAACGACCCTATGGGTGTTAGAAAGAAAAAAAGAGAACAAGGTAGTGGGAATTAAAATTTTTGAATTAAATTTAACCCGCTATTACGGCTAGAAGTAATAATGCTACAATATTTGTAATTTTTATCATCGGATTTACTGCTGGTCCAGCAGTATCTTTATAAGGATCTCCAACTGTATCACCAGTTACAGCAGCCTTATGTGCTTCCGAGCCCTTACCGCCAAAATTTCCATCTTCTATATATTTTTTTGCATTATCCCATGCTCCGCCGCCTGCAGTCATTGAAACGGCAACAAATAATCCGGTTATGATTACACCAAGCAACATTGCACCAACTGAAGCTAATGCAGCTACCTGTCCTCCTATTGATAAAATAATAAAATACAGTACAATTGGTGAAAGCACTGGTAATAATGATGGAATTATCATTTCTTTAATTGCTGCAACAGTTAATAAATCTACTAATTTTGCGTAATCTGGTTTTTGTTTTCTTTTCATAATACCTGGATATTTTTTAAATTGCCTTCTTACCTCAATAACGACCGCACCTCCAGCTCTACCCACTGCTTGCATGCCCATTGATCCAAAAAGATATGGTAACATACCACCAATTAGTAATCCTACAACTACGTAAGGATTTGATAAATCAAATGTAACAATGATACCCTCTAATTTAGATCCAGCGACTTTTGAGAAATGTTTTATATCTTCTGTATACGCTGCAAATAAAACTAACGCTCCCAATCCAGCAGATCCAATTGCATAACCCTTTGTTACTGCTTTTGTTGTATTTCCCACTGCATCTAATGCATCTGTAGTTTTTCTTACATTGTTTGGTAATTTAGACATTTCTGCAATTCCACCTGCATTATCTGTTACTGGTCCATAGGCATCTAATGCTACAACCATCCCAGCAAGAGCTAACATTGTGGTTACAGCTATCGCAATACCATATAATCCTGCAATATTATTAGTTAAAAGTATTCCAGCTACAATAATCAAAGCAGGTATAGCTGTAGCCTCTAAAGAAATAGCCAAACCCTGAATTACGTTAGTACCATGACCAGTTGTTGAAGATCCTGCAACACTTCTAACAGGCCTATAATTTGTGCCTGTATAATATTCTGTTACCCAAATTAATAATCCAGTAATAACTAAACCTATTACACCGCAATAATATAAATCTGTTCCAGTAAAAGATTTATTTTTAAGTTTATATATATTTTCCAATCCTAGAACATAGTCTGTAACAGGATATAAAACTATTAAAGAAGCTATAGCGGAAACTATAAATCCTTTATATAAAGCGTTCATAACATTTTTGCTATTACCCAATCTAACAAAAAATGTTCCAACAATAGAAGTCAGAATACATGCACCACCTATTGTCAAAGGATATATCATCATACTCATATCATTAGGGAAAAATATTGATGATAATACCATAGTCGCAACAATCGTTACCGCGTATGTTTCGAATAAGTCAGCTGCCATACCTGCACAATCTCCTACATTGTCTCCTACATTATCAGCTATAACAGCAGGATTTCTCGGATCATCCTCTGGGATTCCAGCCTCAACTTTTCCAACTAGATCTGCACCAACGTCAGCACCTTTTGTGAATATGCCTCCACCTAATCTAGCAAAAATTGAAATTAAAGATGCGCCAAAACCTAGTGCCACCAGAGCATTCACTATTTCCCTCTCATCAATTCCAAATTTTAATAAAAGATAATAATAAACTGCAATCGATAATAAGGCTAAACCAGCAACTAGCATACCTGTCACTGCTCCTGATTTGAATGCAACATTTAAACCACTATCTAAACCTTTTCTTGATGCTTCTGCGGTTCGAACATTTGCTTGAACAGAAACTAACATTCCCACATAACCTGCAATACCTGAGAGAGTTGCGCCTACAAGATAACCTAAACCAACCAGAATACTAAAAGAAAAACTCACAATTACTAAAACTACAACTCCTACAATTGCAATAGTTTTATATTGTCTGTTTAAATATGCTTTTGCACCAATTTGTATGGCTGATGCAATTTCTTGCATTTTAGCATTACCTGCACTTGAACTTAAAATACTTTTACCTGTAAAAAAACCATAAACTATTGATAAAAGTCCAGCTAATATAGTGTAAATTAATATTGATTCAGTATTACTTGACATAATTTTGTTTTTTAAAAATCGGACAATACAAAATAAAACATAAAAGGCAATAAAATATTAAGTAAAAAGGTGCTCATAGCCTGGTATTTTTGTAAAATTCATCACTTTATTGGCATTTAGTAACCTATATTTGAATTTTTTTTTTGATAAAATTTTACCTATTCTACTAATTTTTGTATTGGTTATTCTTGAAATTTTAATGATTTTATCTCTGTTGGATTTATTTGCAGTAAATAAAATTTGATAGTCATCACCATTAAAAATAAATTCATTTTTTTTTAAAGAATTTTTACTTAAAAATATTTTTAATTTACTAGATATAGGTATTTTATCATAATAAATTTCTGATGATATTTTTTGAGCATTAATCATTTTATTTAAATCAACTAATAAACCATCAGAAATATCGATTGATGTATTTGCTATCTTTGTTAAATACTTTGAAAAATTCAAGTTTATAACTGGTAAATAAAATTTGTTTATAAAATATTTTTTGTAAATATTTTTATTAAAATTTTGTTTTTGTAAATATCTTAAACCTAAATAACTATCACCTAAATTACCTGTTAAATATATATCGTCATTTATTTTAGCATTATTTCTTTTAACTACTTTATTGCTGAATCCTAATGAAACAACAGTAAATGAATTTATTTTTGAAAAAACTGTATCACCTCCAGATAGTTTTATAGAAAATTTCCGTTGTTCAGATTTTAATGAATTTATTATTTTTTTTAAGTTTTTGCTGCTAAAAGACTGTTTGTTTCCACTCCCTGAAATAAAATAAAATTTAGGTATAACACCTTTACAAACCAAATCTGATATTGAAGATCTGATTATTTTTTTGATTAATAAATCTGGTTTTTTAAAGTTTGGAAAGTGAATTTTTTCTACATAAGTATCAATAGAAATTACGTTTTTATTTTTTTTGTCAAAAAAAACATCATCATTTAACCCCAATGCAGATGGATTATTCTTAACTAGTTTGGTTAGATAATTCCCTATTAAAGTACTTTCATTCATTAGTTAATCTTAAATTTTTAGAAATTTTGTCAAGTAATGCATTTAAATATTTTGTTTTTGCATCTTCAATAAAATAATTTGATGCGTTTAAATATTCTTTAATGATTATTTTTGATGATGTTGCTGGTTTGTAAAGAAGTTCATAAATAGCACTTTTTAAAATAATCAAAAAAACATTGTCATGGTTTTTAAAATTAATTTCGGTGTCTAAATGTTTTTTAATTTCTGTAATTATTACTTCATTTCTCTCAATTGTACCAAAAACAACATCTTTTATAAACTTTTTAAACCTATGTTTAGGAATTATTATTTTTTGATCATTGTTATAATACTTTCCATATAAAATTTGGATAATTATAACTCTAGGGTTATTTTTTGGACTAAAAATTGGTTTCATTTTATAATTGATTTATTTATATAGAATAGAATTTAACGCAAAAGCCGCTTCTTTACCTTTGTTTTTTCTCGATAAAGCTTGCTTATAATTAAAGCACGTTAAAATACAGTTTCCTATAGGCTTTTTGTTATTTACACTTATATTCATGATTGCATCAATTACTGATTTCGATATTAAATCAAAATGAGCAGTTTTACCTCTAATTACACAACCAATAGCAACAAAACCATCAAACTTTTTTATATTTTTTGAAATTATTACCGGTATTTCAAATACGCCTGGAACTTTAATAATTTTTAAACTAGTTTTTTTGTTAAGATATTTTTTAGTACTTTTTAATAACGCATCACTAATGTCTTTATAGTAATCAGATACAACAATAAGAACTTTTTTTTTCATTTAATAATCTCTTGTTTTACAATTTTTATATCAAATCCTTCTAGACCTACAACTTTTTTAAGAGATCTTGTAACTAAAATCATATTTTTAATTTTTAAGGATTTTATTATTTGCGCACCTATGCCGTAGTTTCTTATTAATTGATCTGGATTCTTTTTAATTTTTTCTGATTTTAGATCACGTAATGTTGCAGATACAGATTTAATATTAGTATCCCTTATAAATATAAGAACACAATTATTAAATTTTTGAAAGTATTTTAAAGTTTTGTTAAATGAATTTGGTAGATTTTTTCCCGTAAGATAGTTCTCAACAATATTTGAAGATATAACTCTAACTCTAGTGTTTTTATTGGATTTAATTTTGCCTTTTACTAACGCAAAATTCTCAGATCCATCTAATAGATTTTCAAATACTTTAATTGAAAAATTTTGATTATTAATTGTTATATGATCCTTTTTCTTTAGCTTGATCAATTTCTCGTTTTTAAGTCTGTAAGAAATCAAATCTTCAATTTTACCAATCTTCAGATCATGTTTTTTTGCAAAATCAAAAAGCTCTTTTCCTTTTGCCATAATACCATTGTCATTCATTATTTCACAAATAACTGCCGAAGGGTTTTTGTTTGCAAGTTTTGAAATATCTACTGATGCTTCTGTATGCCCTGCTCTAACTAATACGCCGCCGTCTTTTGATATAATTGGAAAAATATGTCCAGGAGAAACAATTTCTTCTTTCTTAACTTTATCTTTAATAGCTGTTTTGATAGTTTTGGACCTATCTTTAGCTGAAATACCTGTTGTAACACCTTTTTTTGCCTCAATAGAAACAGTGAAAGCAGTTTGATTTCTTGAATTATTTATTGGGGACATTAATGATAAATTTAATTTTTTGGCTTGTTTGTCTGTAATAGCTAAACAAATTAATCCTCTACCATATTTAGCCATAAAATTAATTTTATTAGATGATACATTCGATGCTGGGACGACTAAATCTCCCTCATTCTCACGATTTTCATCGTCAACAAGAATATACATTTCACCTTTTTTTGCAGACTTTATAATTTTATCTATTGGAGTGTAATTACTTTTTCCCATAATGTTTTTTTATATATTTTGATAAGATATCAATTTCAACATTGACAATTTGTCCCTTTTTTAGATCTGATAAATTTGTAAGCTTCAAACTGTGAGGTATTAACCATACTTGAAATCCTTTTTTTGTAACCTTTGATATTGTTAATGATACACCATTCAAAAGAATAGATGCTTTAGGTATTAAATATGATAAATTTTTTTTATCAATTGTGAAATCATATATTCTTGATTTACCTTTGTTAATAATTCCAATTACCTTTGATGTACAGTCAACGTGACCTTGGCATAAATGGCCTGAGATTTTCTGACCATATTTTAAGGGTAATTCAAGATTTATCCTGTCGCCTATTGATATATGCTTAAATTTAGATCTATTCATTGTTTCTTTTAATAAATAAAATTCCATTATTCTATTCCTTAGAGATACCATTGTTAAACAAACGCCATCACAACATATTGAAACCCCTAAGTCTTTTTTTTTAACTTTTAAATTGCTTTTAATAAAAATATTTACACCTTTCGTGTTATTTTTAATCTTTTTTACAATCCCTTTATTAAAAATGATACCATTAAACATAATTAACTATAACAAATAACTTTGTCCTCATTTAAATGAATATTTAAATCTTTTTTGTTTTTAAATTTTTTATTTAACTGATTAACTATTTCTTTTATCTTTAATTGTCCATTTGTATTTAAGTTTTTACCACTTTTAAATAGGAAAAACTGATTAATGTGTTTTTTTTTAATTAAGGATTTAGTCAATTCTTTGCCACCTTCTATTAAAAGATAATTTATATTCAATTTAAATAATTTTTTTTTAATTTCTAAAAAATCTAAATTATTTTGATTATCTAAATTAACTTTATAATATTTAAATTTATTTTTTTTAATTATAGATAATTTTTTCTTATTAGATCTGTTATAAAAAAAAATGCATCTTTTTTTGTCATCTTTGAAAATATTAAGATTTTTTTTATAATTTAAGTTTTTGTCTAAAATAATTTTCGTAGGTGAGTAATTTTCTAAACCATTAATTCTGCAGTTTAAAAAAGGATTATCTTTATTTAAAGTTTTTGATGTGATTAGAATTGCATTATTCTTATATCTTAATAAGTGCGAAGTTTTTCGAGATAATTCATTGGTAATATTTTTATTCTTTTTGGAATAAATATAATAGTCATTTGAACAAGCTAATTTAGCAGTAATATAAGGTAATTTATTTTTTCTAATAAAAAAATAACTTTTATAAAAATCAGTAATCTCTTTCATTTTAACTTTTTTTGTAAAAATATTGTGCTTTTTCAAAACTATTTTTAGTTTATTGGCTGTTCTCGTATCGATATCATTAGATCCATATACAATTTTAGATATCTTTTTTTTTATAATTAAATCGGTACAAGGTGGCGTTTTTCCATGATGTGTACATGGCTCCAAAGTTACGTAAATAGTCGAGCCTTTTAAATCATTTTTATTTGCTAAACGAATTGCATTCGCTTCTGCATGAGGTCTTCCATTAATTGATGTTTTTGAGAGCGATAAAATTTTATTATTCTTAACTATAATACATCCAACAGAGGGGTTTTCTCCTGTCAAACCTTCATGTTGTTTGGCTAGATTTAAAGCTAATTTGAGGTAAAATTTATCTTTTTTTGAAGACATCTATCTTGTCTACAAATTGAACGAAATCTTTTTCTTCTCTAAAATTTCTATATACAGATGCAAATCTAACATAAGCAACAGGATCTAAATTTTTAAGACCTTCCATTACCATTGTTCCTATTGTGCTAGATGAAATCTCACTTTGACCAATTTCTTCCAACGAATTTGATATTTTGGTTATAAATTTTTCTACTGTATCCGTATCTATTGGTCTTTTCTTTAATGCTATATAAATTGATTTAGATAACTTTTCTCTATCAAAAGGAGACTTTCTTCCGTTTTTTTTTACAATAGTAAGTTCTCTAATTTGAATTCTTTCAAATGTTGTAAATCTTTCGCCACATGTAGTACAAAGTCTTCTTCTTCTAATTGCTGTACCATCTTCTGTTGGCCTAGAATCCACAACTGAAGTTTCCCCTTTTTTACACGGACAGATCATTTAGGTTATTTTAAATTTTTATAAATAGGGAACTTAGAGCAAAGATCAATAACTTCTGTTCTAACTTCATTTTCAACTTTACTATTGTCCTCTTGATTAGTTGATAACCCTTTAATTACTTTAGTAATTAAATTACCTACTAATTTAAATTCTTCTAATCCAAATCCTCTTGTTGTTGCTGCTTGAGTTCCTAATCTAATTCCAGATGTAATCATTGGGCTTTCTGTATCAAAAGGTATTCCATTTTTATTACAAGTTATGTTGGCTCTGCATAAACTATCTGCTGCCATATTGCCTTTTACATTAAACGGACGTAAATCAACTAACATTAAATGTGTATCAGTGCCCCCAGAATAAATTTTAAATCCATTATTTTTTAATGTTTCAGCTAACATCTTAGCATTTGCAAGAACGTTAGATATATAATTTCTAAAATCCGGCTTCAGCGCTTCCAAAAAACCAACTGCTTTTGCAGCTATTACATGCATTAATGGACCACCTTGGTATCCTGGAAAAACTGCAGAATTAAATTTTTTAGATAGATCTTCTCTGTTTGTTAAAATTATTCCCCCTCGTGCGCTTCTAAAAACTTTATGTGTTGTTGATGTTACTACATCTGCATGGTCAACTGGATTTGGATAACCTTTACCAGCTACTAGTCCAGAAAAATGTGCCATGTCTACCATCAAATAAGCTCCAACTTTTTCTGCAATTTCTTTAAATCTTTTAAAATCTATAACTCTAGAATAAGCACTTCCTCCTGCAATTATTAATTTAGGTTTGTGTTCTATAGCCTTGTTTTCAATATCTTTATAATCTAATAATTCAGTTTCCTTATCTACTTCGTAACTAATTGCGTTAAACCATTTACCAGAAACAGATGCTTTTGAACCATGAGTTAAGTGACCACCAGAATTTAAACTCATACCTAAAATAGTATCACCTGGTTTTAATAATGCTAAAAATACAGCTCCGTTAGCTTGCGCACCCGAGTGTGGTTGAACATTTGCAAATTTACAATTAAATAATTTTTTAACTCTTTCTATTGCTAAACTTTCTGCTGCATCGACATGATCACATCCATTATAATATCTTTTGCCAGGATAACCTTCCGCATATTTGTTAGTAAGAACAGAACCTTGAGCTTGTAATAGCGCATTAGAAACTATATTTTCTGATGCTATAAGCTCTATATGCTGTTGTTGTCTTAACAGTTCATCATTAATAGCTTTATATATTTCTGGATCAGAAGTTGATAAATTATTTTCAAAAAAACTTTGAAAATCTGAATTTATATATTTTTTTTCACTAGACATATTCTTATTAAATTTTTTTTATTCTCCTCAAGTGTCTACCACCTTCAAATTTAGTTTTCAAAAAAATATTGATTAATTTAAAAGCTAAATTTTTACTAGTTAATCTAGATCCTACTGTAATAATATTTGCGTTATTATGCAATCTAGATAATTTCGTATTTTTCACGTTATAACACATGGCAGCCCTTATATTTTTCACTTTATTTGCAGCCATTGCCATACCTGTACCAGATCCACAGACAAGTATCCCAAAACTTGTTTTGTTTTTAGCTACTTTATTTGCTAATTTTTTTGCAAAAATTGGATAGTCAACGGATTTATCGTTAAATGGACCTAAATTTGTAACTTTAAAATGTTTTTTTTTTAAGTTTTCGAAAATATGATTTTTTAAACTAAAACCTGCGTGATCTGATGAAATAAAAATCTTCAATTTAATTAAATTTATAGTCTAAAACACATGCTACTAGATGTATTCTATTTTCTTCACCACCATTAAAAGCATTATGATATTTAGTATTGTTTGTAATCCATACTGATCCATCTGCTGGCATATGTTTTGCAACATTATCTATGACCATTATTGAGCCTGGATTAGTTATAATTGGAATATGTAACCTTGGCTCAGGGTCTCTATGCCAACTCAATGTAGATCTTGGTGTCTTTAATAAAATTCTAACACGCCCAATTTTATAATTCTTTTGTAAAGTTTCTACTACCTCTTTAAAATAAGTTTCTTTATAGTCACTTATAAATTCTGAATATGCAGCTTCGTCTATCATTTGATCTCTTACAACTTCTTTTCCTGACTGATCGGGTTTTGTCCAAAAAACACCTCTTGCTTTGTTCCCTTTTATGGACTCTGGGTCACCAGGGATTTGCGTCAAAGAAATTGCTCCGAAATTAGTTACTCCCTCAACTCCTTGAAAATCTTTTATTTTGAGAACCTGATTGTAGGCCTCTTTTAATTTATTTATATCGAATTTAATTTTTTGTTTTTGAAAATCATTAAATGATAGTGACATAATTACTTTTTATTAATAACTTATAGACTAAAATTATATATATTACTATTGTCGCATTAATAAATATTTGAGAATGATTATCACTGGAAAATATCCAAATTTAAGGATGAGAAGATCAAGAAAAGAAGAGTGGTCAAGAAGACTTGTTAGAGAGAACAGTCTCTCCGGAAGTGATTTTGTTTTACCGATTTTTGTTACAGATGGAAAAAATAGAAAGGTCGAAATAAAGTCAATGAAAGGTGTGTATAGATATAGTGTTGATAATTTGTCAGGCATTATTGATCGTGCCATAAACAATAAGATACCCATGATAGCCATATTTCCAGAAACAAATAAAAAATTAAAAGATTTAAAGGGTTCCGAAGCATTAAATGAAAATAATTTAGTATGCAAAGCTATACGAAACGTTAAAAAAAAATATAAAAATTATATTGGTATAATGTGCGATGTGGCACTTGATCCTTATACATCACATGGACACGACGGAATAATTAAAAAAAATGAAATTTTAAATGATGAAACTGTTGAAATATTAATAAAGCAAGCTTTATTACAAGCGGAAATGGGATGTGATGTGATAGCACCATCAGATATGATGGATGGTAGAATTGGAAAAATTAGAAAAGAGTTAGATCGAAAAGGATTTAAGAAAATTCAAATACTTTCGTATGCTGTAAAATATTCTTCCTCATTTTATGGACCATTTAGAGATGCAATAGGATCAAAAAATTCTTTAAAGGGTGATAAAAAAACATATCAGATGGATTATGGAAATTCGGATGAGGCACTAAGAGAAGTGTCGATTGACATAAAAGAAGGAGCTGACATGGTAATGGTAAAACCAGGATTGCCATATCTTGATATTATTAAAGATATAAAAAATAGATTTAAAATACCAGTTTTAGCATATCAGGTGTCTGGTGAATATAGTTTGTTAACAAATGCAATAAAAAATAAAATTTTAAAACCTGAAGCTATATACGAAACCTTGCTATCTTTTAAAAGAGCTGGTGCTAACGCGATTATAAGTTATCACGCAGATTATTTAGATAAAATTCTTAAATAATTATTTAAAGTTATTAATAAAGTTAAGTCTTGATATTGGAAAATTGATGCTATTAGGAATAAAAATATTTTTTTTCATAAATTCACTTATCAAAATTAACGAATTGTAAATGTCATTATCAGGTATATTGTTATAATTATCTTCCACCAAAAAATTAGGAACTATTAATTTTCTAGACGAAGTATCTATAAAATATTTTTTTAAGTTATTAATGACTTCATATTTACAAAATTCTTTGATATTTAAGTCAAAACCAATATATTTTAATAATTCAAGCTCAATAAATATATAATTTTTAATCCAATCTTCAGAGTTAAAATTTAAAAAAAATTTATTAATTAAATTATAAATTTTTTTGTTTTGTTGACCCTCTACAGTTAATAAGTTAACGAGGTCTAGCATTGACACAATACAGCTGAGTTTAACTTTTTCAGAAAAAAATTTAGATGTGCTGGGAGTTATTATTTCGGTTTTAAAATACCCCATAGCGTTATCATTTTTTGAAAAATATTCTAAATATAATTCATTTCCATTTTGTAAATAACTTTTTATTTTCTTAGAGGTAGCTCCATATATAATACCAGAACATTTTCCATGTTTTTCAGTAAAAAACTTTGAAATAATTGAGTTTTCTTGAAAATTAACCTTTGAAAGTAAAAAACCTTTATCTGACCAAATCACTTTAATGAATCTAATAATTTTTTTGCTGCTATTTGTTCTGCTTCCTTCTTTGAATTACCTACGCCAATGGTGTTTTTAGAATTTTTAATTTTGACCGAAACTTTTATTAGCGGTTTGTGTCTTGGACCCTTATTTTCTATTAACTTATATATTGGAAGAGTCTTATGAGTTTTTAATGAATATTCCTGTAATTTTGTTTTTGAATCCCTTTCTGTAATAAGGCTTCTATTTAAATATTTTTTCCAATTTTTAATTATAAATTTTTCAGCAACATCTAAACCCTGGTCTAAATAAATACAACCAATTACCGACTCTAAACAATCAGATAAAACTTTGTTTTCGATATTTGAAATTTTATTTGAATTTTTGATTAAAATATAGTTTTGAAGATCGATACTTTTGGCTATATTTGCACATTGTTTCTTATTAACAAGTGAAGCTAATTTTTTATCTAAATCACCTTCTTTATCTTTTGGAAAAAATTTTAGTAAGTTCTGAGATATTATCAAACCTAAAACTCTGTCACCTAAAAATTCTAGTTTTTCATTGTTATCTACAGGATCATAGCTCTTGTGCGTAAAACATTTTAATAAGAGTTTTTCATTTTTAAAGATGATACCTATTTTTTTTTGAAAATTATTTAGACTTTTATCCATTATACAATTTTTTTAAAAAATCTTTCTATTCTAATAATTTTTTTCCAGTTCCAAAATTTAAATACACTACCCTCTTTTATATTTGTTGAAAAAAAAATAAATTGAGCCTTTCCTACTAAGTTATCTTTGTGAACATAGCCCACACTAGTTAAGAATCTGCTATCTTTAGAACAATCTCTGTTATCTCCTAAAAAGAAATAATGGTCTTTAGGAACTAAAAATTCATCTGAGTTTTGATAGCTTCCATTTTTATAGTATGTAGTTAAATACTCTTTTTTATTAAATAATTGTTCCTTAAAAATATGTGTATCTACAATTGATTTTCCACAATAAATTTTAGATTTATACTCTATTTTTGATTTTAAAATTTCGATATTATTTAAATATAAATTTCCATCAATAAATTGGATTTTATCACCAGGTAAACCTATCAATCGTTTTATATAATCTGTTCTATTATCTGCAGGAGTTTTAAAAACTATAATATCTCCTCTTTCAGGTTCTGAAAATAAAATTCTGTTTTTTATAGGACCCAAACTAAAAGGAAAAGAATGCTTACTATAACCGTATGATAATTTTGATACAAACAATCTATCACCAACTAATAAAGAAGGTTCCATAGAAGATGAAGGAATATAAAAAGGCTGTAATAAAAGAGATCTTATTAAAATAGCAATTATTAATGCATAAAATATCGTTTTTAAATTTTCTAAAATTATTTTTTTCATTTTAATTTTTGTAAAATAACATATGAAATTGAATGTTTTTTTTCATCTGACAGAGATAAGTGAGCTTTAAAATTTTTTAATTTATATTTTTCTTTTAAAATATTTTTTAATTTTTTGTTAAACATAAAATATGGTTTTCCTTTTTTATCATTTAGAATTGAAATATCAGTAAAACACAAATTATTTCTAAAACCTGTACCTAAGGATTTAACAAATGCCTCTTTTGCAGAAAATCTTTTAGACAAAAACAACAATTTATTTTTTTTGTTTTTTAAGATATGAATTTCTTTTTGGCTACAAATACGTTTAATAAAGTTTTTTTTTCTAAATAATTTTTTAAATCTTTTGTTATCGACTATGTCAACACCAATGCCAAATATATTCATTTTATTTAATAATTTTTTTAAAGTTTTTAATAACTTTAGATATACCAATTTTAATACTTTCACCTATGATAAAGTGACCAATATTATATTCGGTAATATGTGAAATTTTAGTTAATAGTCTTGTCGTTTTGTAATCAAGCCCATGTCCTGCATGAATTTTAATATTATTTTCTACTCCAAATTTTGAGCATTTTTTTATCTTTAAAAATTCCTTTGAAAAATTTTTATTATTTTTAACAAGTCTTGAAATTTTTCCAGTATGAAGTTCAACACATTTAGCTCCAATTTTTTTTGACAATATGATATTTCTTATCGAAGGGTCTATGAATAAACTTGTTCTGATATTTTTATTATTCAATTTAGTTACAATTTTTTTTATTAAATTATAATTCTTATTTAAATTAAGCCCACCTTCAGTAGTAACTTCGTTTCTTTTTTCAGGTACCAAACAAACAAATTTAGGTTTATTCTTAATTGCAATTTCCATCATTTTAATATTTGCTGCCATCTCCATATTTATTAAATATTTTTTATTACATAAAATTTTTAAATCTTGATCTTTTATATGTCTCCTATCTTCCCTTAAGTGAACAGTGATTGAGTCAGCACCAGAGTCCTTAACAATTTTTGCAATTTCAATAACACTTGGATGACCTTCTCCTCTAGCATTTCTTACTGTAGCAACATGGTCAATGTTTATGCCAAGTTTAGTCATTTTAAAAATCTACTTCCTGGTTTAGTCACAGGTTTATTTTTTAAAAAAGAAGGTAAGTTTTTTTTGCTATAAGTTGGAATTTTCAATTTTACTTGGGATATAATCTTATTTTTTATTTTTGTTTTACTGGATCTATCAATTATACAAGCAAATCCAACCAACTTGGCTTTACATTTTTTTATCAATTTAAAACATTCTAAACTTGATTTTCCTGTAGTAATAACATCTTCGACAATAAGAACTCTTGAATCTTTTTTTATTGAAAATCCTCTTCTTAATGTAAATTTTTTATTTACTCTTTCACAAAAAATTGTTTCTTTACCTAATAACTTACCAATTTCATACCCAATTATAATCCCACCCATCGCAGGTGAGAGAATTATATCAATTTTTTTTACTTTTTTTTTAATTTTAGATGCAAGGGATTTTACAAATTTTTCTGAAAGTTTAGGGTAACTTAAAAGTTTAGCACATTGGACATAATGTGCAGAGTGAAGTCCTGAGGATAAAATAAAATGCCCTTCTAATAATGCGTTAGTTTTTTTTAAGACCTTCAAAGAGTTTTTTAAAGAAAGCATATTTTTTATTAGTATGTCTAATTATTTTAAACCTGTATTGCCTCTGTTTTAACTCACTTAAAAGTTTTGTAAAGTTTTTGAGATCAGAAATTATAAGATTAAATTTAAAGTTTATTGATGTTTTTGTTTTTTCCGTCATTTCTACACTCGATATATTAATTTTATTTTGCCCAACTAATGAAGTTACGTCACCCAAAATTCCTGGTTTATCTGGTAATGAAACCCATAATGATGTATTATATTTTTTATCAATCTGTTTAGAATTTTCTCTATATTGCCAATACTTTCTTATTGCAGAACGAGCTTTACCAGTTTTAGTTGATGAAAGCCAATGAAGAGATGGGGAAACTTTTTTTGAGGTTGTTATTTTTACAACATCCCCATTTCTTAACTCACTCTGCAAGGGGCTATCCTTTCCATTAATTTCACATCCAATAGCAGTATCGCCTATTTGTGTGTGCACGGCATATGCAAAGTCTATTGGAGTAGCATTTTTTGGTAATTTTATTACAGATCCTTTTGGTGTAAAACAAAAGACATTTTCTTGAAACATTTGAAGTTTCGTATACTCAAAATAATGTTCAGGATTTTCATTCCTCTCAATAATATCAACTAAATCTTTAAGCCAATCATACTCTTTCCAGGTTAATGAATTAAATCTTTCATTTGATTTATATTTCCAATGTGAAGCTATTCCTCTCTGAGCAAATTCATGCATTTGCATTGTTCTTAGTTGAATTTCAATAGGTCTTTTATTCGGACCAATTATTGCAGTATGTAATGACTGGTATTTATTAATTTTTGGAGAAGAGATATAATCTTTAAATCTTCCTGGTATGCAATTCCATTTTGAATGAAAAACGCCTAAAGCTTTATAACAATCAGTTACACTATCAACGATTACTCTAAACCCTATTATATCAGTTATTTGTTCCAAAGAGGTTCTTTTCTTCTGAATTTTCCTCCAAATAGAAAATGGTGTTTTTTCTCTTCCAAAAATTTTAACTTTTATATTTGAGGTGTTAAGGATTTTTGTAAACTCCTCTGAGAGGGATTTAAAGTTCATTAAATTATTATATTTTATTTCATCTAACCTATTTTTAATTAATGTTCTCGCTTCATTATTTAATACTTCAAAAGAAAGATCTTCTAATTCGTCTCTTATTCTATTCATGCCCATTCTATCTGCAAGAGGAGCATAAATTTCCATAGTTTCTTGTGCTTTTCTTATTTTCTTATCATCGTCTTTAAGATATTTTATTGTTCTCATATTGTGTAATCGGTCTGCAATTTTAACTAACAAGACTCTAATATCTTTAGATGTAGCAATAATCAGTTTTCTAAAATTTTCAGCTTTAGTAAATTTTTTTTTATCTTGATCGGCAATTGCTTGATTTTCAAAAACTGAAATTTTTGTTACACCTTCAACTAAATCAGCAACTTCTTGACCGAATTCTTCTTTTATAGTTTGATATGTTGCGTGGGTATCTTCAATAGTGTCATGGAGAAGACCTGTTGTTATAGTGGCACTATCTAGTTTCAAATCAGACAATATATTTGCCACAGCAACAGGATGATTGATGTACGGAACACCTTCATCTCTTTTTTGCTTTTTATGAGCATCAAGAGCAAAATTGTATGCTTTTGTTAATGCATCAGGATTTAAAAACTTATTGTATTCTTTGACTTTATTAATTAATTCTTCAGATTTTAACATGCCTACTTATACCATTACTTTCAAAATATTTTAATACTTCTAAGAGACTTTATATCAAGATTTTTAATTAATTTATCAATTGTTGTGTTGGTTTTAGGATATATCCATCCCTTTTCAATTTCAAATAATGGCACTAATACAAAATTACGACTTCTTAAACGAGGATGTGGTACCTGCAGATTTTTTTCTTGAAATCTAAGACCTTTAAAATCAATAATATCAATATCACATGTTCTTGGAAAATTTTTAATTTTTCTTTTTCTACCAAGTTTTATTTCAATATTTTTAAGTTTCTTTATTAATGAAAATGGATTTAATTTAGTTTTACATTTCAAAATAATATTTAGATATTTTGGAAAATTTTCATTTGGCCAAGAATTGGTCTCATAATAACTAGAAACCTTATATATTGAACAAAAATTACTTAATAAATAGCATGCATAATTGATGTTGTTAATTCTATTTCCAACGTTTGAACCAATTCCTAAATAAACTGGTTTATGAGGATTTTCTAAAATATCTTGCTTTGTCTCTATTCCAATCTTTTCTTTTAATTGCTTGTCTTTTATCATACTGTTTTTTTCCTTTTGCAACTGCTATTTCAATTTTTGCTTTCCCTTTTTTAAAATACATTTTGGTAGGTATTAATGTAAATCCTTCTCTTTGCATTTTACCTATTAATTTATTTATTTCTTTTTTATTTAATAATAATTTTCTTTCCTCAATAGGATTATGATTTAACATGCTTGCTTGTTTATATGATGATATATGAGAATTAATCAAATATAACTCACCATCTCTTTCAATCGCATATGCTTCTGCAATATTTACTTTGCCATTTCTTACTGATTTAATTTCTGAACCTTTAAGAATTAATCCTGCTTCGTATAAATCCTCAAAAAAATAATTGAACGATGCTTTTCTATTTAAACAAATTATTTTTAAACCAGGATTGGTTTTACTTTTCATTAACTTAATAATTTTGCAATTGACAATGCTTTATCAACTTCTTTTTTAGTTTCCTCTTTAATATTCACTAATGGTAATCTAATTTCATCACTACATAACCCCAAAATTTTTGCTGCATATTTTACGGGAGCAGGATTGCTCTCAATAAACAAAGCCTTATGTAATGGCTGTAAAATTTTATCAATACTTTCAGCTTTTTTTATATCTTGGTCCTTGTTAGATTTTGATAATCTCTGCATTTCAGAACATTGTTTTGGAGCAATATTTGCTGTAACAGAAATTATTCCCTCTCCTCCTCTTTTATTAAATTCAAATGCTAAACCGTCTTCTCCAGTTAATTGTATAAATTCTGGTCCTAACTTTTTAATAGTTTGGTCTAACCTATTGAGATCACCAGTAGCATCTTTAACACCTGCTATATTTTTAAGCTCAAACAATCTAGCCATTGTATCTACTGACATGTCAATTACACATCTGCTTGGTATGTTATAGATTATTATTGGCAGGCTAGTATTATCATTAATGGCTTTGTAATGACGATATAAACCCTCTTGTGTTGGTTTGTTATAATAAGGTGTAACTACTAATACTCCATTAGCTCCAGCCTTTTCAGCATGTTTTGTCAATGAAACTGCTTCTTCGGTTGAGTTTGATCCTGTACCGGCTATTACTGGAACTTTACCTCCGGACTCTTTAATGCATATTTCGATTACTTTTTCATGTTCATTATGACTTAATGTGGGAGATTCACCTGTAGTACCCGCGGGAACTAAGCCGTTAGTGCCATTTTCAATATGAAAATTAATTAATTTTATATAGTTTTCTTCATCTAATACATTATCCTTAAAAGGAGTTATTAAAGCAACATTTGATCCTTTAAACATATGAACTTATAACATAAATTATCGATTCATTTACTAAAATTATGATCAAATATAAAAAAATATCTATTCTAATTACAATATTCTGTTTCATAATTTTGTCATCCAATGCATTAAGTGAAAATTTAATTATACCAAAGAAAAAACCAGAAATTAGCACTGAAAAAAAAGTTATTAGCGAGCTTAAAAGTGAAATTTTACCTTTAAAAAAACCTTCATTAGGTATTAAGACGGATAACAAGGCTCAAAAGGAGGATAAAAATAAGAATAATTTAGGTATTATTTTACCTAAAAACAAACCATTGGTGATTGCAAAAAAAAAGGTTGAAAAGAAAACCAAAAAACTAAAATCAAAATATTATAATAAAAAAGACTTCGAAGTAGCTAAAAAAGCAATCTCTCTTATGGAAAAAAGAAAATGGGAAACAGCAATTAAATTATCCAAAAAAGCAAAAGATAAATCAATATATAATTTTATAGTTTGGAGATATTTATTAGAAAAAAGTAATAATGCAGATTATAGTCTTTATAGTGAATTCTTGGAAAAAAATAAAAAATATCCAAGAATTGGTAGAATAGAATATTTATCTGAGAAAAAATTATCTACAAAAAAAATAAGTCCAAAAAAGATTATTAAAATATTTGAAGAAAAAGAACCGCTAAGCGGATTTGGTGAAATGATACTAGGAGAAAGTTTAATTAAGGAAGGAAATATAGCTGCTGGTATAAATTTGATTAAAAAAGGATGGATTAGAGCAGAACTTAACAAAAATGAATTAAGAATTTATAAGAAAAAATTTAATAAATATCTGAAATCAGAAGATCATATTAAAAGAGCAGATTATTTAGCATGGGAAAATAAATATTGGGATCTAAAAAGAATGTTAAGATATCTTCCTAAGGACTATCAGGCACTTTATAACGCAAGACAGCTTTTAATGAGTAAATCCTATGGTGTAGATGCAGCAATCTCAAAAGTTCCAGAAAAGTTTAAAAATGACTCAGGTTTAAACTATGATAGATTAAAATGGAGAAGAAAAAGAGGTAGGGTCGATAGTTCTTTAGAAATATTATTAAATATTAAAAATAACAAAAATTATTTAGTTAGACCCGATAAATGGTGGATTGAAAGATCAATTATTGCTAGATCTTTAATATATAAAAAGAAATATCAAACTTCTTACGAAATCGTAAATGATCATGCTCTTGATAAAGGCACACCAGAGTATGCTGAAGCTGAATGGTTAAGTGGCTGGATATCACTAAGTTTTTTAAACGACCCTTTAAGAGCTCGTGAACATTTTAAATCTTTTTTTGAAAATGTAGGATACCCGATTAGTTTATCAAGAGGAGCTTATTGGATTGCTAGAAGTTACGAAGCGTTGAGTGACACTGTAACTGCAAACAAATATTATAAAATTGCATCCGCCTACCCCACTACCTATTATGGACAGTTATCCCACTTAAAAATTTTTAAAAATGAAAAATATACTCTTTCTAATTCATCAAAAATTGATGAGAGTTACAAAAAGGATTTTTTTAAAAAAGACCTTTATAAACTAGTACATTTACTGCATGAATTAGATAAGGATAAATATACCAAACATATTTTGAGATATTTAGCTTTAGATAATATTGATAAAGGAAGTGAAATATTGTCAGCTCAACTTGCTACAGATATTTTAAGATACGATTTTGCAATACAAATTTCTAAAATAGCATCTTATGAAAAAAGATTTCACAACAAATATAATTATCCAGTAATAAATACACCTAGTTATGTTGCTGGAAGAAAAATACCTGACCAGGCATTAATTTTAGCTGTTATAAGACAAGAAAGTGAATTCGATTCTAAAGCTAATAGTTATGCTGGAGCAAAAGGGATGATGCAGCTTATGACTTACACAGCTAAAGTTGTAGCAAAGCAAGCCAAACTACCATACTCAAAATCAAGATTAACACAAGATCCAGAATATAATATCAAACTGGGTTCTCATTATTTAGCAGGTTTAATATTAGAATATGATGGATCATACCCGTTTGCAATTGCAGCATATAATGCAGGTCCTAAAAGAGTTAGATATTGGAAAAAGCTAAATAAAGATCCTCAAAAAAGACAAATTGATTATGTTGATTGGATTGAACTTATAAAATTTAAAGAAACAAGAAATTATGTTCAAAGGGTATTAGAAAATTATAATGTATATAGATACATTCTCAAACAAGAGCCTGTAGACATAAAAAATTTTTTCTTAAATGAACCGCTATACTAAATACATAAATCAAAATTATCATTATTTAATATTTTTTTTATTTTTTTTATTACAGGTACTATCATATGATGATTTCGGTTATTCTTGGGATGAGTCTCTGTCAAGATTAAACGGAATTGTATCCTTTAATTATATTTTAGAAAAATTAAATATCTTAGAAAATTTAAAATATGATAACGTACCAAATTTAAATGATTACATTGACAATGAATACGGTGTTTTTTTTGAGTTAATAAATATATTATTTGAAAAAACTTTATCTTTAAATGACAGTCTAGATATTTTCTATTTTCGTCATTTAATGAATTGTCTATTCTTTTTTATTGCCTCTATATACTTTTATTACACTTTAAACTTATTCTATTCAAAAAATATATCGATTCTTGGTTTTTTATTGTTTGTATTACATCCTAGAATTTTTGCACAGTCGTTTTATAATAGTAAAGATATTATTTTTTTAGTTTTTTTTTGTATTTCAAATTTTTATTTTATAAAATTTTTCATTTCTAAAAGAATAAAATTTTTATTTCTATTATCTTTGGTAATTGGATTAACTATTGGGATAAGAGTAATGGGTATAATTATACCTTGTTTATTCACATTATTTTATATATTAGAAAATCTTGAAAAAAATAAATTTAAAAAAATTTATCTTATAATTCCTTTTTTAATATCAACAATTATATTTACTATAATTTTCTGGCCATATTTATGGGAAAACCCCTTGAATTTGATTAACTCATTTAAAAGTATGAGTGATTACGAATGGAAAGGATTAGTTTTTTTTGAATCTAAATATTATTCTGCTCAATATCTCCCTTGGTATTATTTACCTAAAACAATTTTAATAACGATGCCAATTTTATATATTTTACTTTTTATTATAGGCAGTTTTCTAATATTCAAATTTCTATTATCAAATTTAATTAATTTAAAAGATAGCAGTAAAAATATTTGGGAAAATAAAGAAGAACTTTTCTGTTTTTATTCATTAATAATTGTTTTTTTCACAATTGTATTAATTATCGAACTTAACTCAACTTTATATAATGGATGGAGACAAGTTTATTTTATTTATCCTTCAATTGTCTTTATATGCATTTACGGTTTAAAACAATTATTGTATATTAAAAATATAAGAAAATTTGTGTTGAGTATTTTTGGTATTCTTCTTGTATATATCTTAAATTGGAATTATCAAAATCATCCTTATCAATATGTTTATTATAATGAGTTGATAAATAATAAAATTATTAAAAATTATGAATTAGATTATTGGGGTGTTTCTAATCTTAAAATACTTAAAAAAATTTTAGAGATTTCTAAAGATAAAAAAATAAAAATTTATAAATATAGTAACTCACCTTACGAATATAGTTTAAATATGATTGAAAAAGATCAAAGAAATAGATTAATTTTTACTAATACAATTGATAATGCTCAATACATTGTAACCAACTACATGTATCGTTCAAAAAAACCTCATATAAAAGATACTAATTTAATTAACGATTTTAAATTGGTTTATGAAATTAATTTAGATAATGTAAGTATAAATAGTATTTATAAAAAAAAATGAGATTATTTATATACAAAAGTTTTGTAATATTTATTGGAATATATTTGTTATATAATTTTACAATTGGAATGAAAATTGATGATTATGAAAAAAAACTAGTAAATTTTGCTACAGACGAAGGTAGAGAAAAATTAAGAAACTTAATCAGAAAAGAAATAAAAAATACTATAGATAATGAAAACGTATTTGACCCTGAAGATAGAGTTTTGGTTAAAAAATTATTAGATAAAATCAAGAAAGAATTGGACTATTAATTAAAATTAGTGGCGGAAGGAGAGGGATTCGAACCCTCGGTACACCTTTTCAAGCGTACGGCGGTTTAGCAAACCGCTGGTTTAAACCAGCTCACCCATCCTTCCCTATCTACCTGTGTAACTTGAAATCATTGAATATTCAATATTTATGAAGTAATTTTGTTCAAAATGAAAAATAAATATTCAATATTTTCGCTAATAAAAAATGCTTTTAATGGGCATGAAAACTGGCAAAGAGCTTGGAGAGATCCAGAACCAAAAAAAGAATACGACACAGTTATAATTGGTGGTGGAGGTCATGGACTTGCAACTGCATATTATTTAGCCAAGAAACACAAAATGACTAATGTTGCAGTAGTCGAGAAAGGATGGATCGGTGGAGGAAATACTGGAAGAAACACAACAATAATTAGATCTAATTATTTATGGGACGCCAGTGCTGGACTTTACGATCATGCGCTTAAAATTTGGGAAGGATTATCTCAAGAATTAAATTACAATGTTATGTTTAGTCAAAGAGGTGTTATGAATCTTGCGCATAATCTTCAAGATGTCAGAGATTTAAAAAGAAGGACACATGCAAATAGATTAAATGGTATTGATGCTGTCTGGTTGAATACAGAGGAAGTTAAAAAATTTTGCCCAATTATTAATACATCTCCAAACATTAGATATCCTGTATTAGGAGGAACTTTACAAAGAAGAGCTGGTACAGCAAGACATGATGCTGTTGCTTGGGGTTATGCTCGTGGTGCAGATGAAATGGGAGTGGATATTATACAAAATTGTGAAGTTAAAGGTATTAAAAGAAACGGTAATACAGTTGAGGGCATAGAAACAACAAAAGGTTTTATAAAAACAAAAAAAATTGGCGTTGTCGCTGCAGGACATTCTAGTGTTATAGCAAATATGGCGGGTATAAGATTACCATTAGAAAGTAAACCTCTTCAAGCATTAGTTTCTGAACCAGTTAAACCAATAATTGATACGGTCGTAATGTCAAATGCTGTACATGCTTATGTAAGTCAATCAGATAAAGGTGAACTTGTAATTGGAGCAGGTACAGACTCGTATGTTTCTTACACCCAAAAAGGTAGTCATAATATTGTTGAGGAAACTTTAAGAGCAATATTAGAACTATACCCAATATTTAGTAGAATGAAAATGTTAAGACAATGGGGAGGTATTGTAGATATTTGTCCAGATGCAAGTCCTATAATTAGTAAAACTCAAGTTAAAGGTTTATATTTTAATTGTGGTTGGGGTACTGGTGGTTTTAAAGCTACACCTGGTTCTGGAGATTTATTCGCACACACTATAGCTAATGATGAACCACATAAATTAAATGCTGCTTTTAACTTAAATAGATTTGTTAGCGGTGATCTAGTTGATGAACACGGTGCTGCAGCAGTAGCACACTAATGTTTATAATTAATTGTCCGTATTGTGGTGAAAGAGATCAAACAGAATTTTCTTGTGGAGGCGAAGCTCATATTGAAAGACCAAAACAACCTACAGAATTAAGTGACGATCAATGGGCTGAATATCTTTTTATGAGAAAAAACATAAAAGGTATTCAATTTGAAAGATGGAACCATATTCATGGATGCAGAAAATGGTTCAATGTTGTTAGAGATACTTCAAATGATAAGATACATGCAGTTTATAAAATGGGAGAAAGACCACCCGTAAAATAATTATGAGTAACAACTTAAGAATTAATAAAAACAATTTTATAGATCATACTGTTAGAATTTCCTTCAAGTTTAATGGTAAAAAGCTTTTTGGTTACAAAGGTGATACATTAGCCTCTGCTTTATTGGCAAATAATATTCATTTAGTGGGAAGAAGTTTTAAATACCATAGGCCTAGAGGAATAATGACTTGTGGTTCTGAAGAACCTAATGCAATCGTTCAAGTTGGAAATGATCCTGCATTAACTGATCCAAATGTGAGAGCTACTGAAATTGAATTATATGAAGGTTTAGAAGCATTTAGCCAAAACTGTTGGCCAAGTGTAAATTTTGATATAGGGGGTATAAATAATTTACTATCCCCTCTTCTACCTGCAGGATTTTATTATAAAACTTTTATGTGGCCTGCAAGTTTTTGGGAAAAATATGAATTTTTTATTAGACATTCAGCTGGATTGGGTAAATCTCCAACTAAACCTGATCAAGATTTATATGATCATCAATATGTGCATTGTGATGTTTTGGTAATTGGTGGTGGTATCTCTGGTATATTATCAGCCAAATTATCAGCAGAAAAAGGTCTTAATACAATGCTAATAGATGATAAAAATTATCTCGGGGGTTCTACAATATATCAAGATGATGATATTTTTAGAATAGATAATGAAACTTCAAATGTATGGTTAAAAAATCAAATAGAGGAATTAAAAAAAAAACCAAACCTAACAATTAAAAATAGAACAAGCGTTGCTGCTTTTCACGGTTATAATTATCTTTTGGCAAGAGAAAATTTAACTGATCATTTAAGTGGTAATGAAAGAAAAGAAAAAATTAGACAAAGATTGTTAAAAATAAGAGCTAAAAAAGTTGTAATAGCAACTGGTGCTATTGAAAGACCATTAATTTTTAGTAACAATGATAGACCAGGAATAATTTTATCATCATCTATAAAAAAATATATTGATTATTATGGTGTAAAAACAGGAGAAAGTATTTCATTATTTACCAACAATGATAGTGCTTATGAAACAGCAATTTCATTAAATAAAAGTGGAGTAAAAGTCAAAGTAATTATAGATATTAGAGAAAATTCTAACTCAATACTTTCACAAAAAATAGAAAAAACAGGAATAAAAATATTAAGAGGATATACAATAACTAATACTGATGGATACAAGAGAATTAATTCTATCGAAGTTATGAAGTTATCAAAAGATGGTGGAAGCGTTGTTGGTAACAAAATTACTTATAAATGTGATTGTTTAGGAATTTCAGGTGGTTGGACACCGATGGTACATTTGTTTACTCAATCAGGTGGAAAATTAAAATTTAGGAATAATGATAATGTTTTTATACCTGATGAAAATAAAACGCCATCAGAACAAATTAGTGTGGGGTCGTCAAATGGAGACTTTGAATTAGATGATGTTATAAATAATACTGTCAAAAATATTAAAATTTTTCTTGGCTTAGATAAAAATAATTATGAAAATTTAGATATTAAATGTTCAAAAGAAAAACAAAAAAGAAATATATGGTTATTACCTTCAAATAAGCCTATATCTAAAACAAAGCCATTCTTAGATTTCCAAAATGACTCAACTGCTAAAGATGTAAAACTAGCTTTGAGAGAAGGTTTTAAATCAATAGAGCATGTAAAAAGATATACGACAACTGGTATGGGAACTGATCAAGGTAAATTATCAAATATGCATGCACTCGGTATAATTGCTGATACAACTGGTACAAATATGGGAGAGCTAGGTACAACCACCTTTAGACCGCCTTATACACCTTTAACATTTGGAGCAATAGTAGGAAGAAATGTTGGTGAATTTTTTGATCATACAAGAAGAACAGCTATTCATGATTGGCATGTGGAAAATAAAGCAGAATTTGAAAATGTTGGACAGTGGAAAAGACCTTGGTATTTTCCTAAGAATGGAGAAACTATGTATCAAGCTGTTCAAAGAGAGAGTAAAGCTGCAAGAGAAAGTGCTGGAATACTTGATGCCTCTACTTTGGGAAAAATTGATATACAAGGTGAGGATGCGTCTGAATTTTTAAATAGAGTTTATACAAATGCATGGTCAAAACTTTCTATTGGTAAATGTAGATATGGTTTAATGCTAAATGAAGATGGTATGGTTTATGATGATGGTGTTACTACAAGACTTGGAGAAAATCATTATATAATGACGACCACAACTGGTGGTGCGGCCAATGTTTTGTCAAAACTTGAAGATTATTTACAAACAGAATGGCCAGAGTTAAATGTATATTTAACTACTGTTACAGATCAATATTCAACAATGAGTATTTGTGGACCAAATTCTAAAAAGATTATTAAAAAAATAATACCAAGTTTAGATCTATCGGATGAAAGTTTTCCGCACATGTCTTTTAAAAATTCAAAAATAGATAATGTTAATTGTCGTATTATGAGAATAAGTTTTACTGGGGAGCACAGTTACGAAATTAATGTTCAATCTAATTACGCTAAAGATGTTTGGGAAAGATGTATAGAGGCAGGTAAAGAATTTAATATTACACCATATGGAACTGAAACTATGCATTTACTGAGGGCTGAAAAAGGTTTCATAATTACTGGTCAAGATACTGATGGAACATTAACACCTTCAGATCTTCAAATGGACTGGATTATTGGAAAAAAGAAATATGATTTTATAGGTAAAAGATCATTATACAGGAGTGATACGATAAGAGAAGATAGAAAACAATTAGTTGGATTATTAACAGATGATCCAAAGGAAGTTTTAGAAGAAGGAGCTCAACTTGTTGAAAGCTTAGAAAAGCCAATTGATATGTTGGGTCATGTTACCTCTAGTTATTTTAGTCCAAATCTCAATAAATCTATTGCCTTAGCTATAGTAAGAAGTGGAAAAAAATTAAAAGGTAAAAAATTAATAGTTCCTATGGAAAATAAAAATATCAATGTAACTATTACAGACACTGTTTTTTATGATAAGGAAAATAAAAGATTAAATGCTTAATTTTAATTCACCAATTAAAGAAGAAAAAAAATTCAATGATCTAAATATTATTGAAGTTGAACCTACAATTAAAATTAACCTTAGAAGTAACAAAAGAGAATTCTCTACAAAAATTGGAAAAATATTATCAATTTTACCACCAAATGAAGCGAATACTTCGTCTGGTAACGAAAAATTTAATTTATTATGGTTGAGTCCAGATGAATGGTTAATTTACTCTAATGATAAAAAAATGACTTTAGATGATCAAATAAATTTAGAAGATAAATTATTTAATGAAATTTCAAAATTAAATCAAGGAGCTGTAACAAATGTTTCCGATCACTGGATAATGATTAATTTAAAAGGAAATAAAGTGTACGATTTATTGTCTAAAAGTTGCCCTTATAATTTTAATGATTATAAAAAGAAAAAAGGATCTGTTGCTCAAACAATTGTTAATCACATAGATGTAATCCTACACAACAAAGAGGATAACAACATTAATCTATTTGTCAGAAGGTCATTTTCAGAAGATTTATGGCTCTGGTTGAATGATAGTGCTAGATTCATCTGATTATTTATGTGCGTCAAGGTTAACCTGGAAATCTTTGCTTATTTTAAGTACTAACTAAATATGAAAAAAATCATAATATTTATATTTAGTTTATTCTTTGCATTACCCTCTTATTCATCAAGTCTTGATAAAATTTTGTCCTCTGGTGAGCTAAGAGTTGGAACAACTGGAGATTGGGATCCTATGACAATTAAAGATCCTGCAACTAATAAATATAGAGGTTTTGATATAGATGTCATGAATGAATTAGCAAAAGATATGGGTGTAACAATTAAATTTGTGCCTGCTGAGTGGAAGACTATAGTATCTGGTATTACTTCAGGAAGATATGATATCTCAACAAGTGTTACTAAAACACCTAAAAGAGCAGAAGTTGCAGGCTTTACTAACACCTACTATAAATATGGAACAGTGCCCCTTGTTCTTAAGAAAAATTTAAAAAAATTCCCAACTTGGGACTCTTTAAATGATAGTAAAGTAACGATTGCAACTACACTTGGAACTTCACAGGAAGAAAAAGCAAAAGAATTTTTTCCAAAATCAAAACTAAATTCCGTTGAAGCACCTGCAAGAGATTTTCAAGAAGTTTTAGCCGGTAGAGCAGATGGAAATATAACCAGCTCAACAGAGGCTAATAAATTAGTCATCAAATATCCTCAATTGGCAATTGTTCCAGATGGAGAAAAAAATCCTGCATTTTTAGCAATGATGGTTGGTAAAGGTGATGATAAATGGAAAAATTACGTTAATGAATGGATAAATAATAAAAAATCGTCTGGTTTTTTTACAGAACTTTTAGCAAAATATAATCTAAAGAGCTTATAATAAATTAGATATTAACATTTAATACTTTATAAATATATGTGTGAAAAATATTATTTTTCTATTATTTATATTATTATTTCTTAATTCTTGTTCAAAACAAGAGTTAGACTGGTTAATTTTATCTCCAAATAATGTAGATGGATTAACAAACATTAAATTTCTCATAAGTGGATTTACAACAACAATATACATATCCCTAGTTTCAATATTTATCTCAATAATTCTAGGTCTAATAATTGCAATTCCATCATTAGCAAAAAATAAATTTCTTACATATATAAATATTGGCTATGTAGAAATCGTTAGAGCGATACCATTATTAGTTTTAATCTTATGGATTTATTATGGTTTACCAATAATGACAGGAATAAGTTTTAGTCCATTTGTGTCTGGTATTATAGCCTTGTCAATAAGTGAAAGTGCTTTTCAAGCTGAAATATTTAGAGCTGGAATAAATTCAATTAAAAAATCCCAATGGGAAGCTGGTAGCTCTCTTGGGTTCTCTTTTTTTAAAAAATTAAGACTCATAATATTGCCCCAAGCTATTAAAAATATACTTCCTGCTATTGGTAATCAATTTGTATATGTTTTAAAAATGTCTTCTCTTGTTTCAATTATAGGAATTGGTGATTTAACAAGAAAAGCAAATGAGCTTGTTGTTACAACCTATAGACCGTTGGAAATTTATACTTTTTTAATATTTGAATATCTAATTTTAATTTTAGTAGTTTCTTATTTTGTAAGAAAATTCGAAAAAAAGTTAGCAAAGTCTAACTAGTTTTTTTAAATACTGAATTAAAAAAAGACCCTATAAAGATTAATATGCAAAATCCCATAAACCAATTAGTGAATAATAAAGTATAGAAAATATCTTCATATGACCCATCTTTAATATTTATTACATACCATAAACATAAAAATGGTAGAGCCGTTAATCTTAAGATACCAAGATATAAACTATATATTGGTTTTTTTACTGATTGAAATAAGGCTGTTGTTATAAAGAAAGTAGGATAAATCGGACCTATTAAAGCTGCAATTTTTAAATAAATTGTACCATAACTAATTGTATTCAAATCTTCTGTGAATAAACTTATGAGGAATGATGCATTAAAATAAATTATGATACCTGCTAATGTCATAAAAGAACAACCAAATTTGAGAGCTTTTAAATATAATTCTCTAATTCGCTCATAATTTTTAGCTCCAAAATTTTGACTTGAGATAGAAAGTACAGCTGTATTTAATCCAATAACTGGTAATAAAAAGACTTGTTCAATTCTTAAAGCAGTGCCATAACCAGCTGCAGCCAGATCACCAAATTTTCCTACAAAATATAAAACATTAAACAAACCGACACCAATTAAAAGCATACTAAACATAACTGGAACAGATTGAAATATTAGGTTTTTAAAGTAAAAAATTTTTGGTTTAAAGCATTCAAAAAATAGATACTTTTTTAATTTACAACAATAAACTTTGTAAATTAAATAAGTTGCACCTAAAAATTGACATATAACTGTTGCAATAGCAATTCCAGAAATACCGAAGGCAGGTATAAAACCATATCCAAATATGAATATAGGATTTAAGATTATGTTTAAAAAAAAGGTAAAAACTAAAACATTTCTGTAACTCTTTGTATCTCCTTGAGCATTTAGGGTGCCATTTAAAGATGTTTGTATTAAAACTAAAACAGTGCAGTAAAATATTATATCAAGATACTCTCTTGTTAATAAAATATTTTCTAAACTAGATCCCATTAGTCCCAATAAAAAATCTGAAATATTTAAACCAACATAGGTAACTAAGAGTGAAACGAAAACAGCATATAGAAAAGATTGGCCAACAAAAATTGATGCTCTTTTTTCATTCTTTTCACCAATTGAATTTCCGATTAAGGTATTTGTAGCAGCACCTACTCCAACACCAATTGCAATTATTATAAAATATATTGGAAAAGATTTTGCCAATGCACTAAGGGCTTCAGGTGATATTTTACCAGCGAAATAAGTATCAACTAAATTATAAAAAGTTTGAAATAATGATCCTATACTAGCAGGAATTGTTACTTTTCTTAATAACGGCCAAATGGGATCTCTTAATAAATTAATTTTTTTGTACATATTATTTTATTTTTCAATTTTATAAAAATAATTTTGACCTTTCTTTTTAGATAGATTGATTTGTTTTTGTCTCATACGAAATCTTTGTTTTTGTTTATCAGTTAATTTATGAAAACAATTAGAACAGCTAACTCCTTCCTCATATTGCTTGTTATTTTTTTCTAATCTCGTAATAGGTTCTCTACAACCAGCGCAAATTTTTAAATTTCCAGGTTTTAGGCCATGTTTTACCGATACTCTATTGTCAAAAACAAAACAATCACCTTTCCATAAACTTTTTTTTTTATCAATTTTATTTAAATAATTGATGATACCTCCACTTAATTGATAAACATTTTTAAAACCTTTATTTCTCAAATAAAAACTTGCCTTTTCACATCTAATACCACCGGTACAAAACATACCTATGTTATTATTTTTTTTTAATGATTTAAAATATTTTGGAAAGTCTCTAAAATTATTCAGTTTTGGATTTATTGATCCTTTAAATGTACCAACTCTAAATTCAAAACTTTTTCTTGTATCAATAATGACAGTGTTTTTTTTTTTAATAAAATTATTCCAATTTTCAGGATCAATTTGATTATTAATAATTCTTTTTTCTAATTTAATACCAATAGGAACAAGTTCTTTTTTAATTTTAATTTTACCTTTGTGAAAAGCTTGATATTTATAATGTGATAAATTTTCGCTATCAAAGTTCTTTAAATTTAAAATCATTTTTATATTTTTTTTAATTGTAATATATCTATCAATTTTAAAGCTTATTGTTCCATTTACACCTTCGGGGGATAATATTATAGTCCCTCTAAAATTTTCTTGTTTTAGGTAATTATCAAGTAATTTCTTTTTCTTTTTAAGATTTGTAATCTTTTTAAATTTGTAAAAACCAAAAATATTATACATTATAATTTTCTACAAATTGATAAACCATCGCCAATTGGTAGAATGATATTTTCTACTCTATTGTCTTTATCGATATGTGAATTAAATTCTCTAATTTTAATTGTAAGATTGTCATTTTTATTTTTATCTATAACGTCACCGTACCATAAAACATTATCTGTTATAATTATCCCTGATTTTTTTAACATTTTTAAAGATTTTTCAAAATAATTTATATAATTTTCCTTATCAGCATCAATAAATACTAAGTCAAAAACCTCTTTGCTTTTAAGAAGCTCGTCTAGACCGTCACTGGCATTTTTAACTAAAAGATTTATTTTGTTTTCAAGATCAGCTTTAATAAAAAAATTTTTAGCTATTTCAGAAGTTTGTTTGTTTTTGTCTATAGCTATTAAATTTGAGTCATTATTCATAGCTAATCCCATTGTTAAAGCACTTAAACCTGTAAATGTTCCAATTTCTAAAATTTTTTTTGGATTATATAATTTTATTATTAGGTGTAATAGATGACATTGACTTAATGAAATTTGCATTTTTTTCTTTTCACCCAAAGTTTTGTTATATTGAATAATCTCTCTTTGAATCGGATTTAGTTTATAAGAATGATTGTTTATATATTCCTCGAGTTCGTTTGTAATCTTAATGTTTGAACCCATTTTAATTCAATTTTTTTTTCAAAATTTCATTAACAAGTTTTGGATTTGCTTTACCATTTGAATTTTTCATTACTTGACCAACAAAAAAACCAAATAATTTGTCTTTTCCTGATTTATAAGCTTCAACATTTTTTGGGTTTTCAGAAATTACTTTATTAATTAAATTTTCCAATTCCTTAGGATCACTTTGTTGTTTTAAACCTTTTTCTTCTACAATAGTTATTGGATCTTTATCTCCACGTCTCATTATTTCAAACACAGATTTAGCAATTTTGCCTGAAATGGTTCCATCTTTGATTAAATTAATTAATTTTGATAAATTTTTTGAGGAAATTGGACTTTCTGTTATTTCAATATTTTTTTCGTTTAATAATGCGAATAACTCTCCTGTTATCCAGTTTGTAGCTAATTTTACATCAGAGTTTTTTGAAACTTCTTCAAAATATTTTGATATTTCAATGTCTGACACTAGTATATTTGCTTCATAAGGTGATAGTTTAAATTTTTCAATAAATCTTTTCTTTTTTTCATCAGGAAGCTCAGGAATATCTTTTTTTATTTGATCTATATAATTATCATTTAATTCAAGTGGTAAAAGATCAGGATCAGGAAAATATCTATAATCATGTGCATCTTCTTTAGATCTCATAGATCTTGTTTCATTTTTTTTGGTATCAAATAATCTTGTTTCTTGATCAATAGAGCCACCCTCTTCAATTACGTCTACTTGACGATTAGCTTCGAAATCTATTGCCATTTGCATAAATTTTATAGAATTGACATTTTTAATTTCACATCTAGTGCCTAATTTTTTATCTCCTTTTTTTCGAACAGAAACGTTTACATCGGCTCTTAATGAACCCTCCTGCATATTACCATCGCAAGTTCCTAAATATCTCATTATAGATCTTAATTTTTTAATATATGCATTTACTTCATCTAAAGATCTTAAATCAGGTTTGCTAACTATTTCCATTAAAGCTACGCCTGATCTATTTAAGTCAACTAATGTATTTTGAGGATCTATATCATGGATACTTTTTCCTGCATCTTGCTCCAAATGAAGTCTTTCAATACCAATATTTTTTTCCCCGTTTGGCATATCTAATGTAACAGATCCCTCACCAACAATTGGATTTTTATATTGAGAAATTTGATAACCTTGAGGCAAATCAGCATAAAAATAATTTTTTCGATCAAATATTGATCTTTTGTTAATCTTAGCTTTTAATCCAATACCTGTCTTAACAGCTTGTTTAATACAATGTTCGTTAATTACTGGCAACATTCCTGGAAATGCTGCATCGACCAAGCTAACTTGAGTGTTAGGTTCTGATCCAAATTTTGTTGATGAAGTTGAAAATAATTTAGACTTTGATAAGACCTGTGCATGAACTTCAAGACCAATAATAACTTCATATTTGTTATCATTTCTTATTATTAGATATTCACCATTATTTTTACTCACTTAATCCACCAATCAGTTATATTATTTTTAAAGCTTATATTTTTTTCTAAAGCAAATGCGATATTTAAAATACTTTGCTCATCAAATGCCTTTCCTATAACCTGTAAACCTAGTGGGTAGCCTTTTTTATCATGACCCGCTGGAATTGATATAGCAGGTAAGCCTGCAAGATTAATTGGAACTGTGAAAATATCATTCAAATACATTGATACTGGATCGTTTAATTTCTCTCCAATCTTAAAGGCAGAGCTTGGCGTAGATGGAGTTAATATAGCGTCTACTTTTTTATAAGCCTCATCAAAATCATTTTTGATTAGTCTTCTTACTTTTTGTGCTTTTAAATAATATGCATCGTAATAACCTGATGATAAAACATATGTTCCAATCATAATTCTTCGCTTTACTTCATCACCAAAGCCCTCTGATCTTGTTTTTTCATACATATCTATAAGATTTTCACCTTTTGATCTAAAACCATATTTTACACCATCGTATCGAGCAAGATTTGATGAGGCTTCTGCGGGAGCTACGATGTAATATGTTGGTAAAGCATAATTAGTATTAGGTAAACTTATCTCAATAATTTCACCACCATTTTCTTTAATAATTTTTATTCCTTTTTCCCATAGCTCATCAATTTCTTTTGGCATTCCATCAACTCTATATTCTTTTGGTATACCTATTTTTTTTCCTTTAATATTCTCATTTAAATTATTTAAATAATTTTCTCTTTTGAATTCAACAGAAGTTGAGTCTTTTGTATCGTAATTACTCATAATTTCTAACATTAAAGAACAATCTTTAACATCATGAGTCATGGGTCCGGCTTGATCCAAAGATGATGCAAATGCTACTATACCATACCTGGAGCAACTGCCGTATGTTGGTTTTAAACCAACTGTGCCAGTGAAGGACGCTGGTTGTCTAATAGATCCACCTGTATCTGTACCTATTGTTGCTGGAGTTAATTTTGCAGCAAGTGCTGATGATGATCCACCAGAAGAACCGCCAGGTACTAAATTCTCAGATACTGGATTTTGAACGTTTCCAAAATAACTTGTTTCATTTGAAGAACCCATTGCAAATTCATCACAGTTTAACTTCCCAATTATAATACCTCCTTCATCTAGAATATTTTGAGTTACCGTTGACTCATAAGTTGGGATAAAATTTTCAAGAATTTTACTTCCAGCTGTAGTTCTAATATTTTTTGTACAAAACAAGTCTTTTACAGCAATAGGTATGCCAGATAATTTTTTTTTAAAGTCTGGTTTTTGATCAAATATTTTTGCTTTTTTAATTGCATTTTCATAATTTTCAGAAATATAAGCATTAAGTTTTTTTGATTTTTTTGATCTTTCAATAAAGGCAATAGTTACCTCAGTTGATGATAATTCTTTTTTTTTTATTTTGTCTACAAGTTCAACTAATTTTAAATCTGTTATATTGCTCATTATTCAACTACCTTGGGTACAACAAAAAAATCTTTATTTTTGTCTGGTGAATTTTTTAAAATATCCTCACGAATATTTTCAGATTTTATCTCGTCTTTACGTAGTTTTAATGTAGTTTCAGCAATTGAAGTTAATGGTTCAGTATTTTTTGTATCTAATTCATTTAATTTTTCAATAAAAGAAAATATTGAATTTAAATCTTTACCTAATTTTTTAGCTTTATTATCATCGATTGAAATCCTAGATAATTTAGATATGTGCTTTACTGTTTTAAGATCAATTGTCATATGATATGAATATCAAAAACTATCATTAAATCTAAAAAATACAATATGATCACTATTGAGCATCTTAAGAAAAAAATTGACAGTAATGCGAGATTAATTGGTTTGGATTTAGGGTCAAAACGTATAGGTGTAGCAATTTGTGATGATAAAAGAAAAATATCTACTCCTTTTAAAACAATAGATTATAAGAATATGCAATATCTATTGGATCAATTAACAAACATTATTTATGAAAATAACGTGTCTGGAATTATAATTGGATTCCCAATTAATATGGATGGCAGTTTAGGTAGAGCAGCTCAATCTGTTACCGATAAAGCAAATGTGATATCAAAACATTTAAAAATCGATGTTGTACTTTGGGATGAGAGAATGTCAACCAAAGGTGCTTTTAATATCTCTAAAGAACTAGAAGTTAATGTAACAAAAAGAGAGAAAAAAATTGATGAAAATGCTGCATCATTCATTTTACAAGGCGCAATCGATTATCTCAATAATTAAGCTTGCATTAAACATGCTTTGAAGTTATAGAGTTAGTTTTAATGGCCTATTCAAAAAATGCTGTTAAAATTTCTAAAAAACATCTTCTAGGTATTCAAGATCTATCAATCACTGATGTAAAGACTATTCTTTTAGAGTCAAAAAACTTCATAGCTTTGAACAAAAGTAAAAATAAAAAAATAGATATCTTGAGAGGTAAAACACAAATAAATTTATTTTTTGAACCATCTACTAGAACTCAAAGTTCATTTGAGCTTGCTGGAAAGAGATTGGGTGCTGATGTTATGTCTATGAATATAACTAATTCAGCAATTAAAAAAGGAGAAACTTTAATAGACACTGCAATGACTTTAAATGCGATGCACCCTGATATTATTGTTGTAAGGCATCAAGACTCGGGTGCCTCAAATTTATTGTCACAAAAAGTTAACTGTGCAGTATTAAATGCAGGCGATGGCAGAAGAGAACATCCTACCCAAGCATTGCTTGATGCTTTAACAATTATGGAGAAAAAAAATAAAATAGAAGGTCTTAAAATTGCAATTTGTGGAGATATACTTCATTCAAGAGTTGCTAGATCAAATATTTATTTATTAAATATGTTGGGTGCAGACATAAATATAGTTGCACCATCTAATTTGATGCCAAAAGATTTAGAAAAATTTGGTGTCAACACTTTTACAAATATGAAAGAAGGAGTGAAAGATTGTGACATTGTGATGATGTTAAGATTACAAAATGAAAGAATGACAAGTTCATTCCTTTCATCAAATAGAGAGTATTATGAATATTATGGTCTTACACCAGATAAATTAGAGAAAGCAAAAAGTGATGCAATTATTATGCACCCTGGTCCTATGAATAGGGGAATAGAAATTGATACGAAATTAGCTGATGACATTAATAAAAGTGTAATTAAAGAACAGGTTGAATTAGGTGTTGCTGTAAGAATGGCCTGTCTAAAGTTATTTTGTGAATGATGAAAAAACAATATTTTTTAAATGCAAAAATAATAGATCCTAAAAACTCTATAGATGAAATAGGCGGTTTGATTATTGGCGAAAATGGAAAAATTGAAGCGATAGGTAAAAAAGTAAACCAGAATAATATTCCTGCTAGAGAAAAATATATAGATCTTAAAGAAAAATTTATATTTCCTGGTCTTGTTGATATGAGAGTATTTGTAGGTGAGCCAGGCTACGAATATAAGGAAAATTTTAGAACATTAAGTAATGCAGCTCTAGCTGGAGGTGTTACATCTGTTGTTACAATGCCTAATACTTCTCCTGTTATAGATAATGTTTCTATGGTTGACTTTCTTAAGAGAAGAGGAAGAGATAAATCAAAGATTAACATATTTCCAACTGCAAGTTTAACAAAAGGTCTGGAAGGAACTAATATGAATGAATTTGGACTTTTGAATAAAAAAGGAATAATCGGTTATACAGATGGTACGCAAACTATTCAAAATACGAGATTAATGTCTAGAATTATGAGATCTGCTTTTGATTTAGATGCATTAGTAATTCAACATGCAGAGGATAATGAATTATCAAAAGATGGACAAGTAAATGACGGGATAATTGCAACCAAACTTGGGCTTCAAGGTATACCAGATTACGCAGAAAAAATTATTATCGAAAGAGATTTAACTTTGCTAGAGGATTTCAATTGTAGATATCATATTGCTCAAATATCATCAGAAAAGTCTATTGAAATAATTAAAAATAGAAAAGAAATTGTAAAATTTACAACCGGTGTTTCAATTAATAATTTATCATTAAACCAAAATGATATAGGAGACTTTCGTACATTCCTTAAATTATCCCCTCCTCTGAGGACAGAGGAGGACAGATTATCTCTAATAAAGGGTATAAACCAAAATTTGATAGATGTTATTGTCTCAGATCATAAACCTGAAGATGAAGAGTCAAAAAGATTAACATTTTCTCAAGCTGCTACAGGTGCCTCTGGTATAGAAACTCTTTTACCACTTGCATTAGAATTATTTCACAACGGATCAATAAAATTAAATAAGATAATTGAGTGCCTGACAAGCAATCCAGCTAAAATTTTAAAAATTAATAAAGGAAGTCTTTCTGTAGGAAGTGATGCTGACTTATGTATTGTTGATATATATAAGCCATGGGTAGTTAAAAAAGAAAAAATGATATCAAAATCAAAAAATACTTGTATAGAGGACAAAAAACTACAAGGCAAAGTATTAAGCACTTTTATTAATGGAGTAGAATTGTTTAAATGTTAAATTTAGAAATTACTTTGATTATTACAATCTCTTATTTATTTGGTTCTATTCCATTTGGACTCATCTTAACTAAAATTTTTATCGGTAAAGATATAAGAAAAATAGGTTCTGGAAATATTGGAGCAACTAATGTTTTAAGATCTGGAAATAAATTTATAGCATATTTAACATTAACTTTAGATATTTTAAAAGCTGTAGTGCCTATTTTATTTGTTAATTTTTATTATAATGATCAGCTATACTTAGCTTCTTTATCAGTTTTTATAGGTCATGTTTTTCCAGTTTGGCTTAAATTTAAAGGTGGTAAAGGTGTTGCGACTTATGTTGGAATTTTATTTTGTTTAAATAATTTGTCAGGAATAATATTTTGTGTAACTTGGTTATTAATTTTTTTTATATTTAAATACTCTTCTTTAAGTTCAATTGTATCCAGTTTTTGTATACCTATTTTTCAATTTTTTTTTATTTCAGATCCCTTTTATTATTTCTACTTTATAATGTTCATAATGATTTTTTATACACACCGAGAAAATATAAAACGCCTAATAAATAAGACAGAATCTAAGACAAAAATTTATTAATTTGACTATCTAGGTCTTTAATGTACTTTTGTAATGATGAATTTAGTCATTGTTGAAAGTCCAGCCAAAGCAAAAACAATAAATAAATATTTAGGAAAAGATTATACAGTTCTTGCAAGTTACGGTCATATAAGAGATTTACCATCTAAAAATGGATCTGTAGATCCAGAAAATAAATTCAAAATGATATGGGAAGTAGATAGTTTTTCAAAAAAATATTTAAAAGAAATTACAGATGTAGCAAAAGATTCTGATAAGATTATTTTAGCTACAGACCCTGATCGTGAAGGAGAAGCAATAGCATGGCATGTTAAAGAATTTTTAAATGAAAAAAAAATACTTAAAGATAAAAAAATTGAAAGAGTGGTATTTAACGAAATCACAAAAAAAGCAGTTATAAATGGCATAGAAAATCCTAGATCACTTGAAGGTCAACTTGTTGACGCTTACATGGCAAGAAGAGCTTTAGATTATTTAGTAGGTTTCAACATTTCACCAATATTATGGACTAAATTACCAGGCTCTAAGTCAGCTGGCAGAGTCCAATCAGTAGCTTTAAGATTGTTAACCGAAAGAGAACATGAAATTGAAGTATTTAATCCAGAGGAATTTTGGACAATAAATGTAAATTTTATTACTTCCTCAAAAAATATTTTAACCTCATCAATATCTGAATTAAACGGGGAAAAAATTGAAAAATTTAGTTTTAGAAATAAAGAAGATATAAATGATGCCATATCAAAAATTAAGGAAAAAAAATATTTAATTAAAGATATAACTTCAAAAATATATACAAGGAACCCATCAGGTCCTTTCACAACTTCAACTCTCCAGCAATCTGCATCAAGTAAATTAGGTTTTGGTGCTTCAAGAACAATGCAAATTGCACAGAGACTCTATCAAGGTATTGAGATAGATGGCGATACAAAAGGTTTAATAACTTATATGAGGACTGATGGTACCAATATATCTAAAGAAGCTATTCCATTATTTAGAAAATATATAGAAGAAAATTATGGTGACAATTATCTTCCCGAACAAGCTAATAATTATTCTGGTAAAAAAGCAAAAAACGCACAAGAAGCGCATGAAGCAATTAGACCAACAGAAATAAAAAATTCACCTGAAAGTATAAAAAAATATTTAAGTACAGACCAGTATAAATTATATGATCTTATTTGGTCGAGAGCTCTGTCATCTCAAATGCAGCCAGCTAAATTTGATAGAAAAACTATATTAATTACCTCAGAAGATGGAAAGAATATATTAAAATCTAGTGGCTCAACTATAAAATTTGACGGGTTTTTAAAACTTCAAAAAATTGATGAAAATGATGATGAAAAAATATTACCAGAAGTGTCTAAAGGACCAATCGAAATAAAAGAATTTAATGATGAGCAGCACTTTACACAACCACCTCCACGTTTTTCAGAAGCAAGTTTAGTGAAAAAATTAGAGGAATTAGGAATTGGTCGTCCCTCAACATATGCAAGTATTATCTCTGTTATATCTAATAGAGGATATGCTGATATAGTTAATAAGAGATTTTTTCCAACCGATAGAGGAAAATTACTATCTGCCTTTTTGGAGAAACTTTTTTCAAGATATGTTGACTATGATTTTACTGCTAAACTTGAAGATCAATTAGATGATATTACCTCAGGAAAAGAAAATTGGATAAAAGTTTTAGATCAATTTTGGAAAGATTTTAACGAAAATGTCTCTAATGTTAAGGAGAAAAGGACTAGAGAAGTTTTAGATTTACTTAATGATAGTTTAGGAAGTTTAATTTTTGAAAAAAATAGTAATGGTAAGGTGGATAGAAGCTGTAAATTATATAATAAAGATTGTAAGTTTTCAGTTGAAGGAACATTAAGCTTAAAGAATAGCTTTAGAGGTGGGGCATTTATTGGTTGTTCTAATTACCCAGACTGTAAATATACAAGACCATTATCAAAAGCAAAAGCTGCCGCTCAAGCAAATCTATCAGAACCTAAATTAATAGGAAAAAATGATATAGGGAAAGATATATATTTAAAAAATGGAAGATTTGGACCTTATTTACAATACGAACTAAGTAATGAAGAAATAGAAAATATTAAAAAACCAAAAACTAAGGCAAAAAAGAAAAAGAAAGAAGAAAGTAACTTTAAAAATGTATCCATACCAAAAGGTTTAGATATAGAGAATGTTGATCTTGATAAGGCGAAATATTTATGTTCACTTCCTAGAATAATAGGTAAACATCCAGACTTAGATAAAGACATTACAATTAACGTTGGACGATTTGGTCCATATTTAAAGTGTGATAATAAATCAGCAAGATTAGAAAGTATTGAGGAATTATTTAATATTGGATTGAACAGGGCGATAACTTTGATATCAGAGGCGAAACCTGGAAGAATTTCATCTTCTATTATAAAAGATTTAGGTGAACATCCAGAGGACAAAAAACCAGTTAGAATTATGAAAGGTCAGTACGGACCTTACATAAAATATAAATCATTAAATGCTACAATTCCTGAAGAGAAAGATCCAGCTGAACTTACAATGGAAGAAGCATTGATTTTGATTGAGAAAAGAAAAGAATACGATAGAAGTAAAAAGAAAAAAAATAAATGAGTGCTGATAAAAAATTAAAAGAAAATAACATTGTTTTACCTGAAGCGCCCGCACCAGTTGGATCATACGTAGCAAGTAAGATTGTTGGAAAATTATTATATATTTCAGGGCAAATCTCTATGAGCTCAAAAGGTGAGTTGATAAAAGGTAAATTAGGTAAAGATTTAAATACTGAAGACGGATATAAAGCAGCAGAAAGGTGTGCTTTAAGTATTTTGGCTCAAGCAAAGAAAATATTATCTGGAGATCTAGATAAAATAAAATCCTGTATAAAAATTGTAGGTTTTGTTAATTCAACAGATGATTTTGTAGAACAACCAAAGGTTATTAACGGTGCATCTGATATGTTGGTTAAGATCCTAGAGGATAAAGGCATACATACTAGGGCGGCAGTTAGTGTAAATAGCTTACCGTTAGGTGTTGCGGTTGAGATTGATGCAATTTTTGAAATAAAATAACTATCTTCCTATACCAAAATAATTAATACCTTTTTTTTTCATTGATTTTGGAGAATACAGATTACGCATATCAAATACTTTAAAATAGCTCTTTTTAATTAATTTTTTGAAATTTAAAGTTTTGAATTCATTCCATTCAGTGTGAAGTATTATTAAATCTGATCTATGGCATGCTTGAGATACATTTTTACAATATCTAACTCTTTTAAATTTTTTAAATTCATTTTTTTTACCTGACGGATCAAAATAATTGATAATAGCTCCTTTTTTTAATAATTTTGGTATCATATATAAACTTGATGCTTCTCTCATATCGTCAGTACTAGGCTTGAAAGTAACTCCTAAAAAAGTTATTAATTTATTTTTTAGATTATTGTTTAAAATTTTGTATACTTTATCTGTTAATAATTTTTTTCTATTTTCATTTGATTTAATTACAGCTTTTATAATTGATAAATTTGATTTAAACTTATTTGAGGTATCTATTATTGCTCTAGTATCTTTGGGAAAACAAGAACCACCATATGCTGGGCCTGCTCTTAAAAATCTATCCCCTATTCGTTGATCTGATCCCATGCCTTGAGAAATTTCTTTAATATCAACATTTGTTTTTTCACAAAGATTTGCTAATTCATTGATATAAGATATCTTTGTAGCTAGAAAAGCATTTGATGCATATTTAATTAGCTCAGCTCCACGTCTTGAAGTTCTAAAATATCTACTTGTCTTTTTAATTATGGGTAAATAAAGGTTTTTAAGATATTTATTTGCCTTATTACTATCAGTTCCAACTACAACTCTATCAGGGCTCAAAAAATCTCTTATTGCTTCACCCTCTCTTAAAAATTCAGGATTAGAAACAACATCTACCAATTTTTTTCTTTTTTGTTTTATCAAAATTTTTTCAATTTTATCACCAGTAGTGACAGGTACTGTAGACTTTGTGATAACAACTTTGTATTTTTTTATAAATTTTTTTAAATTATTGGCAACATTAAAAACATATTTCAAATCAGCCGAGTTGCTATTTTTTTTAGTGGGAGTACCAACGCAAATAAATATAATATCAGAGTTTTCTACTGCTTCTTTTAAATTATTCGTAAAAATTAATCTTTGTTGTTTATAATTACGTTTTAAGATTTCCTCTAGACCTGGTTCATATATTGGAAGTATTCCTTTATTAAGTGCATTAATTTTTTCAATATCATTATCTACACAATAAACAGTATTTCCTAAATCTGAAAAACAAACTCCACTAACCAAACCAACATAGCCTGTTCCAATCATGCATAATTTCATAACTTTGATATTTCTATTCCTGATTTAATATACCCAGACATACTCCCACAATCTAAATATTTTCCACGGAATTTATGTCCAATAAATTTGTCACCTTCGTTTATCAATTTTTTGATTGCGTCAGTAATATGAATTTCACCACCTTTACCTGGTTTAAGATTTTTTAGTTTGGAAAATATTTTTTTTGGAAGGATATATCTACCTATAACAGCATTTGTTGAAGGTGCATTTTTAATAGTTGGTTTTTCAATAACATCTTTAATAAAAAAATTATTCTTATTAAGTCTTTTAGATAATGAATAAATGCCCCATCTACTTACATTATTTTTTTTAACTTTCATACTCGCCATCACAGAACATTTATTTTTCATACTTATGCTAATCATATCTTTTGAACAATTATTTTTTACGATTAAATCATCTGGTAACAACATTAAAAAATATTTATCTTTTATAAATTTCTTTGTTTTAAGCACAGCATCGCCTGTACCCAAAGGTTTATTTTGATATACAAATTTTATCATCTTTTTATATTTTAGGATTTTTCTATACTCGTTAATTATTCTTTTATCTTTCTTTTTTTTTATAATCTTTTTATAAAAACTATCCTTATAAAAATAATCTTTTATCATCATTTTTTTTTTGGAAATTATAAATACAACTTCTTTAATGCCGGCATCAATGCATTCATCTAGTATATATTCAATGCCAGCTTTACCGTTCATTGGTAACAATTCTTTTGCAAAAACGCTAGTTAATGGCAGTAGTCTTGTACCAAGACCTGCCAAAGGTATTATTGCTTGTCTAATCATAAATAACTATTATTAGTGAAGTACCATAAATGATTATTTTTAAAAGCATTAATAAACTTAACAAAGAAGTTAATTTTAAGGCAGATATTGGTTTTGTCCCAACCATGGGGGCTTTACATCAAGGACACGTGAGTTTGATAAAAAAATCACAAAAAAAAAGCAAAAAAACATTAGTAAGTATATTTGTTAACCCTTCGCAATTTAATAATAAAGAAGATTATAAAAAATACCCAAAAAATATTCAAAAAGATCTTAAATTGTTAAAAAATCTCAAAGTAGACTATGTTTTAATACCTACTGTTAAAGATGTATATGGAAATAAGAGTAAAAGAAAATTTAAAATTAGCAAATCAAATAAAATATTATGTGCCAAATATAGACCTGGTCATTTTGAAGGAGTTTTAGGTGTAATATATCAATACATCAAAAAATTAGAAATAAATAAAATATTTTTAGGTGAAAAAGACTATCAACAATACATACTTATTAGAGATTTTTTAAAAAAAAAATCAAATGTGAAAAGCATACTGTGCAAAACAATTAGAATGAAGAATGGACTTGCTTATTCATCAAGAAATATATTATTAAATCAAAAATCTATAAAAAGATCTGCTTTGCTTGTTTCAAAATTAAAAAAATTATTTATTCAGTTAAAAAAAGATTTGAATAATAAATTTATAATAAATGATTTCATAAATAGAAATAACGAATTTAATATTGAATATTTAGAATTAAGAAATAAAAATAACTTAAGTAAAAAAATAAGTAAAAAAAATGTAAAAATTTTTATTGCTTTTTATATTCAAGGAATAAGGTTAATAGATAACTTTTAACTATAAAAAAAATAGGCACCTATTCCTAAAAAAGAAAGAAAACCAATAACATCTGTAATTGTTGTTACAAAAACACTTGATGCTATTGCGGGGTCTATATTAAATTTTTTAAGTGTAACTGGTATTAAAATTCCAAATAAACCGGCAACAATCATATTTAAGACCATAGATACAGAAATAATTATAGATAATACATAATCTTTAAACCATAACTGTACAATCAACGCACTGATAATTGCAAAAATTATTCCATTAAGAACTCCAATATTAAACTCTTTTAATACAATCTTTAAAAAATTACTATCTGTTAAGTCGTTCGTAGCAATTCCTCTTATTGTTACAGCTAAAGTTTGCATACCTGCATTACCACCCATTGAGGCAACTATTGGCATCAAAAATGCTAAGGCAACCATTTGTTCAATAGTTGCACCAAATTTACTAATTACCCATGTTGCAAGAAAAGCAGTAAATAAATTTAGTAATAACCAATTAAAACGTCTTTGTGTTTTTTTAATTACTCCATCTGTGATCTCTTCATCACCTACCCCGGCCAATCTTAAAGTATCTTCTTCTGCTTCCTCTTTTAAAACAGTTAATATATCATCACTTGTAATCATGCCTACTAATTTACCGTTTTTATCTATGACAGCAGCAGAATTTAAGTTATAGTTTTCAAATAACCTTCCCACTTCTTCTTTGTCCATTTCTACTGGTATTGTAACTTGTGACTCAAGCATTATATCAATCATTTTTGTTTCTCTTGAAGTTCGCAAAACTTTAGATGACGGAACAGTTCCAAGTGGTTTAAATTCACTGTCTATTATATAGATTTCTAAAAATTGATCTGGTAAATCTTTATTCTCTCTAAGATAATCAATTGTTTGTCCTACAGACCAATTGCTAGGAATAGCTGTGAATTCTCTTTGCATAATTCTAGCGGCAGTATCTTCAGGATAACTTAAGCTTTCTAAAAGAATAAATCTATCTTTAGGTGGAAGAGAAGATAAAATTTGATTTTTATTTTCTTCATCAATATTTTCTAAAATTTTAATTGCATTATCAGACTCTAAATTCTTTAAAATAAAAACAATCGATTCAGATGACAACATTTTTACTATTTCAGACTGAATATTTTCATTTAGTTCTACAAATATATCTGGATTAATTTTGAAGTTATTCAACTTTATCAAATTTTCACGGTCGTTTTGATTTAAATGTTCAATAATATCAGCAGCATCTGCAGGATGCATTTCTTTGAATGAGTTTGAAAGAAATTTAACATCACTATTTTGGATTTTTTCTACAATAACTTTTATATATTCCTTGTTAAACTCAAAATTTACTTTTTTATCTTTATTTTTTTTTAATGTAGACATTTTTATAACTTTTAAAATTCATTAGAACTATTAATACAAAATACATATAATACAATTTTTAAATGAATATAGAGATCAAAAAATCAACAAAACCTGTAAATTACAAAAAGGCAATAAATTTACTGGAAGAAAGAGTTCAAAATTTAACAATTAATAATGAAAAAGAATTGATATGGTTTTTAGAGCATAGGTCAATTTTTACTGCAGGAACAAGTTATAAAGAAAAAGAGATAGTTGAAAAATCTATTAAGATTTTAAAAACAAATAGAGGTGGAAAAATAACATGGCATGGACCAGGTCAAATCATTTGTTATCTCGTTATAGATTTGAATAAAAGAAAAAAAGATATTAGAAAATTTATTTCAGCAATAGAAAAAAGTATTATCAACACTTTAAAAGAATTAAATATTAATTCTTTCAATGATAGAAAAAATATTGGTATATGGACAAATCATAATAATGAAATTAAAAAAATTGCAGCTATAGGGATTCGAGTAAAAAAGTGGGTTGCATTTCACGGTTTTTCTTTAAATTATTCAAACAGTTTGGATGAATATAAAAAAATTATTCCTTGCGGAATTAGTGATAAAGGGATCATAAACATAAATAAAATTAAAAAGGTTAGTAAATCAGAAATATTAAGAAAATTAGAAAAGAACTTGTTAAATTATTTAGACTATTAATTTTTTTTTATTTAAATAATTATTAAAATATGCGGGAGGTTTAGCCTCAAAATTAAATTTTTTTTTATTTATCATAAATTTAATCTTATAAGCATGGAGCATCAATTTTTTTTCATTTTTATTCTTTTGTTTGATAATATTATATTTACTGTCACCAACTATAGGATTACCCATGAATGCAAGTTGTTTTCTTAATTGATGTTTTCTTCCTGTAATTGGTTTGAGCTCAACAAAACTAAAAAAATTATTTGAATTAATTACATTATAATTTGTAATCGCTAACTCAGTAATTTTTTTTTCTCTTTCATATTTTACTAAATTTCCTCTTATTTCTCCCTTTTTATTTTTAAATATTCCATGACAAATAGCTAAATAAGTTTTATGAATTTTCTTCAATCTAAATAGTGAAGTCAATAATTTTGCACTATTATAATTTTTTGCAATAATCATTACACCTGATGTTTCTTTATCTAAACGATGAACTGAATAAGGTTTTGTATCTTCAAATAAGGTACTGTTAGAAAAAATATCTATTAAATTATTTTTTGATTTTGTTCCACCTTGTGAGGAAATACCAGATTTTTTATTTATTACTATAAAATCATTATTATCACTTATCAATGATTTTTCATTTTCATCTAAATTTTTTTTAGAAGGTATATATATAGAGTTATTTTTTGGTTTAAATTTATAATCGAAATTATAAAAATTTATTTCATCTCCAATTTGTAATCTATATGATGAGTTTGTTTTTTTCTTATTTAATTTGATTTTTCCATTTCTTATCGATTTTTCTAATAAAGATTGAGGATATTTGCCTATATTGTTTTTAATCCATCTATCTAAACGCATAGATGTATGAACTGGTTTTATTTTATAAGACCTATTCATTTACCTAAAATTGATTATGCTGAAATTTGTTTTTTATTCTTATCTTCTGGCTTGAGGTCTTCTTTTTTTTTCTTTTTAAATTTTCTTTTTGCCTCAACATCTCTGTCTACAAATTCAATAACTGCCATAGGTGAATTATCTCCATATCTATAACCCGCTTTAACTATTCTTGTGTATCCACCTGCTCTTTTTTCATATCTTTTTGATAAAGTATTTAAGACTTTATTAGCGTTTGTCTTATCTTGTAATTTAGAGATTAAAACTCTTGTATTAGTTAAATTTTTCTTTTTCCCTAATGTTATTAGTTTCTCTGCTTGAGGTTTTATAAGTTTTGCTTTTGGTAAGGTTGTTACAATTTGCTCATATTTAATCAATGAATTAAGCATATTCTTTATCAAAGCTTTTCTGTGTTCAGACGTTCTGTTTAACTTTTTATATCCAAGTTTATGTCTCATTTAGATACTTTCTTCTAATTTTTTAGACAATTCAGCTATGTTATCTGGTGGCCAATTAGGTATTTCCATTCCAAGATAAAGTGACATTCCATTTAAAATTTCTTTAATTTCATTTAATGATTTTCTGCCAAAATTTGGCGTTCTTAACATTTCACCTTCTGATTTTTGAACTAAATCACCTATATATATAATGTTATCGTTTTTTAAACAATTCATAGATCTGACTGAAAGTTCTAGTTCATCAACCTTTCTTAATAAATTTCTGTTAAATTCAGGTTCCTTAGGTGATTCAGTAACTGCTATTTCTTGTGGCTCATCAAAGTTTACAAACATAGCGAGTTGATCTTGAAAAATTCTTGCTGAATAAGCTAACGCATCTTCTGCTGATATTGAGCCATTAGTTTCCACTTCCATAGTTAATTTATCATAGTCAAGTGCTTTACCTTCCCTAGCTGTACTGACTGAATATGAAACTTTCTTAACAGGGCTAAATAAAGAGTCTATAGGTATTAGACCTAATGGCGGCTCTTCTGGTTTGTTAAGATCTGCAGGCACATACCCTTTTCCATTTCCAACGGTCATTTCCATGTGAAAATTGGTATTTTCATCTAAATTACAAATCACAAGGTCTGGATTTAATATTTCTATTTCATTAACTGGAGTTATGTTTGAGGCTTTTATTACACCTGGACCTTTAGCATCTAAAATTAATTTTTTTGAACCCTCTGAGTTGCTTTTTAATGCTAATGACTTAACATTTAAAACAATATCCGTAACATCTTCTCTAACACCTTTTATTGAGGTAAACTCGTGAAGCACACCATCTATTTGAATGGCAGTGACTGCTGTACCTCTAATAGATGAAAGTAGAATTCTCCTTAAAGAATTTCCTAAAGTAAGTCCATATCCTTTTTCTAATGGTTCAGCAATTACTTTTGCGTAAGATTTGTCCTCGCTTAAATTGACATCTAATTTTCCTGGTTTTATTAATGATTTCCAATTTTTTACATTTATTTCTGCGTTTTCCATTAAACTCTCCTTTTTTTTGGTGGTCTTGTTCCATTATGAGGCATTGGCGTAGTATCTTTAATTGATAAAATTTTAAAACCCCTGGCTTGTAAAGCTCTTAATGCAGTTTCTCTTCCTGAACCTGGACCTTTTATTTCAACTGTTAATGTTTTCATTCCAAATTCTAAAGCCTTAGTAGCCGCTGAGTCAGCAGCTATCTGAGCTGCGTAGGGCGTTGATTTCCTTGATCCTTTAAAACCTTTTTGACCTGCAGAAGACCAAGAGATAATATTTCCCTCAGTATCAGCAATTGAAACAATTGTATTATTAAAACTAGACTGAACATACGCTATTCCGCTAGGTATATTTTTTTTTACTTTTTTCTTTTTTGAATAGGAGCTCTTTTTAACTACTTTTTGTTCTTTGTTATCGTTTTTGTTATCTGTCTCTTTATTTTTAGCCATAAATTATTTCTTTAAAGGTGTTAACTTTTTACCAGCTATTGCTATTGCTTTACCTTTTCTTGTTCTAGCGTTACATCTTGTTCTCTGACCTCTTACAGGTAATTTTTTCTTATGTCTTGAGCCTCTATAGCATGCCAAATCAATAAGGCGTTTTATGCTCATTGAGTTATCTCTTCTAAGATCTCCCTCAACAGAAAAATGTTTATCTATATATTCTCTTATTTTTAAAATTTGATCGTCTGTTAGTTGATTAACTCTAGTAGGTTTGGCAATATCTAGATCTTTGCAGATCTGTTTAGAAAATTTATCACCTATACCGTATATATAAGTAAGTCCAACCTGGACAATTTTATTTTGCGGAATATTTACACCAGCGATACGAGCCATAATTTGAGATAAAATCAAGCCTTTTATATAAGAAGTTGATTTAAAGTCAACTTTTAAACCTTTAAAATATCATTGATTTTACAAGTAATTTCAGCGATTTTTAAAGCCCCATCAATTTCATTAAAATTGGAATTAGTTGAGTAATAATTTAAAACAGGTCTGGTTGTTTCCATATAAGTATCGTATCTCTTTAGAATAGTATCTAAATCATCATCAGATCTATTTTCTATGATTTTTCTTTTTTTAATCCTTTGAATAATTGTGTCTTTATTTACATTAAGAAAAAAAATAAAATCTATTTTTTGATCTGAATTAGTTAACCATAAATCTAAATTTTTAGCTTGATCTAAAGTTCTAGGATAACCATCAAAAATAAGTTTTCCTTTTTTTTGTTTATCAAATACCACTTTTTTTATTAAACTATTTACAATTTCATCATCAACAAACTTACCTTCATTCATATAATTAATTATTGTTCTTCCTATTTCTGATTCTTTTTTTATTTCATCTCTTAACATATCGCCAGTTGATACTTGAAAGTTGTTTAATTTTTTTTCTAAATATTTAGCTTGAGTTCCTTTTCCTGCGCCAGGGGGACCAAATAGTATTATATTCACTTTTATCTGCCAAATTTTGTTTTTTTAATTAATTGTTCATACTGGGCGCTCATTAATCTTGTTTGTATTTGAGTAACTGTATCTATTGCAACTACAACTACAATTAATATTGATGCGCCACCTAAATAAAAAGGTATAGGGTATTTTGAAATTAAGAATTCGGGCATCAAACAAACTAATGTCAGATACAAAGCGCCTATTGTTGTTAATCTTGTAAGGATTTGATCAATATATATTGCTGTACTCTCACCTGGTCTTATACCTGGAACAAATCCCCCATATTTTCTTAAATTTTCAGCAGTTTCAACAGGATTAAAAGTTATTGAGGTGTAAAAAAAAGTAAAAAATATAATTCCTGCAGCATACAGCAACATATACAAAGGTTGGCCCTGTGTAAAATAAGATGCAAATGAAGTCACTGTATCGTTAGAGGAAAAATTAAAATTTGACATTGTAACGGGTAAAAGTAGAAGAGCTGATGCAAAAATTGCAGGTATAACTCCTGCAGTATTAATCTTTAAAGGTAAATGTGATGATTCCCCTCCATACATCTTATTCCCCATTTGTCTTTTAGGATAGTTGATAAGAATTTTTCTAAGAGCCCTTTCCATAAAAACAACAAACATTATTGTGGCTATTAATAATACAAATATAAAGATTATCATAACAGTTGAAATTGCACCTGTTCTACCTAATTCAAAAGTAGTAACCAACGCACGTGGTATTTCGGCTACTATTCCAGAAAATATTATTAAAGAAATTCCATTTCCAATTCCTCTTTGAGTAATTTGTTCCCCCAACCACATCAAAAAGACAGTCCCTGCAACAATTGTAGTGACAGTTGAGATTTTAAAAAAAATTCCAGGGTTAATTACTAAACCCGAAGATGCTTCTAAACCGACAGAGAGACCGTATCCTTGAATTGTTGCAAGTAATACAGTTCCATATCTAGTTATTTGTGTAATTTTCTTTCTTCCAATTTCACCTTGGCTTTTTAAATTTTTAAAATAATCTGAAACACCTGTTAAAAGTTGAACAATAATGGCTGAGGATATATACGGCATAATACCAAGAGCAAAAATAGCCATACGACTTACTGCGCCGCCAGCAAAAACATTAAACATTCCCAAGAGACCTTTTTGATTACCCTCCATCATAATTTTTAATTGATCAGGGTCAATTCCTGGTAATGGTACGAAAGTTCCAAATCTATATATCGCTAGGATAAAAATAGTGAAAATTATACGATTTTTTAAATCTCCTGATTGGGCAATTGTGCTCATATTAAATTTATTTGTTAATAATTTTTATATTTGAGCCTAA
>CACIDF010000004.1 GCA_902585365.1 uncultured Pelagibacteraceae bacterium
TGGGCAAGTTTGTATTTCCCCAAACAGATTTTATATACAAGAAAAGAAAAAAGAAGAATTTGTAAATCTTTTTGTAGAAAAAACAAAAAAATTAAAAATTGGCGATGGTATGGATCCATCAGTTCAACTTGGTCCTTTAACAACTAAAAAAAGATTAAATGAAATTGAAGATTTAGTTGAAACTACAAAAAAAGAGGGTGCAAAAGTTTTATTAGGTGGCAAAAGACCAAAAGGATTTAATAAAGGATTTTATTACGAGCCAACTATTTTTGACGATGTAAAAGATGATTTTACAATTATGAAGGTAGAGCCATTTGGCCCTTTAGTACCAATGCTATCATTTAAAGAATTTGATGAAGTTATAGAAAGAGCAAACAATCACGAACTTGGATTATCAAGTTATATTTGTACGAATTCAATGGAGAGAGCACACCGTGCGTCTGAATTAATGGAGACGGGAACAGTTGCAGTTAATACACCTTTAGTCGCAATTGCTGAAGCACCATTTGGTGGTATAAAGCAAGCAGGTTATGGAAGAGAAGGTGGGTCAATGGCTATTAAAGATTATTTAAATGTTAAATATACACACTTAGGAATTAAAGGATAAAAATGAAAACTAAAAAACAAATTAAAAAGGCTGCTAATATTTTATTTTCTTGGAGAAGCATGATGCCACTTTATTACGGCGTCATATGGATTGTCTTGCTATTAATTGTAATTTTTTCACCTTTTTAAAATTAAAAATTATAAATGGCACAATTATTATTAGCTTTTTTTGCAGGCTTCATAAGTTTTTTGTCACCATGCGTATTACCACTTATTCCAGGTTATATTTCTTATGTTTCAGGAAGTACTTTAAATGAACTATTAGAAAGTAAGCGGGTAAACATTATTCCAACTGTGCTTTTTACAATTGGTTTTTCAATAGTTTTTATTGCTTTTGGAGCAACAAGTACTTTAATTGGTAACTTTGTATTAACCAATTCTTTTGAGCTTAGAATTGTTTCAGGTGCAATTATTATATTATTTTCATTACAACTTTTAGGCCTTTTTAATTTTAAATTTTTAAACATTGAAAAAAGATTTCAGACAGAAAGAAGATCAAATAAATTATACCCTGTTCTAGTTGGAATGGCTTTTGGTTTTGGTTGGACACCATGTATTGGGCCAATTCTTGGATCTATATTGGCCTTAGCGGCTTTAGAAAGTACTTTAACTAAAGGAATTTTGCTCTTAACATCGTATTCCTTAGGTTTAGCAATCCCTTTTATTTTGTCTGGTTTCTTAATTCAAAAGTTCATGGCAGTTTCAAAAAATCTTAAAAATAATATGAATATTATTTCAAAATCTGGAGGAGTTATTCTTTTAATTACAGGAATTCTGATAATTACAAATCAATTACAAGCTGTTGGTTATTATTTATTAGAAGCTTTACCTTTCTTACAAAAGCTTGGTTAAAATAATTTTTTGGTGTAAAATATAGATATGTCGATAGGTTACTTTTTTAATCAGTCAACAAAATTTCTTTGGTACTCTGCGCATTATATAATTTCTTTTAAATATTCTACACCAATAAAAATAGATAAAACTAATCCTCCATCGTTTTATGGCAAGATGCCGTCAGGAAAACAAATGTTTCTTGAGATGATGAAGTTATTAAATGAGGAAAGAAAATTAATTAATTCAAAATTCTATAAAATACCAAAAACACAATTAAAAGATTTATTAAGTGCAGCAAAAGGTAGTTTTGATTTTTTCCTTGACCTTCCTAAGATAGATAAACGAAGAGCTTCAGGAAAATTTTCAGAAGTAGAAACAAAGAAAAAGGACTTACCTAAATATTACTTAAGAAACTTTCATTATCAAACTGATGGATATTTGAGTGAAAAATCAGCAAGATTATATGAATTTCAAGTTGAAACACTTTTCACCGGGTGCGCAGCAACTATGAGAAGATTTTCCATGATACCACTCATTAACTATTTAAATTTTAATAAAAAAAATATTAAATTATTAGATATTGGAACAGGAACTGGAGAAATTATTGAGAGTTATAAATTAAATTTTAAAGATACAGAAATTACTTGTTCAGACTTATCTGAAGAATACTTAAATGTTGCAAAGCAAAAGCTAAAAAAGTTCAAAGATATTAAATACGTTAATTGTAAAGGGGAAGAATTACCATTTGAGAACGAGTCTTTTGATGTTCTTACATCTACATATATGTTTCATGAAATTCCAACTGAAATTAGAAAGCAGGTATTTTCTGAAATCTCAAGAGTATTAAAAAAGGGCGGTATCTTTGTTTTAACAGACTCTTTACAAATTGATGATAATCCTAAGTTAAATCCACTCTTAGAATTTTTCCCATATTCTACTCATGAACCTTTTTACCCAAAATACATAAGAGAAGATTTAAAAGAAGTAGCTAAAAATTATGGACTTGAAATGTACTATAACAAAAATGCCTATTTAAGTAAGAGCATGGCATTTAGAAAATTATAAATTTATTTCATTACCTCATATAATCCAAGCCAGGCATTCACTTCTTTACTAGCAAGATATTGAGATTTAAAAAACTCTAATTTTTTGCATTTATTTGTGTCACATAATTCTTTTAATTTTTTATCAAAACCATATTCTTCATGAATACCTTCATTAATCGTAAAACATATTAAACCTTTGTTTTTGGTAATTCTTACAAACTCATCTAAAGCAGGTGGTTTAACATGAGCATAAGTAAATGTACCAACACACATCACTGCATCAAATTTATTATCTTCATGATTTATTTTTTTATTAAGATCAGTTTTCTCTAATAAATGATAAAGACCATTTGGAACTAAATCTAAAAGATTTTGGGAAAGATCTGCACCATAAAAGTTTTTAAAACCATATTTTTTTAATTCAACCCCAACTAACCCTGTGCCACAACCAGCATCGTAAATTTTGATTTCTTTATCATTTGCATATTTATTAAAAACTTCAGATGTCTCTTTTGGACCAGTGTAGTTCCAGTCTGACATATCTTTGTCATACTTATTTTCTTTACCCCAGTCGTCATAAAACTTCATCACATCCTCTGTTTTCTTTAGAGTATGTAATGGAACTTTATTTCCTATATCTTTTTGAGCCATTGGATTGATAATTTAATTAAATAAATTTTCTAATTAAATGTCTAAGTTTACCTTCCGAGGAGTCATAATCAATATAACAACCTTGTAAAAATCTATTTCCTTCATTTGGATTAAATTCTGTTCTACCGTGTAAGAGCCTATAATTATCCATCATTAATAAATCGCCCGGCATTAATTTAAATTTAATTAAAAACTTATCTGAGTTGTATATTTCTGATATCTTATTTCTTGCTTGGTAGTATAAATCTAGTCTTTGTTTTTCTAAAGCAGGCACGAAATCTAACCTTGTGCTAAATCTTACTTGTTTAACTTTGTTATTTTCATCTAATTCAATAAGTTGTCCTACATTTTCTAACACTACATCTTTATCAACAAATCTAAATTTTACCTTTACTTCTGTAAGAATTTTAAAAAAATCAGGATGATTTTTTTTTAAACTCTCTGCAACTGAAAACCCATCTACTAAAGTCGAATATCCTCCACTTACTTCATTCTCAATACAATGTAATAATTGAATGTTAGGTATAGGTTTTCTATATGGGTTATCTGTGTGAGGTGATAAAGGTAAAGGTGTGTATGCTAAGTCATTTGGATTAGGTTTTGACTTTACATTAAAATATTCTCCAAAATTTGTCCTTCTAATACTTCCAATTGAATTTGCAAAATTAACAATGAAGTTATCTTTTGTTGGAACGTTAGAAATAACTACAAAACCATTTTTGTAAAATGATTTTAAAAGTTCTAACATCTCATCACTTTCAAAAAAATTATCTTTAAATTTAAAATTTTTTATATTTTTAAGTTTAGAGTCCCATAAAACTGGTTTTATTAGATCTTTTAAAAATGCATCTGAATTAAATTCTTTTTCTATTTTATCTATTTCAATCTTTGATTTTACACCATCGCTAAATTCAATATCCAAAAGCTTATCTATAATATTTACTTTGTTAATTTTTATATCTTTTAAAAACGATGGATCAAAAAGACGTTGCTCAGTATTTCTATCTAAGTGTTCTTCCTCGCTTACTCTTTCTCTAAGCCAAATAGGGTGTAACTCCCATTTATTTGAACCTTCAAAAACAAATACTTTGTTATTTTGTTCTAATTCAATTTTCATACTAATAATCCTAGATATCTCAAAAAATTTACTTTTATCAAGTAAAATTAAATAGTAATAAGCTCATCTATACGAGCAAAAATAAATGAAAAACAAAGATATTTATAATTTTCTAATTTCTTTAGCTAGAGATTTAAACAAATTTTATAAGTTAAAATTAAACAAAAAATTTAAAGCTAAGAATAAAGGTAGCGATTCTAATTATGACCCAGTTACCATTGCAGATAAAAAATTTGAAAAATTTATTAGAAATAAAATAAGTAAAAAATTTCCTCAACACTCAATTATTGGTGAAGAATTTGGATTAAAAAATAAAAAAAGTGATTATTCTTGGGTTATAGATCCAATTGATGGAACTAGATCATTTGTAATTGGATATCCATCATGGAGTAACTTAATTGCATTTTGTTATAAGAATAAACCAATTATGGGATTAGCAAACTTTCCTATCTTAAACAAATTTTATATTAACCAGGATAGTAAAAAAGCCTTTCTTTTTAATGGAAAAAAAAAAATAAAATTAAGATCTTCAAATTGTAAAAAATTTAAACATGCAAAAATATCAGGAGATTTTCACGGTCAGTATAGTTTAGATAAACTTAAAAAAGTTAAGAAACTATTACCACGAATGCAGTTTCCTTGTATGGATGCTTTAAGTTACTCACATTTTTGTGAAGGTAAAATTGATACAGTGTTTCAAAGCGGAAATAAAATGTGGGATATTTATCCTTTAATTCCAATTATAAAAGCTTCAGGAGGAACTGTAACTAATTGGGAAAATAAAGAAAATTTTGATAGTGGAAATGTTTTAATATCTTCGAGTAGGCTAATTCACAAACAAATGCTTAAGATGTTAAAACCACTAAATTAATTATTTTTAATAAAATCTTTTATATAATCTCTTAACTTAATTTTACCAAAGTGTTTGTAGACTTTGTTAGAAAGATTCATATTAGTAAGAGCAGATGCATATCTTTCCCCAGCTCTTCTTGGTAAGTATTTGATTTTCCTTTTGAACATTTTTGCAACTTTGATGATTGAAAAACTTTCCCTGTGAGAAATACTATAGTGTCTACAAAGATTTTTTTTCCAAGCCATAAAACAAATTTTAACTGTATCATCAATGTGAGTGAATCTTCTTGATTGAGTTCCAGGTCTTACAACAGGAAGTGGCCTCTTTCTTTTGTAAAAATCTTCAAATATTCCAATAACGGTTGCCATATTTCCTTTACCAATTTGATTGGGCCCGTAAACATTGTAAAAATAAATTATTTCGTATTTAAAATTAAACCATTTCTTCATATTTTCTAAGAGTTCTAAATTTTTTGCTTTTGTAAAAGCATAAGGTGATAAATCTTTATCTTTACCTTTATTTCCGAGAGATGCAGATGTAGCACTATAAATTAATTTTATTTTATTTTTTAAACAAAAATTTATTACAGCATTAGTACCTATAGAGTTTGAGCCTATACATTTATCCATCTGTAAAAAACTTTGATAAATTCTAGCAAATTCCCCAAAATGAAAAATAGAGTGAATTTTTTTTGGATTTAAAACCGTACTTATATTTTTTGTGTGTGCTTTTATATATCGGACTCTTGAACTTTTGATATGATTTCTCTTTGAGCTTGAGCTATAATTATCAATTGAAATTATATTCAATTTTGTTTTTTCTAAAAAATATTTAATAAGATTTGTTCCAACAAATCCTGCTCCACCAGTGATTACTATCTTTTTAGCGCTCATCAAACAGTTATCTATTAATTTAAATATTTATTTATGTAAATAACTAAATTAGAATAAGTATTTAATAGGAGGAATATGGAAATTTTTAAACCAATTAATGAAAAAAAAGCCAAAGGCAAAGTCAAAAAAATTTTTAGTGAAATTAAAAAAACAAGAAAAATATCAAAAATACCAAATTTTTGGAGATCAATTGCACATAATCCTGCACTGCTTGAAAGAACTTGGAATAGTCTTAAAGCAATTATGAAAGACGGAGCGTTAGATGCTGTCACAAAAGAGTTAATTTATGTAGCTGTTTCAATTACAAATAGCTGTGGATATTGTACAAGATCACATACTTTTGCTGCTAAAAAAAAAGGTGCAACAGATCAAATGATAAAGGAAATGATTGACGTTGTTGGTATAGCAAATCAAAATAATAAATTAGTTGAGGCTTATCAAGTGGAAGTAGACAAAATTTATAAATAATATGAGCAATTTAATCGGATATGTATATTTACTTTTAGCAGTTGTTCTTGGAATAACTTCTAATGGATTTCTTAAAACTACAAATGGTTTTACTAATATTGGCCCAACAATTATGTGCATGGTCACTATACTCCTTTGTATATTTTTTCTGGCAAAAGCAATGATGATAATACCTGTTGGGTTTACATACGCGACTTACGGAGGTTTAACAATCACTGCGGTGACTATTTTTGGAATACTTAAGTATAATCAAATTCCAAATATCTATGGTATTATTGGTATAACTTTAATTATCATAGGTGTAGTTCTTGTAAATTTTTTAGGAAAAACCTCTTAAAATATAACTAGGACAATTCTGTACATTTTAAAACATTGAAAATTTAAAAAATTTTATTATTTTAAAACCATGAACGTTTGTTATGCAACATTATTAGGAATAGCTTTTTTAGCAACTATTGTATTTATTTTTAGAAAACCATCAAAAAAAGAGTTAGAAAAATTCGAAAGCAAAGACCAAGACAAAATTAATTGGTCTAAAATGGGTTTTTAATTTTTTCAATTAAAGTATAATTAATCTATGTGTGGCAGGTATGTAATTACCAAACCAGTTGAAAAAACTGTTAAAATTGTAAAATCATCGACAACAGTTAAAGATGATGAAAACTTTAATGCACATCCAAGTCAAGCATTACCAATTATAAAATCATATTCAAATGGTAAGACTTTAGAGTTAGTGAAGTGGGGAATAGTGCCATCGTGGGCAAAACAAAAAGATTTTAGACCTTTAATAAATGCAAGAATAGAAACAATTGATGAAAAAGTTTCTTTTAAAAAACTTATAAAAACAACAAGATGTGTTGCTGTAATGGATGGATTTTATGAGTGGAAACGATCTAAGGAAAGCAAAACTCCGTTTTATTTTACAAGAGAAGATAAAAAACCTTTATATGTTGCAGGAATTTTTGAAAATAATGAATTTTGTTTAATTACTGAAGAGGCTAGTCAAAATATCATGGATATACATCATAGACAGCCAGTAATTCTAGATAATAATGAAATATACAATTATTTAGATCTTAAAAAGGATGGCAAAAAATACTTGAGTCAGATTAAAAAAATACCATTAAGTTTTCATGAAATATCTAAAGAAGTCAATAAACCTACAAATAATTATCCATCATTGATTAGTAAGTTAAATTAATAATGGATTTAACTAAGTATAAAAACAAAAGTAGAATTCTATTAATTAAATCCCCAAATTATAAATTAAAAAATTACTTAAATATTAAGAATGTTTATCAAAAGCATATAAAAAAATTTCACAAAAGACATGTAAAATTAATTACAAAAATAGATAAAAAAGGTTTTAAAATAAATTTTATTGATTTTGATGGCAAAACAAAAAAAGTTTTGAATAAAGTTAATATTGATACTTTTTTTAAATATATTGATACTCTAAAAATTAGTAAGACTATAAAACCAATTAATTTATCTCTATTTTCAGATTATAATCCTAAAACTACGACCTATGGATTAGGTTTTAAAAATAAGGAAAAAGCTTTGTATACCGTTGATACAATTAAAAACAGACCTATAAAATATCAAGTTAATGTAATTGCAACTATGCTAGGACGAGCAAAAAAACACCCCCATAAAACAAAAGAAATGAATGCTGCAATAAAAGTTTTTAGTAAATGGATGTCTAATTATAAAGAAAGTTCTAAGAAGTAATTTTATCTACAAATTTTTTAACGACTGGGGCAAGACTTAACACAGTAATAATTGCAATAGGTAAGCTTACAGACCAAGCTTTCAAAAATCGTTTTACATATAGTTCGTCTAGCCCAGTGTTAATATAAGTAATTAATAAAGTCATGATAAGACTTGTAAAAAATCCCACGATTAATGTAAAAAGTAATTGAGAGTATTTTTTTGAGATCACTACACACCTTTAATTATAATTAAATTACCTTCAGAATTTTTTTGGCGTAATTCTTTAACCGGCCTGTACAAATCTGAGTTATACCACTCTAATGCTTTTTCGTAAGTGGGAAATTCAATAATTACATTTCTAGTATAATCCCATTTACCTTCCATAGATGTATATTCACCAGCTCTTACAACATACTTGCCACCGAATTGTTTTATAGTTTCAGGAACTTGTTCCGCATAAGTTTTAAAACCTTCTTTGTTGGTCATATTAATTTGAGCTACTACATAACTAGGCATTTTAAATCCTTTGTTCCTTAGTTTCTGAAGTCCATAATTTTTCCACACTCTTCTGGATCAGTCTCAAACATACTGTTCATATCACCAAGTTGTTCTATGATTGCCTCTTTACTCTCAGCTTCCCATCTACAAAAAACTTTCATAGAGTCACCTGCGCCTACCATAGTAACTAAGCATCTTGCCTTTGCACCTGTCACGCCTTTTTTTAAATCTTCGTGTGGAGTTGACGTAACAAAATCCATGAATTTTTTCTTCATCTCTTCAGATTTAAATATATGTGTTGCTAAATAATTTTTCATAAACATCCTTTCATTAATTTAATTTTAATAATTATAATAAATAAAGGTAGACGTTTTATTACAATTGAGGAATGCGTTTTTTTGATCTATCTTGTTAGATGATAGATTTTTGTAATAAATACTTTTATTAAACAGCTTGTAGTTGTATTTTAAGAAAAATAAAAGATATAATTAAAAAGTCTTTTAATTATAAATTTATTTATGAAAAAGTTATCAATTAACCTGTCAGTTCAAAAAAATGAAAAATAATTTATCGATTATTTTTATATTAGTTATTGCACCATATCTTTACTTATTCCCTCATACTTTCCAATTTATAGAGATGGGAAATGATTTTGAACTACTCTATTACTCATACAAAAAATATATTTTTGAATTTGTTAAAATAGGAGAGCTACCATTATGGTCACCAAGTGAAGCCTTGGGTTATACTTTAATATTTAATCCTTTTGCACAGTATTTTTATCTTCCCAGTTGGTTATTATACTCATTGGGATTATTAATTGGAGATCTAAGTAAACATACATATTTTCTCTATACAATTTTTGGATTATCAATTTATAATGTCGGTCAATACTTTTGGTTGAGGAAACTAAACATTGATAAAAAATATTGTTTACTTGCAACTATTATCACATGTTTTGGTTTAAAACTAACAGAGATATTAAGATTCCCAAATGCAGTACATACATTTGCTTGGTTTCCCTGGATACTTTATTCAATAACTTTAAGCTTACAGAATAGCAAAACTATTAAATCATCAATAATTATTCTTATATCTACTTTAATGGTTTTAACAGCTGGCTACCCTTACTATATTTTATATGGATTTATATTATTTTCTTTTTATTTCTTTTTTGTAAATATACCAAAGGTAAAAATTCAAATAGGACACAATTTCGTAAAAAATTCTTTTCACAAAAGTTTTTTTACTTGTCTATTACCTGCACTGATAGCTTTTCTTATAGTTTTGCCTTGGTTTTCAGGAATTAGTGATGTAATGGAAATTACCAGAGACAGAAATTTAAATGATATAAAATTCTCATACATTTTAGGATCTAGTTTTTTAGATCAAGTTGGATCCTGGATACTTCCACCTATATCTATTGCAGAGGGCCATTATTATTTCGGAGCTATAATATCAATGTTAATTATGTATTATTTCTATTGTTTTTTTACTGGCAAAATAAATAATTCAATTGAAAAGTATTTTTTAATATTTTTTTTAGTTTTTTTTATATTTCATTTTCAAATTGCAGCACCTGAAAGCTCAATAATATTTAATTTTCTTTGGAGTAAATTAGAGATAATACAAAGTTTTAGAGCTTATAGTAGAATGAATGTTTTACTAGTGCCTTTGATGTCAGTACTAATTTGTTATTCAATAAAAAACTTAGATGAAAATATTATAAACAAAAAAGATTTATTCGTTGTTTTATTAATTACTTTAGTAGTTATATCATTACAATTTTATTTTATTGAAATTTCCCAATCTAAAACTGGATATTGGACGTATTGGCAAGAAAACAGACTTGATATCGCAGCTTACTTTGCATCACAAAAACTTCAATTAGCCTCAATAATTTTAAAATCTTATAACAACTATATTTATTCAATATTTTTTCTTCTTTCTTTGAGTGTTTTTGCAGTAAGCAACCAAATAAAAAAAAAAGTGACTTTTTATTCGCTAATACTCGTTTTTGTAATTGTAGAGTTATTTATTTTAGCGAATATACAATGGGCAATACCGAAAGGCTATTACGACGAAAATGGATATAATAAACTAAACTTAGAACCATTAAATACTTTGAAAAATTCATTTACAAAAAAAAGAGTTTCAACTGAAGTTAAAGGAAACACCTATTTTAGAAATCAGAGGCAATTTAACATAAATTATTTTGATAATTTTGGGATTGATGCACACACAAAATTATATGATAAGTATTTTAAAAGATCTGGAGATTTTAGAAAAGATATTAATGACGAAACTAAAGAATATATTAAAATGTTTTGGTCTTTAGAAAAATATGATGAAAAAATATTTTTTAGTAGTTCTTTAAATTATAATAATATTAATAACTTCATGAGAGATGTTTTGGAAAATAAAAAAATCAACAATCATGTTATTACGTATGATAAAAAAATTTATGATGGTGATCAAATATTAATCAAGGTTGATACAAAAAAAGATGGATTTATAACTTTTGTAGATAATTGGAGCCCAGGCTGGGAATTATATGTTAACAATAAAAAACAAAAAATTGATAAATTATTTAATACCTACAAGTCAGCAAAGATCAAAGCTGGTAAAAATATAATATTTTTTAAATATGCACCTTGGTAAACCAAAACTACTAATTTTTATCATTACCTTTAAAGCGTCATTTAGAGTTAAAGATGTTTTTAAAAATATACCTTTTAAAAAATTAAAAAAATATAAAACTCATGTTTTGATAAGTGATGATTGTTCAATGGATGATACAATTGATTTTGCAAATAATATTAAAAAAAGAAATAAAAATGTTCTTATCAGCGAAAATAAATTTAATTTGGGTTATGGAGGTAATATTAAAAAATGTTTAAATTATGCATTAAAAAAAAAATATAATTATGCTGTGATGATACATGGTGATGGTCAATATAATCCAAAATATATACCAAATCTTTTATCTAAATTTAAAAATCATAATGTTTCATTATCAACCGGATCTAGAATTTTAAGTGGAGTAAAAAGTGTAAGCAAGGGCGGGATGCCTTTATATAAAATGATTGGGAATATTATTTTAACTAAAATATTTAATTTTTTGATGAGTCAAAAATTTACAGATGCACACACTGGTTTATGGGCTTATAATATGAATTATTTAAAAGATAAAAAATTTAATCTTTTAACAAATGGCTTTAATTTTGACCATGAATTTAGATTTCAAAATATAATACAAAATAATCTTATTAAAGAAATACCAATTCAGACAAAATACGGAGATGAAAGAACACAGCTACATATACTTTATGCATTGAAATTTTTTTTAAACTCCATTCTATTTTATTTCGTTAAAAAAAATTTCTTAAAATTAAAAAAATATAAACTCTAAATCCACTCTGGAAAAGGCAAACCCTTCTCTAGAAGGAATTTTTTGTTAAATAACTTAGAGCTATACTTATCTGATCTATCACAAAGTATTGTTACGATCGTTTTACCTGGCCCTAACTTCTTACCTAATTTAATTGCTCCAGTAACATTTATTGCACAACTAGTTCCTAAACTTAATCCCTCATTTTGAATTAAATCATATAGGACTGGTAAAGCTTCTTTATCAGTTACTTTAAAAGCTCCATCAATTTTAGCTTTTGCAAAATTAGCAGTTACTCTACTTGATCCAATCCCTTCAGTAATTGAACTTCCTGATGATTTTAATTCACCATTTTCAATGTGATCAAAAAGAGAAGAGCCGTCAGGATCAGCTAAAAATATTTTTATATCTTTGTTTTTTTCTTTTAGAAAACTACTAACTCCACCAATTGTTCCTCCTGTTCCAGATGAACATACAAATCCATCAACTTTTCCATCTGTTTGCATCCAAATTTCTGGGCCAGTTGTTTCATAATGACCTTTTGAATTTGCAGTATTATCAAATTGGTTAGCCCAAACTACGCCATGGTTATTAGAACTTTTTAAATCCTTTGCTAATTTAGCTGCTACTTTTACAAAATTACCATCATCTTTATAAGGTTTAGGTGGCACCAATCTTAAGTCAGCACCCATATTTCTAAGCATATCCTTTTTCTCTTGGGTTTGATCTTCGTTCATAACTATAATTGTTTTATACCCGACAGAATTTCCGATTAAGCACAAACCAATTCCTGTGTTTCCAGCAGTTCCCTCAACTATCGTTCCACCTTTTGATATTAGTTTTTTTTCTTCAGCATCTTTAATTAAAGCAAGTGCTGCTCTATCTTTAACTGAGCCACCAGGATTTAAGTATTCTGCTTTGCCATAAATATTACATCCAGTTATCTCAGATGCAGCTCTCAGCTTTACTAGAGGCGTGTTACCAATTCCTTCAATGAAATTATTTTGAGGTTTATTCATTTAATTTTTGTCACTATCTTGAGTAATTCCATATGGTTTAAAGTTTTCATCTTGTGTAGAAACTCCACCAACATTTTTAGCTGGTATACCAACCATTACAGAGTTTTCATCAACATCTTTTGTAACAACAGCATTGGCTCCAATCTTTGCATTTTTTCCAACTACAACTGGTCCTAATATCTGAGCACCTGATCCTACAACAACATTATCCATTAATGTTGGATGTCGTTTTGTATTTCTTTGATCATCTGAATTAATACTTGGAGATATTCCACCAAGGGTGACCATATGATAAATAGTTACATTATCACCAATTTCAGAAGTCTCACCTATAACAACTCCCATACCGTGATCTATAAATAAATTTTTTCCTATCTTTGCATTAGGATGAATTTCTATACCTGTTAAAAATCTTGAAAACTGAGAAATTACTCTTGCAACTAAATTAAATTTTGCGATTGCAAAAAAATTTGCAATTCGATGAAAGAAAACAGCTTTTGCTCCTGGATAAGTTAATATTACACTTAACTTTGATTTAGCAGCTGGATCTCTTTTAATTATAGAATCTAAAAATTCTTTCATGTTGTTTACAGTTTTTTATGCTTTAACTTGATTTAAAGTTAAACCCTTTAGATTAGCTGGAACAGCTACATCCATCATTTTAGGGTTAGCAAGTTTAAGGTTATTCATTATTTCTACGTATTGGTCAACAGAATTAACTTGTAACCTTGGATTATTTTTTCTCTCTGATCCAATTGTAGAATGTTTTTTACCATTATAGTCATGCGCAGGGTATACCATTGTATTTTCTGGTAATTTTAATAATTTGTTAAATATAGAGTCGTATTGTTGTCTAGCATTACCGTTTTGAAAATCAGTTCTTCCAGTTCCATTTATTAAAAGTGTATCACCTGTAAAAACTCTATCGTTCATTAAATAACTGTAAGAGCAATCTGTATGACCAGGTGTGTACATTACTTTTAAATTAATATTATCAATCTTTACGTTTTCATCTTCTTTAACTCTTAAATCAACAACCTCAGACTTTGAATTATCTCCCATAATTTTAGTGCAGCTTGTTCTTTTACTTAATTCATTTAAACCGGTTATGTGATCAGCATGAATGTGTGTATCAATTACTTTTACTAATTTTAATTCTAATTTATTTAAAAAATTTATGTATTGATCTGTGTGTTCTAAAACTGGATCTATTATTAAAGCTTCTCTACCTTTACCGCTTGATAGTATGTACGTATAGGTTGAAGACTTTGTATCAAATAATTGCTCAAATATCATATTAATGATCACTTTATAAAAAATTGCATAGCAAATCAATCTTGCATATAATTTGTTTATAAAAAGGAGAGTATAATGACTTTAAAAATAAATAGCTTAGCACCTGACTTTAAGGCTAAAACAACTATAGGTGATATATCATTTCACGAGTGGTTAGGAGATAGTTGGGGTGTTTTATTTTCGCATCCAAAAGATTTTACTCCAGTTTGTACAACTGAACTTGGATCTTTAGCTAGAATGAAACCTGAGTTTGATAAAAGAAATGTCAAAGTTATTGGCTTGAGTGTAGACCCAGTTGCAGATCATGTTAAATGGCTGGACGACATTAAAGATGTAACAGGAATGAAACCTGATTATCCAATAATTGCGGATGAGGATCTAAAAATTGCAAAACTTTATAACATGTTAGAGGGTGATGCAGGAACTACTTCAATGGGTAGAACTGCAGTTGATAACCAAACAGTTAGAACAGTTTTTATTATTAGACCAGATAAAAGAATTGGTTTGTTCTTAACTTATCCAATGGCAACTGGAAGAAACTTTATGGAATTATTGAGATCGATCGACTCAATGCAGTTAACTGCAAAACATAAAGTTGCAACACCAGCAGATTGGAAAAAAGGTGAAGAAGTTATCATTGTTCCAGCAGTCAAAGATGATGAAGCTAAGAAATTGTTTCCTGATGGTTGGAATGCAGTTAAACCTTATTTAAGAAAAGTACCAGATCCATCGAAGTAGGTTGGATAATAAGATTTTAATCGAACAATCTCAGCATTGGGAAAAAAGTTTCTCAAGTAAGCCTGAGATGTTTGGTTCTGAACCAAGTCACCCTGCAAAAATAGCTCTAGAAAAATTTAAAAAAAATAACGTAAAACACATCATTGAACTTGGTGCAGGACTTGGACGTGATACGATTTTTTTCGCTAAAAATTCAATTAAAGTAACTGCGTTAGATTACAGCCCAACTGCCGTTGAAATAATTAAAAATAAGTCAAACAGTTTAGGTTTAAATGATTTGATTGAAGTTCAAACACATGACTTAAGACAAAAATTAAATTTTACAGATAATAGTTTTGATGGTTGTTACTCACATATGCTTTATTGTATGGCTTTTACATATTCTGAATTAGAAAATTTGAATACCGATGTCTGTAGAGTTTTAAATAAAGATTCATTAAATATTTATACAGTCAGAAATCACTCAGATGCAGATTATAAAAAAGGTACACATCGAGGTGAAGATCTATATGAAATGAATGGATATATAGTTCATTATTATTCAGATGAAAAAATTAAAAAATTATTAAAAGGATTTAAAAATTTAAGTATCGATCATTTTGATGAAGGGAGTTTTCCTAGAAAATTGTCATTAGTTATTAATCAAAAAATTTAATATGGAATACTTGTTAATTGGTTTTTTTACTGGTCTAAGTTTAATTTTAGCACTTGGTGCTCAAAATGTATTTGTAATAGAGCAGGGTTTAAAGAGGCAATATACTTTTTTAGTATGCTTAATTTGCTCAATTTCTGATTATCTTTTAATTTTTTTAGGTATTATTTTATTTGAATATTTTCAAAGTTACTTTAACCAAACAATTGAACTTATATTAAATATTCTATTATTATTATTTTTATTATATTTTATTTATTCTAAAATAAAATTAAGTTTTTCAAATGTTGATTTTTCAACAAACAAAACTGACGAAACTTTCAAAAGTATTTTCTTAAAGACTATAGGCTTTACTTATTTAAATCCACACGTTTATTCGGATACAGTTTTTTTTTTAGGAAATTTCTCTAAAAATTTTGCTTTGATTAACAAAATATACTTTGGATTAGGTGCAACGATATCTTCTTTTTTATTTTTTTTTACCATTGGTTATTTAGCAAATTATTTGTCTAAATATTTAAATAATAAAAGAACTTGGTTTTATATAAACATATTAGTAATTCTTTTTATGACTGTTTTGTCTTTATATGTTTTAAATACTATTCTTAATTTCTATTGATATAGAACACTTTTAAACGTCAATTTAGACCCATTGGTTTTTAAAAAAAAATAACTAAATAAGAAGTATGAACAATTTAGAAAAACATTATGAGCCAAATAACTTAAGCGATAAAGTTGCCTTGGGCTTTACAAAGTTTTTAAGATTTCTAGCCGATACTTTTTTTAAGAAAAGATACGGCCATAGAGCAGTTGTTTTAGAAACAGTTGCTGCAGTACCTGGAATGGTAGCTGGAATGTTAATTCACCTAAAATCTTTAAGAAAAATGGAAGATGATAAAGGGTGGATTAAAATTCTTTTAGATGAAGCAGAAAATGAAAGAATGCATTTAATGACTTTTATTCATGTTGCAAAGCCAACATGGTTAGAAAGAGTTATTATTTTAATTGCACAATTTATTTTTATTGTTACATACGCTATCATTTATTTAATATCTCAAAGAACTGCTCATAGAATTGTTGGTTATTTTGAAGAAGAAGCAGTTAGAAGTTATACAGAATATTTACACGAATTAGAAACTGGCAAAATAAAAGATGAGCCAGCTCCAGAAGTTGCAATAAATTATTGGAACCTTCCTTTGCATGCTACATTAAAAGATGTAGTGAGAGTTATACGAGATGATGAAGCTGGACACCGTGATGTAAACCACAGTTTTGCGAATATCATTAACGAAAAAAAATACCCTAAAAAAGAAGAAAATATTAGTTCTAAAGATTTAAGTAGAGAATAAATCCTATTTTTATATATTCATAAATTAAAAATTATTTATGGAAAACAATATAATTGTACTTAGACCTTTTGGACCATCTATTGCAAAAGTGACAATGCCTAATGAAATTGTTGAAAAATTAAATAAATATGTAGACGAAACGATTGCTAATGAAAGTAAGTCAAAAGAACTTGATTACGGAGCTAATTTAGCAGGAAATGTTAAACAAGAGTTTAGGCTCGAGCAAAAATTTATCGATGAGTGCGGGTGGGGACAATTTTTAGCAAACTCTGCTGCAACATGGATATATCAATCTCTTGGAAGACAAAAAAAAATTACTAAATTTAATTTGATAAGCTCATGGATAGTAAGACAATTTGATAACGAGTATAATCCTTTACATGTTCATGGTGGACACATTTCTGGTGTTGGTTATCTCAAAGTCCCAAAGACATTTGGAAAATTAAAACAAGATAATAAGGCTTATAACAATAATGGAAATCTTAACCTCGTTCATGGATCAAGAATGTTTTTAAGTAAATCTATTTATAATATTGAACCAAAAGTAGGTGACTTTTATTTTTTTCCAAACTACTTAATGCATACAGTTTATCCATTCAATGGCACAGATGAAGAAAGAAGATCTATATCTTTTAATGCACTAATAGATAATGATATTTATGATGTTTATAGTGCTGGGGTAAAACCTTAATTATTAATTTGAACTTTCACAAATTACTATGAATAGAGCAATAAAAATATTTTATCTAATTTTATTATTTCTAATCACATTTCATTTTAAAGCTATAGCGGAGCCAACCTTTGTACAAAGTAAATCGATTGCTTCGGCCTTTTATTTGGGACTTAACTTTAATAATGATGGTACAAAAATGTATACTGTAAATGCTGGAGCATCGGATGCAGTTATCGAATACATATTAACTACCCCATATGACATTTCAACAGCAATCGTAAATAATACTAAAGGAGTAAGTAGAGGTGGTAGTACAGAAGCAACACAAGTAGTGTTTAATAAAGATGGAACAAAAATGTTTATTGTTAACCATGCTGCCCCTAAAAAGACAGTAGATTACTACTCACTAAGCACTGCATTTGATGTTTCAACTGCTACAAGGGATGGCGAATATTCTATTGCTGGTCAAGAACAAAGAGCAAATTCAATTGCATTTAATAATGATGGTACCAGAATGGTTGTTGCTGGTGTAGGAAATGATTCACAAGTGCGTATTCATGAATATTCACTAAGCACAGGATTTGATCTTAGCTCCACAGTTACTCATCTTAATACTCAAGACCTAATTTCTTTTCAAAATCACATAGATGGAGTTACTTTTAATTACGATGGTACTAAAATGTATACCATTACACATATGAATAAAGATGGAACAGAAGCACAAGATTTGATGAATCAGTTTAAATTAACTACACCTTATGATGTTTCTACTTTATCACTTGAAGGCACTTATACTGTAAGTTCTGTTAGTGGAGATTCAAGAGAAGTTGTGTTTAGTAATGATGGAAGTAAAATGTTTATCATTGATGATGATAATGATAAAGTTCATGAATTTAACCTAAGTTGTAATTGGAGCGTAGTTGATGGTGCTTGTGATGATCCAATAACCACTTCTGATGGGGGTAAAGATATTTTAAGCTCAATCGAGTCTCAAACTGCAACAGCAAAACAAATTGCTATTCAAGCAAGTACTCCAGTTCTTAACCGTATGTATTGGTTAAGAAGACATAGAAATAATGATCAATTAAGTAACCAAAATATTAGATTAAACTTTTCTAATTCAATGGTGGCATCGCTTTCTAACATTATTCCTATATCAAATAAAACAAATGAAGTTCTAGATAGATTATCAGATGATTGGTCATTTTGGAGTGAGGGTAGCATAAGTATTGGTAGAACTGGAGATACATCAACTTCATCATCTAAAAAAATTAATACCAAAGGTATTACACTTGGCATGGATAAAAAGATAAGCAAAAATAGATTATATGGTTATGCTCTTAGATTTGGTAATGATGATGTTGATGTCGGTACATCTGGGACTAATTTAGATACTGAGTCTTTTAGTTTATCAGTTTATGGGACTTTTCCTCATGATGATGAAAAATTTACTGAAGGTATCATTGGAGTGAGCACTTTAAAGACCGATCATGTTAGAAAAGGGGGAGGAAGCACTAGAACAGGAGAAAGAGATGGTGCACAAATATTTGGTTCACTTAACTACTTAACAACATATAAAAAAGAAGATTTTAATATTACTCCTAATTTAAGAATTGATTTAAGCTATACAGAATTATCCAAATATAGAGAAAAAGGTCCAGCAGCTTTAGTTTACAAAGCTCAAACAATTGAAACTGGAATGATATCTACTGGTTTTACAATAAGTGATATTTTAGATTTTAATACTTTTACTTTTAAACCAAATGGTGGATTAGAGCTTGGGGTAGATTTTAGTCCGTCTTCAGATGCTACATATCGTTATCTATCGGAAACTACAGAATATACAAAATCAATTGATCAAGACTCAAAAAATTTAAGAGCAAATATTGGATTTGATTTGGTAACTGATAATGGTTTTTCAATAATGACTATTTATGAAAGAAATCAAAGTGACAATTCTCATAGCGATACTTTATATTTAGGATTTGGTTACATTCGATCAGATAACGATGAGTACGCTATGAGCTTAGATAATGATAAAGCATCTCTAACTTATAACAAAAATTTAAATGGTTTTGATATCAGGTTGAATTCAAATTATAATTTGATGAGTTCAATTCCTGATTATGGTGCAACTATTGAGCTTGTTAGTACTTTTTAAAATTATTCGTTGGAATATCCGTATTTACGTAATCTAACATCACCAGTTCTTGCATGAGCTTCCATGCCTTCGTATCTTGAAATCCTAGCAGCTGCAGAACCAACTTCTTTTGTAGATTCTTTTGTCATTCTTTGAAAACTTAATGTCTTAATAAATTTACCAACGAACAAACCACCAGTATATTTACCAGCACCCTTAGTTGGTAATATATGATTAGTACCAGAACATTTATCACCATAAGCAACAGTTGTTTCTTCACCGATAAATAACGAACCGTAGTTTTTTAATCTCTTATGAAACCATTCAAGATTTTTAGTTTGTATCTCTAAATGCTCAGGTGCATAGTCATCACTCACTTTCACCATTTCTTCATCCGTATCGCATAAAATAACTTCACCGTAATCTCTCCAAGCAGCCTCTGCACTTAACCTTGGAACTTCTGGAAGTTTCTCTATTAATTCTGGAACTCGTTTCATTACTTCGTCTGCAAGTTTTTGGCTTGTGGTGTATAACCAACATGGAGAATTATATCCGTGTTCAGCCTGACCAACTAAATCAACAGCTACAATTTCTGGATCTGCAGTTTCATCTGCAATAATTCCAATTTCTGTTGGACCAGCAAATAAATCAATTCCAACTTTTCCAAATAAAATTCTTTTAGCTTCAGCAACAAATTGATTTCCAGGACCAACTAAAATATCAGCTGGAGCATTTCCAAACATTCCATATGTCATTGCAGCAATAGCTGGAACTCCACCTAGATTTAAAATTACATCGGCGCCACATAAATTTGCTGTATAAATTATGGAAGGGTGGGCACCAATTCCTTCTTTAGGGGGACTACAAGCAATAATATTTTTAACACCAGCAACTTTTGCAGTTGTAACACTCATTACTGCAGATGCTATGTGGGCGTATCTTCCACCTGGGATATAACAACCCGCAGTGTTAACGGGTATTAACTTTTGACCAGCATATAATCCGTTTGATAATTCAACTTCAAAATCTTTTCCATAGTTTGCAAGTTGCGCTTCTGCAAATTTACGAACTCTATCGTATGAAAATTTAATATCGTCTTTAGTCTTTTGATCTAAATTTTTATTTATTTCCTCTATTTTTTCTTTTGAAACAATTATTTCTCCATCATATTTATCAAATTTTTTAGTTAATTCTTTACAGCCTTCTTCTTTTGATTTTTCTAATTCTTTTAAAAGATTTTGGACTATATCTTTTGTTTTAGTGTCATCTGTAGATGCAGTTTTAGATGCTTTTTTTAAATATTTAATTGTCATTTTTTTAAATTTATATTGTTTTATTAATCTAATGCAACAACTGCAGCAGCAATAGAAGCTAATCTGGCTGTTGCTTCGTCCGATCTACTTGTAATAACTACTGGTACTTTTCCTCCTATTACAACACCAGCTGCACAAGCTCCCATAAAGTAAATCATCATTTTTACTAAAGCATTTCCACTTTCAACACTAGGAACTAAAAGAACATCAGCATCTCCTGCAACTACATTTTTAATTCCTTTAATTTCAGCAGATTTTTTAGAGATACAGTTATCAAAAGCCAAAGGACCAAATACATCTGCATCTAAACCTTCTTTTTTTGAAAGTTCGGTAATTTCTTTTGCCTCCATTGAACTTTGAATACTATCTAAAACTTCTTCTGTTGCTGATAATACAGCAACCTTTGGTCTGTTGTTTCCAATTCTTTTTGAAAAATCTATAACATTTTTTAATATATGCATTTTTGTTTTTACATTGGGTAAAACATTTAAAGCGCCATCAGTAATTATTAATGGCTTGTCATCTTTTTCTAAGGTCATATGCCAAACGTGACTTAATCTAGTTTTACCAAGAAGTTTATATTCTCTTTTTAAAACTTCTTTCATCAATATATCTGTATGAATATGACCCTTTACTATAATCTTGACTTTGCCCTGCATTGCAAGTTTAGCAGCAACTGCCGCTGTATTATTTTCTACTGGCTCATGAATTACTTCATAACCTGAAATATCAAATTGAATTTCATTAGCACATTTTTGAATTTGTTCTTTATCACCAATAAAAATTGGTTTGATTAAATCTTCTTTAACAGCATCCATTACAGATTGCATTGGAAGAGGTTTTCCAGCATTAACAATTGCAGCTGTTGCACCTTTCTTTTTTATAGAAGCATCCAGTAAATTGTTTGGACAAATTATTTGTTTATTAGATAGCATTTAGTTTTTTTAAATCTTCCATAATACTTTTTGGTATTGGAATATTCTTTTTCATATTTTTTTTATATCTTTTTTTTGTACCTTCACCAGGAAAATTTATTTCTTTAACACCTTTGATTTTTGGTAATTTCTTTATAATTCTTATGTTCTCTTTAATTCTTTTAATATAATTGCTTCCAATAAAAATATTTGGTTTTACAGCCATAAATAAATGTCCAACGTTTTGTGGTCCTTTAAAATCATCAAATGGATCTCTCACTTTACCTCCATGGTTTGCACCTGTCATAACTCCGCTTAATATATCTACCATCCAAGCTAAACCTGAACCTCTAAATCCCGCGATAGGTAACTGTACACCTTTAAGAGCTTTAATTGGATCTGTAGTTGGTTTTCCATTTTTATCTAAAGCTACTCCTAAAGGAATTTTATGACCTAAATTAGCCGCTACTCTTATTTTGCCTCTATTAATCATTGATACTGATGTATCTAATATAAATGGAACTTTATTACCCGAGGGTGTTCCAAAACAAATTGGATTTGTTCCAAATAAAGTTTTCTTTGATCCATATGGTGCAATAGCTGGTGGTGCATTTGTAAAACACCATACCATTAAATTTTTTTTAACAGCTTGTTCGACAAAATAACTAGATAAACCGTAGTGGCCAGAATTTTTTACTCCAACCATACCAATTCCAGTTTTTTTTGTATTTTTAATTAATGATTTGATAGCGACATCAGCTGCAACAAACCCAATGGAATTATTAGCATCTACATATGAAATTGAACTAGATATTTTTTTTATTTTAATTTTTGGTTTAGGATTAATAACTTTTTTATCAATTCTATCGCAATACATCTTAAGTCTTGATAAACCATGAGAATGTGCACCAACTAATTCTGCATTGATTAAAGCTTTAGCACTAATCATAGCGTGCGTTAGACTTAAACCTCTGTTCTTTAATACTTTAATAATTATGTTTGTTAATTTTTTTGCATTAGCCATAAAGCATCCTGACTTAAAAAAAAGATCTTACCACTAACTGGATGGACTTGTATGTCTCTAATTCTTCCGATTTCTCTTTTAAATATGACTTCTTCTTTAACATTTTCTAAGTTGGAAAAATCAAGTTTTCTAAGTGACATGTCTTTTAGAGATGTAATTAAAGCATGACCATTCCACTCTTTAAATTCCTCACCTTTATAAATTGTTATTGCACTTGTTGCAATTGAAGGCACCCAATATTTGATAGCTTTTGTATAACCAGGTAACCACTTTGGTCCAATCTTAGTTCCACTGTAATTTGTTCCACCCCAACCAAGAACTTTCCAACCATAGTTTTCTCCTTTTTTAATTTCACCAAACCAATCACCACCTCTTGCGCCATGGTTACTTGCATAAATTTTTTGATCAAAAGGGTTTAATGTTAAACCTTGTGGGTTTCGAACTCCTATTTGAAAAATTTCTGGTAGCCAATCTTTTTTGTCAATAAATTTTGGATTATCTTTTGGTATACTTCCATCAATATTAATTCTAATTATACTTCCAGGATGTTTTGTTGGATCTTGTGCTATCATTCCTTCACCTCTTTCACCAACCGATGCAAAAAGATAATTGTCTTTAATAGCTAATCTTGACCCGAAGTGATATCCAGAATTTATTGGTGGCGTTGCAACAAAAATATTTTTAAAATCTATTTGATCTTTATTAAAATTCCCTCGTGCAACAGAGGTTGTTGTTTTTGATTTTCCATGATCTTCAGAATAACTTACCCAAACTACACCATCTTTATATAAGATATCAAGCAAACCACCTTGACCATCTTCTAACACTTTTAAGTTATGTTTAACCTCCGTGATAGAACCACTTTCAATATTAATTAATTTTAAATTACCAGATACTTCGGTTAAAAGTATTTCATTGTTAGATACAAATGTGGATCCCCAAGGACTTCTAAAATCAGCAATCTTTTTAAAATTTAATTCTGCTGCTTCAGATGAAACTGAGAATAAAAATATAAAAAATATTATCCTTTTCCACGCCATGGTATCGTTTTATCTATTATTTTTCTCAATGTAACGTCGAATAAAAGTCCCAGCATACCCATAATAAATATGGTTATCCAAATAACTTCATATTGAAAATATTTTTTTGCAACGTTTTCTACAAATCCAATACCTGTGGTTCCTGCTAAGAACTCTGCTGCAACTAAAGTTCCCCAACACATTCCAACAGCAACTCTAATTCCTGTTAAAATTTCAGGTAACGAGTTTGGAAATATTACATATCTTAATATTTGTTTCTTTGATGCTCCAAGTGAGTGAGCAGCATGAATTTTTGATAATTGAGTACCAGATGCACCAGCTCTTGCAGAAATAATCATAATAGATAGCGAAACCATAAATAATAAAAATACTTTTCCAGTATTATCTATTCCAAGTACTGAGATAATTAGTGGAGCCCAAGCTAAAGGTGGTACAGGTCTATAAAGCTCAATCAATGGATCAAAGAAACCTTTAGCAAAACGATTTAATCCCATAAATAAACCTAAAGGGACACCAATTAAAATTCCAAAGACTAAACCTAAAAATACTCTTAAAAAAGAATCCCAGATATGTCCATAAGGCACTGGAATTTTGAACAATTTAAAGTCACCTGTAACAACTTTTAAAACTTTTCCCTTAAAGTTTTGTTTAACAACACCATCAGATGAATGAACCGGGTATTCTCCTGGCAAAATATCTGCAATCCAGTCAGGTAAAATAAATCCAACTATTTTACTAACATCCATCATATCAATCCAAAGTAATGGAATATTTTTGTAACCAACACTTGGTTTTGACATTAAGATAAACTTATTTAACGTATCAGATGGTTTTGGTAACCATCTACCAGATCCTTGTTCAGAACAGCTGGTTCCACTAGAAACAATTGTTCCAGCAGGAAATAAAAATATATCAACAAATCTTAAACCACCTTGTTCTGCTTTTTGAAGATTATCAAATTCAACAATTGCATTTTGCATTTCATTAAGAGCGCTTGGTGGATAAATGCTTGCAAATTCTATTCTTCTTGCAATTTTAACAATATCTTTTGCATAGTTTGATGCTATCTCTTCTGCATCACTTAAATCTTTTCTGTACGCTTTTATATCTTCTTTAAGTTGTTTAATTGAATTTTTAAATTGTGGATTATGATTTCTTAATTTAAAGAATTTATCATTAATAATTGTAAGCTCTTCTGCGGCCGCTTGGAATTTTAAACCTCTATCAGTTGCAGCAATTAAAGGAACTTCAATAGTATTTTCTATAGATCCAGTTCCTGCTTGCACCTTTATAATACCCCAATCACCTTGTTCAGAAACTGCAATTTGTCTTGCACTTTTTTCATCAGGAGTTTCAAATGGATAATCTTTCTTTTGAAAGTTTGAACTTAAAAGCCTTAACTCATCAGTCATTTCTTTAATTTTTATCTTAGTATCCATCTCCATTAAATTTTCATTTGTAAGTAATGGAATTAATTGAGATGTTTTATTTACAAAACCAACTAATATTGTTTTTTGCTGTGAGTTTAATTGTTGTGAAACTTGTATTTCATTACTTATTTTACTTAAATTTTTATTTTCAATTTTTATAATAGAAGTACTTTTGAATTCTCTTTCCTCAATTGGAAATTGATATTTTAGTCCAAGTAAAGACTCATTAACTTTAGCAACTTGACACAATTCATTTGCAGATTTTGGATAAAATCCTTTAGCAATATCCCACGAATAATAAAGCCAAACAAGTAGGATTGCACTACTTCCAACAATTATCCAGTGTGTACCACCTTTAGCTCTTTCAGGATTACCAAAAACAGCATCAACTTTCTCTGTTTTAATTAATCTTCTTCCATAAAGAATACATCCAACAATGGATACAAGAATTAAGATTGTTATAAATTGAGTAAACATTAATTATCTTTCCCCATTATTTCTTCTTCCATATTCCAAATCATAGATAGAATTTCTTCTCTTTTAGATGAGAACTCTTTATTTTTTTTAATTTCTCTTAAATCATCTTTTAATCCCATTTCTGCAAATGGAAGTTTATACTCTTTATGAATTCGACCTGGTCTTGGTGCCATGACATATAATCTTTCTCCAAGCAACAAAGCTTCTTCAACTGAGTGAGTAATTAGTATGATTGTCTTTCCTGTTTCTTTCCAAATTTTTAAAACTAATGACTGCATTTTTTCTCTTGTTAATGCATCTAATGCACCCAAAGGTTCATCCATTAAAATTAAATCAGGATCATTAATTAAACATCTTGCAAGCGCTACTCTTTGCTGCATACCGCCAGATAATTGATAAGTAGGTGTGTTGCCAAATCCTTTAAGACCAACTATTTCTAACCATTCATCAACTTTTTTTTGAGTTTCATCTGGATCTTTTTTCTTCATTCTTAATCCAAAGTTTACATTTTCAGAAACAGTTAACCATTCAAACAAAGCACCTTGTTGGAAAACCATTCCTCTATCAACTCCGGGTCCGTTAATTTCATTTTTCCCTAAAGTGATTGTTCCAGAAGTTGGTCTAATAAAGCCAGCTGCAATATTTAGTAATGTTGTTTTTCCACATCCCGAAGGACCTAATACAGTTAAAAGCTCACCTTTTTTAATTGTAAAATTTAAATCTTTTAATGCATGAACAGTCTCCCCCTTAGGAGATTTAAAAATCATGTTTAAATTTTGTGAAACTAAATCACTCATAAGATGACTTTATATTAAAATTCTCATAAAAAAAATAGGCACCAATTAGAAAATTGGCGCCTATTTAATTTTAATAAACCTTTAGATTATAAAGGTAAGAAACTAGTGTCTACGTTTCCTCTTGGTGTTCCCATTCCTTTTAAGAATGCATCAAGATTTCCTTTAGTCATAGACTGTTTAGTCTCTTCAGGTGTTAAAAATTTGAAACCACTTAAAGTTTCTTTCATATCAGCAACTTTCATCTCTGAAGCTTTTGACATAGCGTTCATGTCGCTTTTGCCATTTCTGTATCTTTCGTTTGCTTCGTGAGTTACTTCAATAAAAGTTCTTAGCATACCTGGGTTTTCCTTCATAAACTTTGTAGTTACTGAAGTAATATCTATTCCAAGAATACCAGCATCTCTTGCTTCTTGAACTGTAAGTAATCTAGTACCAACTGCAGTTGCAGCTTTGATTGAATTACCACCAAATAAACATGCCATTACAACATCACCGCTTACTAATGCAGCAGCCCCTTCTTCAGGATCCATTTGAATGATATCCATTTTTTTTCTGTCAGCTCCAACAACTTTCATACTTTCATCAAAAACGTATTCAGCCATTGTTCCTAGTGGTACAGCAACTTTTTTACCTTCAAGTTCTGTAGCATTAGCTTTTGTAATACCAGAAGCATTTGAAGTTACGCAAGTTGTTCCACCCATTCCATATTCCATAGCTATATCAACAAGCTTAATTGGCGCTTTTGATTTAACTGCGTTAATGAAAGGTACTAAACCTTGTGAATAAGAAATATCAATATCTCCAGCTAACATTGCATCAGTCATTGCTCCACCGTTTGTGAAGTTTGTCCACTTAACTGGTACACCTAATGCTTTTGCAAAGTTTTTTTTCATCATGTCCTCTAAATTTGGACTTGGCCATTCTAAGAAGTAAGCAACTCTAACTTCTTTTGCAGCTGAATTAGCAACTGAAATAGTAAGGTTAAGAGCTAAAATAGTTCCAAGAATAAAACTTAATATTTTTTTCATTTATTCCTCTCCTTATTTAAATTTATAAAGAGTATTAAAGTTGAAAAAGAGACCAAAGTAAACGATCTTATTGTATGGTTTGGGGCGACACAATTATCTATTCAATTTTAAGTTGTATCAAACTATTATAATTTTATAGTTAAATTAAATGATTTAGTTTAAAGATTAGAAATACATAAAAATGAGTCAAAAACCATCAATACCAAATTCTTTAAATGAACATTGGATGCCATTCACATCCAATAAAGATTTTAAAGAAAGACCAAGATTAATTACAGAAGCAAAAGGTGTTTATTTAAAAAATCACGAGGGTAACACGCAAATTGATGCAAGTTCTGGTCTTTTTTGTAATCCATTAGGTCATGGCAGAATGGAAATTATTGATGCTATTACAAATCAATTAAAAACTTTAGATTATGCTCAACCTTTCCAACAAGGTTTTGGTGGATCATTTGAGTTAGCAACTAGAATTTCAAAACACACACCAGGAAATTTAAACAGAATTTTTTACACAATTTGTGGATCAACTGCTGTTGAAACGGCAATTAAAATTAGTATCGCTTATCATAAAGCAAGAGGAGAAGGACAAAGATTTAGATTTGTTGGAAGAGAAAGAGCTTACCACGGTATGAATATTGGTGCTACTTCAGTTGGTGGAATGATAAATAACGTTAAAGCATATGCAAGTGTTTTAATGCCAGGGGTCGTTCACATGAGACATACTCATTTAGATGAACATAAATTTATATCTGGTCAACCTGAAACAGGTGCAGAAATTGCAAATGATTTAGAGAGAATATGCACAAACTTTGGTGCCGAAAATATTGCAGCATGTATAGTAGAACCAATTGCAGGATCTACTGGAACATTAGTTCCACCAGTTGGATATTTACAAAGACTTAGAGAACTTTGCGACAAACATAATATTCTTTTAATTTTTGATGAAGTTATTACAGGATGGGGTAGAACAGGTTCGACTTTTGGCGCTCAAGAGTTTGGTGTAACCCCTGATATAATGACAATGGCAAAAGCTACAACAAACGGAATTGTTCCTTTTGGAGTTGTTGCATGTAAAGAAGAAATTTATGATGCAGTAATGGATAACTCTCCTAAAGGAGTAATAGAACTTTTCCACGGTTATACTTATTCTGGTATTCCAATATCTGTTGCAGCAGCTTTAGCAGTTCAAGATATATTTGAAAAAGAAGATATTTTTAATAGAGCAAAAGAATTAGCTCCTTATTTCCAAGAAGGATTATTCTCATTAAAAGATATTGATGTTGTTGAAAACATTAGAGGATACGGAATGATGGGCGGTATTGATATTAAGATGGATACAAAACCAGGTAGAGCAGGACTTGCAACATTTAAACACTGTTATGATGCAGGAGTAAATTTCAAAGCCACTGGAGACTGTTTAATTATTGCACCAATGTTTATTTGTGAGAAAAAACATATTGATGAAATAATCGATAAGCTAAGAACAGGAATTACGAACTATAGCAAAAGTAAAAAGAATTAATTTTCTTTATGAAAATTGGCGTTCCAAAAGAGATAAAGCCTCAAGAAAATAGAATAGGATTAACTCCAGAAAGTGTCAAAACTTTAGTAGGCGAAGGCCATGAAGTATTAGTTGAAAACAATGGTGGCTTTGAAGCTGGTTTTGATAATGATCAGTATACTAAAGCAGGTGCAAAAATTGTAAAAACTGCTGGTGATATTTTTAATGATGCAGACATAATAGTTAAAGTAAAAGAGCCCCAAAAGGTCGAGGTAGATATGTTAAGAGAAAATCAAATACTTTATACTTACCTTCATTTAGCAGCCGCAAAAGAACTTACAGAAGGACTAATCAAATCTAAAAGTGTTAATATTGCTTATGAAACTGTTACAGATGATAATGGTAGACTTCCATTACTTGCACCTATGAGTGCAGTAGCTGGCCGAATGTCAGTTCAAGCTGGAGCACATTGTTTAGAAAAAAATCAAAAAGGTAGAGGTATTTTATTAGGTGGAGCACCTGGTGGTGAACCAGCAAATGTATTAATTCTTGGAGGTGGAGTTGTGGGAGAGAACGCTGCAATTATTGCAACAGGTATGAGAGCTAAAGTTCATATAGTTGATAAATCAGAGGAAAGATTAAAACAATTAGTTAAAATGTTTGGTGATAAAATAATTCCCGAGCAAAGTGATAAAGTTGATTTAAATAAGTTAGTTTCCGAAGCTGATTTATTAGTTGGTGGAGTTTTAATACCTGGGGCAGAAGCTCCAAAATTAGTTACCAAAGATATGCTTAAATTAATGAAAAGAGGTTCTGTAATAGTCGATGTTGCAATTGACCAAGGTGGATGCGTTGAAACAAGTAAACCAACCACTCATGGTGACCCAACTTATATAGTTAATGATGTTGTCCATTATTGTGTTGCCAACATGCCTGGTGGAGTCCCAAGAACTTCAACATTTGCACTAAATAAAGCTACACTTCCTTATTTAGTAAAATTAGCAAATAAAGGTTATCAAAAAGCTTTAGGTGAAGATAAGAACTTTTTAGCAGGACTTAATGTTCACAAAGGGCATGTGACTTATAAAGCTGTTGCAGATGTTTTTGGTCACGAATATGTTAGTGCAGGAGACGCAATCAAAAATTAATTAAATGAATAAAAAAATACCAAATAGCACAAAAGTTGTGGTTATTGGTGGTGGGGTTGTTGGATGTTCTTGCGCTTATCACTTAGCAAAGTTTGGTTGGAAAGATGTTATTCTTTTAGAAAGAGATAAATTAACTTCAGGTACTACTTGGCATGCCGCTGGATTAGTTAGCCAGTTAGGCCCATCTGCAACAATTACAAAAATTAGAAAATATTCTTTAGATCTATATAAAGAACTGGAAAAAAAAGTAGATCACTCAGCGGGACTTAGATTAAACGGCGCAATGTCAATTGCTCAAGAAGAGGGGAGATGGCAGGAATTAAAAAGACAAGCAACTACAGCTCAACTTTATGATGTTAATGTTCAAATTTTAAATAAAGATGAAATCAAAGACAAAGTTCCCTTAATCAAAAATGACGATTTGTTGGGTGGTATTTTAATGCCAGGTGACGGTGCAGGAGATCCTTCTGGGATTACTCAATTACTTGCAAAAGCTGCAAGAGCAGAAGGTGCTAAAATTTTTGAAGATTCTCCTGTTGAAGACATACTAGTTAAAAATAAAAGAATAGAAGGCGTAGTTGTTAATGGTCAAAAAATAGAATGTGAATATATTGTTTTAGCAACCGGGATGTGGTCAAGACAAATTGGTGAAAAATTAGGTGTAAGTATCCCATTATATCCTGCTGAACATTTTTATGTAATAACTGAACCAATAAAAGAAGTTCCAAAAGATTTACCAGTAATTAGAGACTTTGACAGCAGAACTTACATTAAAGAGGATGCTGGTAAATTATTATTGGGGATTTTTGAGGGAAAATCTATTCCTGCATTTGATAAAACTAATAAAGTTCCAGAAGATTTTTCTTTTGGAGAATTTCCAGAAAATTTCGAACACTTTGAGCCTTATCTAACAGCATGTATGAAAAGATTTCCAATATTAGAGAAGATTGGGATAAGAAAATTTTTTGCAGGTCCAGAGTCTTTTACACCAGATACTAATACATTACTTGGTGAAGTTCCTGAGGTAAAAAACTTTTTTGTTTGTTGTGGATTAAATAGTATTGGAATAGCAAGTGCTGGTGGAGTTGGTAAAGTTACAGCTGAATGGTTAATGAATGGTCATATCAATGAAGATATATTTAGTTACGACATTAAAAGGTTTCAAAAATTCCATTCAGAAATAAATTTTATTAAAGAAAGAGTTACAGAAACTCTCGGAGACTTATATGGAATGCATTGGCCATACAAACAACACAAAACTTCAAGGAATGTTATAACACTTCCTTATCATGATGAATTAAAAAAGCATGGTGCATGTTTTGGTGTTTCAGGTGGATATGAAAGACCAATGTGGTTTTCAAAAGATGAAAAAAATAAAGATTACAAATATAGTTACAATTATCAAAACTGGTATCCGAGCGCAGAATTTGAAACAAAAAATGCAAGAACCAATGTTGGATTATTTGAACTCTCACCTTTTTCAAAATTTGATCTAAAAGGAGAAAAAGTTCACCAAGAATTACAAATGTTATGTACGGCTAATATAAAAGATATACCTGGTTCAATTAAATATACTCAAATGCTGAATAAAGATGGAGGAATTGAAGCTGATTTAACTGTTATCTGTATTGATAAAAATTATTTTAGATTAGTAAGCTCAGCTGTTAATCGTGAAAGAGATAAATTTCATATTTTAAAACATATCTCAAATGAAATAGACTTTAAGGATGTAACTGAAGATTATTGTTGCTTAGGTTTATTTGGGCCCAAAAGTAGAGAAATGATATCTTCAATTAGTAATAGCGATTTTTCAAAAGATAACTTTAAATTTGCAACAGCTAAAGAAGTTGAAATATCAGACATAAAAGTATGGGCTCAAAGAATATCTTATGTTGGAGAGTTGGGTTATGAATTATACGTCAAAAAAGAAAATGCAAAAAAACTCTTTGAAATTTTAGTATCTGAGGGCAAAAATTTTAATTTATCTTTATGCGGTATGCACGCAATGGATATTATGAGGATGGAATCTGGCTATGTGCATTGGGGTCATGATATTTCACCTGAGGAAAATCAATTTGAGGCTGGACTTAATTTTGCAATTAGCTTTAAAAAAAATACAAATTTTATAGGAAGAGAAGTTTTAGAGAAAATTAAAGATAAAAATACTGACAAAAAACTTAAAATGATCATTTTAGAAAATTCTAAACCTGGAGAACCACTTCTGCTACATGACGAGCCTATATTTTTTAAAGATAAGATTGTTGGGAGAACCACATCAGGCAATTTTTCTTTTAATTTTAATAAAAACCTAGCTTTTGGCTATATTAACTCCGGCATGAGCCATCAGGAGATTGAAAATTCAGAGTTTGAGATAGAAGTTGAGAAGAAAAAATTTAAGGCTTCAATTTTAAAAAGACCTTTAAATTCAAAAAAACTTTCTGAGATCTAGGACATATTGACTCCTATTGAGACCACAACCCATTTTGAACTTAAAATAATTTGATAATGTGCTGAGCTTAGTGTTTAATAGGCCCATGAGCACTGAAGTAAATAGCCTAGAGAACCAATCTGAACCTAGTAAAGTTAGTCATCAACAAAAAGTAGATATAAATATTCTTTTAAACAGAGTAAGACACGAAAAGAAAAGAGAGAGAAAAGAAAATCTGTTATTTTTAGGTCTTATTGGCTCAGTGATAGTAGTAACTGGAATTATAGCCTCCTTATAAAACTATAATATTCAATATTTTTGTTATTAATTCTGCAAATTCTTTACCATTAATTTTTCTAACTTCATCAACATCATTCATTATTTTTAAAATATCTTTCGAATAGTTCGAAGTACCTGGTCCACCAAAAATTAAATAGTGATTATTTTCATCTTTGGTTAATAATTTTTTTTTTATTAAATTTTTTAATTTTCTTAATACAGTTGGCCTTGGAATACTCGTTAACTCTGAAATTGTCATTGCATTGAGCCCTTGATTTCCATACTCGTTAAGTCTTTTAATAAAAGCGTCATTATTTTTTGTAAGACTTTGATTGTCTTTAAGATTTTTTGACATAACTAAATTTTGGTTATAGACACAATTTCCCCATATAGTCCAAGTTTCTACATCTCCAAATATTACTTTCCATCTGGTAATCAACGGAATTTGATAATCAAAAAAATATTGCCAACATCTAGTAAAGTTTTTTTTAATTTTTTCTTCAATTTCATTTTTAGTTATTTTACCTTTAAGTATATTTTCTCTTGTTAAATAATCAGTAAAATGAGATATCACTCTTGATAAATTTCGTATCGAATCAGTAGGTTTTTGTATTTCTTGACCTCTTCTTTCTAGCATCACTTTTTTTTTGTTTTTTTTAATTGCACCTTCTTTTTCTAATTCCATCATTTTTCTTCTTGTAGTTTCTTTAGAAATATTTAGTTCTCTCGATAAATCAATTATATTAATTTTAGGAATTTCAAATTTATCTTTTGAGTAAAATTCATCAAAAGAATTAACAATAAAATGGTCATTGTAACCTTTAAATGCTTTATTAATTAAATATATTAAAATTATATATTTATCGAAATCTTTAAATCTTCTAAATGCTGCTGTAAGCCACTGCTGTTGGAAATAAAATATTTCAGTAATCAAGAGGTCATGATATTTTTTAAAAACATTAAAACTATCATCTGTTTGTATCTTTGATGAAAATTTAATTTCTTTATTAACAACCGACATCGGCTGTAAATAATATGAAAAAAAGTGATAATTCAAGACTAAATCGATCAAATATTTGTTGAAATTTATTTTAATTACTTCATAAATCACTTGAGGGAATAGTGGAATTTGTTAAAAATGTTGGACCCATTGGCATGATATTCATCATGTTTTCACTAGGTTTAAATTTAACTGCAAAAGATTTTTTAGAAGTTATTAAAAAGCCTAGAAATTTAATAATTGCCCTTATTTGTCAAATGTTAATACTTCCAATTATTGGAATTATAATTATTTCATTTTTCCCAATGCAGGCAGAATTCCAGTTAGGTGTTTTTTTATTATTAATATTGCCTTCTGCTGTAATGTCTAATTATGCAACAAAATTAGTAAAAGGTAATGTAGCATTATCAATAACTATAACATCCTTTTGTGCATTGGTATCGTTTATATCAATACCAATATTCTTAAAAATTTACTCATCATTTTTTAAGGATGTTGTATTTGATTTAAACCTATTAAAATTTTCGGTCAGAATGTTTCTATTCATAGCTTTACCTACATTTGTAGGTATTTTGGTAAGAGGAAATTTTAAAAAATTTTCAGAGAGAAATAATTTAAGATTTGATAGGGCTGCTTTTTTCTTATTTATTTTAATAGTTATTATTGCAATATTTACGGAGAGAAACAATCTTGGAGGATACTTCGCAGACGTTGGCGCAATATCCTTTGTTGTTATTGTGTCAATTTTAACATCTGTTTATTTAGTGACAAGATTTACACTTAAAGAAGTGCGAATACAAAGAACAATTATGATTGAAGCTATGCTTCAAAACGGTGCTATGGGTTTAATAGTAGGTGCTCAATTATTTCATGAACTTGAATATATGACACCAATTGCTGTCTATGCTTTAATTCAATATGTGGCTTTAATGTTTTACATAGGTAATATAAATATAAATAAGTTATCTAAAGCTTAGTGAAAAAAATATTTTTAATTTTATCAATATTCATAATTATTAATCATAATAATGCTTACGCAAATCTAGAGTCATTTAGTTGCGAGAATCTTATAACAAAAAATAAGGCCTTTATAGTATATGGAAAAAATTTTGCAAAAGAGGAGATGTCCCCAAACATTTGGCTCTTTTTTCAAAAAATTAAATTAGATAAAGATAATTTAAATATATCAAGCATTGATGATGAAAAAACTATAAGAGAATGGCAAATAGATTTACAAACTGGAAAAGCTACCTTAATACCAATGTTTGACCCTTCATCAAATTGGTTATGCTTAAATACCGAGAAACAATTGATGGTACTAAATGATTTATACAAAAGTGGAGCTTTGAGTGGTTATGAGTTTGAAAAAGCTAAAAAAAAATTATTAAATAATTAATTTTTTATCTATAAAAGTAATCTTAAAAATATTATGAAAATCTTACTCATTCGCTCAGAAGGTAATCAAACGCATTTAAATGATTTTATGAGCGATCTTTTATTACATGGATTGAGAGAACTTTACGGATCTGATGTCATAGATTACCCTGGTTGTTGGTACATGTACTCAGATGAAATATCAAAAAGGGAATTCAATATAAATAAAATATGGGGCAAGGGTTTTACAATTAATGGTACACTAAAAAATTTTAACTCAATAGATAGATCAGATATAAAAAAAAAAATAGAAGAAAAATATTTTGATCTTATTATATATGGCTCTGTAAGAAGATCAGATCAGTTTATAGATGATGTTATCAAATACAACAACAAAGTTATTTTTATAGACGGAGAGGATGATAATATTATTGATGAAAGATATACTAAATCAGGTTTATATTTTAAGAGAGAATTATTAGAAAATAAAAACAATGTAATACCTATAAGTTTTGCTATTCCAAAAGAAAAAATAATAAAAAACATAAATGAAAACCCAATTAATTTACTAGCACCATTGGTGCCTGGTAGACTTAGTACATATATATATGACGATGAAAAAACATATTATAATATGTATTCAAATAGTATCTTTGCAATCACAAACAAAAAATTAGGCTGGGATTGTTTGAGGCATTATGAAATATTAATGAATGGTTGTATTCCACTATTTTTTAATATTGAAGATTGTCCTAAATTAATACTTAAAACTTTACCCAAGGAAAGATTGTCAGAAATTTATTCTAGTTTTGATAGTGTTTTGAAGCTTTATTCCCCCTTCAAAATTTATAAGAAAAAATTTTTATCTTTTAATAAAATATTTTCTTATATTCCAAATATGTTTAAAAATAAGAATGCATCCACATTTTTGAAAGAAAATTCTAATATTTTAGAAATAAAAAATGAATTATTAAATTTTACTAAACAAAATCTTACAACAGAGATTCTAGCAAAATATGTACTTAGTAAACAAAAATTGTAATTTCTTATTTGAAACAAAAAATAAAAGTAGTATAAATCATTGTAAATTAAATGGCGGGGTAGCTCAGTTGGTTAGAGCGCGGGACTCATAAGCCCGAGGTCAGTGGTTCGATCCCACTTCCCGCTACCATATTAATGACATGCAATATTATATTTTTTTAATCTCCAATAATTGTATGGCCAAGGTGTCAGAAAACCCACTGTTAACATTATTGGTATTACCCACCAAGTTAGTATTGCACCACCAGTAAGATAGTAATCAGTAGCATTCATTGCAATTTCCATGCTTATCATTGAAATAAAGCTCATTCCGATTGCAGTATTTAAAGCTTTTGAAAAACTTAATTTTTGTTTCATTAAAATTATTGTTTCAAGTATTATACTTGTTATTAGTCCATTTATTATTGCTAATGTCATTATGCCTAATACAGGAAAAGGAATTTTTGTAACCTGAAAAAATAAAATTGTACCAAAATCTCCTATTGAACATCCAAGTAAACACCATGCAGTGTTTTTTGCACTTCTATTCCAAGTGTGTTTGCATGCCCAATGGAAACTCGATACTGATGATTTTTGCATTAATTATTTTATATCAACTTTAGCAATCATGCCAATTTGATAATGTCCTGGAACATTGCATGCAATTTCAATGTTCATTGCATTTTCAAACTTCCAAACAATATTACCTTTTTCATTCGGCTCAAGTAACACACTATTACTATGTGAATGACCCATTGACTTGTCCATTTTTGCCATTTTTTTCATTTTTTCTTTGTCAATTGAATCAGCTAGTAAAATTTCGTTTTCAACCATTTTTTCCATTTCTGGCTGATGTTTTTTGTGCATCATTGCATTAGCTATATTAAATTCATGAACTAATTCTCCAGCATTAACAACTTCAAATTTAATCGTTTCACCAGATTTTATGTTAAAGCTACTTGGCTCATAATAATTATCATACATTATAACTTTAATTGTACGGTTAACTTCTTCAGACTTACCTAAGGAACCAATCATCATATTTTTATCAGCGTATGAGTTATATGAAATTAATATAAACATAATTGATAAAAATAATCTAAACATACTAGTATATTTAATTAAAAAATGATTATTTAAAAGAAGTTTTTTTGACACATTGTAATTTTTGGAAATATAGAGATTATTCTATAATGCTTAAAAAATTCATATTATTATTTGTTATCCAACTTTTTATTATAAATCCTTCGATCTCTATGGAGAAAGAAACTACTTTTAACAAAAAGTTGTTTGATAAAGCTCAATCAGAAGGGAAAGTTGTAATAGTAAGTTCTTGGATAAAATATTGCTCTTCATGCGCTAGTCAGATGAAAGTTTTAAATAAAGCCAAAAATGATGGAAAACTATTTGATATTAAATTTGATAATATTGAATATTTTTCATTTGATGTAACAAATAAAGATATAGCTAATTTGTTAAATGTAAAATTTCAAACTACACTTTTAATATTTAAGAATAATAACGAAATTTATAGAAGTCTTGGGGAAACAACTGAAGATTTAATTTATGAAGCTTTGAAAAAATCAATTTAAGCTTTAACCATTTTTCTAAAATCTTTAAAACTTATATTTTTTCTATCTTTTTCTGAAATTATTAATTTTTTAATTGGCCATTTTATTTTAAGATCTTGATCATTCCATAACAACCCTATCTCAGATTTTGCATTTCGATATTTTGAACATTTATAATGCATAATTACATTGTCTGTTAACGTATAAAAACCATGTGCAAAGCCAGCAGGTATTAATAAAGATTTGTTATTTTTGTCAGATAAAATAATTGAAAAATGTTTTCCAAAATTTTTGGATTTTTTTCTACAGTCGACACAAACATCAAATATTTTTCCACTAAGAACGGTAATCAATTTAGCTTGCGAATTTTTTTTTTGCAAATGCAAACCTCTTAAAACATTTTTTTTTGAATACGACATGACATCAAAAGGAAAAGAAGTTTTAAAGTGTTTTTGAAGATAGAGTTCTCTAAAATATCCTCTTTTATCATAATAAGAATTTTTATTATAAATTAAAAGACCATTAAATTCCGTTTTAATTATTTTCATTTCCTATAAATTTTTTGAATGTTGAGCAAATATAATTTAATTCTTTTTTATTCATGCCCTGGTGACAACCTAATAAAATTCCATTTTTCATTACATCATCTGCGATTTTATCGCATTTTGGGTGTTTCATATAAATTCTATTTTTCATTACTGGTTGTTTTAAAATATTTCCTGTAAATATTGTTCTAGTTTGAATTCGGTTCCTCTCAAAAAAAATTTGCATTTTTTTTCTTGTGAATTTTTTATTTTTCTTAATTACCAAGGGAAAAGCCAACCAAGGTGTCTTAACACCATTATATTGTTCAGGCAATTTAAAATATTTTTTATAATTACTAAAAAATTTTTTTAAATATTCAAAATTTCTTTTTCTTATAGAAATATTATTTTTTAATTTTTTTATTTGTTCAAGTGCAAATGCTGCAGATATTTCCGAAGGTAAGAAATTATAACCCAAATCTGAAAAGATATATTTTGCATCATAATCAATTCCAGAAACTTTTACATTAAATCTCTTATTTGCATTTTCAGACTCATTAAAAACTGCTGATGATCTTCCCCATCCTCTCAACAATTTTGCCTTTTCATATAATTTGTAATCATTAAAACAAACAATTCCACCTGTGCCAGCACCATTAATTATATGTGATGCATAAAAACTATTTGTTGTTACATCTGAGTATCTACCTAAGTTTTTATTATTAACTTTGTAACCAATAGTATCTGCAGAATCCTCTATTATTTTTAATTTGTATTTATTTGCAATTTTATAAATCTTTTTCCAATCAGCAATATTACCAAGTAAATTTGGAATCATTAAAGCGACTGTCTTTTTGTTAATACACTTTTCAATTTGAGAACAATCTGAAACAAATTTATTTTCTACTGCTCCTACGAAATGAGGGATCAATCCTAGTTGATAAATTGGAGCCACTGTCGTAGAAAAGGTTAAGTTTGGTGTAATTATTTCAGAACCTTTTTTGAAATTAAAAGATGATAAGGCTAACAAGTTTGCAGAAGATCCAGAGTTAACCATTAAACCGTATTTTTTGCCAAAAAGATTTGAAACTTTTTTTTCTAACTCTTTTACTTTTTTCCCATCAATTAGTGTTAAGCTATCATTTTTTAAAACATTTAATACTGCATTTATTTCTTTTTTATCGTAGACAGCTTTACCGTAATATATTTTTTTCATTCTTTGTATTTAGCCTTAATTAAAAAAAAAACAATAGTATTCTAATTCGTTATAATTTTTACTATGTCTTCAATTTTACTATTAATGGGTTTCCAATTTTTAAGAACTGAGAATTTGTAAGTTTTCTCCTTTAAAATTTTATTAGATAGCCATTTAACTCTAATTTTTTTACGATTTTTATTAATATTGTTAATTAAGTCTATAACCTTAAAAATTCTATTATTTTCTAATATATAGGTATCTGACTTATAATTCTTCTTCAATATAAGCTCAATTGCATTTTCTACGTCTGTGACATTTAGTAAATTCATGTATAAATTTCTTGAAACTATTTTTGTTACACAGTTTTTTTTATAATTCAATCTAAGAATATTAATTAATTTGTTTCTTTTATCTTTTAATCCAAATGTATCTGACAATGTTAAATTCAAAAAATTAATCTTACCCAATTTTTTTTTATAATAATTAATTAAATTTATAAAACAGGCTTTATATGCAGAATATAAATTATAATAATTTCCTTTTTTCCCATCATAATTTTCCCACACTGTTGAAAAATTAATAAATTTTTTTACACCCATAATTTTGAGATTTTCAAGTATTATATTCCCAAATAAAATATTAGAATCACATAATCTTTTTATGTCCTCAAAACTATGTTTTTTCACATAATGGGTTGCACAATGAATTACAGTATTAATCTTTAATTTACTTATCTTTTTATTCAAGTCATTTAAGTTTATATAATCAATTTTAATTATATTTTTATTCTTTAAGACTTTTTGATTTTTTTTTCTTAAGATTACGTAAACCTTATATTTTTTAGATAAACTTCTAAGCAATGCAGATCCAACAAATCCTGTAGACCCTGTTAATAATATTTTTTTCACTTTTTCTATTTGATCAAGTCTTTTAAATAGTTTGAGTATTCACACTTTCCATAAAACTTAATTTGTTCGTTAATTTCTTTTTTTTTAATCCAGCTATTAGAAAGCGCTATTTCCTCGATACATGCAATCTTAAATCCTTGCCTTTTTTCGATTGCGGAAACGAATGCACTAGTTTTGTAAAAATCGTCAATAGAACCCGTATCTAACCACGCTCCCCCTCTACCAAGCAAGTTTGCTTTTAAACTACCTTTTTTTTTATATTTATTAATAAGATCTACAATTTCTAATTCACCTCTCCTAGATGGTTTTAGTGTCTTAGAATATTTACAAACAAGATTATCGAAAAAATATAATCCTGTTATAGCTAAATCAGATACAAATTTTTTTGGTTTCTCTTTTATCATTGTTACTTTAAAATTTTTACTAATTTTAGCTACACCATATTGTTCAGGCTTTTTTACTTTATGTAAAATAATTTTTGCTCCTTTTTTTAATTTTTTGTAATTTAAAAGTTGTTTTGTTAAATTTTGTCCATAAAAAAAATTATCACCCAAAATTAATGCAACATTGTCTTTACCAATGAACTTTTCACCTAATATAAATGCATCTGGTAAACCTCTCGGTTTACTTTGCTCTTCATACTTAATTTTTATACCAAGATTTTTACCATCTGGTAATATTTTTTTATATTGTTTAAGTTCTCCTTTATTTACAATTATTAAAATATCTTTAATTTTAGCAAGCATCAAAATTGATAAGGGGTAAAATATTAAGGGTTTATCAAATATAGGTAACAATTGCTTATTAATAGCTTTTGTTATTGGGCTCATTCTAGTGCCTTTTCCTCCAGCTAAAATAATTCCTTTTTTAATCAATTATATTCCTAATCTCTTAACGATATCTTTTTTCTTTAAATTTTTAAAATATTTCTGGTTGTTATAATACCATAAAAAGGTTTTATTCAGACCTTCAATGATACTAGTTTTTGGTATCCATTTGAGTTTTGTTTTGATTTTTTTACTATTTAAAGCATATCTTAAATCATGACCAGGTCTATCTTTAACAAATTTTATTTTAACTCTTTTGCCGACATTAATATGTTTTTTTGCTGTTCTTAATAAATAGTTTGTAATTTGAATATTATTTAAATTTTTATTTGAACCAATGTTATAAAATTCTCCTATATTTCCATTTAAAAAAACTTTTAAAAGACCTTCACAATGATCTGCAACATAAATCCATTCTCTAGAATTTTTTCCTCTACCATAAATAGGCAGTTCCCGATTATTCAATATATTATAAATTAATTTTGGTATTAATTTTTCTGGATGCTGATTTGGTCCATAATTATTTGAACAATTAGTTACTATTGCTGGAATTTTAAATGTTCTGACATAAGAAGAAACCAAATGATCAGATGAAGCTTTGCTTGCCGCATAAGGTGAGCTAGGTTTGTATTGATAGTTTTCATCAGACCTTCCTTTTAAAACATCACCGTAAACTTCGTCGGTAGATATGTGAATTAGCCTTGTCTTTGAAACTATTTTATAAAACTTTCTAAAAGACTCTAATAAATTAAAAGTCCCTACAATATTGCTCTCTATAAAATCAAAGGGAGAATCTATAGATCGATCTACATGAGTTTCAGCTGCAAGATTAAATATTCCACAAGGTTTAAATTTTTTTAAAATATCAAATAATCTTTTATTTTTAATATCTAGCTTTATAAAATTGTAATTCTTATTAGTAAGAAATTCTTTTGTATTGTATTTGTTTGATGAGTATGTAACTTTGTCAATATTAAGAACGTAATAATTTTTTCTTAGTAATAGTTTAATTAGATTACTTCCAATAAAACCCAATCCTCCTGTAACAATTACTTTTTTCATAATTTTGTTTTTTACATTAGATGAAACTGTTAGTATACATTTTATAATAAATTATTAATCAATTATGTATGTCAATATCTAGGCAGAATTTAACTTTAGTAATTGTTACCTTTAAAAGCCAACATATTATAGACCAGTGTCTCCAATCAATAGATAGTAACATTAAAATTATAATAGTTGAAAATTCTAAAGACAGAGATTTTAAAAATTATTTAGAAAAAAAATATAAAAACGTTTCATGTATATTATCTAATGATAATATTGGTATGGGTGCAGGAAATAACATTGGAATCGAGTACGCAAAATCAGATTTTGTTTTAATACTCAACCCTGATGTATTATTATTTAAAAATACAATCGATAATTTAATCAACGAGGGAAAACAATTAAAAAATTTTGCAATAATCTCATCAATTTCTGATAATAAAGAATTTCCAAATTTTTCAATTAAAAAAAAAGAACATATTGATTACAAAAAAAATTTTGAGGTAGACTGCGTTGATGGCTATTGCATGCTGATTAACAAAAAAAAAATTAAATCTATGTTTAAAGATAATATTTTTTTTGATGAAAAAATCTTTATGTATTTAGAAAATGACGATTTATGCAAAAGGGTAAAAGAACAAAATGAAAAAATCTTTATAGTACCTACTAGCAAAATAAAACATTTAGGAGCTAGAGGAGTTTCAAACGATTTCCATAGCGAGGTAGAACTATCTAGAAATTGGCATTGGTCTTGGTCTAAATTTTATTATTCAAAAAAACATAAAGGATATTTATATGCTCTAGCAGAAGGATTACCTAAGTTAGTATCTTCAATGATAAAATTCTTTTTCTACTGTATTATTTTTAAAAAATTTAAATCTAAAGTCTACTATAATAGGGCATTAGGTTTAATTAATTCAATGCTAAATAGATCATCTTGGTATAGACCAAAAATAGATTAAAGATATTAAAATGAATAATAATTTTCTTTCTGAGCTTACAATAGTTATTCTTACTTACAAAACTAATAGAGATATTTTGATTAATTGCCTTAACTCTATAGACGAGAGAGTAAATGTTTTGATTGTAGAAAATTCAGATAAATTTGAAAATGAAAATGAATTTTTAGGTAAATTTAAAAATTTATCTATTGAGTGTACCGGGAGCAATTTAGGATTTGGAGGAGGTCACAATTTTGGTTTTAAAATGATTAATACAAAATTTGCTTTAGCTTTAAGTCCAGATACAATATGTGATAATAAATTTTTTGAAAAATTAGCAATCTACTTAGAAAGTGATTTAGATTTTACTATTTTAGGTGTTAATTTTTATGAGGAAGATATCAATAAAACAGGGCACTCGTCTTATGGTTATTTTAAAAAAAATAATATTGAAAAAAAAGTTAATGAAACTTTAATCGAGGTAGATTGGATAATAGGATGTGCAATGATTATTAATTTAAACAAATTTATAGACAAAGTTATTTTTGATGAAAATATATTTATTTATTTTGAGGATTTTGATCTTTGTAAAAGGTTAAGTAAAATTGGAAAAAAAATATTAGCTAGCAAGATTCTTTTCATTAAACATATTGGTAATAGCAGTTCTATTGCCGTAATGCCCGAGCATAAAATTGCAGCAATTAAATTTAGAAGCTGGCATTGGAGATGGTCGGAATTTTATTTTTATAAAAAAAACTATGGTTTTTTACATGCTCATAAAAAATGTTCTTACAAGTTAATCAAATTTTTTATACTTATGATATTCTTTAAAATAAGATCGAATAATGAACTGTTTAATCTAAACAAATATAGTTTTTTGGGGTTATATAATGCAATTCTTGGAAAGAAATCTTTTTATAGAATTTATTATTAATGCCCAGGAAAATTAATTAAATTTTCTACTTTATATCCTAAATTAATTAATTTATCCGATCCCTTTAAGTCAAAAAGATTTATAACAAAAATAAACCCAGCAACCGATCCTTTTGAAAAATCAATTAATTTAGCGGCTGCCTCGGCTGTACCTCCTGTGGCTATTAAATCGTCAATAATTAAAACAGCTTCTCCTTGATTGATCGAGTCTTTATGTACTTCAATTGTGGCTTTTCCATATTCTAGTTCAAAATCAACAGAGTGAGTTTCGGCTGGTAACTTATTTTTTTTTCTCAACATAATAAAAGGTTTTTTTAGAATATAAGATACAGCCGAAGCGAATACAAAACCTCTGGATTCAATCGCAGCAATCTTTGAAAATTTAAATTTTCTTGATCGTTCAACGATTTGATTAATTGTTTCTTCAAATGCTTTCTCTTCTTTAATTAAAGTTGTAATGTCTCTAAATAAAATACCTTTTTTTGGATAATCAGGTATCGACCTTATAAATTTTTTTAAATCCATTAAAATTTGCGTTATATTATTAAATAAACTATCTTTTATATATGGCAAACAATAAATTGGCAATTATAGGTGGGAGCGGCTTGTATGATGTTGAAGAATTTAAAAAAAGGGAATTGTTAGACATTAAAACTCCATGGGGAGATCCGTCAGATCAAATATTAAAAACTAATTATAACCAAAAAGAAGTTTATTTTTTACCAAGACACGGCAGAGGTCACTTTATAAATCCTTCTAAAATCAATTTCAGAGCTAATATTGACGCCCTTAAACAATTAGGAGTTACCGATATAGTTTCTGTATCGGCGGTTGGATCATTAAAGGAGGAGCTACCTCCAGGAAAATTTGTAATTGTAGACCAATTTATCGATAGAACTTTTGCAAGAAATAAAACATTTTTTGATAATGAAATAGTAGCACATGTGTCTATGGCTCATCCAACTTCAAATGGATTAATGAATGCATGTGAAGCAGCTATAAAAAAAGAAAAAATTGATTATCAAAGAAATGGAACATACGTAGTTATGGAAGGACCTCAATTTTCAACGTTAGCTGAGTCTAATTTATATAGGTCTTGGAATGCAGATGTTATTGGAATGACTAATATGCCAGAAGCAAAATTAGCGAGAGAAGCTGAAATAAGGTATGCCTCAGTATCAATGGTAACAGACTATGATTGTTGGCACCCTGATCATGAAAACGTTGACGTTCAACAAGTAATAAAAGTTCTTTTAGGTAATGCCGCTAAAGCAAAAAGCATGATTAAAAATATAATTGATAATTTTGAACAATACATTGATCCTAAAGATCCAACAAATAATTGTCTAGATGTTGCTATTATAACAGCACCTGAAAAAAGAACACAAAAAACAAAAGATAAACTTAAAACAGTTGCGGGTAGAGTATTAAATAAATGAAAATTGATGGAAAAGAATACTGCACAATTTGGTTTGAAAATAATATTGTTAAAATAATTGATCAAACAAAACTTCCACATCAATTTGTTATTAAAGATTTAAAAACAGTTAAAGATGCAATAAATGCAATTAAAGTAATGGAAGTAAGAGGTGCTCCTTTAATAGGAGCTACCGCAGCATATGGATTAGTTTTAGCTATTTTAGAAAATAATGATCAATCTTTTTTGAAAAAATCAGCTGAAGATTTGATAAAATCAAGACCAACTGCAATTAATTTAAAATGGGCAGTTGACAGAATGATTAATAAAATTTCAAGCGTTAGTAGTGAAAAAATTTTAGATATTGCATTAAATGAAGCAAAAGAAATTTGCAAAGAGGATATTAAATTTTGTGAAAATATTGGATTGAATGGTCTAAAAATAATTGAAGAAATTTATAATAAAAAAAAAGATACAGTAAATATTTTAACCCATTGTAACGCAGGATGGCTTGCAACAATTAATTGGGGAACAGCAACCTCACCAATTTATCATGCACACAAGAAAGGTATCCCGGTTCATGTTTGGGCAGATGAAACTAGACCAAGAAATCAAGGAGCAAACCTCACCTCATATGAGTTAAATGAGGAAGGAATTAAAAATACAATAATTGCAGATAACACCGGTGGTATTTTAATGCAAAGAGGTAAAGTTGATATGTGTATTGTTGGGACTGATAGAACTTTAGCAAATGGTGATGTTTGTAATAAAGTTGGGACTTATCTTAAAGCATTAGCCGCTTATGATAATAATATTCCTTTTTACGTAGCTCTTCCAAGCTCAACAATTGATTGGAATATAGAAGATCACAAAGAAATACCCATTGAGGAGAGAAATTCTGAAGAACTATCTCACATTGAAGGTTTTGACAGTGAGGGAAATTTAAAAAAAATACAAATATATCCAAAGAAAAGCAAATCAATGAATTTAGCTTTTGATGTAACGCCAGCAAAATATGTGACTGGATTAATTACTGAAAAAGGCATTTGTGAAGCATCTACAGAGGGATTAAAAAAACTATTTAAATGAATAATCTAGAAAAAAGAAAAGAAGTAATTAAATATTCAATTAAACTTAATACTACGAACTTATCCCCTCTAAGATCTGGAAATATCTCTGTAAGAACTATTGAAAATAGTGTTGAGGGATTTTTAATAACTCCTTCAGGAAAAAAATACGATACACTTAAAGAAGAGGATATAGTTTTCGTATCTAATGATGGAAATCATGACACAAACTTAAAACCATCATCTGAATGGAGATTTCATAAAGATATATATTTGAAAAAACCTGATGCAAAAGCAATAGTTCATGCTCATTCTCCACACGCAACAGCTGTATCAGCTCATGGTAAAGATATCCCAGCTTTTCATTACATGATAGCTTTAGCAGGTGGCGACAGTATAAAATGTGCTAAGTACGCAACTTTCGGTACACAAGAACTTTCTGACAATATTATTTTTGCATTAGAAAATAGAAAAGCCTGTCTTATGTCAAATCATGGACAAGTTGCATTTGGAGAAAATTTAGAAGGTGCCTTTGAGTTAGCTGAAGAACTAGAAAATATTTGTCATCAATACATAAATACAATAAGATTAGGTGATCCTAAGATTCTTTCATCAAGTGAGATGGATGTAATATTAGAAAAAGTTAAAAATTATAAAAAAGGGTAATTTTTATGACGAAAGTAGGGGAGCACGTCACTTTTGATATTATTGGAACTCAAAAAGAGTATGATCCAAAATTCTACGAAAAATTAGTTTATAAAATTGCTAAAAAAGCAAAAGTCATAGTCCTAGAAATTTCAAAATATAAATTTGAACCTCAAGGTTTTACTTTAGTAGCATTATTAGCAGAATCTCATATTAGTTTTCATACATTTCCTGAAAAAGGAATTATAAGTTTTGATTTTTTTACTTGTGGCAAGGTATCCCCATCCGTTGCATTAGAGGTGTTAAAGAAAGAGATTAAGCATACAAGGATTGTAAAGAAAGATTTTAATAGGGATACAGTTGATTATTATGATGATATTTATAGTTCACCGGGCCTTAAGAAATATTACATGGTTAAAAATATTCTTGAAGATTTTACATCAAGAGTAGGGCAGCATATTCAAATTTTAGATTTAGAGCAATTTGGCAAAGCTTTATTTATAGATAATGAATTACAGGTAGCAGAAAAAGATGAACATCTTTACAGCTCTACCTTTGTAAATTCCGGATTGAAATTAAATCCTGAAAAAAATAACTCGGCTATAATTGGAGGTGGAGATGGAGGAGTAGCGAGAGAATGTATTAATCAAGGTTTCAATTATATAGATTGGTATGAGCTTGATCCTCAAGTAGTTGATGTATGTGAAAAACATTTAAGTAAAGTTGGACAAAAAGCTACAAAAAAGAATTCTGTCAAGTGTGTATGGGGCGATGCCTTTGAAAGTATAAAAAAAGTTGAAGACAATAAATATGATAAAATTTTTGTAGATTTAAATGACGACCAATATTGTATCGATCTTGCTGCTAAAAACATTAAGTCTTTAAAAAGGATTCTAAAACCAAACGGCACTATTACTGCCCAAGTTGGTAGCCAAGACAAAAAACCAAAACAAGTTGAAAAATGGTTAAATTTATTTAAAAAAAGTTTTGGTAATTCTTCTCTAGATAGAATTTACATACCAAGTTTTGATTGTTCTTGGAATTTTGCATCATCATTAAATAAATAATCTCTTTTTTAATCAAAAAATTTGTGAAATAATTGTGTTTATATATTTGGAGGAAATATGAATGTAATTAAAAAATTTAGCTTAGGTATATTGATAACTTTATTTTTATCAGTATCTGCTAATGCTGATAAAATAAGAATTGGTACTGAGGGCGCTTATCCACCATGGAATTCTAAAGATGCTTCAGGTAAATTAATTGGATTTGAAGTAGAGTTAGCATGGACACTTTGTAGATACATTGGACAACAGTGTGAGATTGTTGAACAAGATTGGGATGGCATGATACCTGCATTAATTATGAGAAAATTTGATGCAATAATGGCAGGAATGTCAATTACTGATGAAAGAAAAAAAGCTATTAACTTTTCACAAGGTTACGCAGATGAAGTAGCTTCATTAGCAGTAATGAAAGGTTCAAATCTAGAGGGCATGCAAACTTCTGAAGGAATTAATCTTACTAAAAAGTCTGGTGCTGTAAAAAAAGATTTAAAAACTATTACTCAAGCTTTAGCTGGTAAAACTGTGTGTGTACAAACAGCTACTATTCACCAAAACTTTTTAGAGTCTGGTGATGTGGGTAAAGTAAATGTCAGAACTTATAAGACACAAGATGAAGTTAATTTAGATTTAGCATCTGGAAGATGTGATGTAGCTCTTGCTGCTGCTGTGGCTTTTACAGATTACGCAGAGAAATCTAAAAAGCCTGTAGTACTTGTTGGGCCTACTTTTTCGGGAGGTGCTTTTGGTAATGGTGTTGGTGTTGGAATTAGAAAAGACGACGCTGAATTATTAAAAGCTTTTAATAGCGCAATTAATAAAGCTAGAAAGAACGGAGACATCAGCCGAATTGCAACTAAATGGTTTGGCTTCGACGCTTCAATGTAAATATTTAATGATTGGCGACTATATAATATAGTCGCCTTTCAATATGGATCTTTTAGCATTTGGAAATACTGGTTGGGGAGATGAACTATTCTTCGCAACATTAATGACGATTGCTGTTTCAATAACAGCTATGATCATAGGCTTTTTTTTTGCTCTAATTTTTACTCCACTTAAATTTACTAAAAATAAATTTTTAAATTTTATTGGAAATTCTTACACAACAATAATTAGAGGTGTGCCAGAATTATTAGTCATTTATTTATTATTTTTTGGCGGGAGTGGTGCAGTTATGTATGTTGCTTCAATTTTTGGATATAACAAATATATCGAGATAAATGCATTTCTTACAGGCTCCTTTGCGATTGGGATTATTTCAGGAGCATACTCTACAGAGATTTTTAGGGGCGCTATCCAATCAATTGACAAAGGTCAATTCGAAGCATCAAAAGTTTTAGGTTTAAAAAAACCTGTACATTTTTTTAAAGTGATAATGCCTCAAATGTTAAGACTTGCTGTTCCTAATTTAAGTAACGTTTGGCAAATTACTTTAAAGGATACTTCATTAATATCAGTTACAGGTTTAGTTGAAATTATGAGACAATCTTATATTGCAGCTGGATCTACAAGAGATCCATTATTCTTTTACTCTTTTGCAGCGGTTTTATATTTACTATTAACTTTTCTAAGTATGAAATTAATAAATAAATTAGAAATTAAATATAGGAGAGGCTACTAATGGATTTCGAATTAATGGCAAGTAGTTTCCCAAAGCTTTTAAATGCAACTTTAGTAACTTTAAAATTGTTATCTTTGTCAGTTATATTTGGACTTATACTTGGACTTTTTTTTGCAATCCTAAGATTAAATAAAAATATATTTTTAAATAGATTTTCTTATTTTTATTCATACATATTTAGAGGCACCCCTCTATTAGTTCAAATATTTATTATATACTTTGGATTAGGACAGATAGAATTTTTAAGATCTTCCTTTTTATGGATTATTTTAAAAGAACCTTATTGGTGTGCGATTATTGCTTTTTCTCTTAATACAGGTGCTTATACTTCCGAAATTTTAAGGTCAGCATTTCAAACAATAAATAAGGGTTTCATTGAGGCTGGTGACAGTCTTGGTATTTCTAAAAAGATTATATTTTATAAAATTCAAATACCTATTGCTATAAGGCAATCATTACCTGCTTATGGAAACGAGATAATATTAATGCTTAAAGGAACATCATTAGCTAGCACGGTTACCCTAATGGATTTGACTGGAGTAGCAAAATATATAATTTCTACAACTTTTAAGCCAATAGAAGTTTTTATAGTAGCTGGTGGAATTTATTTATTTATGACCTTTATTATACATAATTTTATTAGATATCTTGAGAAGAAGTACAGTTATTAATAACTAGTGTATTCCTTAATTTCTTTAATCTTAGAACCAGTTTGATTATTTATTTCAAGTTTTATTGAAGCTCTTTTGTCGTTTAAAAAGTGAATATCCCTAGACAATTTTATAAACTTTTCACCAAAATCAGAATTCTTTTCACATAATCTCTTATCATCTTCAATTACCCATAGTTTAGAATTGATATCTTTCAAAGTGTCAAATAAACCACTCAACTTTTCATTAAGTTTTACTTTATCTGCCATTTGTTCTTTTAATAAATTATACTCATCTATTATATATTTGAGTTTTTCCTCATCTTTAATTTTATCTTGTTTTATTTCTAAAATAGAAATTTTATCAAAAAGCTCACCAACAGAAACTTCAACTAGAATTTTATTCATAAAATTTTTTAATATGATAAATTGTTGAAAATATGTCTAATATATTAATCATAAAACATGGATCTTTAGGAGATATAGCTCAAGCTAGCGGTGCAATTCAAGATATTTGTGATCACCATTCAACTGATGATATTTTTCTTTTAACCACTAGTCTTTACATAGATCTATTTAGGGAAAACAGCTATTTAAAAGAAATTATTTTAGATAAAAGACTTTCAAGATTTAATTTAATTTATCTTTATAATTTAATGAAGAAAATAAAGAAAAATAATTTTATTAAAGTTTATGACTTACAAAATTCGTCAAGAACCTCTTTTTATAAAAAGATTTTATTTCCTAATGCAAATTTCAATATTTGGTGTTCCTCAGAGACAACTTTACCAAATAACAAAACCAAGGAAGAATTTGACAAAAACCCTGTTCTTGAAAGGTTTAATCATCAGCTACAATCATCTGGGATAGAAACAAAACATACAATGTCTCCTGATTTTTCATGGAGTTGTATAGATATTGAGAAAATCATGAATGAATACAAATTATCAAATTATATATTATTATTTCCATTTTGCTCCCCTCATTTAACGTTAAAGAAGTGGCCATACTTTAATAATTTAATAAATTTGATTAAAGCAAAACATAAAGATCAATTTGAAATTATTACTGCCCCTGGTCCTAACGAGATTAATGAAGCAGATCAATACGATGCAATTAAAATTTTAGATAACGGTAAAGCATTGAGTATTTCTCAATTATCTACATTAATTAAAAAAAGCAGCTTTGTTGTTGCGAATGATACTGGCCCAGCACACATGGCAGCACATCTTAATGCAAAAGGTTTAACATTGTTTGGATCCCATACAACTGCAAAAAAAGTAAGTATAGAAAGAGATAATTTTAAAGCAATTCAGGTAAGTGATTTGAATAAATTAAGTGCTGAAAAAGTTTTTGAAAAAATAATTTTATAGTATTTCTAAATATTTTTTTATAATTTCAGACCAGTAAAATTTTTTTGATACTTCTTTTGCTTTTCTTCCAAAAACTTTATATTTGTTGTTTTCTAAAATATTAGAAATTGACTGATAAATATCATCTAAACTATTGCCATCACAAATATACCCTGTCTGTTCGTGATCTATTGCATCTGAAGCACCACCATCTTTTCCACCTATTGACGGAACTCCAAATTGTGCCGCTTCTAAGTAAACTATTCCAAAGCCTTCAATAGATTTTTTATAAGTTATAGAAGGCATAACAAACACATCAGAGCATTTTAGATAGGAATTTTTTTCATCTTTAGTTAAATTTTTTGGAAATATGACATGATTCTGCAACTTAAGTTCTGTGATTAATTTTTTAAGATTATCAATATTTTCTCCTTGTCCAATGCAAACATAAATAATATTTGGATAAATTTCTTTTAAATTTCTAAGAGCCATAATAATTTTTTCATGATTTTTTCTCTTATCAAATCTAGCAATTGTAATTAACTTTGGGGTTCTGTTTTCTAATTTTTTTTCAATACTTCTGTAAATTTTTTCATCTATTTTATCTACCGGGAAAACACCTGGGTTAATTACTTTAATATTATTTTCATCTACTCCAACACTTACTGCTAAATTTTTAGTAAAATTAGAATTTGCAACTACTGTATGACAATTATTTAAAATTTTAACTAGTCTTTTATTAATAAAAGAATTTTTTTTATGATTAATTTCTTTAGAGTGAATTAAACATATTTTTTTTATGTCAGTTTTTATATTTTCAAGACTTTTCCAATGATCTGAAATAATAGCCTTAACTTTTTTATTATTCTCTAAATATGTATTTACTAAATTAGCTTTTCTGTATTTTTTGAATATCTTTGGTCCACCTACTCTTTCAATTGAAAAAGGTAATTCCTTATCAAAATTATATTGATTTGGATATTGATCAGCAAAAACTTTAATCATTACATTTTCAGATAATGATTTAGCTAAACCATACATTAGATTTTGCATACCACCTACTTCTGGAGGAAAAGTTCTAGTAACAATTAAATGCATTATTTTTTAAACCATTTTATACTACAGCCAAGGCTTGGCTTTTGTACATCAGGCCCTTTTTGTGTTTCAGATATTAGTTTCATAGCTTCAAATAATTCACTTGATCCATTTCTGATAGGTTTTAAATCCCTAAGTTCTCTTATTCTTCCTCGATAATTAAGTTTAAGATCTTTATTGTATCCAAAAAAATCTGGAGTACACACGGCATCGTATTTTTTTGCTATTTCCTGTGTCTCATCAATTAAGTAAGGGAAACTAAATTTATGTTTTGAAGAAAAATTAATCATATTTTCATAGGAATCATCTGGATAATTGATGGTATCATTTGACATGATTGCTGCTGAGTTTATTCCTAAATCTTTAAGTTTTTCACAATCCTCAACTAAGTCTTTTATGATTGCTTTAACATATGGACAATGGTTGCAAATAAACATTATTAGTGTTCCATTTTCACCCTTGATATCATTAAGTGATAAGACAGTGTTTTCAACAGATTTTAATTTGAAATCAATTGCATGAAGATTAAAATCACATATTGGAGTTTTTGTTAATGCCATGTTAAAATAATTTATAAATTATGTTTTACGATTTAAAAGATAAAAAACCAAAAAACTCTGGCGAAAATTGGGTGGCACCTAATGCAGTGATAATTGGTGATGTAACCTTAGAAAAAAATTCTAGTATTTGGTTTAATGCTACTTTAAGGGGAGACATAGAAAATATTTATATTGGTGAAGGCTCCAATGTTCAGGATGGTTGTGTGCTACATACAGATCCCGGTTGTCCTTTAAAAGTTGGAAAAAATGTAACTATTGGACATTTAGTGATGCTTCATGGATGCACAATAGGGGACAATAGTTTAATTGGAATAGGTGCAGTTATTCTCAACAAAGCAAAGATAGGAAAAAATTGTATTATTGGAGCAAAAGCTTTGATAACAGAAAACAAAGTAATACCAGATAATTCACTAGTAATAGGATCGCCAGGAAAAGTAATCAGAGAGGTTACAGACAAAGAAAAAAAAGCTGTTGATGAAAATACTAAACACTATCAGGATAATTGGAAGAGATATTCACAATCTATATTTTAGATAATGCCAACTTATACAGTAACAACATCAAATATTAATCTTAACTCTAAAAAACAAAAAGAACTAGCTCAAGGAATTACTAAAATTCATAATGTTGTAACTGGTGCAAATACTTATTTTGCTCAAGTAATATTTAATAACACCAAGAAAAAAAATCATTTTATGGGTGGCAAAATAGTAAAAGAACCCTCTATTTTTTTACTTGGTCAAATTAGAGCAGGGCGTCCAAAGAAAACAAAAGACAGATTAATTTCTGATTTAAAAAATATTATTGTTAAAACATCAAAATTAGATGAAACACAGGTATGGGTTTATATAATAGACCTACCACCTTCACAAATGATTGAATATGGCGCTGTCTTACCAGAGTCTGGAAGGGAAAAACAATGGTTTGTGGGTTTATCTAGTAAACTTAAAAAGAAATTATCAGCATTAGAAAAATAAAAATTACTTAAATCTTAATTTATACAATAAAATAAAAAAACTTAAAACAAGTGTAACAGCATTAGCTAATATAATAGGTAAGTCATTTATGATGATCCCATATATTAACCAAGATAAAACACCTAGAGTAAAAATTAAAAACATATAAAGAGAAATATCTTTAGTGCTCCTAGATTTATAAACTTTTATAGCCTGAGGCAAAAATGCAATAGTTGTACAAAACGCTGCAAAAAAACCTATATACTTTATAATAAAATTCATCATGACATTTTATGGAATTAACCAGGTGTTCTTATCATTAACTAAATCAAATCTTGCTCTTCGATGGCCTTTGGCAGCCAGATAAAGCCACTCAATAGATTTAATCTTACATTGAATAACACTAAAGTTTTTATAACCCTCTTCACTTTGTTCTTTTGAATAATCAAAATTATCTAATTCTGGTTTTAATCCTGATGTTGGAACGTCTGATACAGTTCCTGGACCTTTGTCTACCAAATAACATTTACGGCTTATATGTTGAGTTTTTTCCCAAGAATTTTTTGTAACATCGTTTTTATGGTTAATAATACAGTTTACTTTAAGTCTAATCTGAATTTTTTCATCCTTATCGTAAAATAATAAAGCAGCATTGGAATTATTTTTAAGTAATTCAATTTTATCTGATCTAATGTCACTATGGAATTGAATTAATTTGTTTTGTTGGTCTGACTTTCTTAAAACAACAATTCTTCCATCTATATCGTTATTATTACCACATATAAAAGTAGGAATTCTAAATTGAGAACTCCTATTCGTCACCGCATCATCTAGCATTGACCAGATTTTCTTCTTAATTTCTGTGAAGTCTTCGTAGTACACAGGCTGCATACTTCTACTTTCTAAATCTTTTTATTAAGCTTGAAGTGTCCCAACGATTACCCCCTAAGCCTTGCACTTCTCCATAAAACTTATCAACAAGTTCTGTTACAGGTAATAATGAACCATTATTTTTAGCTTCTTCCATTGCAATCTTTAAATCTTTTCTCATCCAGTCTACTGCAAAACCAAAATCGAACTTGTCATCAATCATTGTTTTGTATCTATTTTCCATTTGCCAAGATTGAGCAGCCCCTTTTGAAATAACTTCAATTACATCCTCCATTTTCAATCCTGCTTTCATCCCAAAATTTATTCCCTCCGATAAACCTTGAACCAAACCTGCTATACAAATTTGATTAACCATTTTAGCTAACTGACCACATCCTGCTTTTCCAAGTAATTTCATTTTTTTGCTATAACAATCTATTTTATCTTTAGCCTTATCAAAGTCGGCTTGATCTCCACCGATCATAACTGTTAGCGCTCCATTTTCTGCTCCAGCTTGACCACCAGATATTGGAGCGTCTAAAGATCCAAATTCATTTTTTTTTGCATAATCATAAATTTCTCGTGCAATTGTTGCCGACGCTGTAGTGTTGTCAATATAAACGGCACCTTTTTTAATTGTTTTAAAAATTCCTTTTTCACCAAATGTAACTTCTCTTAAGTCATTATCGTTTCCAACGCATGTAAAAATATAATCAGCATCTTTTGCTGCTTCTGCAGGAGTTTCTGCCATATTTCCTTTATGTTCACTTATCCATTTCTCTGCTTTTGTTTTTGTCCGATTAAAAACAGTTACATTATGACCACCTTTTGATATATATCCTGCCATCGGATATCCCATGACACCAAGACCTATAAAAGCTACATTACAACTCATAATTTTTTATGTTTAATAGTTTAAGTTTAAAAGTAATTCTATTTGGATTCATATTTACATTTTTTTCTAGCTTTGGACAGAGTTTTTTTTTAGGTCTTTTCAATTCTAGTATTCGTGATGCATTATCAATTACTCATGGACAATTTGGCACAATTTATGCGTCGGCAACATTACTAAGCAGTTTAGTTATTATTTGGGTCGGAAAAAAAATTGATGATATTGATGTCTTTAAATTTGGAACTCTTGTAACTTTGCTTCTATCTTTTTCATGTTATTTTTTTTCTAAGGTCTCATCGATAACCTTTTTATTTGTTGCTATTTTCTTAATGAGATTTTCAGGCCAAGGATTAATGTCTCACACTGCTACTACAACAATTTCAAGATACTTTACCAAATCAAGAGGAAAAGCTTTAAGCACGGGATGGTTTGGATTATCTACAGCTGAATTTATATTACCAGTATTTATGATTTATCTATTAACTTTTATGGAATGGAGAAGCATATGGATTAATATTTCTTTCTTAATTTTATTTTTGCCAATAATTTCATATTTGCTTATTAAAAATATTAAACTCGACTCAAGAGAAATTGATAACAATAAAAATACAAGAAATATAAAGATTAAAAATTGGAAAAGAATTGAGGTTATAAAAGATTATAGATTTTATATAGTATGTGCAAACATGCTTGCAATGCCATGGATTGCAACGGGTATATTTGTTTATCAGTCATTTATTCTTTCCTCAAAAAATTGGGGTCCCTACGTTATTGCACAATCCTTTATGGCATATTCTATTTTATCAGTAATTACATTATTTATAGCAGGATTTTTAATCGATAAGTTTTCGAGTAGAAAACTTTTAATTTATATGAATTTGCCTTTTTTACTCTCTCTGTTTTTAATCATTATTTTTGATAACCCTATAGTTTCTTTTCTATTTCTTGGATTAATAGGAATTTCAAACGGTTTAGCAAACGTGCTAGGTTCCTCAACTTGGGCGGAAGTTTATGGAGTAAAACATATTGGTTCAATTAAAGCTTTAACAACAGCACTTATGGTTTTCTCAACTGCTTTTGGAACAGCTGTATTTGGTTTATTGATAGATAAAGGATTTTCAATAGAGCAGATTTCTATGATTTCAGGAACCTATATTTTTCTAGCTTTAGTCGCGCTGATTTTTGTCAGAAATAAACTAAATCCAATTAAAATTTAAAAAAAACTTGATTTTTTAAAAATGCGTGTATAAACACTGCGCATGGCAAGAGTAACCGTAGAAGATTGTATAGACAAAGTAGACAGCCCATATGAATTGGTTTTAGTTGCAAAAGAGAGAGCAACTCAACTTAATTCAGGTATTGAGCCAACTGTTGATAGAGATAATGATAAAAACACAGTTATTTCCTTAAGAGAAATTGCTATTGAGAACGTTAAAGTAAGTGAGCTAACAGATAGCGCTGTTTATAAATTAAGGAAACACATAGAACAAGTTGATGATTTAAGTGAAGATGATGAAGAAATTGGAGATGACTTTGAAAGTTTATACAAAGGTGAAATTTCCAAAAGTGGAGCACCAATATTACCATCAAAAAGAGCAAGAAAAGTTCCAGAAAAAATTCAGGTTTCAAAAGAGGATTTAGCTGAATTACAAAATTCTGATGCACCTACACAATCTGAAAATGTTTCATCAGAGCCTCAAGAAAACGAAACTGGCGAGGTATCATTAGATGAAATTGCTGAAAACGATAGCCAGACTGAAGAAAATTCTGAGCCCTCAGAACAATAATATTTAATTAATATTTAAAATAATATATTCATTAATTTTATGATTAAATCACTTATCATTGCTTGTGATGGAGAAGCGGCAAGCGGTAAAAGTACTGGTGCAAAACTTTTATCAAAAAAGTATAAATTATTATTATTAAACTCTGGTCTTTTATATCGCTATGCAAGCAAGATATTAATAACAAAAAAGCCAAAAAAACCAATTTCATATCTTAAAAAAAAATTTAGGAGAATTTCATATAATTTGATCAAAAAACAATCTCTCCATTCTCAAGAAATAAGTAATCATGTCGGTTATTTAGCTAAAAATAAATCTGTCAGAGAAATAATGAGAATTTATCAAAAAAGATTAATAAAAAAAAATAAAAGAATTTGTGTTGAGGGAAGAGATATTGCTACAAAAATTTTAAATAAAAATCCAAAATATGATTTAGCATTTTATTTTACTTGTAAAGTTAATATTGCAGCTAAAAGAAGATGGAAAGAATTAAAAAAGAAAGTCCCTCTAAAAGAAGTTCAAAAAAGTTTAGCGAAAAGAACGAAGATGGACAAAAATAGAAAACACTCACCACTTAAAAAAGTAAAAAATGCTATTTTAATTCGTACAGATAAATTAAGTAAAAAAGAAGTTTTAAATATAATGTCAAATGAAGTTGATAAAATAAATTAATTACAAAACTCTTCAATAATTTTTTTTCTATGTTCGTCTAAATCAGGTATATCACCTCTAGTTTTACTATCATTATAATTTGACATTTTAATAGGGTTACCTGCAGTTTTGAACTCACCTATCTTTTTGTGAAAAGAATTAACAATCATATTTCTAGATTCTATTTGTGGATTTTCTACTGCTTGCTTTATATTAAATATTGGTCCGCAAGGTATTTTTTCTTTTTCCATAAGACTTATCCAATCTGATGTTGATTTTGATGAAAGTTTTTTCTCAAGAATAATTTTTAACTCATCCATATTCTTGCTTCTTACAGAATTTGAATTAAATTTTTCATCTTTTGAAATTTCAGAAATATTTAGTAATACACAAAGTTTTTCGAATAATTTATCATTACCTGCTGCAATAATAATATAACTATCCTTAGTTTTAAATGCCTCGAAGGGTGCAATTGATGGATGTCTAGATCCCATTGGTTTAGGTATTTCTTTTTTTGATAGGTATCTTGCAATTGCATTTTCTAAAATTGCAATTTGGCAATCAAGCATTGATACGTCGATATAAGTTCCCTTTCCTGTTTTCTGTCTATCATATAAGGCTGCATTAACTCCTATAGCCGTAAACAAACCTGCAGTAATATCACCAATTGATGTACCAACTCTTGTTGGTTCTGAATTTGGTTGACCTGTTACACTCATTAGTCCTCCCATACCTTGAACAACCATGTCATAAGCTGGTAGCTCTCTTAGGGGACCAGTTTGCCCAAAACCAGAAGCAGATGCATATATTAATTTTGGATATTTTTTACAAACATCTTTCCAACCGTAACCCCATTTTTCTAAAGTCCCTGGCTTAAAATTTTCAACAAGTACATCTGCTTTTTCTAAAATTTTATCAAAGATTTTCTTATCCTCTTTATCTTTTAAATTTAAAGCAATACTTTCTTTACCTCTATTTAAAGACATAAAATATGCAGAGTAATCTTCTATAAAAGGACCAAACTTTCTAGAGTCATCTCCAGCACCAGGTGCCTCAACTTTGATAACTCTGGCCCCTAAATCTGATAAAACCATTGTACAATAAGGTCCAACAAGAACTCTCGTTAAGTCAAGAACTAGTAAGTTTTTTAAAGGTCCATCCATAAATAATCTTATTCAGTACTTTAATACATATTGACTCTTATTAATAAGTTACATTTAATATACCATTAAATAATTAAAGAGAGGGATAAATATGTTTAAAAAAATATCTTTATATTTTATTTCATTAATCTTTGTATCAACAACTATTGGATCAGCTTTTGCAGTAACTTTAAAAGCTAGTCACCAGTGGCCTGGTACACCAAGAGCTGATGGATCATATGATGTTAGACATGAGATGGTTCAAATTATTGCTGATGAAATGAAAAAAGCAAACGTAGGAGTTGATATCAGAATCTATCCTGCAAAATCATTATATAAACCAAAAGAACAATGGAAGCCGATGACTACAGGTCAATTAGATATTTCAGCATTTCCTTTGGCTTATGCTGCTAAGTTCCATCCTGAGTTCGATATTACCCTAATGCCTGGAATGGTTAAAAACCATAAGCATGCATTAAGAGTAAATGCATCTCCAATGATGAAAGAAATTAAAAAAATCATTAACGATGCAGGTGTTGTAGTATTGTCTGATGCTTGGTTAGCTGGTGGATTTGTTTCAAAGAAAAATTGTATTTCGAATCCAGCTTCTGTAAAAGGTCAAACTTTTAGAGCAGCAGGTAAAGCTTTTAACCAAATGTTAGAGGCAGCAGGAGCAGGTATACAATCTATGCCATCTTCTGAAATCTACAATGGTTTACAGACTGGAGTACTTGATGGAGCAAACACGAGTTCAGGAAGTTTTGTATCATACAGAATTTATGAGCAAGTTAAGTGTGCTACACCTCCAGGAGACTACGGTTTATGGTTTATGTATGAACCAATTTTAATGTCAAAAAAATCATTTGATGCATTAGATAGCAAACAACAACAAGCGTTAATGAAAGCTGGTAAAGTCGCGGAAAAATATATGACTAAAGAAGCTGCTGGTTTAGACACGACAATGGAAAAAGCTTACAAAGAAGCTGGAGTTAAGTTGTCTTATATGAAAAAATCAGACTTTGATGCTTGGTTAGCTATTGCAAAGCAGTCTTCATACAAAAATTTTGCAGAAAAAGTGCCAAACGGTCAAAAATTGATCGACATGGCTTTAGCTGTAAAATAATTTAAATAAAATTATACCCCTGCGAATATAAGCAGGGGTATTTTTCATGACCGATAAATTTATTAAATTAACCAATTGGTTAGCAAAAGCTTGTGGAATATTCGCTGCGGGTTGTCTTTTTCTGTCTATTGTTATTATTACCGAATTAGTATTTGAAAGATATTTATTTAAAAATGCTATTACATGGCAGACAGAGCTAGTCACTATGTTGCTAGTTGCATCAACGTTCATTGGTAGCGCATATGTTTTAAGTGAAAAAGGTCATGTAAACATGGAGTATCTTTATACATTTCTAAGTGAAAAAAACGTTACAAAATTAAAAATTTTTACTGACAGTCTTTGTTTAATTTTCTTCTTAATTCTATTTTATGTAAGTTATGAAATAACTTATGAGGCCTTTACAAAAAATTATAATACAGGCACGGTTTGGGGGCCTCCATTATGGATACCTTATTCATCAATGCTTATAGGTGCCACTCTTATGACTATGTCGTACATTTCTGAATTAATTTTACATGTAAGAAAACTTAAGGAGTTTAAATAGTGGACCCATTATTATTAGGACTTGTTGTTGGAGTTTCAACAGTTGTAATGCTATTTTCAGGTATACCGATTGCATTTGGATTATGTTTCATCTCAGTCGTGTTTTTAGTGATTGCAGAAGGTTTTTCAATTTTAAATGTTTTTGCAGAAACATTTTATGCAGGTTTAAATTCATTTGTTTTGTTATCTATTCCAATGTTTATTTTAATGGGAATGGCTGTTGCAAATTCCCCAGCCGGTAAGGATTTATATACAGGTTTGGATAGATGGCTTTGGAGATTACCTGGTGGACTTGTTGTATCTAACATAGGAGCTTGTTCTATATTTGCAGCTTTGAGCGGATCAAGTCCAGCAACTTGCGCTGCTATTGGCACAATGGGAATTCCTGAAATGAGAAAAAGAGGTTATTCGGCTAGATTAGCCACAGGATGTATTGCTGCGGGCGGAACTCTTGGAGTATTAATTCCTCCAAGCATAGTGCTTATTGTTTATGGTTTAGCTACAGGAACGTCTATTGGAAGATTATTTTTATGTGGTGTTATACCTGGATTACTTCTTGCAGGATTATTTATGCTATGGGCTTATATATATTCATATTTTATTGATAAAAAGTCTGCAGAAATTCTTAGAAATAGAAAACCTCCAACCTTAAGAGAAAAGTTAGAGGTTATTCCTAGAGTGCTTCCTTTCTTATTAATTGTAGTTGGAGTTTTATATGTTTTATATGGAGGTGTTGCTACACCATCTGAGGCATCGGGAGTTGGCGCTTTTCTTGTGTTTGTTATGATCGCTGTTGTTTATAAAATATATCAACCAAAAAAAATATGGGATATTGTAAAAGTTTCAATGAAAGAAAGCGTAATGATAATGTTTATTATTGCGGGCTCATATATATTCGCATTTAGCTTATCCACTCTCTATGTAACACAATCAATCGCCCAAACTATTGTAGAAATGGGTTTAAATAAATGGGTTTTATTTTTCTATATAAATATTTTTCTTTTAATAGCTGGTTTCTTTTTACCACCAGTAGCAGTAATCGTTATGACTTCAGCAATTCTGCTTCCAATAATTACTCAATTTGGTTTTGATCCTTATTGGTTTGCAATTGTATTTACAATAAATATGGAAATAGGTTTAATTACTCCACCCGTTGGTTTAAATTTATATATTATAAAAGGTATTACTCCTGATGTTAGTCTTTCTGAAATACTAAAAGGCTCAATTCCTTTTATGATAATGATGGTCATCTGTATAATAATATTGTGTATTTTCCCAGAAATAGTAACTTGGTTACCTGACAAATTAATGGGAAAAGCTCTTGCATATTAATAAGAAAATTAATCGTAAAATATCAGTTGCACCTATGATGGATTGTACAGATCGTCATGATAGGTTTTTTTTAAGGCTAATCAGCAAAAACGTTATGCTTTATTCAGAAATGGTTGCAACAAAGTCAGCTATCCATGGTGATAGAGAAAAAATTTTAGGATTTAGAAATGATGAACAACCTGTTGCACTTCAAGTAGGTGGCTCAGATAAAAAAGAGCTTGCGCAAGTTGCTAAATTGGCTGAGGAATATAGTTATAAAGAAATTAACTTAAACCTTGGATGCCCAAGTAAAAAAGTTCAAAAAAATTCTTTTGGTGCTTGTTTAATGAAAGAGCCTGATCTTGTAGCAGATTGTTTAAATGAAATGGTGAATGCTTGCAATATTCCCGTAACTGCAAAAACTAGAATTGGTGTTGATGATATTGAAGATTTTGATTATCTAAATAAATTTGTAAACAAAATCAAAGAAGCAGGTTGCAAAACAATTATATTGCATGCAAGAAAAGCAATTTTAAAAGGCCTTACACCAAAGCAAAACCTTTCAATACCAAAATTAAATTATGAGAGAGTTTATGAGATTAAAAAAGAAAACCCTGACTTAGAAGTTATCATCAATGGTGGAATTACAAACACTGAGGATATAAAAAAACATTTAGAAATATGTGATGGCGTTATGATAGGTAGAGCAATTTATCAAAATCCATACTTTTTATCAGAAATAGAAAAAGAAATATTTAATACCAATAATATTCCTTCAAGAGAAGATGTGGTTAAGGAAATATTAAAATATTTAGAAGAGGAGGTGAAAGCAGGAACAAAAGTAAACCATATTATGAGACATACAGTTGGATTGTATCATGGGCAACCAGGTTCTAAAGATTGGAAAAGATACTTAAGTGATAATATGATGGCAAGAGACTCTGACTTTCAAAAAGCCAAACATATTATGACCATTGTTCAGAATAATGAAAAGGCAAATCAAATTAACACTTAATGGAAAATTTAAATTTAAGTGAAATAATAAATTTATTAACCGTTCTAGGTATCGCAGCAGCTGTAGCAGGTTTCATGGCTGGTTTATTAGGAGTGGGCGGCGGAATCATAATGGTACCAGCCTTGTACTATGCTTTTACTGTTTTAGATTTTGATTTAGTGACAAGAATGCATCTATCAGTTGGTACTTCTCTTGCAATAATTATTCCTACTTCAATTATTTCTACAAAAACACATATGGAACATGATGCAGTTGATTTTGATATGGTAAAGTCTTTTGGAATTTTTATAGTTTTAGGTGTTCTTTGTGGAACTTTCTTGGCAGTAAGTTTAAAAACACCTGCATTAGTTTTATTTTTTGCGATATTTTCATTTTGCGTTGGTCTATTTTTTATTTTTTTAAGGGAACAATTAATGGATAAACCAAAAAAAATCTCAGAATTAATAAAAAAAATTTCAGGGATATTGATAGGATTTATTTCAGTCCCTTTAGGTATTGGTGGAGGCTCTTTAATGGTACCATTTATGCGAACTTTTGGATATGACATTAGAAAGTCTATAGGCACTGCTGCAGCAGTTGGGTTTTTAATAGCTTTGACGGGTTCAATCACAATGATAACAGGTGGAGAAATAATTAATAATGTAAAATCACCATTCAGTTTTGGTTACATTAATTTATTAGGTTTTCTTGTATTCGTCCCTGTAACAATGGTAATGGCCCGAATTGGAGCCAAAGTTGTTTACAAAATTAATAAAAAGTTATTAAGCAAAATATTTGGCTGTTTTTTATTGATAGTTTCTGTTAGGTCCTTTGTTGAATATTTTAATATAAATTAACTATCAAGGTTGCTTTGTCGTTATCAATTTTAATAAATGAATACTGGTATTTTATTTTACTTATAATTTTTGCAGCAACTGCCGTTGGTTTTTTTGCTGGATTATTTGGAATAGGTGGAGGGTTGATTTCTGTTCCATGTCTTTTTTTTATATTTGAAACATTAAATATTGAAAAAGATTTTTTAATGCATTTAACAGTAGGTACAGCCTTTACAATAACAATATTTACATCCTCAGCGTCGGTCTTTACTCACTACAAAAATAAATTGGTTGATATAAATGTGGTAAAAACTTTTGGTTTATTTGTTGTTTTAGGTGTTTTAATGGGAACAGTTTTTGCCGCATATATGAGCACAAAAAGTCTAGTTCTTTTTTTTTCAGTAGTTGTTTATGTTTTTGGAGCATACTTAATGCTTGCAAACGAACAAGTTAAGAGAGCTAATGTAAATAGAGCATTTTATCCCAAAGCTATCTTTGGTTTAATGTCAGGGTTAATATCTGCTCCCATGGGTATTACTGGTGCTATGATGAATGTTCCGTTACTTCGATACTTAGGTTATCCAATAAGTAAATGCATAGGGAGTGCCGCAACAATAGGATTATTTATATCTATAACTGGTTCTGTTGGTTTTTTAATTTCAGGTTTTTACTTTGATGCAAATTTACCTTTTAGTATTGGATTTGTTAATATCCCAGCTTTTTTATTATTTGTTCCAATTACAACTTTAATGGCAAGATTTGGTGCAAACACAGTTTATAAAATGAACAAAATTAAAGCTCAAAGACTTTTTGGAGTTTTTCTTTATGCTGTAGGAACAATTTTTATATACAGGTATTTTAATATTTAATTAATTTTTTGATCGTATTCACCAATTTTACCTGTCTCTTGTAATAACTTATCAATAAAATAAAAAATCTCTTTTTTTAATTCATCAGATGTTGGGCTTTCAGTAACTACAACTAAAGAGGGCTTATTTGAAGAAGCTCTAATCAATCCCCAAGATCCATCTTCTAATGAGAATCTGATTCCATTGACTGTAAGTATGTTATTAATTTTCAGTCCTTTAATTTTAAAATCATTGTCTTTTAGTTTATTAATTTTATTAATCATCTCGTCAATGACTCCATATTTTTCTTCATCTTTACAAAAAGGACCCATTGTTGGACTTTGAAAGGTTTTAGGTAAACTTTTTATTAAAACATCTAACTTTTCATTTTGATTATCCAGAAGGTTACAAACTTGAATTGCTGAATT
>CACIDF010000005.1 GCA_902585365.1 uncultured Pelagibacteraceae bacterium
GCCACAAGGTCTCGTAATTATTCATTCTATGATATCTTATTAATAAATCTTGGATAGTATTGTTCAAAGCATGCCCCATATGTAAGCTTCCAGTTACATTAGGTGGTGGTATTACAATTGAATATTTTTTCTTATTTTTTTTTGGTTTAAAAAGTTGTTTTTTTTCCCAATAGGAATAAATCTTATTTTCTACCTTTGTGTGTATATATTTTTCTGAACTCATTAGTGATTTATAGTTTATAATTCAATAAACACATTAAACAACAATCAAAATTAGATTGAATTTGATAGAATATTTCATATATAAACATCAAATAGATTGTTTTGTTAATCATTTATACGGTAACGTGGCGGAATGGTTACGCAGAGGATTGCAAATCCTTGTATCCCGGTTCGATTCCGGGCGTTACCTCCAAAAAAAAGAGTTGTTTTAACCTCAAAAAAAAGTAAATTTTGATTTTTACATTCCTCGGTAGCTCAGTTGGTAGAGCAGTTGACTGTTAATCAATTGGTCGCAGGTTCGAGTCCTGCCCGAGGAGCCAGACTATCCCGTCTTAGCTACTTTGTTGACTACAGTATCCAAACTTTTAGTAAATTTAATCTTCTGATCATTAGAAAGTTCCGAATAAACTTTTAATAAAAAATTATAATTTATACTTAAATGACCTTCTTTAATTTTTTCAGCATTTATTAAGTATTCTGAAAAATCTTCGAAAAAATAACTTATTGGAACCTTTAAATAGTTAGAAAGTTGCAACAATCTCATTGAACTAACACCATTTGTTCCTTTTTCGTATTTTTGAATTTGTTGAAATGTAACGTTGATCGCTTTAGCTACTTTAGTTTGAGTTAAACCTAATGCTAAGCGTCTTAACTTAAGCTTGCTACCTAAGTGTTTATTAAAATTATCTTCCATTAAGACCCCTCGTAAAAAAGATAATTGAACTCTATCCTGAAGGTTTATGCAAGCACAAAAAAAATTATTTTTAGGTGTATTATGGGGCTTGACAATCTGAAAAATCTAAAAAATTGCTATGAAAAATAAGGTATTTTTAGTCCTTAAAATTATAAAATTTGACTTAAAAACAGCTTTGTACGATCACTTTTTGGGTTTGCAAAAAATTCTTTAGTTGTATTTTTTTCAACAATCATACCTTCATCCATAAAAATTACTTCATCTGCTACTTCTTTAGCAAATCCCATTTCATGTGTAACTACAATCATTGTCATTCCACCTTTTGCTAGGTTTACCATTGCATCTAAAACCTCTTTAATCATCTCCGGATCTAATGCAGAAGTAGGTTCATCAAATAACATTATTTTTGGCTCCATACATAATGCTCTTGCAATAGCAGATCTTTGTTGTTGTCCACCAGATAATTGACCAGGAAATTTATAAGCTTGATCAGCTATTTGAACTTGCTCTAATTGTTTTAAAGCTAATTCTTCTGCCTTCTTTTTTGGCATTTTCTTCACCCAAATGGGAGCTAATGTACAATTATCTAATATTGATAAATGTGGAAATAAGTTAAATTGTTGAAAAACCATTCCAACTTCAGCTCTAATTTCCTCAATATTCTTTGTATTTTCATTTAATTCATTACCATCAACAATTATTGTACCTTCTTGATGTTCTTCAAGTCTATTTATACATCTTATTAAGGTAGATTTTCCTGATCCTGATGGACCACAAACAACAATTTTTTGTTTTGGTTTAACGTCTAAATTTATATTTTTTAGTACCTGAAAGTCACCAAACCACTTATTTACATCATTGATTTTAATTATTGGTTCAGACATTTATCTCTCAGTTTTATATTTTTGTTCAAGATTATAACTATATTTACTCATTGCATAGCAAATTATCCAAAAAATGATGGCTGCAAAAATATAGCCTTCCATTGCAAATCCAAGCCATTTAGGATTAGTTTTTGCAAGAGCAAGCATTCCTGCAATCTCAGCTAAGCCAACAACAAATATTAATGGCGTATCTTTAACTAAAGCTAAAAATGTATTTGCTATACCTGGTATTACTAATTTTAAAGCTTGTGGAAGAATAACAAAAATATGCATTTTCCAATAACCCATACCCAATGATTTTGCTGCATCGTATTGGCCTCTTGGTAATGCTTGCAGTCCTCCTCTTATAACCTCTGCACAATAAGCCGCTTCAAATAAAGTAATTGCAATAATTACTCTTACAAGTTTGTCCATAAAAAAGTCCTCAGGTAAAAACATAGGAAACATCACTGAAGACATAAATAATACTGTTATTAAAGGAACACCTCTCCAAAATTCGATATAACAAATAGAAACATATTTAACTGCTGGTAAGTTTGATCTTCTTCCTAACGCAAGGATCATGCCCAGCGGAAAACAGAAAATTAAACAAAAAAATGAAACAATAAAAGTTAACGATAGTCCTCCCCAAGCACCTGTCTCAACCCAAACTAATCCAAAAGCACCGCCAGAAATTAAATAATAAATTATTAAAAAAGCGATTATTGGATAAATCACGACATAATAAAGAGCTAAATATTTTTTTAAATTTTCTTTAAAAAAGTAACCAACAAAGCCTAAAGCAATAACTAAAATAAATGCTGAATTAATTCTCCAATGAAGCTCATTTGGATACATTCCATACATAAATCTTTTAAACCATACTTTAATGTAAGTCCAACAAGCACCAGTTCCAGTACATGCTGCTTTAGTATCACCAGAAATATTTGCATCAAGAACCATCCAACTTAACGCAGGAGGAATTGCTTTTAAGACAGTAAAAATGATTAATAATGTTAGTAAGGCATTAAAATTAGACGGGTTAATATGTTTATTAATGTTATCTACTAATTTAATACCGCTATATTCCATTCTTATAAATGAAAGACCTACAAATCCGATAATTAATGGAAAAAATAAGTTTAAATTTCCTGGTAAAAAAGAAGTAATATTTAAATCGAAAAAAGAATAAACAAAAACATCAAATATAGCTAAAGAGAGTAAAAATGAGCCTATATAAATGTTTGTTATAGGGTTGCTGGTTTTAATCTTTGATAAACTTATGTTCATTTTATTTTTCTTTAATTTCTATTCTTTTATTGTACCAATTCATCAAAGCTGCAATTGACAAACTTATTGTTAAATAAGTTAACATTGTAATTCCTACAATCTCGATAGCTTTTCCAGTTTGCATTAATGCTGTTCCTGCAAAAACTAATACTAAATCTGGATACGCGATAGCAGCTGCTAAGGATGAGTTTTTTGTTAAATTTAAATATTGGTTAGTGGTTGGTGGTATTATTATTCTTAAAGCTTGAGGCATGATTACTAATTTTAAAATTTGATTTGGGTTTAATCCTACTGATGCAGCGGCCTCTTTTTGTCCTTTACTTATACCTTGAATTCCTGCTCTTACACATTCAGCAACAAATGTTGATGTATATAAAGACAAGGCAACTACTAATGCAATTAATTCAGGTGGTAATGCAATTCCACCTTCAAATATAAAAGATGTTTGAGCTAGTTGTTTTAAAACAGGTAACTCAAAATCAAGTTTAACGCCGCCTATTAGAAATGATAACAAAGGCAAAATAATCAATAATCCTATCGAAATATAGAAAACAGGTAATTGTTTACCTTCTCTTTCTTGAAGTTTTCTTGCATAAATTCTTATAAAAATTATTGAAACTATTGCAGCTATCAAACACGATAAAAACACGTTTAAATTTTCCCATATCATTGATGGTATGTAATAACCTTTTATTGTCATATAAGTTACACCAAACCACGGCTCTGCAGTTTCTGGTAAAGGTAATGCTCTTAAAGCAGCGTAATACCAAAAGAATATTTGTAACAATAACGGTATGTTTCTAAAAAACTCTACATACCAAGCGGCAGAATTTCTAATAAGAAAATTTTGAGATAGCCTTGCAACACCAATTATAACACCTAAAATTGTACAAAATATTATTCCTAAAAAAGATACTAGAAGTGTGTTTAATAAAGCTACTACATAAGCCCATGCATAAGAGTCTTGACCATCATAGTCGAGCAATGTGAACTGCATATCAAAAGATGCTTCTTGTTTTAGAAAACCAAAGCCAAAATCTATACCCCTGTTATCCATGTTGACTTGAGCATTAATGGTAAAGAAACCAAATATTAAGATTACAAAAAGAATCGTTAAGATTTGTGGTATGAGTTTTTTAATTTTGTTGTTCATTAACTCTATATATAAAAAAAGGGCTAGAAAAATCTAGCCCTTTTTGAAGATTTTAAAAGAAATTATCTTGCTGGTGGAACGTATAAAATTCCGCCTTTTGTCCAAAGTTGATTTGGACCTCTATCTGGTAAAATACCAGTGTCAGCTATATTTCTTTTATAACTTTCACCATAGTTACCAACTTGCTTGATAATTCTTAGGTTCCACTCGTTATCTAAACCGAATGCTGCACCCATTTCACCTTCAGCTCCAACTAATCTTTTGATTGCTGGGTTATCTGAAGTTTTCATAGAGTCAGCGTTTGCAGAAGTAATTCCATACTCTTCTGCTTCGATCATAGTATTCAAAGACCATCTTACAATGTCTTCCCATACAGCATCACCTTGTCTTACAACTGGTCCTAAAGGCTCTTTAGAAATAGTTTCTGGTAATACAATGTGCTCATTTGGGTTTTTCATTTTAGTTCTTTGAGCTGCTAAACCTGATTTGTCAGTTGTGTAAGTATCACATCTTCCAGCATCATATGCAGCAACAACCTCGTCAGCCTTTTCAAAAGCTACTGGCTCATATTTAATTCCTTTTGAGTTAAAGAAATCTCTCATATTAAGCTCAGTTGTTGTACCAATGTTAGTACAAGCTGAAATACCATCTTTAAATTGGCTTGTTGAAGTTATTCCAGAGCTTTTTCTGACCATGAAACCTTGGCCATCATAGAAGTTTACTCCTACGAAAGTAAGTCCAATGTCAGCATCTCTAGATAGTGTCCAAGTAGTGTTTCTTGATAAAATATCAATTTCACCTGATGTTAAAGCTGTAAATCTTTCTTTAGCACTTAGTGGAGTGAATTTTACTTTATTCGCATCACCAAGAACTGCAGCAGCAACAGCTCTGCAAACATCAACGTCTATTCCAGTCCAATTTCCAGATGCATCTGCATTTGAAAAACCTGGTAGACCTTGTGAAACACCACATCTAACAAAACCCTTTTTTTGAGTGTTTTTTAGAGTTTTTGACTTTTTAGCCATTGCCTCTGTTGTAAAAGCAAACACAACAGCGATCATTGCTACTAAAGAAGTCAATTGTTTTAAGTGTTTAAACATATATTTCCTCTTATGTTGTTTATTTGTTAACAAATAATTCAAAATAAATTTTTGAATTAACTAAGTTAATCATTTAAATAAAACTTGATCAACGTAAATCAAATAACTTTCGTGATCAAAATGTCACTAATTATTAATCAAAAATTAGTCAAAACAACCTAAGGTAGAAATTGGCGCGCCCTGAAGGATTCGAACCTCCGACCCACGGTTTAGAAAACCGTTGCTCTATCCAGCTGAGCTAAGGGCGCAATTGAATAAGTATTTATAATACTTAATTAAGTTTTAAAAAAGAACTTTTTACTGATTATTAATATAGATATTAGTTCAACTCTACCGATTATCATAAAAAACATTAATGATAGTTTTGAAAATAATGATAAATCGTAAAAAGTAAAATTATCAATACCTGAGGTGAATGAGTTAACTGTATTCATTAAAGTTAATATTGATAGTCTAAATGCATCTTCACTATTAATGCCAGAAATAGTCAACATTAAAGACAATATCGATAATGATAAAATAAAAATTATGACTGATACAAAATATTTATAAAAATCATCATTTGAGAAACTTAAGTCAAAAAAAGATAATTTATTTGTGAATAAACTTTTAGGTTTTGAATGAGAAACTAGTTCATTAATTGAAAATTTGAATAATAAAAGTAATTTAAAAAATCTTATACCTGAGCTTGTTGAAAAGAAAGAACCCCCTATAATTATTAAGATTAGAAAAATAAAAGACAAATCTTTAGGAACATTAAGAGAAAAACCAATGTTTGAAATGGAGCTACAAATAGCAAGTAAAATTGATGAGAAATTATCGTCAATGTTTAAAAAAAGGAAAAAGAAACTTACTAAGAAAATTAAATACAAACCTAAATATAAATCTTCTAAAAAAAAGTTAATATTTCTTCTATGAAAAAAAACTAAATTATAAGTAAAAAAAAGACTAAAAAAAGATACCAACATCATTACAGATAATACAATTTCTTTAAATTTAGTATTAATAATTATATCTAAATTATTTACAGGCATAAAACCACCTGATGAAATTAGAGTTAATGACAAATTAAATGAGTTAAAAGCCCTTAAATCGGATAAGTATAAAACTATAAAAATCGTAATTGTTAATATTAAGTAAACAATGCTAATTTTAAAACATTGTTTAATAGTTTCGTTAGAGTTAAAATTTATGAAATTTGTTAAGGATTTTTTTAAGTTTTTGTCAAATATATCAATTAAAAGTATTATCGATATCAAAAAATACAACCCCCCTAACCATTGTGTAGACGATCTCCATAATAATAAACTTTCATCTAAATGTTTAAGATTGTTAAATATTGTAAAACCTGTTGATGTAAAACCAGATATGGCTTCAAAGTACGAGTCTATGAAACTAATCTTATTAATAATGAGATAATATGGTATTGAAAGTAATATAGGCAATATAAAATAACCTAATACAACAGTTAATATTTTTTGGTATATTGATATTTTTTTTATATTTTTTTTATTAAAAAAAGCAACTGACCCTAATAATAATGAAACTATAAAGGTAAAAATAAAGTTATCAATATTAAGATATAATTTAAAATAATAACAATACAAAATATTTAAAAAAGACAATACAGAAATAAATAAAGAGAATATACCTAAGTATAAATGAGTAAAATTAATCATTTATATTGAGCTTATTTGAAAAAGTCTTTCTACTAAAGGAAGTTGATCTCGCTTAGCTAAAAAAACTACTATATCTTTTTTCTCAAAAATAAATTTTGATGTTGGAATTATAACATCATCTTTTCTTAAAATAGCCCCTATTCTTATATCATCAGGTAAATTTGAATTTTTTAACTCTTTGTTTATTAGTTCTGAAGAATCAATAATTTCTGCCTCTATTACCTCAAATTCACCATTTAAAATTGTATATGCTGTTTCAATTGTTCCTTTATGGACATGTTTTAAAATACTGGAAACTGTATTCATTCTAGGATCAATTAAATCGTCTATCTTTAAGGAATTTTGTAAGAGTGAATAATTTGGTTTATTGATCAAAGCCATTGTTCTTTTATCTTTTGAAAATTTTTCAACAAGAACACTTACCATCAAATTATCTTCATCATCATTGGTTAATGCTAGAACAGTCTCGGCATCTTCTATATTTGCTTCTTTCAAAACGTCTTCATCAAGACCATTTCCATTTATTACAAGTGAGTTATTTAGGTTATTAGCTATATGCTCAGCTCTTTCTTTGTTTTTTTCTACTATTTTAATTCTAACAGCATCCATTGAATTTTCTAAATTTTTTGCAAGATTAAATCCAATATTACCTCCACCAATAATAAGGAACTTGTTTGATATTTTTTCATCATGACCAAAAGCATCTAAAGTTAATTGCATTTGAGAAGAATTAATTATCACGTATGCCTTATCTAGTTTTTTCATGACATCCTTTTTTTTTAGAAATATGAATTTTTCATTTCTAATTACACCAAGTATATTTGCTTCAAGTTTAGAAAATTTTTTAGTTATGTCCTCTAATTTAATATCTATAAGAGGGCAATTATCATCGACATCTATTTCTAATAATCTTATTTTATTATCTGCAAAAGTAACATTATCAAGTGCTCCTGGAGCTTCTAACTTTCTTTGAATAGATTTAGCAATCTCAACCTCGGGTGATATAATTACGTCGATTGGTAGATTGTCTATGCTATAAATTTTAGAGAATTTTGTATCTAAATATTCTTGAGATCTAATTCTTGCAATCTTTTTTGAAATTTTAAACACAGAAAATGCAATCTGGCAAATCAACATATTTATTTCATCACTTCTGGTAACTGCTATAATCATGTCAGCCTCCTCAGCATTTGCTTTCTCAAGAACGGTTGGAAAAGTTGCCTTTCCGACTATAGATTTTACATCTAAATCCTCGTTTATTTTTTGGATATCCTCACTAGACTGATCTATTACAGTTATCGAATGGTCTTGCTCAGAGAGAAGTTTAGCTATTGTATAGCCAACTCTACCAGCTCCACAAATTATAATATTCATTAATTTAAATCCTTTACACCAAGATCTTTTAACTTTCTATGTAAAGCAGAACGCTCCATTCCCACAAATTTAGCTGTTTTTGAGACATTACCTCCAAATTTTTTAAGTTGAGTAGTTAAATAATCTTTTTCAAAATTTTCTCTCGCTTCTTTAAGAGGTACAGAAAAATTACTTTCGCTATAAACTTCGTCTTCCTCCTGCTTAATTGACTCCTTTATTATTGCAGATATTTTATCATTATTATTATTTGCTAAAATAGCAACACGCTCGATTAAATTTCTTAATTCCCTAACATTTCCTGGCCAAGTGTGATTAATAAGATATGAATTATCTCCTCTAATATTCAATTTTTTTAAGTTATAAGAACTGGATATTTTATTTGAAAAATAATCTACTAATAGAGGAATATCCTCTACTCTTTTAGATAAAGGTTCAATTATTATTTGAAATACATTTAGTCTATAGAATAAATCTTCATGAAAATTTCCAAGTTTTATTTCGTTAATTATGTTTTTACTCGATGTGCAAATTATTCGCACATCAACTTTTACATCATGGTTACCATTTATTCTTTTAAATTTTTGATCTGTCAAAACTCTAAGAATTTTCGACTGGGTTTCTAATGGAATTTCAGAAATTTCATCAATTAATAAAGTTCCACCAGTTGCTTTTTCTAATGAACCATAAGAAATCGATCCATTGTCTTTTTCTTCACCAAATAATTCGGATTCGTATTTTTTTACATCAAGTAGCGCGCCATTTAAGATTACAAAAGGATATTTATTTCTCTTAGATAATTTATGAATTTTTCTTGCTACTAATTCCTTTCCTGATCCCGTTGGACCAAGGATAAAGACTCTACTGTCTGAGTTTGATAGCTTTTCAATTTGTTCCTTTATTTTTAAAATATTTGAACTATTTCCGATTAATTCAAATGAATGAAATAACTTCGTTTCAAGCTCTTTATTCTGATTTTTTAAGTTAAAGTTTTCTACTGCCCGGTTAACAAAATTCATTAGTCTGTCCTGGTCAAAAGGTTTTTCTATAAATTCAAAAGCACCGTTTTTTAAAGATTTAATAGCCATTTCAATATTAGCGTGTCCGGAAATTATAATTACGGGAATATCTTTATTTTTTTTTTTAATATGAGAAAGAAGTTCGATACCATCATTATCACCCTTATCAAGCTTTACATCAATTATTGCTACATCTGGTAATTTTTTATCTATTTCTTTAAGAGCTTGATTGTAATTTGCTGCAACTCTAGTTTTATATCCAGTCTCATTTATTAAATCTCTGATAATATTTCTAATATCAGGATTGTCATCGATAATTAATATTTCAGCTGACATTTATTTTTGGAAAAATTATTTTAATTTTTGCACCTTTATTGTAGTTTAAAAATTCAATAGTACCATTATGATCATTTATTATTTTTACAACTATTGACAAACCAAGACCACTGCCATTTTTTTTTGTAGTAAAATATGGTTTAGATATTTCCGGTAAATTTGTAATATTAAATCCAGTACCATTATCAATAATTAAGATTTCTATATAATCATTAATTTGACCAATTTCTATAATGATTTTTTTAATAAATTCATTGTTTTTTTGATATTTTTCATTCAAACTTTCTATGGAATTTTTAATTAAATTAACAAAGACACGACTGATTTGCTCTCTATCTGCCTTAATTAAAATATTATCATCACAATTGAATTCTATTTGAATAGTATCATCATTTATTTTCATTAGTTTTAAACAATCCTCAACAATCTTTTTTAAATTAGTTTTTTTAAAAATTGGTTTAGGCATTCTTGCAAAATCTGAAAATTCATTTACTAACTTTTCAATCAATTTTACTTGTTTGTTAATAGTTTTGACTTTTTCATTAAAAGATATTTTATTATTTGCATCTAAAAAATCTGAATATTTATTCTTCAAACTGTCAATTATTAATTGAATTGGTGTTAAAGGATTTTTTATTTCATGTGCAATTTTTCTTGCAACATTTTCCCATGCATCGTGTCTTTCATTTGCTAATAATTTATTTTGCTGAGTTTTTAGTCTATCAATCATTAAATTAAAGTTTTTGTTTAGTTTTTCTAATTCTTTATCAGTTTTAATTTCTGGAACTTTTGAATTTAAATTGCCTTTACCAATACTGTTTGATGCAGAAATAAGATTATTAATTGATACAAAAAATCTTGATGAAAAACGTATTGCTATTGAAATAGATAAAAACAACAACAGTGTAACCACGATCATATAAATTATTGCAAATGAAATTTTAATTCCTGTTCTTTTTTCCTGAACTGTATAATAAAAACTAATAGCATCTTTTGACTCAGTAAGATACCTTGATATTTTTGGATCTAAAAATTTTACAACATATACAAATGTGTTGTCATAATTTGTCAATCTCATTAGTGCAGCAGAAGTATTTTCATAAGCATTAAGTATTTTTAATGGCCTATCGTCATTCTGAACCATTTTAAGTGCTTCTTTAGATGGAGGTTGGTATAAATTTTTTCTTATATAATTAGATAAAATTAATTTACCTTCACTATTAACTAGAAATATCCCATCTAGATCTCTAATGATTTTTTGTGTATTCAAAAAATTAGTGAATTGTTTTTTATTGTTTTCAAAAATATTAATATTTTTATTTAAATCAAAAGCCACCAAGACTATATCTGACTCAATTTTATTTCTTACATCGATAACGTAGTTTTGAGCGATACGATAAGAGTTGTCTACTGCTGTTGTGATCTTTTTATCAAAATATTTTTCTACTGCAAAAGAAAATAAGAAAAGAGAGAAGGCTGATATAAGTATAGACGGTATAAGTGTGAATAATGAAAAAAAGGCAATATACTTTCTGTTGGCTTTAGATCCCTCTACGACTATTTCACTTTTTATTGAATTTTTGACTTCTAGAAAAATAAATAAAAAAAATATTATTAATAAAACAATATTAGACAATAAAAGATATTGTAAATTCTCATCATTAAGTTTAATGAAACTTTTATCTAAAAAAGTTAAAAAGGTTATAAAACCTAATAATAATGTGATAAAAAAAATTACAACTATAAATAAGTTTTTTTTAATGAAATTTAGCATTATGTTCAAAATAAAAATTCATAAAATTAAATGAATAACTGTTTTATAATATTAGCTGCTGGAAAAAGTAATAGATTTAAATCTAAAACCCCAAAACCGTTTATTCAATATAATGGTGATATACTAATTAAACATTCTATAAATAAGGCAATTTTATCGAAAAAATTCTCAAAAATAGTGGTTGCCGTTAATAAAAAACACAAAAAATACCTCAAAAAAATAAAATTAAATAAAGTACAATTCGTTAATGGAGGTAAAACTAGAGCTGATTCTGCAAGAAATTGTCTTAATTATGTAAAAAAATATAAACCAAAATATGTATTTATCCATGATGCTGCAAGACCAAATTTTTCAGTAAATTTAATAATTAAATTATTAAAAGCTTTAAAATTTAATGATGGAGCTATTCCTGTCATTCAAAGTATTGACACTCCAAAACTAAAAAATAATACAAAGATACATAACCTAAACAGAAAAAAAATTTTTTTTTCTCAAACGCCCCAGGCATTTAGATACAAAGTTCTTATGGAATTTCAAAATAAAGTAGATGAAGAAACTACGGATGATTCGAGTCTTTTAATCAACGCAAATAAAAAAATTAAATTAATTAAAGGTGAAGAGACAAATAATAAAATAACTACTTTAGAAGACACAACAGAAAACAAAGTATTTTATGGGATTGGTTTTGATGTGCATAGATTAGTTCCAGGAAGAAAAATGTATCTTGGTGGAATTAAAGTTAAATCAAAATTAGGTACATTGGGCCACTCAGATGGCGATCCTATTCTTCATGCTATAACAGATGCAATTCTAGGTGCATGCAGGATGGGAGACATAGGAGAAAGATTCTCAGATAAAAGTAAGAAATATAAAGATATAAGATCCAGTATATTATTAAATAAAGTCATAAAAGATATTAAATCAAAAAATTTTGATATAAATAATATTGATATAAATGTTATTACTCAAACACCTAAACTGAAAAAACTTAAAAAAAAAATAATTTTATCAATCTCTAAATTATGTAAGATTAATAAGAATAAGATAAATTTAAAAGGGAAAACTGCTGAAAAACTCGGTGTTATAGGTAAAGAAAAAGCAATTGCCTGTGAAGTAATCACATCAATAAAAAAAAATTATGATTAAAAAATCAGGCAAATTAATTTTAACTATGTTTAATATAGGTAAGTTAGGAAAGTTCCCAGGAACTATTGCCTCAGCTATTACCTCATTTCTTTATATATTTTTTTTTTATTTTAAAGTTCACTATTTGACTTTATTTTTAATTTTTTTACTTCTTTTGTTAGTGTCTATTTATTTTATAAATCTTTTAAAGGATGAATTTGAAGAAATAGACTCGAAAGAAATTGTAATTGATGAATATTTAGGTCAATCTATACCAATATTATTTTTTTATGTAATTTTATTTGAAGCATCAGTATCAATAAATTTTTTTATGATAATAGTATTGATTTCATTCATTGGTTTTAGGTTTTTTGATATTTTTAAACCCTATCCTATAAGTTATATAGACGATAATTATAAAAATGGTTTTGGTGTTGTATTTGATGATATTGTAGCAGGAATTTTTACGACCATTGTATTGCATATATTTATTATTATTTATGATAAATTCTAAAAAATTAATAAATTTATTAAAAAAAAAGAAACTTAAGATTAGTTTTGCTGAGTCTTGTACAGGTGGGCTAATGTCAAGTGTTATTACATCTAACAGTGGTTCATCAAAAGTTTTTGATTTGGGACTTGTGACTTACTCAAATCAAGCTAAGCAAAAAATACTTAAAGTCCCAAATAAAGTTATAAAAAAATATGGTGCGGTTAGCGTTCAATGTTGTTTATCTATGGTAAATAATTTAAGCAAAATTAGTAATAGTCATATAAACATTTCTATAACAGGTATTGCAGGACCAAAAGGTGGTACAAGAAAAAAGCCTGTTGGATTGGTTTTTATTGGATTAAAATTTAAAAAGAAAATATTTGTAAATAAGTATTTATTTAAAAATAAATCGAGAATAAATTTTCAAAAAATAACTGTTAATAATGTTATAAAAACAGTTTTATCTGTTGTTAAATAACTCTTCTGCTCTTTTTTGAAAAGCATCGGCTATTTTATCGAGGCCGTACTTAAAAGATTTGGACATCAAAATATTAAGAAATTTATTTTTTAATTCAAAATCAACATCAAATGAAACTTCAGTTAATTTACCTGTTTTTTTAAATTGCCATTTATTATCAAGATATTTTAGAGGACCATCTATATTTTTAACAAGTATAATATCATCTTTTTTAATATACTTTACATCACTTTTATAAGTATCCTTAAATGGTCCTTTGCCAATTGTTAAGTCTGCTATAATTAATTGATTGTCATTATCCAGATTTTTTTCATAAATTTTTGCATTTAAACAATAAGGGATAAATTTTGGATAATCTTCAATATTTAAGACAAGATTAATTAAATCTTCTTTTGAACAATTAATGGTTCTCTTTACTGATGCTTTTGGCATTAATTAGTTTTCTATTTTTCTTTAAAAGAGCAAAATCTTCATCAGCATGATATGAAGATCTGGTTAATGGTGATGATGAAACTAATAAAAATCCTTTAGCTTTGGCAATGGTCTCCAAGTCTTTAAATTCAATTGGATCATAATATCTTTGCAAAGGAAAATGTTTTACTGATGGTTGTAAATATTGACCAACAGTTAAAAAATCAACTTTAGCAGATCTCAAGTCATCCATGACTTGAATAATTTCGTCTTTGGTTTCACCCATACCAACCATAATTCCAGATTTTGTAAATATATTTTCATCAACTATTTTTGCATTTTTTAGTAAGTCAAGTGATGCGAAATATCTAGAACCAGGTCTAACTTTTAAATATAAACTTGGGACAGTTTCGATATTATGGTTGAATACATCTGGTTTTGCATCTAAAACTTTTTTATAAGCTTCACCTTTTCTAAGAAAATCAGGGGTTAAGACTTCAATAGTTGTATTAGGATTTTCTTTTCTTGTTTCTATAATGGTTTCATAAAAATGATTTGATCCTCCATCATCTAAATCATCTCTATCGACTGAAGTTATAACAACATGTTTCAAATTAAGTTTTTTAACAGCTAGAGATATTTTTTTTGGTTCCAAAGGATCTAGTTTATTCGGCCTTCCTGTTTTTACATCACAAAACGCACAAGCTCTTGTGCAAGTGTCTCCCATAATCATAAATGTTGCGTGCCTTTTGCTCCAGCATTCAGTAATATTTGGGCAATTGGCTTCTTGGCAGACTGTGACTAGGTTGTTTTGATTTACAACTCTTTTTGTTAAGAAAAATTCGCGGCTATTGGTAAGTTTTGATCTAATCCATTCAGGTTTTTTTTTAATTGGATTAATAGGGTTTCTTTGTTTTTCAGGATGTCTAAATTTACTCATTTTTAATTATATAAACTGTTTCACCTTTTTTACCTAATAAAAATTTGTCACGTAACAAAATCTCAATATAATCAGTATCTAAATTATCACTTAAAAGAATATTTAATTTTTCTAATTCTTCAATTTCTTGTCTAATTAATTTTTCTTCATTTTTAAGGTTAGTTAAATAATTTTTTTTTTCAAAATATGAAAATAAACCTCTATTTCCACCAAGAAGATTTAAAATGAAGTATAAAATTAATAAAATAGGAATAATAAATAGAATTTTGTCTTTAATCTTTTTTATCATTTTAATCTCACCATATTATTTTTACTAGTTATTTCTTGTTCTATTCTTAACAATTGATTGTATTTTGCAACTCTTTCTGATCTGCATAAAGAGCCCGTTTTTATTTGTGATGAATTAGTTCCTACTGCTAAATCAGATATAAATGTATCTTCAGAATCACCAGATCTATGAGAAATAATTGTTTGGTATCCAATTTTTTGTGCAAATTTAATTACTTCTAGTGTTTCCGTTACAGTGCCTATTTGATTAAGTTTTATTAAAATTGAATTAGAAGATTGACTTATAAAACCTTTTTTTAATCTTTGTAAGTTTGTAACATACAGATCATCACCAACGATCTGAATGCCTTTTTCTCTTTTTGTTAATTCAGACCATGCTTTCCAATCATTTTCAGCAAAAGGATCCTCAATTGATTTTATTTTAAATTTCCTAATAATTTTCATATAGCCTTCTATAGATTTTCTTACAGAGGTATATTTATTTGAGTGTATTGAGTAATTACCATTTTTATATAATTCGTTAGCAGCAACGTCTAAACATATAGAAACATCCCTTCCATTGACATAACCTGACTTTTTAATTGACTTTATTATTAAATTTAAAGCATCTTCGTTTTTATTAATCATTGGTGCAAATCCACCTTCGTCGCCTACAGCTGTAGAATGTTTTTCATCTTTAATTAATTTTTTGAGATTTTGAATTACCAAAAAACAGATATTCATAGCTTCAGAAAAAGTTTTCGCCTTATCTGGTCTAATCATAAATTCTTGAATTCTGAGACCATTATTAGCATGAGCACCACCATTAATTATATTCATTAATGGAAACGGTAGTTTAAAATTTTTTTTTATGAAAAAATTTTTATATAAAGGAATATTTTTGATTTTTGCTGATAATTTTTTAACAGCCATAGATACTGAAAGTATAGAGTTTGCACCCAGCTTGGTTTTTTGTTTTGTGCCATCTAATTTTATTAATATTGAATCTATTAGTTCTTGATTGTGAATGTTTTTTTTCAAAATTTTTTTTGAAATTATTTTATTAACAAAATAAACAGCTTTAAAAACACTTTTTCCTAAATATTTTTTATTTTTTTTATCCCTTTTTTCATATGCTTCATAAGTTCCAGTTGATGCACCAGATGGACATATTGCTTTGGAAGAAATATTTCTACAAAAAACTTCAGTCTCAATTGTTGGAAATCCACGGCTATCGAAAACTTGTCTTGCTACAACTTTCGTGATTTTAGCCATAATTTATTTTTTAATTTTTTATCAGTTTATCTATTTGAACTAATTTATCTAATAAAGTATCTAACTCATTTAGAGGAATCATATTTGGTCCATCTGAGGGAGCGTTATCTGGATCTTGATGTGTCTCTATAAACACAGCAGCAACTCCTACTGCAACCGCAGCTCTTGATAAATGCGAAACAAACTCTCGTTCACCACCGCTTTTATTTCCTAATCCACCAGGTTGTTGAACTGAATGAGTTGCATCAAAAACTATAGGATAACCTAGTTTTGACATTATAGGCAAAGATCTCATATCTGACACCAAAGTGTTATAGCCAAAGCTTGCTCCTCTTTCGGTTATTAAAATATTGTTATTACCAGAGTCAGAAATTTTTTTCGTAACATTATTCATATCCCATGGAGCTAAAAATTGTCCTTTTTTAACATTAATAATTTTTTTTGTTTTGGCTGCAGCAACTAGTAAATCGGTTTGTCTGCATAAAAAAGCTGGAATTTGAATTATATCAACATGTTTAGCCACAGCTGAACATTGATCTACACTATGAACATCTGTTAAAATTGGTACTCCTAAATTTTTTTTTATTTTATCAAAAACTGGTAAAGAGTTTTCTAAACCTGCGCCTCTTTTTCCTTTTAAACTTGTCCTATTAGCCTTATCAAAAGAAGTTTTATAAACAAATCCTAAATTGTGTTTTTTCGCGATCTCCCCTATTTTGCCTGCCATATCCAACGCGTGTTGCTCAGTTTCTAATTGGCATGGACCTGCAATAAGACAAATTTGTTTGTCGTTAGATATTTGAATATTGTTGCAATTAATTGTTAGATTTTTCATTATTTTTTTTTGCTGCACTGATAAAAGATGAGAATAAAGGATGTGGATCTAAAGGTCTAGATTTAAATTCAGGATGAAATTGAACTCCAATAAACCAAGGGTGATTTTTTAATTCAATTATTTCAGGTAAATTATTATCTGGTGACAAACCTGAAAATAACATACCTTTTTTTTCAAATTTCTTTTTCATCTTAATATTAACCTCGTATCGGTGTCTGTGTCTCTCATGAATAATTTTAGATTTATAAATATCTTTTATTTGTGAATTGTGTTGTAATTTTGCTGTATATAAACCTAAACGCATAGTTCCACCTAATTTAGCAGAAGTTCCTTTAACAATTTTGCCATTTTTGCTCCACTCTTCGATTAAGCCAACAACTGGAAAACATTTTCTATCTAATTCACTAGACCCTGCTTTTTTTATTTTTAAAACATTTCTCGCAAACTCTATTACAGCCATTTGCATACCAAAACATATACCAAGAAAAGGTATATTATTTTTTCTTGCATAATTTATACACGCAATTTTACCTTCTGTGCCTCTTTTTCCAAAGCCGCCTGGTATCAAAATTCCAGATGCATCAATTAATTTTTTTCTAATTTCTGATACTTTAAGTTTATCTGCCTCAATTCTTTTTATTTTTATTTTTACCTTATTTTTTATTCCGCCATGAACTAAAGCCTCATCTAAAGATTTATATGCATCTTTTAAGTCCACGTATTTACCAACAATTGCAATATTTATTACTTTTAAATTTTTATCAGTTACAATTTTTGTTACGTTTTTCCATGGAAATAGATTAATTTTTTTTTTTGGTTTTATTTTAAAATATTTTAAAACTTGTTTATCCAAACCTTCATTATAAAAACTTATTGGTGCTTCATAAATAGTTTTTACATCAACTGTTTCTATAACTCTCTCTATTGGAATATTGCAAAATAGAGATATTTTTTTTCTTTGATCTAATGGTATTGATTGTTGTGATCTACAAATGATAATATCTGGTTGTATACCTATGCTTCTTAATTCTTTTACTGAATGTTGAGTTGGTTTTGTTTTAATTTCATCCGAAGATTTTAAAAATGGCACTAGCGTTAAATGAACAAACAAAGTTTTCTCTTTTCCAATATCGTTAGAAAATTGTCTAATAGCCTCTAAAAAAGGTAAACTCTCAATATCCCCTACGGTTCCACCTATTTCACAAATAACAAAATCTTCATCTTTAATATCTTTTTTAATAAACTGTTTAATTCTTTCTGTAACATGCGGTATAACCTGTACAGTTTTTCCTAAATAGTCTCCCATACGCTCTTTGGAAATTATATCGCTATAAATTTTTCCAGTTGTAATATTATCACTTTTTTTTGCAGATATATTTGTAAATCTTTCATAATGACCAAGATCTAAGTCGGTTTCAGCTCCATCGTCAGTAACAAAAACTTCGCCATGCTGAAATGGACTCATTGTGCCAGGATCAACATTTAAATAAGGATCCATTTTTCTAATTCTTACTTTGTAACCTTGAGATTTGAGTAAATATCCTAGTGAAGCAGATGATAATCCTTTTCCAAGAGAAGAAACCACGCCGCCAGTGACAAAAATGAATCGCGCCATGGAATTATGTTATAGCTCTTATTAGCAAAAATTAAAAGTATTAATTAATTATTTTGGGGAATCTTAGGAGCGTCACTATCAGTATTTTGCTCAATTTTATCCAATAAAGATTTCTCAGGTTCTAATTCTTTATTTGAGAGAATAGTTAGACACAAACTACAGATTATAAATAAAGTTGCTACTATCGCAGTGGCTTTGGTGAAAAAATTACTGCTTGATCTTGAAAACATATAATTTTCTTGACTAACTCCAATACCTAATGCACCACCCTCTGATTGTTGGAATAGGACAAGTATAACCAATATTATAGCAAGTATTATATTTATTGTGAGTAATATATTTTCCATGACGTTTAATTAATTGTTTTTTTAATTATATCAATAAATTTTTTAGAATTTTGCGACGCTCCTCCTATCAAAAAACCATTTATTTCCTTAATTTGTTTTAAATTATTTATGTTTTGGTTGTTTACTGATCCTCCATAAATAATTTTTGTTTTGTGGTTTTTAAATTTATTCTTAATAATTTTTTTAATATTAATTACCTGTTTTGTTAATTCTTTATTTGTTAAAACTTTTCCAGTGCCAATAGACCAAACAGGTTCATATGCAAAAATAATTTTATCAATTTTTTTAATTTTTTTTAATCCCAGATCGATTTGCTGTTTTAAAATTTTATCAGTTTTTTTATTTTTTTTTTCAAATAAATTTTCTCCGATACAAAAAATTACATTTAAGTTATTCAAAATTGCACTATGAATTTTTTTATTGATTTGAGTATTAGTTTCTCCATTAGATCTGTTTTCAGAGTGACCAATTATAACATACTTGGCACCTAATTTTTTTATCATAGTAGAGCTAATTGATCCTGTGTAAGGCCCGGTATTTATTTCGTAATGACAATTCTGAGCGCCAACATCTAAATTGGTTTTCCTAGTTTTAATAACAAAGTAGTTTAGAAGCGTATATGGAGGACAATAAATAATTTTTGCATTTTTATAATTCTTTTTTTTGCTCAAATTTATGACACTTTCTATAGATTTCACTGAATTTAAATTTCCAAACATTTTCCAGTTTGCAATGAATAATATTTTGTTTGTCATAGTATTAAATATAATTTATAGATTTGTTTTTATAGTTCAATATTTTATCATATGTTATGTTAAATAAACTCAGAAATTTCACTAAAACTAAATTGGCTACAGTATTAATAGGCATAATAATAATTCCTTTTGTCTTTTGGGGCATGGGAGGAGTTTTTCAAGGTGGTAATACCAATAACATAGCGAAGATTAAAAACGTAAATATTTCAACTGAAGATTTTTTTGATCACATAAGATCTCTTGGAATTAATGAAGAAATCATTAGTAAAAACATTGAAAATAATATTCTCACAGAAATTTTGAATGATCTTTTGGCAAAAAAATTTATTGAATTAGAAATTAAAAAACTTGGTATTAATATAAATGACAAAAGTTTGCTTTTAATTATTAAAAATAATAAAAACTTTTTAGATGATAATAAAAAATTTAGTAGACTTAAGTATGAAAAATTTCTTTTAGAGAATAATATTACCGCTTCAGAATTTGAAAAAAGATTAAAAAAAAGAGAATTAGAAAAAATTCTTTTTAATTATTATAGCTCAGGCTTATATATTCCAGAATATCTGATAAAATATTTTAATTACAGTAAAAATAGAAGCATTGATGTTAAATATGTTTCTTTGGAAAGTAATTATAAAAAAAAGGAAGAATTCAATGAAACAGATATTAAGAATTATATTGAAACGAATAAAGACGATTTAAAAGTTGATTTTGTTGATGTTAAATACGTAAAACTAACACCCGAAATTTTAACAGGATCATCAGATTATAATGAAGGTTACTATGAAATAATAGACAAAATAGAAAACGAGATATTTAATAAAAACAGTTTAGAAGAACTGCTAAGTGAATATGAAGGAATTAAAATAAATGAAATTAAGGAGTTAAGTCAAAAAAATGTAGACACCGATTTACAAGATATTTTTAATTATAAAGAAAGTGACCAAATACAAATTTTGGATAAAGAGGATTATTTCATAATCTTTAAAAATGAAAATTATAGGCAGAAAATCCCAAAAGTAGACAAAAACTTTTCAGCTGAAATAAAAGAAATTTTATACAAGGAAAATAGGTACAATTATAATCAGAAATTATTTTCGAAAATTAGTGCTAATAAATTTAACGATGATGATTTTAATAATTCAGTTAAGAATAAAAATGAATATAAAAAAGCTCAAATTAAATCTATAAAAGATAACAATACTTTTGAGATAAATTCAGTAGAATTAATTTATTCAATGCCAATTAATAGTTTTATGCTAGTGACTGATGATAAAGAAACAGTATATCTTTTGAAAATTTTAGGAATAAAAAACATTGATTTTAAGAGTGGTGATAAAGAAATTTTTTTAAAAACTAAGGAAAAAATTAAGGATGAGATATATTCATCTTATGATCAATTTTTAAATCAAAATTATAAAGTTGAAATAAATTATAATACTCTAGAGAGAACAGAAAATTATTTTAAATAATGCTTAATATTAAATTTGAAAAGTTTAAAAAAACGCATAAAAAAAAAATTAACCAGGTTTTATATTATGAGTTAAAGTCGAATAATTCTAGAGAGGTTGAAAACTTAATAAATAATTTTTTACAAGATAAAAATAGTTTTATTTTTGAGTCTGTCGAAAAAGGAATAATAAAAGGTAGATACACAATATTTGGGAAAAATCCAGATAAAATATGGGAATTTAACAATAAAAATATTTATTACTTAGACAAAAATAAGAAAAAAAAAATCAAAGGTGATCCTGTTAAAATCATAAACAATATTATTAAAAATTTTAACTTTAAAACTCCAAAAAAATTGCCACCATTATGTAGTTTGTTAGCCGGCTATTTTTCTTATGATACAATAAGATATTTTGAAAAAATCAAAGATACTTGTATCGATGATCTTAAAATACCAGATATTAGAATAATGCGACCAACTACTCTAGTAATACACGATAACTTAAAAAAAAAAATTTTTTTTATTAAAAATTGTTTTTCAGATAAAAAAATTTCTAATTACGAAAAGAAGTATACAGATATTCAGGATGAACTTAATAATTTAATTATTCAATCAAAAATATCTGCAAGTTACAAAGATAGAAATTTGGTAAAAAAAACCATTAAGTCAAATATTTCAAAAAAACAGTTTTTGGAAAATGTTAAAAAGGCAAAAAAATACATTCAAATTGGTGACATATTTCAAGTTGTTTTAAGTCAACGTTTTGAAACAAAGTTGACGAAAAAACCCCTTAGCATTTATAAAAGATTAAGATTGACAAATCCGTCCCCTTTTATGTTTTATTTTAACTTTAACGATTTTCAAATTATTGGCGCAAGTCCTGAAATCTTAGTTAGACTAAGAAATAATAAAGTTACAATTAGGCCAATAGCGGGAACAAGGCCTCGTGGGAAAAATCTTAGTGAAGATAATTTTTATAAAATGGATCTTTTATCAGATAAAAAAGAAATTTCCGAACATCTTATGCTGTTAGATTTAGGGAGAAATGATATTGGGAAAATTTCTAAAATAAATACAGTAAAAGTTACAGAACAATTTAAAATCGAGAAATATTCACATGTAATGCATATTGTTTCAAATGTGACGGGCGAATTTGATAAAAAAAGATCAAAATATGATACACTGATGGCGGGCTTTCCAGCAGGTACTGTATCAGGTGCACCAAAAATAAGAGCTATGGAAATTATTGATGAATTAGAAAAAAATAAAAGAAAAATTTATGCTGGGGGAATCGGTTATTTTTCTGCTAACGGTGACTTTGATACTTGTATCGCCTTAAGAACAGCTTTAGCTAAAAATGGAAAATATTATGTACAAGCTGGAGCAGGTATTGTTGCTGATAGTATTCCAGAAAAAGAATTTCAGGAAACAGTAAATAAATCTAAAGCTTTAATCAAGGCTCTCGATTAAATGAAGATTGTATTAATAGATAATTACGATAGTTTTACTTATAACCTTTACCATTATATTTCTCAATTAAAGTGTAAAGTTGAGGTTTACAGAAATGATAAAATTGATGCAAACACAATTTTAAGAAAAAAATTTAAAAAAATTGTTATATCACCTGGACCTGGTAATCCAAGTCAATCAGGTAACTGTCTAAAGATAGTGAGATCAATTTATAAAAAAATACCAATATTAGGTGTTTGCTTAGGTCACCAGATTATTGGTCAAGTTTTTGGTTCGAAAATAGTTCAGGCAAGAAAACTTATGCATGGTAAGACAAGTCTTATAGTTTCAAAACAAAAAGGAATTTTGAGGAATTTACCTAAGAATTTTGAGGCCACAAGATATCATAGTTTAATCGTAGATAAAAAAACCTTATCAAAAGAGCTTGAAATCACAGCGGAAACAAAGGATGGGCTAATAATGGGTATTCAACATAAAAAATTTAATATACATGGTGTACAATTTCATCCTGAAAGTATTAAAACAAAATTAGGTATTAAAATATTAAAAAATTTTATTGATTTAAAAAATTCATGAAACATTTTATAGAAAAAATAAAGAAAAGAGAAAATTTATCTTTTGAGGAGAGTAAATCAGCTTTTAAATTATTAATGGAAGGTAAAGCAAATGAGCAAGATATTTTTGACTTTCTAACATTTTTATCAGCAAAAGGTGAGGCCTCAGATGAAATTGCAGGTGGTGTTTACATTCTCCGAGAAAAATCCAAAAGAGTTAATGTTGATAATTGTATTGATACTTGTGGAACTGGTGGTGATGGCATGAATACATTAAATATATCAACAGCATCTGCATTATTGCTAGCAAGTATGGGAATTAAAGTTGCAAAACATGGTAATAAAGCTGTCTCCTCAAAATGTGGATCGGGAGATGTTTTAGAGGCATTAAATATAAACATTAATTTTGAAACAGAAGATATTGAAACTCAAATAAATAAAAATAATTTTGGGTTCATGTTCGCACCTAATTATCATAGTGCAATGAGGTTTGTAGGGCCGACTAGAAAAAAAATAGGTAAAAGGACTATATTTAATATGATTGGTCCTTTAAGTAGTCCTGCTTTAGTAAAAAGACAAGTAGTTGGAGTTTTTGAAAATAAACTTCTAAAAATTTTTGCAAATGCTTTAAATAATTTAGATATTAAATTTGCATGGATTGTAAATAGCGAAGACGGTTTAGATGAAATTTCACCATATGCAAAAACAAATGTCATCCAATTAAAAGATAATAAAATTTCTGAAATTACTATTGATCCAAAAGAATTAAATATTAATGCAGATAACTTTGAAAATATTGTCGGAAATGATGCAAAATTTAACGCAGATAAGTTAATCAATATATTTAAAGGTGAAGACAATGATTTTTCTAAGGCTGTATGTCTAAATGCAGCCGCAGGTTTAATTGTATCGGAAAAATATGATGATTTTAAATTAGCTTATAACTACTCAAGAGATTTTATAAAGTCAGGAAAGTCTTATAAACATTTAATAAAAATCCAAAATGGCTGATAATATTCTTGAAAAAATAATTAAAAAGAAAATCGAGAAAATTGAAAATTTAAAAAAAACTACAAAATTAGAGACTTTAATTGAGTCAATAGATAAAAATAACTCTTTTATAAACTTTAAAGATAAAATTCAAAAAAATATAAATAATAGAAAATTATCTATTATTGCTGAAATAAAGAAAGCAAGCCCATCTGCTGGTATAATTATTAAAGATTATAATCCAGTAGAAATAGCTAATACTTACAATCAAAATAAAGTAACCTGTTTGTCTGTTTTAACTGAAGAAGACTTTTTTTTAGGAAACCTAATACATATTAGTAAAATTAAAGAAAAAATTAAATTACCAATACTTTGTAAAGATTTCTTTGTTGATAAATTTCAAGTTCCTTTAGCTAAAAGTTATGGAGCCGATGCAATACTAATTATAATGGCTGGTGTCAGTGAAACTTTAGCAAATGAGTTATATGAGGAAGCAATAAAATTAAATATGACTGTAATTGTTGAGGTTCATACAGTTGAGGAAGCTAAACAAGCACTAAACTTTAAAAATGCTCTTATAGGGATTAATAATAGAAACCTTAAAACTTTAAAAACTGACATAAATACAACTTTTGATATTCATGATGTTTTGAAAAATCATTCTGCGCCACTAATATCTGAGAGTGGCATTAAAACGAAAGAAGAGCTATTGGAACTATCTGACAAAACATCGATTAAAACTTTTTTAATTGGTGAATCACTTTTAAAAAATTTAGATAATAATTCTATTTTTTCAGTTCTTTAGGTAAATAATCCCTAATTTGCTAATATTTTTAACTATTGTTAATTGTAGAGAACTTTTATAGAACATTATTTGTACGATATTTGTTCTTATGCTGACAAAAAAACAAAAAAATTTATTAATGTTTATCAACAAGAAGTTGAGAAGTTCTGGCGTATCTCCTTCTTATGAGGAGATGAAAGAAACGTTAAATTTGAAGTCAAAATCTGGGATTCATCGTTTAATAAGTGCCTTGGAAGAAAGAGGTTTTATAAAAAGATTAGCACATAAAGCTAGAGCATTAGAGGTTGTTAAGCTACCTGAAACTGCATCTGCAAATGATATTTATAACTCTTTTTCACCTAGTGTAATAAAAGGTGGTTTAGATGAAGGAGGTATAGAAAAAAATGAAGTTCCTGTCCTCGGTCAAATAGCTGCAGGAACGCCAGTTGAAGCAATACAAAATGAGGTTTCGAGAGTTCCTTTACCTAATAATATTGAAAAAAATGGAGAGTATTTTGGTTTGAAAGTTCAAGGTGACTCAATGATCGAAGCGGGTATTAGTGAGGGTGATACGGTAATTGTTAAAAAAACAGATACAGCAGAAAATGGAAAAATTGTTGTTGCTTTAATTGATGACCATGAAGCTATGCTTAAAAGAATAAGAAGAAAAGGAAAAACAATAGCACTTGAGAGTGCAAACAAAAATTATGAGACCAAAATCTTTGGTCCAGATAGAGTAAAAGTACAGGGTGTTCTAGTATCTTTGTATAGAAACTTCTAAAAAAATAGTTTACTAATATTAAATGTCAAAAGTAGCAACTAGATTTGCTCCATCTCCGACGGGGCCATTGCATATAGGTGGAGTTCGAACAGCTTTATTTAACTGGCTATATTCAAAAAATCAAAATGGTAATTTTTTTTTAAGAATTGAAGATACTGATAAAGAAAGATCCAAAGAGGAATATAGAAAACAAATTATTAATTCACTAAAATGGATAGGTATAAACTTTGATGGAGAGGAATATGTACAATCAAAAAAAATAGATAATCATATTAAAGTTGCCCATGAATTATTAAATAAAGGTAGTGCTTATAAATGTTATTGTTCATCCGAGGAAATTGAGGAACAAAAAAAGAGTGCTAAACAAAAAAAAATTCCATATATTTACGATAGAAAATGGAGAGATAAAAAAGAAACTGATGCTCCTAAAGACATAAAACCAGTAATAAGATTTAAAAGTAAAATAGAAGGAACATCTATATTAAAAGATTTAGTCCAAGGAGATATTGAAATTGATAATAATACGATCGAAGATTTTGTAATCTTAAGAAATGATGGCACTCCGACATATAATTTATCAGCAGCAGTGGATGACCATCAAATGAATATGTCACACATAATTAGAGGGGATGATCATAAGATAAATACTTTTAAACAAATTCAAATTTACCAAGCCATGAAATGGGAAATACCTTCTTTTGCTCATATACCATTAATACATACAATAGATGGAAAAAAGCTATCTAAACGAGACAAAGCCTCAACTTTAGATGATTATTCTAAGATTGGTATTATGCCTGATGCTCTTAGAAATTATCTTCTTAGACTAGGATGGTCTTATCAAGATAAAGAAATATTCACTTTAGATGAAAGTATTAAATATTTTAACCTTGAAGGTATAGGTAAATCTCCGTCTAAGCTGGATATGAGCAGAATTCTATCTATGAACGAACACTACATTAAGAACATGAATGAAAATGACTTATTCAATCAGCTGATTGAATACTGTAATAAATTTAAGAAAGAAATAAAAACCGATAAAAAAGATAAAATAAGAAAATCACTGTCGTTTTTAAAAAATAAAGCGAAAACTTTGGAAGATATATTTATCAATGGTCAGTATATAATTGCTGATGAAGTAATTTTTAATCAAGATGATATTAAATTAATTGATGAAAAGGCAAAAAAGGTAATTACTGATTTTAAAGCCCAATTTGAAAAGATAGATCAACCTAGCAGAAAATTTTTAGAACCAGTTATTAATGGTCTTATAAAATCTAATAACACAAATTTTAAGGGTGTTGGCCAACCTTTAAGAATAGTATTAACTGGTTCAAAATTTGGACCCGGAATATATGATATTATATTGTCTTTAGGAAAAAAAGAGGTTCAAAAAAGATTAGACGCCAAGATAGCTTGAAACTACAGCAGCAGCTTCAGCGGACGAAGAGGTTTTAGATTTGATTTCATTTAATGTATTACTAACATCATAAATTTGTTTTTTAATAAGTTCTGGTTTTTTTAGAAAATAAACGACAGATCTAAAGATTTCTTTTGAATTACATTCATTTTGAATTAATTCAGGTATTATTTCTTTTTGGTTAATAATATTAATTATATTAGCGAATTTTACTTTAACTAAAAATTTTACAATAAAAAAATTTATCAAATTCATTTTATAAATAATAATTGATGGTACTTTTGAATTACAAATCTCTAAAGAAACAGTGCCGGATTTAGCGACTGCAAATACAGATTTTGACAATATTTGAGATTTAATATTTTCATCCGATATAACGTCAACATTAATTAATTTTTTTTTTTTTAATTCATCTTTTATTAAATTTTTATTTTGGTCAGTTGCATGAAAAACAAAATAATATTGATTAAATTTTTCATTCATTAGTTTGATAAAATTTAATAATATTGGTAATAATATATTTGTTTCTGATGTTCGGCTTCCAGCAAATAAGGATATTATTTTTTTATCGTTTTTTATTAAATTAGATAAATCAGTCTTAATATTTTCTTTATTTTCGAGTAATGGATGGCCCACAAAAGTGTTTTTGATGTTTTCTTTATCAAAGTATTTTTTTTCAAAATTGAATAGTAAAAGAATATGGTCTAAAAATTTTTTAAATTTTTTAACTCTTCCCTCTCTCCAGACCCATACTTGAGGAGCAACATAGTGAATGGTTTTAATCTTGGGATTATTTTTTTTAACTTTTTCAGCAACTCTTAAAGTAAAATCTGGACTATCCACACTTAGTAATATGTCAGGATTGAATTCAATTATTTTTTTTACAGTGGTATTAATTTTTTTTCTGATTTTTAATATATTTAAAATAACGCTAGTAAAACCAATGTAAGTTATTTCTTTAAGATCATAAATAGATTTGACACCTTGTGAATTTAAATAATAACCGCCAACACTTAAGTATTCTATATTGGAATGATTTTGTTTAAGTTTAGCAACTACTGTTGATGCCAATTTATCTCCCGAAGGTTCGCCAGTTAAGATAAAAATTTTTTTCATTTTACAGATATAAACATCCTATTTTTATTGGCAAAGCTAATACATTTGTTTTTATCCAAAAAAATGTGTCGCTTGTTTTTTACAACAATTCCTTTTAACCCAGCAGTTTTGCTTTGTTTCATTGTTTTTAAACCAACTGTAGGTAGATCAATTCTAAGGTCTTGTTTTTTCTTTGGAAATTTAACCATAACTCCATGATTTTTAAATTTTTTGTTTCTGCTTTTTTCTAACATTTTTTTAGTGCCGCTTTTGCTTTCTATTGAAACAACTTTATTGTTTCTTACTACAACACCTTGACTAAAATTATATTGTTTTAAACTATTTAATGTTTTAATTGCTTTTTTGATATCCAATTTATCTTGTTTATTTGGTTTAATTTTTGAATAATTGCCTTTTTTAAGTGTTAACTCCGGATTAAATTTAAGTGAGTTTTCAGTTTTAATTTGATTTTGTGCTAATATTTTTATAATTTCTTTAAGAATTGCAGCATCCCCAAGTTTGGATGCTTTTATTATTCTTGGAATATAATAAACACCTTTAAGATCTAGCTTTAATTTAGAAAGGTTTGGTTTATTGACTTTTCCAGCAAATAACACATTTTTACAATTATTTTTCTTCAGAATATTAATAATTTTACCAAATTGGCCTAGAGAAACAGAATAAGTTTTTTTATTTTGTCTAAATTTTTTAGTTTTTGATAAATCTATGATTAAATATTTTATTTTTTTTTTCTTTATAGTTTTAAGAATTTGATTTGGAAAATCGGTATCGCCAAAAATTAATCCTATCATTTTATGAAAAAGGTGTGCAAATAGATCTTTTTTTGTCTTTAGTAATAAAGTTAATCACATCTTTTACCAAAGAATTTTCTTTAAAAACGCCATTTAATTTATCAATATTTTCATTAATGTTTTTTGATGCAAATATTTTCTTATAAGCCTCCGACAATTCCATTATTATTTTATTTTCAAATTTTGCTCTTCTTAAACCAATTAAGTTTAACCCTTGTAAAACATTCCTATTTCCCGTTGAAAGGCCATAAGGAATAACATCATTTAAAACTCCTGTCATACCTCCTATCATAGCCATTTTACCTATTCTTGTGAATTGTTGAACTGCGGAATTTCCTCCTATAACGACACTATCATCAATAATAACATGTCCTCCTAATGGAACATTGTTTGCTATGATAACATTATTACCTACCATACAGTCGTGCGCAACATGAGAAGAGATCATAAAAAGACAATTATCTCCAATTTTTGTTGATCCACCTCCACCAACTGTCCCTGGATTTACGGTTACATATTCTCTAAATTTATTATTATTTCCAATAATTAACTTGGTATCTTCACCGTTATATTTTAAATCTTGTGGATCATTACCTATAGATGCAAAAGGATAAAATTTATTTCCACTTCCAATTCTAGTATTTCCAACAATGTTTACATGGGAATGAATAACAACATCTTCACCTATTTCAACATTTGGACCAATCACACTAAAGGGACCAACGCTAACACTTGAATCAACTTTAGCATTTTTATCTACTATTGCAGTTTTATGTATCATTTATTTTCTCTTAAAAAATTTTTTAAGTTTTTTGCTGGATACCCCATTACTTTAGTATTGTCAGGAATATCTTTTATTACTCCACTACCTCCACCAATTTGAACATTATTACCTATTTTAAGATGACCTGAAATTCCAGCTTGACCACCTATCATAACATTATTCCCTATAACCGAACTTCCAGCAAATCCTACTTGACCAGCTATTATACAATTTTCACCTATCTTTACATTGTGAGCAATATGGATTTGGTTGTCTAAAAAGGTATTTTTTCCGATCACTGTATTAGAGAGTGATCCACGGTCAATTGTTGAACTACAACCTATTTCAACATTATCCTCAATAATAACTACACCAATTTGTGGGTATCTAAAATTAGCTTTTTTGTTAGGAAAAAAGCCAAAACCTTTTTTACCTATTATGCACCCATCTAAGATATGAACATTATTTTTAATTAATGAGTTTCTAATTATAACATTTGAACCAATTGTACAGTTATCACCAATTGATACATTGGTTTCAATAATAGAATTATGTCCAATTAAACAATTAGATCCAATTTTAACATTCTTGCCAATTAAAACATTTCTTCCAAATTTTACTTTATTTTTAAATTGTATATTTTCAATTTTTTCAACATTAACGTCAAAATCATCTGTAACAGAATTTGGATAAAATTTTTTAGTTATTTTAGCAACATCTAATAAAATTTTATCTGAAATTATTGATTTGCAAGTAGTTGGTAATAGTGATTTTAAATTTTCACTGGTCACACAAAATGATGCATTTGTAGATTTAGCAAGTTCACCATACTTTTTTGAATGTAAAAAAGTCATGTCACCTTTTTTTGACGAACTTAAATCTTTAATATCATTTATTTTTTCGTCTGGAAAAGATGAGTCTTTTATAGATATCAATTTGAGTAAATCATTAATTTCGTAAGGTCCTGTGTTTTTAAAAAAAGGATTTTTCATTAGTAAGTTTAATATCAAAACTTACTTTAAATGCTTATCAAGATTTATTGCTAATTATTTCCTATCGACAATTGTTGCAGACCACACGGCATCAGCCATTTTTATATTTTGAACAAATGCTTCTCCTTTGTATTTCCATACGCGTCCATGTGATCTAATTGCTTCAATTTTTAACTCCAATTTACAATCGGGTAAAACTGGGTTTCTAAATCTAGCTTTTTCAACATTCATCAAATATACTAATTTGTTTTCATAAGTCTCTTTATCTAATCCATGAGCAGTTAATGCAGCGGCAGCTTGCCCGAAAGCCTCGACTATTAAAACACCAGGCATAACAGGTTGGCCTGGAAAATGTCCTTGAACAAAAAAACTATCTTTTTTTACATTAACTATTGCAGTTGCTGAAAATAACTTTTTAATATCAACTAGTTCATCAATTAATAACATAGGTTCTCTATGTGGTAACAAATTTTCTATATCTTTTTTCGATAAAGTAGTCATATTTTAATTAACTTTGATATCTTTAATTTCCTTATTTGTTAATGATAATATTTCATCAGTTATTTCAATTTCTTTCTTTCCCATAATAATATTTTTTTTTTGTAGTATTAAACTTATTGAGTTTTTTTTTGCATATTCTTTTAGAATTGGTGATAATTTAGAAATTAATTTATTAGTAGCGCCTATCCTCAATTTATTTATATTATCTCTTGATTTAACTTGTTCTCTTTGAAAATTAATAATTTCCGATCTAAGACTAGTAAGCTCTTTTTGAAAATCTTCCTGACTCATAATATTTTTTTGGGCTATTATTTTTTTTTCTTTTTTTTTTAAAATTTCGTCGTTTTTTTTAAATTTTTCTAAATCTTTATTATAAATTTTTTCAAGTTGGTTTTTTATAGATTTACCTGCGATAGATTCCTGCATTATTTTATCTACATTTAAATAAACAATTTTTTGTTCATCAGCTAATGAGGAGAAAATTATTAAAAAAAAAAAGATAACTATTAAAAATCTTTTTAGCATTAAAAAGTTGTTCCAATATTAAATTGAAAACCTTCAAACTCATCTGTACTTTTTTTTTGGAGTGCATGAGAAAAAGTTAAATTTAAAGGCCCTACTGGCGTCCACCACTCAACACCTGCTCCTGTTGAAACTCTTAAATAATTAGAATCGTCAAAATCTGATGATCTATAATCTGTACCCCAAACATTTCCAAAATCTAAAAAATAATTGAATTCGAAATTTTGAAGATTTGGCGCTACCATAGGAAGATTGCTTGTAAAACTTAAAGCTGCTGCGTAATTTCCTCCAACATGGTCGTCCCCTTGATCAACTGGTCCTATTCTGCCTGGTTTAAAACCTCTTAGTCTTTTTCTTGGTAGTCCAATTCTTTCTGATATTCTAACATCATCAGATAAGCCGGTAGTATTTTTTAAGAACAAACCAACACTTGCCGTTGTTTCAGATATGGTTAAGTAATGATCATAAACGTATCCTGATGTAATAGTATTGCTTTCTGAAATTAATGGTAAAGTTTGAAAAAATTGACTTCTAAATCCATCTGATGTTTGAAATCTTTGATTTCTTACATCATAATCAAACGCATATCCTATATTAGACGTAAAATAATTACCCTCTTGTTTTTTTATAGAATTGCTAGCCAAAGAATTTGTTTCTAATTTTTCTGCAACAGTTTTAAATGAGGGACTGAAAAATAAATTATCGTATTGCTCAAATTTAGTCCCAAAGCTAAATCCAGCTTCACTAGAATCATATCCACTGTCATCCATTTTATCATTATTAATAGCAAAAAAACTTGTTGATAGTGATTTTTCAGTATAATTAAAATTAGGATTATTAACTGTAAACTCTCCTTTTACTCTTTCTTCACTTAAAGACAAAGACGACACAAGACCAATACCTCTACCCATAAAGTTTTTTTCAGAGACAGAAAATCCTATTGTTCCACCATCATTTCCAACACCCGCAGAAGCTAAAATTTCACCTGTTGGTTTTTCCTCAACCGTAATTTTAATATTTTTTTGTTGGGAATTATCAATAGAGATAATTTCGTCTTTTACATCACCAAATATTCGTAAGGCTTTCAAATTATTTATAGATTTAGCATGTAATAATTTATTAAAAGGATCGCCCTCGTCAACCTCGAGCTGGTTTCTAATTACTTTTTCTTCAGTGATATTATTACCAAATATGTCTATTCTATTTACAAAAAACTTGTCACTTTCTATAACTGTAAATTTTAAATCTAACTTATCATTATTCACTTCATCAATTTCTATTGTTGCGTCAATAAAATCATAAAGTCTTGAAACTGAAATTTTATCAATTTCTTTAATTACTTTATTTATTTCATTTAATGAATATTTTTTATCCTTAAGGTCTTCTATAGAATTTGTAACTTCTTTAAAATCTTTAGGATCATAATCAATTGGTATATCAAGTGTAGCGTTATTTATGGTATATCTATTTCCAGAATTAATATTATATATTAGCTCAAAAAAGTTATCGTTAAAAATTGCTGAGGAACTTTCTATTTCAACATTATAATAACCTTTATTTAAATAATAATTTTTTAATAGTCTCTTATCTAGCTCAATTCTATTAACATCCAAGTACTTTTTTTTACTTATAAACTTCCAAAACTTGTTTTCTTCACTTACAATTACACTTCTTAATTTTCTATCTTTATAAAATTTATCTCCTGTAAATTTAATATTTTTTATTAAAGCTTTTTCACCAGTTTCAATAACATAGATAAGATCTACTGTGTCATTTGTATTTTCTTTAATTTTGACTTCAACTGTAGCAAAGTAATATCCAGATCTACTAAGAGAATTTTTTATTAAAACAACATCTTGTTCTGCAGTAAATTTATCAAATGGACTTTTATCTTTAAGATTTAATCCTTTTAAAATTCTTTCTGTGTTTTCTTTTGAAGCTACACCTTCCAAAACAATTGTTTGAATAATTTTTTTTTCTTTAACGTTAATTATAAGAACATTATTTTCAACTTTTAATTTAATATCAGAAAAAAAATTTGTATTATATAAATCGCCTAATATTTGATTAATTTCGTTCTCTGTATAATCTTTACCTAATTTAATATTACCAAATGCTAAGACACTTTCCTTACTTACTCTTTTATTATTTTCTAATTTAATATCATTTATAATTTCAGATTTGGCTGAAAATAATATAAAATTTAACAATAGCAGTGCTAAAAGAATTTTTTTCATCTTTGTTGGGATATTACACTTAAAGATTTTGTTTTCAATCTTACAAACTCATTTAATTTTTCAATTTGTGTCAAATTATTCAGCTTTTTTTGCCTGTATTTTAAGAAATCTTTATGGCTAATGATTTGCTTAAGTTTGGTAGAAATTTCATCAAAACTTATCTTATTTTTTAAAAATAGGTCTACCAATTCATCGTTGACTGATACTAACAAAGTTTCAAATAAAGTATCATTTTTTGGTACAAAATTTAAAATTTTTACTAAAGGATATTTTTTTAAATTTACTAAATTTAAATTTAAATCATTTAGTAATTTAAAGTTTATTTTTGAAGATTTAATTTTATAATTCTTATTATTGTATAATGTATTAAAAATTGGAATTTTCATATCGGTATCGTGAGCAACTAATTTGATCAAACCATTATTAAATTTAATGATAGCATGCACATAGGATTTTGGATGTATTAATATTTTAAATTTACTTAAATCAATTGAAAAAATTTTTTTTGCTTCAATAACTTCGAATACTTTATTCATTAAAGTCGCAGAGTCAGTGGAAATTTTTTTGCCCATTTTCCAATTAGGATGGTTAGTTGCTAATTTAGGTGTCTTTTTAATTTTTTTGTTTTTTAAATTTAAAAAAGGACCCCCAGATGCTGTAATAATTACTTGATCTATAATTTCTGGATTAACATTTTTTATTTCAGACCATATAGAGAAATGCTCAGAGTCTACAGGTATAAATTTTGTTTTGTGTTTATCAATTTCTTTTTTTATTAAACTCCAGCCACAAATAATCGACTCTTTATTAGCAATTGCAATTATTTTAGTTTTTTTAATAATTTTAATGGTTGGTTTTAAGCCATCAAACCCAGATATTGAACTCATTGTATAATCTAATTTAGAATTAATCATTTTATCAATTTTACTCAAATCATTAATTATATTAACTTTTTTAAATTTTTTTTTTAAAATTTGGTAGCTCTTTTTGTTTGTAACAATTACATTTTTTACTTTAAACTCTTTAATTTGTTTTGAAAGTAACTTATAGTTTTTATTTGCCGTTAGAAGTAAAATTTTAAAATTTTTTTTATCTTTTCTCACTATATCAATTGTTTGTTTTCCTATTGAGCCAGTCGATCCTAAAATTGCAATTTTTTTCATTAATTAATAATTTTAAAGATTAAATACGATGCAGGAAAAGCAAAAATCATTCCATCTATTCTATCAAGTAGACCACCGTGTCCAGGAATTATTTTTCCAGAATTCTTTATTTTAGATCTTCTTTTAAAAAAGGATATTAGTATGTCACCGAATTGGCTAACAAAAGATATAAAAATGATAAAAATAAAATTATAAATATTAAATATTTCAAATCTATCAATAATGTAATAATCATAATAGTTTAGAAAAAAGGTAGCTGTAAAAATTGATAGCAAAAATGCACCGATCATACCCGCATATGTTTTATTTGGACTAATTTTGGTCAGTTTAGGACCTTTAAATATTTTACCAAATACATAACCTCCTATGTCAGTAGATATACAAATTATTAATATTAAAAGAAAAAATAAATATTGAGCATCACCATGATTACGTAAAAGATAAATAATATAGAAAGAGGCTATTATATAAATAAGTCCAAAGATATTGTAATTTTTTCCTTTACTCATTAATTGCCATTCATATAGAGAAATAATTGAGCAAATTAATATCAAAGAATTAAATAAAAATGATCCTTTAATTATAAAAAAAATTACGATAGGAAGCAAAATAATTGAACTTAATATTCTTTTAAAAAACTCATTTTTCATCAAATTTTTCCAAAGTTTCGTTTAGTTTTTTTAAACATATTTAAAATTTTAATATAATCTTTTTCATTAAAATCTGGCCATAATTTTTTTTCAAAAAAAATTTCAGAATATGCTAATTGCCAAAGAAGAAAGTTACTTAATCTTTTTCTATTTCCCGTACGTATTAATATATCTGGATCAGGTATATTTTGAGTATAAAGATTTTTTGAAATATTTTTTTCATTAATTTTTAATTTCTTTATTTTTAAATAATTTACAGTATTAATTATCTCACTTTTAGAACCATAGTTTAATGCTAAATTTATTTGCATTCGTTTATTTGACGACGTTAGCTTTTCAGAAAAATTAAGCAATTTATTTAATTTTTTATCAAATTTTTTTTTTCCAATTATATATAATTTGATTTTTTTATTATTAAGTTCTTCTATTTTACTTGATAAAAAACTATCTAATAGAGAAAATAGATAATTTATTTCATTCTTTGGCCTTTTCCAGTTTTCTGTGGAAAAAGCGTATAGTGTTAAATACCTAATCCTTTTTTTTAAACTTTCCTTGATAATTTTTTCTACGGTTTTAATACCTGCTTTATGTCCAAAATTTCTTGATTTACCTCTATTTATTCCCCAACGACCATTACCATCCATAATAATAGCAACATGCTTAATCGGGTTCATATAGTCATTATTTCTTTTTCTTTTGAAAAAACTTTATCATCTATTAATTTAATATGTTCGTCTGTTAAACTTTGTATTTCTTTTTCTTTTTTTTTTTCATCATCCTCTGAGATTTCTTTGTTTTTTAATATTGATTTAAGGCTATCATTTGCCTCTCGTCTAATATTTCTTATAGAGACTTTACATTTTTCACCCATTGTCTTTACTATTTTTTTCATCTCATTTCTTCTCTCTTCACTAAGGTCTGGTATTGGTAGCCTGATTAATTGTCCATCAATTTGAGGGTTCAATCCAAGTTCTGATTTTTTAATTGAAGAATCTATTAAATTAACATTATTTAAGTCCCAAACTTGAATATTAATCATTCTTGGTTCTGGGGTAGTAATAGTCCCTAACTGATTTATTGGCATTTTTTGACCATAAACATCAACTTTTACTAAATCTAACATACTTGCATTTGCTCTTCCTGTTCTCAATGAACTTAATTCTTTATTAAAAACTTCAATAGTTTTACTCATTTTTTGTTTATAATTTTCTGTAACAAACATCTACTCTCCAATTTTTATTCTTAAAAAGTCGTTTATTTTTAGACCATCAATATTTAGTTCTTTAATAATATCTTTTACTTTTTTTTTTGGTTCCATAACCCATTGTTGATTTAATAAGGAGTTATCTTCCTTAAATTTTTTAACTTTACCTAAACTAATTTTTTTAACTATATCCTCAGGTTTTCCTAAATTCTTTAGTTCTTCATTAATTAGCTGCTCTTCTTTTTTTAAAACGTCTTGATCTATACCCTCAACATCAATGGCTAGAGGGTTTGATGCTGCAATATGCATACTGAGCTGTTTACCAAACGTCTTTAAATCATCAGAATCATCATTAGTATCAACTGAAACTAAAACACCTAATTTTGATAGATTGTCTTTTACTACTGTATGATGATATTTGAAAATCTTTGTATTTGTTTGATTTAAAGTTTTGGATCTGCCAAGTGTAATTTTTTCACCTATCTTTGAAATTTGTGCTAATAAATTATCCTCAACAGTATTACCATTTTTCATTTTTGAAGATAAAAGTTTTTCTCTATTAGATTTAACTTTGTTGTTTAAGTCGGCTAATTCTTTTGCAAAAATTATAAAATCCTCATTTTTTGCAACAAAATCTGTCTCACAATTAATTTCTAAGATAGACGAATTTTGATTATCTTCAGAAATAGCTATAACACCCTCGTTGGCAGATCTTGACATTTTCTTAGAAGCTTTTGATATACCTTTGACTCTCAATATTTCAACTGCTTTATCGATGTCATCTTTGGACTCATCTAAAGCAGAGCTGCAATCTTTAAAACCGGCTCCACTTAAAGATCGTAATTTTTTAATTTTTTCAATATCAGCCATTTTTGAAAATTTAATTTAACTTTTTTATTGAAGTAGAGTTATCGTTTTTTTTTGGCTTTTGTTCTATTTTCTTCTCTTCCTCTTTTGGAGCTTCTTTTTTTGCGTTATTTACAGTCTCTTTAATTAGGCTACAATAAAGGTCAATTGATCTCCTTGCATCATCGTTTCCAGGTATTGGAAAATCTATCCCGTCTGGATCTGAATTAGTATCTAAAATTGCTATGATTGGAATATTTAACTTAATAGATTCTTTAATGGCTAAAGACTCATAATTTGTATCTATAATAAAAACTAAATCCGGAATTTTTTTCATTTCGGAAATGCCACCTAATGATCTTTGAAGTTTGTCTCTTTGTATTCCCATCTTTAAGAGTTCTTTTTTTGTAAAACCCCTGTTCTCAGCTTTTAAGTCTATATCTATTTTTTGAAGCTTTTTTATTGAATTAGAAATTGTTCCCCAATTTGTTAGCATGCCACCAAGCCATCTATAATTAACATAATATTGTCCAGTATTCTTAGCCAATTCAGCAATTGATTCTGATGCTTGTTTTTTAGTAGAGATGAATAATATTTTCCCATTATTAGCAATTACTTCATAAATTTTTTGCAATGCTTTATTTGTTAATTCTAATGTTTGAGTTAAATCAATAATATGAACAGAGTCTCTCTTTCCAAAAATATACTTTTTCATTTTTGGATTCCATCTAAGAGTTTTGTGACCTAAATGGACGCCTGCCTCTAGTAATTGTTCAATTGATAAATTTGGTATCTTCATATTTTTTCCCGGTTATTCCGCCACAATTATTTCCACTTAAGGACCGGAGGTATAAAACCACTAACTGTGTGAGTTTTTTATGAATGTTAATATTAATTTTATTAATTAAAGGCAAGTAATTTATTAAAAAATAGATGTAGAAATACCTTGATTTTTAATGGAATTTAAAATGTTTTTATCCACAAAACGCTTATTTTTCAATTTGAATGTATATTTTTTATTATTTTCAGAAAGTTCGAACAAAACTTCAACGTTCCCTTTATTGTTTAAAATTTTCGACAAAATATCCAGGTCTGAAAAATTGTTAATTTTTATTTTTAGATTATTAATTGGTTTATTCAAAATATCATCTAAAGGTATAATTTTTTTAACATTAACTCTAATTTTTTGATCTACGTCATTTTGATTTTTAAATAAAGTTATAATAACAGATTTACCTTCCTTGATATTTTCTCTATTTAATTCAAAAATATCTGAAAAAACAAATAATTCAAAAATGCTACCTAGATCTGAAAACTTAATTATTGCGTAAGGTGTTCCTTTTTGAGTTTTTTTTTCCTGAATTTTTAAAATTGTTGCCGCAACCATATTCTCTGAATTATTTTTTTTACTAATAAAATCAGAGTATTTTTCAATATTGTATTCAGTAAATATATCCTTATACTGATTCAAAGGATGGTCTGAAAGATAAAAACCCACAGTTTCGAATTCTTTCAACATTTTATCTTGAAAACTCCACTCCGGTAAATCTACAAGAATTCCTAGATTATTAAAATTATCTTTATCAGCAAATAATTCGATTTGATTTTGCAGTTTATTCTCAAATAAATTTTTTGATTTAAGTATCATATTAGGTATAGACTCGTAAAAAGCCCTTCTGTTATTAGAAATACTATCAAATGCACCAGCTTTAGCCAGACCTTCTAATTGTAATTTATTTATATCTTTAGGGTTTACTCTCTTAAGGAAATCTGAGATAGATTTAAATTTCCCATTATCCTCTCGTTCTTTAATAATATTTGAAACAGCCTCATAACCAACATTCTTTATAGCTCCTAATGCATAATAAAAATTATTATTATTAGAATAAAAATCTGGAAAACATTCGTTTATATCTGGTCTAATTATATTAATATTTAATCTTTTTATCTCCTCACAAAATTCACTTAACTTTTTTTGATTAGACAATTCCATAGACATAGATGCAGCAAAGAATTCCTCTGGAAAGTATGTTTTTAAATATGCTGTTTGATAAGCAATTATTGCATAAGCTGCTGCATGGCTTTTATTAAAACCATATTCAGCAAATGGCTCTATTTTCAAAAAAATTCCGGCTGCTATGTCTTTACTTATTCCATTTTTATAAGCGCCCTCGACAAATCTGGTTTTTTGTCTTTCTAACTCAGCTCTTTTTTTTTTACCCATAGCTCTTCTCAGGAAATCTGCCTCACTAGCAGTAAACCCTGAAAGTTCTTGAGCAATTTGCATAACCTGTTCTTGATATATAATTACACCATAAGTTGGTTTTAATATTTTTTCTAATTTTGGATGTAGGTAATCCGGTTTTTTTAAACCGTGCTTGCAATCATTATAAATCGGTATATTGCTCATTGGACCTGGTCTGTACAATGCTACTAGGGCTATAATATCTTCAAGATGATTAGGCTTCATTTGTGTTAATGCTTCTCGCATACCTGAGCTCTCTAGCTGAAACAAACCAACTGTTTTGCCACTAGATAAAAGTTCAAATACTTTATGATCATCATATTTAATATTTTTGATATCAAAATCTTTATGTTTATTTTGTAGTAGTATTTGTGTTTTATTTATAACTGTTAAAGTTTTTAAACCTAAAAAGTCAAATTTAATTAGTCCTGCGTTTTCTGCAGAATACATGTCGAATTGTGTTGAGGGTAATAATAAATTTGAAGATGGATCTTTATAAAGTGGTACGGTTTCAGAAAGATCCTTATCAGCGATTACTACACCTGCTGCATGTGTAGCAAAGTTACGATTTAACCCTTCTAATTTTAGTGATAAACTAATTAGGCGCTCTACTCTTTTGTCTTCCTTTATAAGTTTTTGGAGCTTTGGTTCTGAATTAATACACTGATTTAAATTCATTGGTCTTGATGGATCGAATGGTATCATTTTGCAAATACTATCTACAAATCCATAAGGCAAACCCATAACACGACCCACATCTCTTATAACCATTCTCGCTTTTAGTTTTCCAAAAGTAATAATATGTGCAACAGATCCTGGATATTTATTTTTCAAATATTCAAAAACTAAATCTCGTTTTTCCTCACAAAAGTCTATATCAAAATCAGGCATAGAAATTCTATCAGGGTTGAGAAATCTCTCGAAAATTAAATCAAACTTTAATGGGTCAACGTCTGTAATAGATAAGCACCAAGCAACTAGTGAACCAGCTCCCGAACCTCTACCTGGTCCTACAGGAATACCCTTATTTTTTGCCCATTTTATGTAATCAGAAACAATTAAAAAATAACTAGCATAGTTCATTTTGCAAATTATATTAATTTCGTGATCAAGCCTCTTTTGATATTCATTAAGCTTAAAACCAGATTTTTCTTCGTCAATGTTTTTAAACCTTTCTTTTAAGCCTTCCTGAGCATTTTTTTTTAGAATTTCGTCAGGTGTAAAATTTTTTTCAGATCCAATATTTGGTAACAAGGGTTTTGAAGTAACAGGTCTATAACTGCATCTAAGATGTAAATTAAAATTATTTTCTAATGCCTCTGGTAGATCAGAAAATAATTTATTCATCTCATCGTTGTTTTTAAAATAATGATTACTTGAAAATTTAATTCTATTCTTATCGTTTATATAATTTTTTTTTCCAATACACATTAATACATCGTGTGCATCATGTAATTCTCTCTCTAAATAATAAACTTCATGTGAAGCAATAATCGGTATATCTAATTCTCGAGACAAACTTAGATTAAATATTTCTAAATCTTTCTCGTTAACATCATTATGTCTTTGAATTTCTATGTAAAAATTATTTTGAAGTAATTTTTTTAAAAAAATATAAATTTCTTTAATCTCATGTCGCCTATCCCTTTTAAATAATTCACCAACTAAACTATTTAAACCACCTAGAGTTACTATTAAACCGTCTTTGTATTGTTTAAGATCATTAAATTCGCAGAATGGTTCATTAAAATCTTTATGTTTAAGGTATGAACGTGAAGATAATTTAACCATATTTTTGTACCCTAAATCATTCTTTGCAATTATAGGCATTAAGCCTGTCAGTTCTTTATATTTAAATTTGATTTGGGAACCTATAATTGGTTGAGTTTTAGATTTTGATACTGTTTCAGAAAACTCTAACGCTCCACACAAATTAGAAGTATCTGAGATACCTATTGATTTTATTTTATTATTTTTACAAAATTTTTCTAGATCTTCAATTTTTATTGCACCTTCACAAATAGAATATTGGGTGTGTAATTTATAATGATTGAAAGATTTTTTAATTTCTTGCATTGATGCTAGATACTCTACCATCAATTAAACTCAATTTACAATCAGACATATCGGCAAAATATCTATTATGGGTTGCAAATATAATTATTCTTTTTTTATTTTTAAGATTGAATAGTAATTTGAATATATCTTTTGCATTTTTATGATCTAAGTTTCCTGTAGGTTCGTCTGCTAAAATTATATCAGGCGAATTTATTAATGCTCTTGAAATAGCGATTCTTTGAGATTCGCCTCCAGATAACTCGTTCGGGAAATGTTTTAATCTTTTATTCAATCCAACTCTACTAATCATATTTTTTGCGTCCAACATAGCTTTTTTTAAATTATTATCTAAAGATAATCTTGCTAGATAAACATTTTCTAAAGCCGTAAAATCTGACAATAAATTCTTATCTTGATAAATTATACCAATTTTCCTTGATCTTATATTGTCTCTTTCATCGTTGTTATCATTAATTTTATAATTATTAAATTTTATAAAACCGCTTGATGGTTTATCTATTAAAGAAATTAAATTTAATAAAGTTGATTTTCCAGAGCCAGATGGTCCAATTAGAGAATATATTTTACCTGGTTTAAATATAAAGTTTATATTTTTTAATACCTCAATCTTCTTTGATGAAAAATAATTTTTGTAAATATTTTTAAGTTCAATCATATTATTCATATTTAAGGGATTTAATTGTATCTAATTTTGAAGCTTTAATCGCAGGAAATAAAGAAACTAAACAAGTTGATACAATTGAACAAATTGAAATTAAAAATACTGATTTTAAATCTATCTCGTAAGGCATTGTGCTTAAAAAATATATTTCTTCAGGAAATAAAGTTATATTGAATAAATTACTTACAAGTTGTCTGATATTTTCTATATAAATTGAGAATACAATTCCTAGAATAACACCAAAAATTGTAGCACTGCAACCAATAATAAATCCAACTAAGAAGAAAATTTTTCTTATAGATTTATTTTTTACTCCAATAGACTTTAAAATTGCAATTTCTCTGGTTTTGTTTTTTACTAAAATTGTTAATCCAGAAATTATATTAAATGCAGCTACAATGATTATAAGAGATAAAATAATAAACATAACATTTCTCTCTACTTTTAAAGCCGAGAAAAGTGGTTTATTTAAATCTGACCATGTATAAATTAAATTATTAGGAAAAAGTTTAATTAAATTTTTTTTTATTTTAACTATATCTGTTGGATCTTTAAAATAAATTTCTAGAAACCTGCTGTCTGGTTTCAAATTCAATTGATTTTCCAAATCCTCAATATTTACGAAGGCAATGTTTTTATCAAAATCACCAAAACCACTATTATAAAAAGAAATAATTTTAAAAGTTTTTTGTTTTGGTAATGATCCGACAAGAGTTTCTTCAAAAGATGAAAAAATTAAACTTAATTTATCACCGATTTTTAAATCAAGGTCATAACCCATTTCTCGACTAATTGAAATTTCATCTTTATCCAAAGTTTTAGAACCTGAGAAGTCCTTGTTTTTTACTATATTAAGGCTTTGAAATTCGTCTTTTTTGTATCCTCTTAACAAAACTCCTTTGGTAATTTTCTCATTAATTATAATACCCTCACCATTGTTACTTATCAGGAACCCATCAATCTGACTTTTTAAATTAGAATTATCTATTTTTTTTAAATTAAATAGACCGTCATAACTTTGAATCGTAGCATGAGAATTAAATCCATTTATTTTTTTTATAAGATCAGATCTAAAACCATTCATTACGGACATTACAATAATTAAAACCGCTACACCTAGACTAATACCAATAAATGAGAATATTGTAATAATATTTAAAAAACCGTCTTTCTTTCTGGTTTTTAAATATCTAAATGTTATTTCTTTTTCTAGGTTTGAGATCAATTTTCTTTTTTTGAATTTATAGTCTTTATTAAATCGTCTATTTTTAATTTAGATGAAGCTTCGCCAACTTTTTTAAATTCAAGCATTTCATCATCAGATTTATTCCCTAAAAGTATTTGAAAAGGAACACCAATAAGATTAAACTTTTTCATTTTTGAAGAAAAGTTCTCCTCTGTATCATCAATTATTGCATCAATATTTCTCTCTTTAAGTTTTTTAAATATATTAATAGATTTTTCTAAATTTGTTTTATCATTTTTAGAAACTAATGGTAAAATCGCACATTCATATGGTGCTACATTTATTGGCCAATTCATGTTCTCATTTTTCTCATCAAATTTAGCCTCTATTATGGCACCAACTAATCTTGAAACTCCAACACCATAAGATCCCATTTTTACGAAGACTTTTTTACCATTGTGATCTACAGATGCATTCATTGGTTTAGAATATTTATCACCAAAATAAAATATATGTCCAACTTCTATACCTTTTGTCTCTAATTGATTTTCTTTTGTGACTAATTTGTCAAATTCAGCTTTATTGAATTTTTCGTCTGTAACTGCATAAAAATTTTCAAATTTTTTTCTTAAATTTGTTAATGATTTTTTTTCTAACGTGCAATCTGAATGATCAACGTCAAATATATTTTTATCAGTATAAATTTTACTTTCACCTGTTTCAGCTAAAATAATAAATTCATGTGATAAATTACCTCCTATAGGACCTGTATCTGCTGCCATTGGGATTGCCTTTAAATCTAGTCTTTTAAAAGTTTTAAGATATGATAAAAAAAATTTATTATAAGAATGTTCACCTAAATCGTCACTAAGATCAAAAGAATAGGCATCCTTCATATAAAACTCTCTACAACGCATTATCCCAAATCTTGGTCGCAATTCATCTCTGAACTTCCATTGAATATGATACAAAAGTTGTGGTAAAGATTTATATGACTTTATACTATTTCTGAAAATATCAGTTATTAATTCTTCATTAGTTGGCCCATATAACATTTCTCTTTTTTGTCTATCTGTAATTCTTAACATTTCCTCTCCATAATCTTCATATCTACCACTCTCTTTCCAAATTTCACTGGATTGTATAGTTGGCATTAATATTTCTTGTGCAAAAATTTTATTTTGTTCCTCCCTTACAATATTTTCTATTTTTTTCATCACTTTGAAACCTAAAGGTAACCAAGAATATATACCTGCAGAAGATTGTTTTATCATTCCTGTTCTTAACATTAATTTGTGTGATTTAATTTTTGCCTCAGAGGGATAATTTTTTAAAATAGGAATTAATAAAGTAGAAAAAAACATTACGAAATAAACCTTCTTAAATTAAGGTAATCATACTTCACTAACATAAATATACCTATAAAAATAATTGAGGTTATTATGGTTGTATAAATTATTTTTTTGATAATTTTAGGATTTTCAGGCGATCCTTTATCTACACCTTCAACCATTTCCTTGTGTTTTCTATCAACATCTATTGGTAATAATGAAAAAAAAATGATCCACCAAATTAAAACAAAAATTATAAGCGAACCAGTAATACTCATATTAAATATTAACTAAATTTATATTAGTAAATGGTCTTTTTCCTACTTGCTCTTTAGTAAACTTTCTGCAAACTGTTTTTAGTGCATTAATCGCATTTTCCTCTTGTTTTGTATTATTCAATGCGAATGATCTTGCTGTTTTATTTATTTCTTTTTCCAGTCCGAATTTAAATTCTTCTAAATTTTCTATTGGTAGTCCCTTTGCTGATATAACAGGTGAATCGTATATATTACCTTTGTTATTCACTAAAATTGTTACCTCAAGACTACCGTTAATAGATAAATTTTTTCTCTCTTTTATTGATCTAGAGTCCTCAAAAACACTTATATCACCGTCTACATAAAGTTTGCCTGATGGTGCTTTATCAAATACTTCGGGTTTTTCACATGGCGCAATTTTAATTATATCTCCGTTTTTTACTTTTATCGGGTATGGAACATTCATTTCTTTAGCAAACGAAAGGTGTTCAAGAATATGTCTATGTTCTCCGTGAACTGGTATTACAGATTTCGGTTTAATCCAATTGTACATATCTTTAAGATCATCTCTATTTGGATGGCCTGATACATGTACAAACTCATTTTCTTCAGTAATAACTTCCACACCTTCTAAAACTAAAGTATTGTGTAATTTTGAGAGTTTTTTTTCATTACCAGGTATTATTTTTGAAGAAAATATTACAGTATCATCTTTTTCAATAAATACATCTGGATGAGTATAATTTGATATTCTATTCATAGCTCCCATTGGCTCACCTTGGCTACCTGTGCAAAGATAAATTATTTTGTCTCTTGATATTTTTTTTACATCTCTCGGATCGATTGGATCAATCACATTTTTTAAATATCCACATTGTCTTGCTGCTTTATAAATACGGTGCATTGATCTCCCAACTAATGAAATTTGTCTACCAGTTTTTTCTGCACAATAAAATATTGTTTCCATCCTTGCTACGTTAGATGCAAAAGAGGTTACAATGACTCTTTTTTTAAGTCTTTCAATTATTTTTAATAAACTTTTTCTTACACTTAATTCAGATCCTGACCTACCAATGCTAAAGACGTTTGTAGAGTCACAAATCATTGTTAATACACCTTCTTTTCCAATTAATTTTAGCTTATCTGAGTCTATTTTTTTTCCTATTAAAGGATCTGGATCACACTTCCAATCACCAGTGTGAAGAACATTTCCTAAAGGTGTTTTTATTCTTAATCCATTTGGTTCAAGAATTGAGTGTGTTAATGTTATAAAATCAATTTCAAAATTCTCTAAATTAATTTTTCCATTAAGTTGAACAATGTTAAGATAAGTTGTTATATCGATATTTTTTTCTCTAAATTTTTCTACTACAAGAGCAGCAGTAAAGGGAGTTGCAAAAATTTTACAATTTAACTTTGGCCATATTTGAGTAATAGCTCCTATATGATCTTCGTGAGCATGTGTTAGAACTATAGCTAATAAGGACTCTTTTTTATCAATGATAAATCCAGGATCTGGATATATTAAATCTATACCTGGAATACTCTCATCTGCAAAGGTAACACCAATGTCAACTATAATCCATTTGTGTTCCCCAGGTTTACCAAAGCCAAACAAATTCATATTCATGCCTATTTCACCTGATCCACCAAGAGGACAAAAAATTAATTCATCTTTCATAAATTAAAATGTTTTGAAACTTTAATTAAACCATTAATTGTTAGATTTTTATCTATAGTAACTTTATCTTTTATATCTTTATTAAATAAGTGTGCAAGACCACCTGTGAAAACTATTTTATATTTTTGATTAGTTTTTTTTTTAATTTTTGAAATTATACCATTAATTAAACCATTATATCCCCAAAAAAAACCAGACAGGACTGCTTGCTCTGTATTTTTTCCAATTATAGATTTTGATTTATTTAATTCAATTTTTGGAATTAAGCTTGCTTTTTTAATCAAATTATCTAGTGACAAAGTTACACCTGGAGCAATTACTCCCCCTAAATAATCATTTTTCTTAATTACATCAAAAGTAGTAGCAGTTCCAAAATCAACAACGATAAAATTTGTATTTTTACTCATTACACTTATTGCGTTGGCTAAACGATCAGATCCAATTTCTTTCTTGTTGACTTTAATGTTTATTAGTCTTGTTAAATTTAATTTCTTTAATTCGACACAATTAACTTTATATAAATTATAAAAAATCTTTTTAATTTGAGTAAAGGTTTTTGGTACTACACTGCTTATAACCGCATTCTTAAGATAAATTTTTTTTCGCAAAAAATTAAACTTATTTCTTATAATTTTTTTGTTAAGCGAATCTGTTTTGAATAAATATTTTTTTTTTAAACCATTATAAAAAAAACATATTTTTACTTCTGTATTTCCTATATCACCTACAATAATCATTTTATTTTTATATCAAAAGCTTTGATAATTTTATTTAATAATTTAGTTTTACTAACTCTTTTGTTGGTTACCTCATTTAAATTAGTAGTTGGATAATCTCTTATATTAGGTGAACTAACTATATTTATTCCAATTCCAATAACTAAAAATTTTAAATCATTATAAAATAGAGTTTCATTTAAAATCCCACAAATCTTTTTTTTGTTTACTGTAATATCATTAGGGCTTTTAATTTTTATTTTTGATTTTATATAATTGGACAATATTTTTTTTATTATTCTTAAATTGCTAATAACTAATCTTGAGGTTTGTATTTTTTTGTTAATAATAAAAAATATACTAAAAAATAAATTTCCTTTATTAGAAATCCATTTTTTACCATGCTGACCCCTACCACGTGTTTGTTTATCAGAAATAATAACACCTGATTTATAACCTTGTCTAATTTTTTGCATCGCAATATCATTTGTACTTGAAACTTTTTTATATTTAAATTTTTTTAAAACCATCAAATAACTAAAATATTTGTTATATATTTATTTAAGAAATTTGGATTTAAAAAATACATTAATATTGCTGATGTTGACAAAATTAATGTTAGCTTTAATCCTAAGCTCATTGAAGTATCAAATTTTTCTTGTTCTGGGTCAAAGTAAATTATTTTTATAACTCTTAAATAATAAAAAGCAGCTATTACGGTTGCCAGTAATCCTATAATTGCTAAAAAATACATTTCTTTTTGTATTACTGCCATAAAAATATAAAATTTTGCAAAGAAACCTGCAAGTGGCGGTATTCCAGCAAGTGAAAATAATATTATTAAAAAACTTAAAGCTAGAATAGGATGTTTTTTTGAAAGACCTGATAAATCTTCAATGTTTTCGTAAAATTTATCTTTTCTTTTCAACATGAAAAGGCAGCTAAAGAATGCAAGGTTCATAATTAAATAAATAATTAAATAAATTATTGAACTTTGAATACCCTGGTTAGTACCCGTAGTTAAGCCTGCTAATGCATAACCCATATGACTGATTGAGCTATAAGCTATAAGTCTTTTAAGATTTTTCTGACCAATAGCGGCTACTGCACCTAAAATCATCGATGCAATTGATAAAAATATAATTATGGCCTGCCACTCCTCGAAGAGATTTATAAATGGACCATATAAAAATTTTATAAAAACCGTAAGAGCTGCTATTTTCGGTAAAATTGCAAATAACACAGTTACAGAGGTTGGTGAACCTTGATAAACATCAGGAGCCCACATATGAAAAGGGACAGCGGAAATTTTAAATGCTAAACCAACAATTACAAAAACCATACCAAAAATAACTCCGTATTCAAAATTAAAATTCTGAGATATTTCATTAAAATTAGTCGAATTAGAAAAACCATAAATTAATGAGCAACCATATAAAAGTAAACCTGATGATAAAGCACTTAAAACAAAGTACTTTAATCCTGACTCTGATGATAAAATATTGTCTCTATTAAAAGATGCTAACACATATAATGCGAGAGATTGTAATTCTAAACCTATATAAAATACAATGAGATCGTTTGAGCTTATCATCACCAGCATACCGAGTAACGAACATAAAATTAATATTGGGTATTCAATTTTAAGTATATTGTTAATTCTGACATAATTATATGAACAAAGCATTACAAAGAAAGCTGAAATCATAATTATTGATTTTATAAATAAAGACAGCTGATCTACCAAATAACTATTATTAAAAAGAAAGATTGTTTGCGCTATATTAATGTTTAAATTAATCGCGAGAGATACCAATATAATTAGGCAAGAGAAGTAAAAAATAATTTTAGAACTATTGTTTTTGAAAACTCCTAAAACTAAAAGCGCCATCACGCTTAATGAAATAAATAGCTCAGGGATTATAAAATATAAGTTATTCATTTGATTTTTTCTGTTAAACTTAATTCTGTGGGTATATTAAGAGTATTTATAAAATTATCTATTGATGTAGCATATGTTTTGATTAAAGGCTCTGGATAAAAACCAAAAACTATTATTAAAATAGCTAGCGAAGACAAAATTACTGTTTCATATTTGTTTAAATCTAACATTTTTTTTACATCAATTGTTTTTAATAAATTCCCGAAAACAATTCTTTTGTATAACCATAACATATAAGCAGCGCCAAGTATTACTCCAACACTTGCAATAGCTGCTGTTATAATACTTTTTTTAAACGTTCCCATTAAAACTAAAAATTCTCCAATAAATCCACTTGTTCCAGGTAAACCCAAAGCTCCAAGAGTAAATATCATCATCACTATTGCGTATTTAGGCATTATATTTACAAGCCCAGAGAAATCTTTAATTTGTCTAGTTTTTAATCTGTCATAAACAACACCAACAGATAAAAACAAAGCAGCTGAAATTAAACCATGACTAATCATCTGAAAAATACTTCCCTCAATTCCTTGTTGTGTAAATGTAAAAATACCAAGTGTTACAAAACCCATGTGTGCAACTGATGAATACGCAATAAGCTTTTTCATATCTTCTTGCATTAAGGCAACCAGCGAGGTGTAAATTATTGCTATTAAACTTAATGAGTAGACCAATGGCACAAAATAAATTGATGCTAAAGGAAATAAACCTACAGAAAACCTTATAAAACCATAACCAGCCATTTTTAGCAGGATAGCAGCAAGTAAAACTGAACCAGCAGTAGGTGCCTCTACGTGTGCATCAGGCAACCATGTGTGTACAGGCCACATTGGAGTTTTCACTGCAAAAGAAGAAAAAAATGCTAGCCATAATAATTTTTGATATTCTTCCTGAATCCCTAATTCATATAATTTTTCAACATCAGTTGTTCCACTTATCCAATAAATCGCAATAATTGCTACTAACATTAAAACAGATCCAACTAATGTAAAAAGGAAAAATTTAAATGCAGAATAAACTCTTCTATTTCCACCCCATATTCCAATAATTAAAAACATTGGAATAAGACCACCTTCAAAGAATAAATAAAAAATTACCAAGTCTAATGAACAAAATACTCCAATCATTAACGTTTCCATGATTAAAATTGCTATTAAAAACTCCTTTAATCTGTAAGTTATTGTAGAATTAACTGATATTACACAAATTGGAGTTATAAAGGTTGTAAGAATTACAAATAAGATAGATATACCATCTATACCGACTTTATAATTTATAAATCCTTCAATCCAAATTCTATTTTCTACAAACTGAAATGTCGATATTGATGGATCAAAAATTTTCCAAAGATAGATTGACAAGAAAAAATTTGCAAAAGTAATAAATAAAGCAACATATTTAAGACTGGTATTTTTTTCTGAAGATCTAATAAATATTAAAAATAAAGAACCAATAAGTGGTAAAATTATTAAAGAAGAAAGAATTGGAAACATGTTTATTTAATAATTAAAAATGTTAATAAAATTGAAAAACCCAACAACATTATGAAGGCATATTGATAAATAAATCCACTTTGGAGTTTGACTGCATACAAGGAAAATTTTTTAATAATATTTGAGATACCATCGGGACCAAATCTATCAATAATTAAATTATCTATTTTTCTCCAAAAAAAGTTACCTAAATTCTTAAATGATTTAACAAATATAAAATCATAGAGTTCATCGAAATACCATTTTTTTTTCAAGAAAACATATAATGGGTAATTAATTTTTACAATTTGCTCAATAATTAATTTTTTCTTTAAAAATAAATAATAAGAAAATGGAATAGATATGATTACAAATGATGGAGTAAGTAATAAAAACCATAAAGGCGGATGGTCTTTGCTCAACGGTTCTAAAAACATTATTGAGTCTTTCCAAAATAATTGGCTACTTTCGGCTCCAATAAATATTTCTTTAAAAAACACTCCAGAAAATAAAGCACCAACAGATAATAAAAACAGTGGTATCAACATAATTAAAGGTGATTCATGTAAATCTTTAATATTTAGCTTGTTGTTATTAAAGCTACCGTGAAAAGTTAAAAATATTAATCTCCATGAATAAATTGAGGTAAAAATTGCAGTGATTACACCTATCGCTGCTGCATAATTACTTAAACTTCCTTTCTCAAGATAAGCAAATTCTATAATTGCATCCTTTGAATAAAAGCCTGACAAAAAGGGAAAGCCGGTTAATGCTAGTGTACCTATAATCATCATTAAATATGTAAAGGGCAATTTTCTCCAAACGCCACCCATATTTTTAATATCTTGTTCATTTTGAAATGAGTGGATCACGGAACCAGCTCCTAAAAATAATAAAGCTTTAAAAAATGCGTGAGTAAATAAATGAAACATTGCAACATTGTATGCGCCAACTCCTGCTGCAAAAAACATGTATCCTAATTGACTACATGTTGAATAAGCAATTATTTTTTTAATATCATTTTGCACTAAAGCTACGGTAGCTGCAAAAAACGCAGTTGACATTCCAATTAATGTAACAATTTCTAAACCTAATGGAGACAATTCATAAATTGGTGAACATCTCACAACCAAAAAAACACCAGCTGTCACCATAGTTGCTGCATGAATCAAAGCAGAAACTGGGGTGGGACCCTCCATTGCATCTGGTAACCACGTATGAAGAAAGATTTGAGCTGATTTGCCCATTGCTCCAATAAACAATAGTATACAAATTAAATCAATTGCAACGAAATTAAACCCAAGAAAATTAATTTTTTCGGATACCAGAGTTGGAATTAAATTGAATACCTCTGTGTAATTAATAGTGCCAAAATAATAAAATATTAAAAAAATACCTAATGCTAGCCCAAAGTCTCCTACTCTGTTAACAAGAAAAGCTTTTATTGCTGCATTATTTGCGCTTTGTTTTTTAAACCAAAAACCAATCAAAAAATAAGAGCACACACCAACTCCCTCCCAACCAAAAAAGAGTTGTAAAAAATTGTCTGACGTTACCAACATTAACATTGAGAAAGTAAATAAAGATAAATATGACATAAATCTTGGTTTATGAGGATCGTGATGCATATATCCAATTGAGTAAATATGTACGAGTGAAGATATAAAAGTAACGACTACTAACATTACAGATGATAATGGATCAATTTTAATTGACCAATTAACCTCTAGTGTTCCAGAACTAATCCACGACGAAATAATTATATTTGAATTATAATCATTGATCATCACATTGTAAAAAATATAGATTGAAAAAATTGCAGAAATAGAAACAAATAGACTCGTTAAAATTTCAGAAAATCTGTTACCTAATTTGTTTCCAAAAAAACCAGAGATAATTGCTGCTATCAGTGGAAGAAAAATTATTAAAATTTCCATTTTATCCTTTAAGATTATCTATTTCTTCAACTCTGATCGTGCCTGAATTTCTATAATAAACAACTATTATAGCTAAACCTATCGCAGCCTCTGCCGCAGCAACTGTTAATATAAATAAAGTAAAAATTTGACCACTTAAATCGTTCAAAAAAATAGAAAAGGAAACTAAATTTATATTTACAGCTAATAAGATTAATTCAATACTCATTAGTATTACTATTACATTTTTTCTATTTAGAAAAATTCCAACTACGCCAATTGTGAAAATAACTGCACCGAGTGTTAGATAATGTCCAATTCCAATATCAAACATCTATTTTGACTCCCGCTTTATTTTTGACATTTACAAGTTCTACTCCATCGTTTTTTTCTCTTGAAATTTGGCTGATATAACTCTGTCTTTTTAAACCAGATCGCTGTCTAAATGTTAAAACTATTGCACCAATCATCGCAACTAACAAAATCATTCCAGAAAGTTGAAATAAGTGTATATAATCTGTATATAGCACGTTGCCTATTGAGTGAGTATTTGTAACACCACTTGTTGAAAGATTTATAAAATCATTTGTTAAATCAGGCTTTAACTTCCATCCACCAATTACAATTAATAGTTCAAAGAAAATTATTAAACTTACAATCATTCCTACCGGAATATGTTTACTTCCAGAAGTAGCGCCAAACCATTGATTTTTTTGCTGGGCAACATTCAACATCATAACTACAAATAAAAATAAAACAGCAACTGCGCCTACATAAACAATCAACATTATCATTCCAAGAAATTCTGCACCTATCAAAATAAATAAGCAAGAAATACTAATAAAATCTAAAATTAAAAAAAAAACTGAGTGAACTGTGTTTTTTGAGGCCGTTACCATTATTGCTGATACAATTGCAATTAACGAAAATATATAAAAAAAAAATGTGTGAGCTGGCATGTAAATAATTATCTGTGTGGATTATCTGCTTTAATATTTGCGGCTAATACACTTTCCCACCTATCTCCATTTTCAAGAAGTTTTTCTTTTGTGTAGTATAATTCTTCTCTTGTTTCTGTTGCGAATTCAAAATTTGGGCCTTGTACAATTGCATCAACAGGACAAGACTCTTCGCATAAACCACAGTAAATACATTTTAACATATCAATATCATATCTTGTGGTCTTTCTACTGCCATCTTCTCGTTCACTTGATTCTATGGTAATTGCTTGAGCAGGACAAACAGCTTCACATAACTTACATGCGATACATCTTTCTTCTCCATTAGGATATCTTCTTAGAGCATGCTCTCCTCTAAATCTTGGGCTTATTTTACCTTTTTCGAATGGGTAGTTAATAGTTTTCTTCGGTTTAAACATTTCCTTGATTGCAATTATTAAACCTCTCAAAAAGTCAAACATAAAAACAGTTTTTAAAAATCTTGATATTTTCATAATTAATTTTTTGGTAATAAATCAAAATACATCAAATAACCTGAAGTTAAAACAACCCAAATTAATGAAATTGGTAAAAATACTTTCCATCCTAGTCTCATAAGTTGATCATATCTATATCTTGGCACAATAGCTTTAACTAAAGCAAATAAAACAAATAAAAAAAGTATTTTTATAATCAGCCACAGTGGATCTGGAATCATTGTGAAAGGAAAAATATCTAAAGGTGAAAGCCAACCACCTAAAAACAGTATAGAGCCTAACGCACACATTAATAAAATGTTTGCATACTCGCCTAACCAAAACATTGCATACATCATTCCTGAATATTCTGTTTGGTAACCAGAAACTAACTCAGCTTCTGCTTCAGGCAAATCAAATGGTGGTCGATTTGTTTCTGCAAGTGCGGAAATAAAAAAAATGACAAACATGGGAAAAAGAGGGACTACAAACCATATTTTTTCTTGAGCTAAAACAATGTCACCTAAATTTAAAGAACCTACGCATAATAATACATTTATTATAATTACCCCTATAGACACTTCATAAGAAACCATTTGTGCTGCAGATCTAATTGAACCTAAAAAAGGATATTTTGAATTTGATGCCCAGCCACCCATTATAATTCCATACACACCTAGCGATGAGATTGCAAAAATGTACAATATTCCAACATTAATATCTGCTAATACAAAATCCTCACTGAACGGAATTACTGCCCAAGCGACCAGGGCTAGGGTCATAGTAACCACAGGTGCAAGGATAAAAATAATTTTATTTGAACTTGCTGGTATTATTATTTCTTTGAATATATATTTTAAAGCATCGGCTAGAGATTGAAGTAGACCAAATGGACCAACAACGTTTGGGCCTTTTCTTTTTTGAACAAAAGCCCAAATACGCCTATCTAACCATACGATCATTGCAACCGAAACTAATACTGGCAATAAGAGAAACAAAATTTTATAAGTTTCTGAAAATAAGATATTTAAATACTCCACTCTATCCTTCTGTCCCCGTCTTTTTTGGTTTAGTTCTAATATTTCTACACTCATTCATAGTTTTTGAAGATCTAGCAATTACATTTGAATGATAATAATCTATAGGCAAGGTAAATATCTTTTCACTTATATATTTTTCTTTAAATAAACTTGATAATTCATTTTTCTTACTAAAACTAAGGTAATTATGCATTGCACTCAATAGTTCATTTTTATCCTTAAACAGAATATCGTTGTGAACTAGTTTAGATATTTCATTTATTATTACCCAATCTTCCTTTGCTTCTCCGGGAGGATAAGATGCTTTAAAAGCCATCTGCAATTTTCCCTCTAGATTTGTAAAATATCCATCTTGCTCTGTAAACGCAGCTCCTGGAAGTATAAGATCTGCCATTTCAGCACCTTTGTCTCCATGACTTCCTATGTAAACTATAAATTCATTTTTTTTAGTAAATGAGAAATTATCTTGTCCGATTAAAAATATTAATTCAAAAAAATTATTATTAATTTTTTCTAAAGTATCATTTGTTTTAGATACAATATCTAAATCAAATGAGCCAACTGTTGAGGCATTCGAGTGAATAATATTTAGTGAGTTCCATTCTTCGTTAATTTTATTATTTTCATTTAAAAATTTTTTAAAACCTTCGAACATATATTTAGATGAATTCAATGTAAGAGCAGACTCACCAAATATTACTAAAGGATATTTCGCATTTTTTATCTTTTTTGAAATATCGCTATTATTTTCAATTATTTTTTTAACTTCATCTGTTGAGTTTGAAAGTACTTTATAGGGGTATGTGAGATCACCTAAATCTCCTAAAGAAAAAATTTCTGTATCATTTTTTAAAAAAGATTTTCTAATTCTAGCATTCAACATTGTAGCTTCGTACCTTGGGTTGGTGCCAATCAGTAAAATCAGGTCACTTTTTTCTATACCCTTGATCTCAGAATTAAAAAGGTAGTTTTTTCTGCTATTTAAATTTATATAAATATTTTTTTCTCTAGACTCTAAGTCTTTAGATTTTAAAACTTTTTGAAACAATTCTTTACATGCAAATAATGTTTCCATATTTGTAAGATCACCAGTTAAACCAGCTATTTTTTCGGGATTTGTTGAGTTTATTTTATTTTTTAATATTTTAAGTGCCTCGGTCCAGCTAATTTTATTAAAATTATTTCCTTTTTTGACATAGGGAACATCTAATCTTTGGTATTTTAAACCATCACATGCATATCTAGTTTTATCCGAAATCCATTCTTCATTAATATCCTCATTTATTTTTGGTAAAATCCTTTTTACTTCCCACCCGTAAGTATCAACACGTATGTTAGAACCAACGGCATCCATAACATCAACAGTCTCTGTTTTTTTTAGTTCCCAAGGTCTGGCTTCAAACACATAAGGTTTTGAGGTAAGAGCCCCAACCGGACATAAATCTATAACATTTGCAGAAAGTTCAGACTCCATAGCTTTTTCTAAATATGTTGTAATTTGCATATCTTCACCTCTGCCAATAGCTCCAATTTCCGGAACGCCCGCTACCTCAGTTGCAAATCTTACACAGCGAGTACAATGTATACATCTTGTCATCTGAGTTTTTATTAGTGGACCCATATATTTTTCAGGTACAAACCTCTTATTTTCTTTAAATCTTGATTTATCAATTCCATAAAACATAGATTGATCTTGCAAATCACATTCTCCGCCTTGATCACAAACTGGACAATCCAAGGGGTGATTAGCCAAAAGAAATTCCATTACTCCTTTTCTAGCCTTTTCAACAAGTTTTGTATTTGTTTTAATATTCATTCCCTCCGTAACTGGCATAGCACATGAGGCAACGGGTTTTCTTGATTTTTCAATTTCTACCAAGCACATTCTGCAGTTTCCAGCAATTGATAGTTTTTCGTGATAACAAAACCTTGGTATTTCAGCACCTGCTATTTCACATGCCTGTAAAACTGTTAGGCCTTCCTCTACTTCGATATCAATATCATTAACTTTAACCTTTAACATTTTTAATATCTTCTTCTAACATATGTTGATCAATTAAATATGGAATATTTTTGTTATCTTTAACTAATGGGTCAAAATTATTTCTCTCAATGATCTCTTTTTTAAAATGTCTCAACAAACCTTGGACGGGCCAGGCTGAACCTTCACCAAAAGCACAAATAGTATGACCTTCAATTTGTTTAGTAACATCGGAAAGCATATTAACTTCATCTTTGGATGCTTCGCCTTTTGCCATCCTCTCCAAAATTCTCCACATCCAACCTGAGCCTTCTCTGCATGGCGTGCACTGTCCGCAACTTTCATGTTTATAAAATCTGGCTATTCTAGCCATACATTTAATAATATCTTGATCTTTATTTATAACAATAACCCCTGCAGTTCCTAAACCACTTTTATTTTCTACTAATGAATCAAAGTCCATGGTTATATTTTCACTTATTTCTTTGCTTAACATTGGCATTGAAGAGCCTCCTGGAATAACAGCTTGTAAATTATCCCATCCACCAACAACCCCACCTGCATGTTTTTCTATTAAGTCTTTTAATTTAATACCCATTTCTTCTTCAACATTACATGGGCTGTTAACATTACCTGAAATACAAAATATTTTTGTCCCAGTGTTTTTTGGTTTGCCCAAAGATGCAAACCAATTTGACCCTTTTCTTAATATTGTGGGTACAACAGCTATAGTTTCAACGTTATTTATGATTGTAGGACATCCATATAATCCCACTAAAGCAGGAAAAGGCGGTTTTAACCTTGGTTGTCCCTTGTTTCCTTCAATACTTTCTAAAAGGGCTGTTTCTTCACCACAAATATATGCACCCGCTCCGTAGTGGATATAAATATCAAGTTCCCATCCAGTGCCTGATGAATTCTTACCAATAAGATTAGCTTTATAAGCTTCATCAATCGCTGATTGCAGCTTTGCACCTTCATTATAATATTCTCCTCTTAAATAAATATAGCATTTGTGAGCATTAACTGCGTATGATGCAATTAAACAGCCTTCAATTAATTTATGAGGTTCAAATCTTAAAATATCCCTATCTTTACATGTACCAGGTTCAGATTCATCGGCATTTATAACTAAGTAATGAGGTTTGGTGCCAACTTTTTTTGGTGCAAAGGACCATTTTAAACCAGTTGGAAATCCCGCACCACCTCTGCCTCTTAACTCCGATTTTTTTACTTCTTCTATAATCCAATCTTGCCCCTTAGAACATATTTCCTTAGTATTAGACCAATCACCTCTTTTTTTTGCTGACTCTAAATCAGCACCCAAATCATTGTATAAATTTTTAAAAATTCTATCTTTGTCTTCAAGCATTCTTATTTTCCAGTAAAGTTTGTCTGTTTTTTTCAGGCTCAGAATTTACTCTTCCACGATAGGAACCTGCTTTAGGTTTTTTATCTTTTAGTATATCTTTAACTATACTTTCAAACTGTTTTGTATTTAAATCCTCATAATAATCGTCATTAATTTGTGCCATAGGAGCACTTATACAGGCGCCTAAACATTCAACTTCAGTCCAAGAGCAATTTTTGTTACCTGAAAGCTCGTTTTCTTTTTCAGAAATATTTTTTTTACAAACATCAACAAGTTTATATGCTCCTCTTATCATGCATGGTGTTGTTGTACAGATTTGTATAAAATATTTTCCGACAGGGGCTAAATTATACATTGAGTAGAAGGTTGCAACTTCATAAACATTTATATAAGAAATCTCCAGATATTTAGCTATATATTTCATAGCAGCTAAAGGTATCCAATTATTATTTTGTTTTTGCGCTAAATAAAGTAGTGCCATAACAGCACTCTTTTTTTTTCCAGTAGGGTAATTTGAAACTACTTTTTTAGCTAAATCTAAGTTCTCATCACTAAATTTAAATTTATCTGGTTGCTCCTTAGAAACCTTTTTTAAACTCATCGATCAATCTCTCCAAAAACTATGTCCAAAGAGCCTAAAACAGCTGGAACGTCAGCTAGCATGTGTCCCTTGATTAGGTAATCCATCGCTTGCAGATGCGAAAACCCTGGGGCTCTAATTTTACATTTATACGGTCTATTAGTTCCGTCTGAAATTAAATAAACTCCAAATTCACCCTTTGGTGCCTCAACAGCAGTATAAATTTCATCTTTTTTTACTCTATAACCCTCAGTAAACAATTTAAAATGATGGATGAGAGCTTCCATTGATTGTTTAATTTCTTTTTTTGGCGGAGGTGTAAGTTTATTATCCATTGATTTAACAGGACCTTTTGGAAGGTTTTTTAAACATTGTTCAATAATTTTTACACTTTCCCTCATTTCTTCAATTCTACACAAATACCTATCGTAACAATCTCCATTTTTGCCAATTGGTATTTTAAAATCTATTTGTTCATAGCAATCATAAGGTTGTGATTTTCTTAAATCCCAGGGTATTCCTGAACCTCTTAGCATTACCCCTGAAAAGGAATAATTTAGTGCATCTTCTTTAGTGACAATGCCGATATCAACATTTCTTTGTTTAAATATTCTGTTATCTGTTAACAAAGTTTCTAGATCATCAATTATTTTAGGGAATGTTTTACAAAAGTCTAATATATCTTTATCTAAACCTCTTGGTAAATCTTTATGAACACCACCTGGTCTGAAATAATTAGCATGTAATCTCGAACCAGAAACTCTTTCATAAAAACCCATTAATTTTTCTCTTTCTTCAAATCCCCATAGAGAAGGTGTTAAAGCTCCGACATCAAGTGCTTGTGTGGTAATGTTTAAAATATGACTTAAAATTCTGCCAATTTCACAAAATATTACTCTAATATACTGACCTCTAATTGGAACCTCAACATCCATAATTTTTTCTATTGCAAGGGCAAATGCATGCTCTTGGTTCATTGGAGCGACATAATCAAGTCGATCAAAATAAGGTATAGCTTGCGAGTAAGTCTTATTTTCAATTAATTTTTCAGTACCTCTATGTAATAATCCTATATGTGGATCTGCTTTTTCCACTATTTCACCGTCTAATTCCAATATTAATCTTAAAACACCGTGAGCAGCAGGATGCTGGGGGCCAAAATTTAAATTAAGGGTTTTTTTTTCTTTAGTCATTTTTTTTTTGAACTTCTTTAATATATTCTGTGCCCTCCCAAGGGCTTGCATAATCAAAATTTCTATAATTTTGCTCAAGTTTTACGGGTTCATAGACAACTTTTTTCTTTTCTTCACTATATCTAACTTCTGAGTGGCCGGTAATAGGAAAATCTTTTCTCAATGGATGTCCTGAAAAACCATAATCGGTAAGTATTCTTCTTAAATCAGGATGATCATTAAATTTAATACCGTACATATCAAAAACTTCTCTTTCCATCCAATTTGCTGATGGAAAAATTTTCGTTAGGGAGTTAACAACTTCTTTTTCATTGATACTAAAAGTTATATTAATCCTATGGTTATATTCGTGACTTAACAATAAATAAATCATTTTAAATCTATTTTCACTACCAATATAATCAACTGCTGTAATATCTATTAATTGTCTAAATTTAGTTGAATTATTTTTTTTTAAAAAAATGACAACATCCAATAGTGACTCCTTATCTATTTGAATTTCAAGTTGCTGATGATTAATTCGTGATGAATTAATTTTTGTAGTTAATTCAGAATTTATTTTTTTTTCTAGGTTTATTAAAGACATTTTATCTTTGTAAAGATCCACGATTTCTTATTTTTTTTTGAAGTTGTAAAATTCCGTACAATAGTGCTTCGGCTGAAGGTGGACATCCAGGTACATATATATCAACTGGAACTATTCTGTCACAACCTCTAACAACTGAATAAGAGTAATGATAGTATCCTCCTCCATTCGCACAGCTTCCCATAGAAATTACATATCTTGGTTCAGGCATTTGATCATAAACTTTTCTTAATGCTGGTGCCATTTTGTTCGTTAAAGTACCTGCAACTATCATAACATCTGATTGCCTAGGTGATGCTCTAGGAGCTGCACCAAATCTTTCAAGATCATATCTGGGCATAGATGTCTGCATCATTTCTACTGCACAACATGCAAGACCAAATGTCATCCAATGGAGTGATCCAGAGCGTGCCCAATTAATCAAATTATCCATCGATGTAGTTATAAAACCCTTGTCAGCAAATTCTTTTGCAAGACTCTTAAATTCTTCAGGAATCTGTTTTTCTCTGTCTGTTAAATCCATATTATTCCCAATCTAACGCACCTTTCTTCCATTCATAAATAAAACCAATGGTCAAAATAAATAAAAACAACATCATTGAAAAGAAACCAAATAACCCTATGTTACCTAAAGTTATCGCCCACGGAAATAGAAATGCTATCTCTAAATCAAAAATAATAAATAAAATCGCTACTAAATAAAACCTAATATCAAATTCCATTCTAGAATCGTTAAATGGTTCAAAACCACACTCATAAGCAGATAATTTTTCTGGATCAGGATTTTTTGGCGAAAAAGCAAAATTTAATATAAGAAAACCTAAGCTCAATATTAATGCGATAGCCAAAAAAATTATTATAGTTAAATAATTATTTAAAAAATCTAAAGACATATCATTTATATATAATTTTTTTTACTAAATGAAAGTGCAGTTACGTCACGTTTTTATTGGCTTATTTACTGTAAGATTTAGTTAGTTGATAATAGTTATCATTATGGCGGGAGTGACGGGACTCGAACCCGCGACCTATCGCGTGACAGGCGATCGCTCTAACCAACTGAGCTACACCCCCCTAAAATTTTTTTGGTGGGCAGTAAAGGACTCGAACCTTTGACCCCCTCGGTGTAAACGAGATGCTCTACCAACTGAGCTAACCGCCCCCAAAGAAATGTCCTTTTACAATAGTGTTGATACAATGTAAATTATAATTTATTGAATACTCGCGGGAGTTTTTTCACTTTTTTTGTTGTCGGATATACTATCAACTTCAACCCATTCGACTGATTTCAGATCTTTTGTTAAAGCTATTTTTAAAACTTCATCAGCTGTTTCAACAGTGGTAATCTTTATATCATCTTTTACTTTTTTTGGTATATCAGCTAAATCTTTATTATTCTCTTTCGGAATTAAAACTTCATTTATCCCAGCTCTATGAGCAGCAAGTAATTTTTCTTTTAATCCGCCAATCGGTAAAACTTGTCCTGTGATAGTCACCTCACCTGTCATTGCAATGTCTTTATTTATTGGAATTTTAGTTATTGAAGAAACTATTGAGGTAACCATAGCAATACCAGCAGATGGACCATCCTTTGGTGTTGCACCTTCAGGTACATGAATATGAAAATCCTTTTTTTCAAAAGTCGGCGGTATAATACCAAAATCTAAACACTTTGATCTTACATAGGATTTTGCAGCTTTAACTGACTCTTGCATAACATCACCTAATTTTCCTGTAATTTGCATTCTACCTTTTCCTGGCATATTGACAGTTTCAATTTTTAAAATTTCACCACCAAATTCAGTCCAAGCCAAACCAGTAACTACACCAACTTTATTTGTATCTTCGATTTCACCAAACTTAAATTTTCTTACACCTAAAAAGTCTGATAAATTTTTACTATCAACTTTTACTGCCTCAGACTCTTTATTAACAACTTTTTTAACGACTTTTCTAGATATTTTAGATATTTCTCTTTCTAAATTTCTAACTCCAGACTCTTTAGTATAATATCTTATTACATCTTTAATCGTAGTTCATTTCTCCCTCTTTAACCCCATTATCTTTAATTTGTTTAGGGAGTAAATATTTATTTGCTATATTAATTTTTTCGTCCTCGGTGTAACCAGGTATTCGTATCACTTCCATTCTATCAAGGAGTGGTGGAAGAATATTTAGTGTGTTTGCAGTTGTAACAAATAATACATCTGATAGATCATAATCTACTTCTAGATAGTGATCATTAAAAGTAGTGTTCTGTTCTGGATCTAATGCTTCTAACAATGCTGATGAAGGATCTCCTCTATAATCATTCCCAACTTTATCAATTTCATCAAGCAGAAATAAAGGATTTTTTGTGCCTGCTTTTTTCATCATCTGAATAATTTTTCCTGGTAGTGAACCTATATAAGTTCTTCTGTGCCCTCTAATTTCAGCCTCATCTCTCACACCACCTAGTGACATTCTAACAAATTGTCTACTCGTAGCTTTAGCAATCGATTTTCCTAGAGATGTTTTTCCTACACCTGGTGGTCCAACTAAACATAATATTGGTCCTCTAATCTTATTCATTCTTTTTTGAACTGCTAAAAATTCTATTATTCTCTCTTTTACTTTCTCTAAACCAAAATGATCCTCATCTAAAATCTTAAGAGCATTATTGAGATCTATGTCTACTTTGTCTTTTTTAAACCACGGAATGTCAATCATCCAATCCAAATAATTTCTTACAACAGTTGCTTCTGCAGACATTGGGCTCATGTTTTTAAGTTTTTTTAATTCTGACATACATTTTTTTTCTACATCTTTTGGCATTTTTGATCTTAAGATAGCTTTATTTAAACTTGATGTCTCATCTTTACCATCCTCTATTTCGCCTAATTCTTTTTGTATAGCCTTAAGTTGTTCATTTAAGTAAT
>CACIDF010000006.1 GCA_902585365.1 uncultured Pelagibacteraceae bacterium
TTGCCACGGCTCCCACTATGATACTTCAGGTAGAATTAGAAAAGGTCCAGCTCCAACTAATTTAGAGATACCTAAATACGAATTCGTTAACAGTAATACAATTAAAATTGGATAAAAAAATGAGTGAACATAATTATCAACCTAAGTCAAAATTTGGAAAATGGTTTAATGACAGACTGCCTTTATTAACATTAGCAAACCATTTAACAGATTATCCGACTCCAAAAAATTTAAATTATTGGTGGACATTTGGTGGTATATTAACTTTTTGCCTTATAACTCAAATTATAACAGGCTTAGTTTTAGCTATGCACTATATCGCTCATGCAGATTTAGCTTTTAGCAGTGTTGAACATATAATGAGAGACGTTAATTATGGTTGGTTAATAAGATATATCCATGCAAATGGCGCATCAATGTTCTTTCTTGCAGTTTACATACACATATTCAGATCTTTATTTTACGGGTCATATAAAGCACCAAGGGAAATTATTTGGATTTTAGGAATTATGATTTATTTACTAATGATGGCAGCTGCTTTCATGGGATATGTTTTACCATGGGGACAAATGAGTTTTTGGGGCGCTACAGTTATAACTAACTTGTTCAGCGCAATTCCTTTAGTAGGCGAAAGTATTACTACATGGTTATGGGGTGGTTACTCTGTAGACAATCCAACTTTAACAAGATTTTTTACATTACATTATTTAATACCTTTTTTAATTTTAGGTTTGGTAGTTCTACATATATGGGCTTTACATGTTCCTGGAAATAACAATCCGATTGGAATTGATATAAAAAAACCATCTAAAGACACAGTTTCTTTTCATCCTTATATAGTTGTTAAGGATTTATTTGCACTTTTATTGTTCTTAATACTATTTGCATTTTTTGTTTTTTACTCACCTAACGTGCTAGGTCATGCTGATAATTATATAGAGGCCAATCCGTTGGTAACGCCAGCTCATATCGTTCCTGAATGGTACCTCTTACCTTTTTATGCAATTTTAAGATCAATTCCAGATAAACTTATGGGGGTCATAGCAATGTTGTCGGCTATTTTAATTCTCGCAGCATTACCTTGGTTGGATACTTCAAAAATTAGATCTGCAGTTTTCAGACCGCTTTACAAACAATTTTATTGGATATTAGTTTTAGATGTATTGATTTTAGGCTATGTTGGTGCAATGCCTGCTGAAGGTTTATATTTATTAATCGCTAGAATTGGAACTGCTTATTATTTTGCACACTTTTTGATAATTTTACCGATATTAGGTAAAGTTGAAAAAACTCTGCCATTGCCTATGAGTATATCCGAACCTATTTTGGGTGGCTCTTTAAATGCAGAACCAGCCAGAAGTAAAGAAGATTTTCAAAAGCTATAATGTTAAAATTTGTTAAGTATTTTTCTTTAATTTTTTTTTTAATTTCAAGTAACATAGTTAGTTCTGCAGAAAAGGCTGAAAAACTATTGACAACCGATTGGACTTTTAAAGGACCATTTGGAAAGTTTGATAGGGCATCCTTGCAAAGAGGTTATCAGGTGTATCAAGAAGTATGTGCTTCATGTCACTCATTAAAATATATGTCTTACAGAAATCTTTCAGAGGAGGGTGGCCCAGAGTTTTCAGTGCAAGAGGCGAAAGCTATAGCTGCCAATTTTGAAATATTAGATGGACCAAATCCAGAGGGAGAAATGTTCACGAGACCTGCAAGATTATCTGATAAATTTGCAATGCCTTACGCGAACGATGAAGAAGCTAAATCAGCAAACGGAGGCGCTTATCCTCCAGACATGTCCGTACTAGTTAAAGCCAGAAAGGGTGGGGCTGATTATGTCTACTCAGTCTTGCTTGGATATGAAGACCCGCCAGTTGGAATGAAATTAGATGATGGAGTTCACTACAATAAATATATGTACGGAAACAAAATTAAAATGCCAGCACCTTTGTCTGAAGGTCTGGTTGAATATGCTGATGGCACTAGTGCTACAGAACAACAAATGGCAAAAGATGTAGTAAGCTTTTTAATGTGGACAGCAGAACCTCATCTAGAACAAAGACACAAAATAGGCTTTAGAGCAATAGTTTACCTTATTATACTGAGCATACTAGTCTACTTTAGTATGAAAAAAATCTGGTCACGTATTGAAACGGAAGTTTAAAATATCTCCATCTTTTACTATATAATTTTTTCCCTCTAATCTCATTTTGCCGTTGTTTTTACAGTTAAGCCAACCATTATTATTAATAAAATCATCAAAGGAAATTGTCTCTGCTCTTATAAATCCTTTTTCAAAATCTGAGTGAATTTTTCCTGCAGCGACAGGAGCAGTGCTATTTTTTTTTACTGTCCACGCTCTAGATTCCTCAGGCCCAGATGTAAAAAAAGTCTCAAGTTCAAGCAACTTATATCCTTTTTCAATTAAATAATTTAAACCAGTTTTTTTAATATTCATTAACTCCATAAAATTTTTCTTATCATTATTTTCTAATTGATTTATCTGATTTTCTATTTCTGCTGAGACTAAAATTGTATTATCAATTTTCTTATTTTTTTTAACTTCTTCCGAATATTTATTTCCGGATGAAATACTTTTTTCATCAACATTACACACATATAGCTTTGGTTTTAAGGACAGTAAGCCAGATTTATTTATTAAATCTAAATCAAATAAACTTCTAAGGTCATTTAAATCTTTGTCTTTATTAATGTAATCCTCAGTTGTTTTAAGTAAATTCAACTCATCATCTGTAATCTTTTTTAAATTTTTTTTATCTATTCTTTTTCCTATAGACTCTAAGTCTGCAATCTTCATCTCTGTCTCAATAATGTCTAAGTCTCGTATAGGATTTACGTCCTTATTTACATTTTGGATATCATCAGAATCAAAGCATCTTAATAAATGAACAATTGCATCAACCTCTCTAATATGTGATAAAAATTTGTTACCTAATCCTTCTCCTTTCGAAGCACCTTTCACTAAACCCGCAATATCAAGAAAAGTTATAGTTGTATAAATTTTTTTTTTTGATTTAGAGATTTCAAACAATTTTTCCAATCTATTATCTAAAACAGGAACAACGCCAACGTTAGGTTCTATTGTGCAAAATGGAAAGTTGCCCGCCTGTGCTTTTGATGAATTAGTTAAAGCGTTAAATAAAGTTGATTTACCAACATTTGGTAATCCAACGATACCACATTTGAATCCCATTATTTATTATTAACTGTGCTTGAGAAAAGGTCTAGTTTTTTATCAATTAAAATAGCTAAATTTTCAGTGATATTATTTTTTAAAGTTTCTAATTGTTGTTTTTCATCATCGTCAAAATCCTTCAAAACATAATCTGAAACTGCAATTTTGTCGTTTGGTTTACCAATTCCTATTCTTACTCTTGAGTAATCTTTGCCTATAAATTTATCTATAGATTCTATCCCGTTGTGACCCGCACTAGAACCTCCAAACTTTGTTTTAATCTTACCAAAGTCAATGTCTAAATCGTCATGAAAGACTATTATATTTTCAGCTTCAATTTTAAAATACTCTATAAGTTCTCTTATACAGATCCCAGAGTTATTCATAAATGTTAATGGCTTTATCGCATAAACTTTTTTTTCGTTGATATTTCCAGTTGTTAATAGACCTTTAAATTTAGGTTTTTGTTTTGATAACTTAAATTTTGAGTTTATAGCATCAATTATTTTGAAACCAATATTATGTCTATTGTTCTCTGAATTTGGTGTGGGATTACCTAGTCCAACAAATAAAAACATGTAAATTAAATTTTATCAATTATTTTTTTTCTGATTGAGGTTTCTTACCTTCATCTTTTTTACCAGCATCTTTTTTTTCTGCCTCAGCTCCGCCTTTTTCGTCTGCTCCATCTTTAGGCGCTGCTGCTTCTTGTGCATCTGCAGAGCCCTCTGCTCCTTCTTCACCTTCTTCGGCCTCAGCTGGTTTTTCTGGTTCCTTAATTACTGTTGGAGCTGCTACGGTAGCAATTACAAAATCTCTTCCCGTAATAGTTGGAATAACATTTTCAGGTAATTTTATTGATGATATCTTAAAACTATGTCCTATATCTACCCCGTCCAAATCAACAATTAATTCACTTGGTATATTTTCAGATGGACATTTTAATTCTACTTTCCTTCTAACAATATTAAGTACACCTCCTCTTTTTAACCCTGGAGATTTTTCATTATTGATAAATTTAACTGGTATCTCAATTATAACGCTTGAACCTTTTACAACTCTTAAGAAATCTATGTGTATTGGCTCATCAGTGATCACATCAAAAGATATATCTTTAGGTAATACACTTTCTTCTTTTCCATCGACCTTAAGTTTTATAATTTTCGAAAGAAAGTTTTCTTGCTCCATTAAACTTTTTAATACTTTTATAGATACAGATACATTTTGGTTTTTTTCTGACCCACCATAGACAATACCTGGAACATTTCCTTGATGTCTTATTATTTTTAGTTCACCAGATGTTTTATTATTTCTAATATTTGCTTCTAAAGTACTCATAAAAAAAAAGTTTTTTAACTCATGTTGACTAATAAAACAAGAAAATTATTTGAACAGAAAAGATACAGATGTTGAGTTAGAAATACGTCTTATTGCTTCAGCCATTAAATTTGACACAGACAAAATTTCAATATTTTTAGCGTTTTTTATTTTGTTATAATTATCTATTGTGTCTGTAATAACTAAATTTTTAATAGTTGATTTTCTAATTTTATTAACTGCATCACCACTTAATACCCCATGTGTTATGTACACGTGTATCTCCTTTGCACCTTTTTCTTTTAGAACTTTAGCAGCGTTAACAATTGTACCTCCTGAGTCAATTATATCATCAACCATAATACAACACTTATCTTTAACATTTCCTATAACATTCATTACTTCAGATTTTCCTGGAGAAGGTCTTCTTTTGTCTATAATCGCTAAACCTGAATTAAGAAACTTACTTAATCCTCTTGTTCTAGCTACACCACCAACATCTGGTGATACACAAATTACATTTTTTGATTTAATTCTTTTTTTTATGTGTCTTGCAAATATTGGAGTAGCAAATAAATTATCTACAGGTATATCAAAAAAACCCTGAATTTGTCCTGCATGTAAATCGATTGTTACAACTCTATCAGCACCAGCTTTAGTAATTAAATTAGAGACTAATTTCGCTGATATAGATGTTCTTGGTACAACCTTTCTGTCTTGCCTTGCATATCCAAAATATGGAATTACAGCAGTGATATTTTTTGCAGATGATCTTTTTAAAGCATCGATACATAATAACATTTCCATCAGATTATCATTAGCTGGAGACGAGATTGATTGAATAATAAAAATATTATTACCTCTAATATTTTCATTAATCTCTATATATATTTCCCCATCTTTAAATTTTCTAATACTTGAATTGACGAGTTTTTCTTTTAAATATTTAGCAATTTTTTCACTTAATTTTTTATTACTATTTCCTGTTAGAAGTTTCATTATTTTGAAAAATGTTATTTAATCATAATTAGTGATATATTTCTACCATAATCATTTTGATTGTTATGTATAGCTCTTCTTGCACTAAAAAAATTATTTTTTGGATTATATGTATCCTTATCAATTAAATCGATTTTTTTTAAACCAAGACTTTTCAATTGATAATAAACATATTTATTTAGGCTAAAATATGTTTTTTTTTTTATTTTTTTAAAAAAAGTTCTATTCACAGTACTTTGTTTTAAAAATTTAAGCTTAAAATCATATTTAATCTCATAATTTTTTTGAGTTATACAAGGGCCAATAGCAGCTACTAAATCTTTTGCATCACTTCCTGATTTAATCAAAAAATTAACAACTTTTTTAATGATTTCTTTATAGGCACCTTTCCATCCAGCATGTATTGCTGAAATTATTTTGAGTTTTGGGTCATAAATAATTATAGGCGCGCAGTCAGCAGTCAGAATTCCCAATACAATGTTTTTTTTATTTGTTATTAAAGCGTCTCCAACCAGCTTTGTTTTATATTTTCTTCTATTTACATAGAAAAACTTATTGCTATGGACTTGATGTAACAATATTAATTTTTTGTGTGTTGAACCAATTTTTCGACAAGCTATTTTAAGATTTTTTGTTACGTTTACTTTTATATCAGATGAACCTCTTCCACAGTTTAAGCTTTTATATATCCCTTTAGATTTCCCACCTTCCATGCCTAGAAAGCAGTGTCTAATACTTTTATACTTTAATAATTTTTTTGATAAAATCATTCAAACCCAAAAAATTTATTATTATTACTTTTATATGCAAAAATAACTTTGAATAACTCTCCCATTGAACTTTTATTTAAAAGTCTTGAAAGCGTTGTAATCATATATTTTTTTTGTTTTTCATTCAATTTTTTTTCCAGAATCTTAGCTCTTTCAATAATCCCCATTCTTTCCAAAAAAAATTTCTGTGTAACTACTTTCTTAACATTTAATTTTTCTTTTGAAAAAAATTCATTTAATAAGCTGAAATTTACTAATGAAGTGATATCTGCATTACCAATACACTTTAATATGTTATTTTTGTGAATTTTTCTGTTTTTCATCACAATTTGTATGGTGCTTTCATTTAATGCTCCCATATAACCGTAATCAATTAATAGCACTCCTCCAGACAAAGATTTTATTTTTTTTACAATTTTACTTAATTCCCCAAGACCTTTTTTTGGGTATTCAATGAATTTAAGTTTCTTTAAAACTTTATAAGATTTTAAGTTTATTTGATCACTCAAATTAGGCTTGCACTGAGTTTCATCAAGAAATTCTCCATTAAAAATATAGCATTTTTCCAGTAATTTTTTATCCTTAATAAAAAATTGTTTTATTGGTATTGCATCAAAAAATTCGTTACCAAAAAAAATAATTGGACCACCCTTAATGTTTTTATAATCATTTATCCACTTTAAATTAGCTCCCTTTAATTTTTTTTTTTGAATCCTTCTTAAAAATTCACTTTTTTCATATAAAAAAAATTTTACAGAATTATTAAAGGTTGGAAAATTTTTAAAAGTTTTTACTAATACTTCTGATAAACTTCCATCACCTGGGCCAAGCTCAACCAAGTTAAAAATTTTAGGTTTTCCTAAAGTTTCCCAACTCGATATTATCCATATAGCTATAATCTCAGAAAATAAATTTGATATAGTTGGAGATGTAACAAAATCACCCTTTTTTCCAAAAGGCATTTTATTTGTATAGTATCCTATTTTTGGTTTGTATAATGCTCTATTTATAAAATCATCAACTTTAATTTTTTGATTTTTTATAATATTAAATTTTTCAAGGGATTTTTTCATTTTCTACTTAATAGTAAAAAACCTATAAATATCATAAGTACACTTAATAACATTCCCATACTTAATGATCCTAATATATAACCAATTTGTTGGTCAGGTTCTCTAAAAATTTCAGAAAACAATCTAAATATTCCGTAAAAAATTAAAAAAGCAAAAGAACAGCTTCCCTCTTTGTAATTTTTACTAAAGTAAATTTTATTCATTATAATGAATAAAAATATACCTTCAAAAATAGCCTCATACAATTGTGATGGATGTCTTGGAATATTATCGATTAACGGAAAGATAACACCCCAAATTAAATCGGTTGGTTTTCCGACAAGCTCGCTATTTATAAAATTTGCAATTCTACCAAAAAATATTCCAATAGGTGCCGCAACAGCTATGAAATCAAAAAAAATATACTTTTCTAAGTTATTTTTTTTACAAAAAATAACAGTGGCTATTATAATTCCTATTAAACCCCCGTGAAAAGACATCCCTCCTTGCCATATCATAATAATTTCTGAAGGATTTTTTAGGTAAAATTTTAAATTATAAATCAAGACATAACCTAGTCTCCCTCCTACAATTATACCTATAATTAGATAAGTTATTAAATCATCGATGTAAATCTTATGAATATTGTTTTTAATTAATATTTTCTTTATGTAAATCCATCCACAGATTATCCCAAAAATATACGCAAGAGAGTACCAGTGAATTTTGATAAAAAATATTTCAAAAGCCACTGGATTCAAATTATTAATAAGCATATTATAAAAATTAGAATATATTATTTTTAAAAGCAAAAGTATGTCAAAATCTAAAATTTTATTAGAAAAATTAACAAGTTTACTTGCTCAAGGATTAATATCCTACAAAGACTTAAGCAATGAAGTAATTAACATAATTAAATCTCAGAGAGATGAAATCATTTTAAAAATGAAAATATCAACAAAAGAAGAAACAGATATTCTTAAAAAGAGAATTGAAAAGTTGGAAAACGAGATAAATAAATTAAAAAAAAATAAACGAACTAAAAAGGTAAAGAAATCTTAACACTCAAACCGCCTAATTTTGATTTATTTAAATCAATTTTCCCCCCATGGGATCTAACTACGTCAGATGCAATTGAAAGGCCAAGACCAACGCTTGATTTTGAGTCACCTCTTCCTTTATTTATTTTATAAAAAGGTTTGAAAACATTTGAATATTCTGATTTTGGAATACCCGGTCCGTCATCTTCTATAATTATAACCATTATTTTATTTAACTTTTTTAAGGAAAATGTAACTTTTTTCCCGTACTTAAGACCATTGTCTATTATGTTGCTGAGACACCTTAATAATAAATTCTTTCGCCCATTGAAGTTAACATTTTCCTCAATATCTGATGATATTAAAGCATTATCATATTTTTTTATTAAAGAGTTGATTGTTTTTGAGATATTAAACGATTCATCTTTTTCAGAAGACGTCGAACTAGCAAACTGCAAATATTCATTTAACATTTTTTCCATTTCCTCTATGTCCTCAGAAAGTTTTTTTGAAATATTGTTGTCTTTGATAAAGGCTAATTGTAACTTTATTCTTGTTAGCGGGGTTCTTAAATCGTGGCTTATTCCAGATAACATCTCAGATCTCTGATTTAAATGTCTCAAAATTCTTTTCCTCATTCTATCAAATTCAAATCCAGCTTGACGTATTTCAAGCGCACCAGAAGGCCTGAATTCACCAACATCTTCGCCTCTTCCAAATTTTTCAGATGCTTTCGCTAAATTTACGATTGGTCGTGTTTGGTTTTTTAAGAAAATTAAGGCAACTGCAATTAATAAAAACGCCGGGAATGTGATCCATAACGCAAATAATCTAGCCGAGGTACTAGTAACTCTTTCTTTGGGAATATAAAATTCAAAGTACCCATTAATATGTTTTATTCTTAATTCAATTAATCCTTTGAATTTTGTAGTATCAAACCAATAACTTAAATTTCTGGATTTTAATTCTCTTCTCAAAGTACGATCCATAGGGCTGAACCATCTCTCCATATCTTGTTTTGGTAAGTCACCAAATGAAATAAATTGTACAGTAAAGTTGTGATGTTCTTCAAATAAGTTTATTAAATTCTCTTTATTGTAATCTTCATTATCATAAGCATCTAAAAAAAATTTAATTTCCCCTATTAATGCATTTGTCATACCTTTATTTGTTTTTATCCACAAACTATCAAAAAAAACCACTGATATAGTGATTTGCAAAATTATGATTGGAGCTGCAACAATTAAAAGAGCTCTATAAAATAATCTTTTTGGAAGTATTTCTTTGACAAATTTATTCAATCCATAAAACATATCCTGTACCTCTTATAGTTTGTAAATATTTTGGTCTTTTTGGATTCGTTTCAATTTTTTTTCTTAGTCTAGTAATAATTACGTCGATTGATCTTTCTTTTTTTAGATTAATAAGTTTTCCTATTTCTAGTCTACTGAAAACCTTACCAGGTTGATTTATCATTTTATCTAAAATTTTCTTTTCAGTTGTGTTGATTTTAAGTTCTTTTTTCTCTCTTATTATTAACAACTTTGTTAAATCAATTTTGATGTTTCCAAAATTTATAGCTCTTATAAGGTTCTTTTTTTGTGTTTTGGATAAAATATTTTTTATTCTCAATAGCAGTTCCTGTGGTTCAAATGGTTTCGGTAAATAATCATCTGCTCCTGATTCGAGTCCCTCAATCCTTTCCTTTGGTTCACCTTTAGCCGTCAAAAGTATTACCGGTGTGTCAATAAAGGATTTATTTTCATTTAAAAATTCCAAACCACTTTTGCCAGGCATCATAATATCTAAAATTATCAAATCAAATTTTATGATTGCAATTTTTTTTTGAGCTTCTTCAGCTGAACTAGCTGTATTTATCAAAAAACTTTTTTCATTTAAAAATTTTTTTACTAAATTTCTTATACCGTCATCATCGTCTACAACTAATATATGAGCTTTATAATTTTTCATTTATTATTCTTTTTAATACCTGGTCAAAATTCAGCACTTCTTTTGCTGACGAGTTTAAAAAAGCTTTATAAATTCTTTTTTTTTGAGAAAAAAAAATTTCGTTATAAATTTTATTTCCTTTAGAACTTAAGTAAATATGTCTAACTCTAGTATCTTTACTATCTTTTTTAAATTCTAAAAAATCTTGCCTCTTCAAATCATTTAAAACCCTATTTAAACTCTGCTTAGTTACATTTAATTTCTTTAATAGTTGTGAAATTGTAATGCCTTCATAAAAGGATATTAAATGAAGAGATTTATGATGCGCAGTACCTAATTGATACTTTTTAAGTATTTTTTTGGGATCACTAAATGACTCTTTATAAGTAACAAAAATTTTTTCAATAAAACCTTTCAATTGTTCATCTTTTAAATAAAGGAGATCTTTCATAATAAGTAAGTTATATTGACATATTAAATTTAGGAAGTTATTTTTTTATAAATTTTCTTTTTATGATGATTCCTTACGATAAAAGAGATGGTAAAATTTGGTATAATTCTGAACTAGTAAATTGGTCAGATGTTAAGTTACATGTTTTAAGCCATGGACTACATTACGCGAGTTGCGTTTTTGAGGGTGAGAGAGTTTACGATGGCGAAATTTTTAAATTAGAGGAACATACTTCTAGATTTTTTCACTCAGCAAAAAGAATGGGTTTTGAAATTCCTTATAGCGAGGATCAAATAAACAAAGCTAGTAAAAATATTATCTCAGTTCAAAAAGTTGAAAATGGTTATGTTAGACCAGTTGCCTGGCGAGGTAGTGAAATGATGGCTATTTCAGCTCAACAAACAAAAATTCATGTAGCAATTGCAACCTGGGAGTGGGGATCTTATTTCGATCCAAAGTTAAAAGTTGAAGGGATAAAATTAAATATATCTAAATGGAAAAGACCTGCACCAGATACAATACCCTGGGACACGAAAGCATCTGGATTATACATGATATGTACTTTGTCAAAACATGAAGCAGAGAGGGATGGATATACCGACTCTTTAATGTTAGATCATGAAGGTAATGTTGCAGAAGCCACTGGCGCAAATATCTTCTTTAAAGATAAAGATGGAAATCTGCATACCCCAACACCTGACTCATTCCTTGATGGTATCACAAGAAGAACAGTCATAGATATTGCAAAATCAAAAAATATAAAAGTAATTGAAAGAAAAATTACACCAGATGAACTTAAAAATTTTACCGGTTGTTTTCTTACTGGCACTGCTGCAGAAGTAACTCCGGTTTCACAAATAGCAAATTATAATTTTAAAGTTTGTAAAACAATTATCGAATTATCAGACTCCTATCAATTGATTGTAAGGAAAAAGAAAGCTGCTTAATTATTTATTATCTTCAGAAATTGCATGGTCAATTCCTTTTCTAAGGTAATCATAAGCTGTAAATAAAGTTAAGAAAGCGGAAAGCCATAAAATTATAATACCAATAGTTTGAGCATTATAGTCTTGAAAATTCAAAATTTTATTACCAGTTTCCCCTGTTAATAAAATAGAAATTGAAAACATTTGTAAAAAAGTTTTTAATTTTGCAAGATTTGATACTGGTAAATTTACCTGCCCTTTTGCTAAAAATTCTCTGAGGCCAGATATCAAAATTTCCCTTATCAGAATAATAATCGCAGCTATAACTTCAAAATTTTTTATTGTTCCATCCATAACTAATAAAATTAGGGCAGTAGCTACGATAATTTTATCGGCAATGGGATCTAAAAGTTCACCAAGTTTAGATTCTTCTTTATACAATCTTGCTAAAAGACCATCTAAAAAGTCTGTAAAAGATGCAAGAACAAATAAAAAAAATGGAATTACATCTCCATAAAATCCTGGCAAATAAAATGTTAACACAAATATTGGGACTATAATTATACGGCCAATTGTCAAATAATTAGGAAATTTAAATTTCATTCGTGAAAAAAGTTATATATTTTTTTTGCGACCTTTTCCTCAACTCCCTCTACTGATTTTATTTCATCTAAACTAGCAGACTCGACAGCTCTAGCAGATCCAAAATGATTTAATAAAGCTCTCTTTCTAATAGACCCGATCCCGCTAATTTGATCAAGAAGCGATTTTTTTAAGCCCTTTTTCCTTTTTGCTCTATGAGCGCTTATTGCAAATCTATGCGCCTCATCTCTTATTCTTTGTAAAAAAAATAAAGTTGGATCGTTTTTTTCAAATTTAAATTCTTTACCATTATGAAAGAAGGTTTCATTACCACTATTTCTAAGTTTCCCTTTTGCAATTGCTATGACCGGGATCTCGTGGAGGCCTAATTCATTCATTGTTTCTCTTACTACTGAGTATTGGCCTTTTCCACCATCAATTAAAATTAAGTCTGGCATTGTCAAATAATTATCTTTTTCTTGAATGGCTCGTTTGAACCTTCGATTAATAACCTCTCGCATCATGCCATAGTCGTCTTGCTCGTTATTTTTAATTTTAATATTAAATTTTCTATATCTTTTCTTTATAAAACCTTCTTCACCAAATGTAATTAACGCTCCTATGCTGTCAGTACCTTGAATATGACTATTGTCATATACCTCTACTAAGTTAATGTTGCTCTCAAGATCAAATTTTTGCGAAATGTTCTCAAATAAGTCTTTATTATTTTGGCTTTCATATATTTTTCTATTTAAACTATCTTTTGCATTTTTGAGAGCTTGATTAATAACTTTTAATTTTGAACCTTTTTTTGCAACTGAAATGCTAATTTGTTTATTTTCTTTTTTACTTAAGGTTTTTTCGATTAATAGTTTTTCTTTTATATCCTCACTTAAAATAATATTTATAGGTACACTTTTATTTTCATAAAATTGTGTAACGAAAGAATTAATTATATTACTTAAATTTTCATCTGGATCATGTTTGGGAAAAAAAGCTTGATTACCCCAATTTTGTTTAGACCTATAAAAAAAAACTTGGATACAAGTTTTACCAGACTCTTTGTAACCAGCAATAACATCAGCCTCTACTAAGTTCGCTTCATTAATTCTCTGAGATGACTGAATAATATTGAGTGATTTAATTCTATCCCTAAGTACTGCAGCTTTTTCAAAATTTAGTTCATCGCTAGCAGTTTCCATTTGTGCCGATAAACTTTTTTGAATTTTTCTTGATTTTCCAGAGACAAAGTCAATAGCATCATCTACAGATTTTTTATAATCATTCTCGTGTATAAAATTTACACAAGGACCAGAACATCTTTTAATTTGATATAATATGCACGGTCTTTCCCTATTTTTAAATACAGTGTCATCACAAATTCTTAACTGAAATATTTTTTGGATCATTTTTATGGTCCAATTTGCAGAACCTGCAGACGCAAACGGACCAAAGAAAAAACCTTCTTTGTCCTTTTTCCCTCTATGTTTTTTTATTTGTGGCCACTTTTCTTTGTTACTAATAAAAATAAAAGGAAACGATTTATCATCTCTCAATAATATATTAAATCTTGGCTTATATTTTTTAATTAAATTGGCCTCTAATAATAAAGCTTCACTTTCGTTTGAAGTTGTTGTTACTTCAAGTTTTCTAGTTTGCGATAACATTCTCTCAGTTCTAATAATATGATTTTTTTCTGATACATAACTTTTCAATCTATTAGGTAAATTTTTTGCTTTCCCAACATACAAAACCTCATTTTTCTCGTTCAGCATTTTGTATACACCTGGCAATTTAGCAATTAACGGAATTTCTTTTTTTATAATATCTTTCCCTGTATCAGAATTTGTCATAAATTCTCTTTTTTGAAATTTGAATGCCAACCGACGAGCAGTCCTTCATTATTTCAAGTTTTTCTATTTTAAGATTTATTTTCTCAATTCTTTTATCTTTAAAAAGCTCATCAAATACATCTTCAGCTAGGGTTTCTAAGAAATTATAATGTTTATTTTTTACCAGTTTCTTTATAAGTCGCACCACCTTTGAATAATTTACTATAGATTTTAAATCTTTATCATTTGATGGTTTTTTATCTTTGTAATCAATTTCTAATGAAAACTTTACTTTTTGAGGTTTTTCTTTTTCAAAATCATAATAACCTAGTTTTAGACTTAAAATAAGCTCTTTAATTAAAACTTTTTTTTCGTAATTAAATAGGTTTTTTGTTTTACCTATTCTGAAAATTTCAATATTATTTTTCTTCATTCTTTACCACCTAATACATCAGGAGTTTGCCAATTCAAACTCTGCCCGCTATCTAGAGCTAAAACTTGACCAGTAATAGATCTATTTTTAATTAAAAAGTCAACTGCATTACAAATATCATTAACATTTACCTGTCTTCTTAGTGGTGTAGCTAGATACTGTTTTTTAAAGTGGGCAACAGATTGTCTTTTATTTTTAATCGTAGGCCCGGGAGCAATACCATTGACTCTTATCCTTGGCGCAAAACTCATCGCACTTGTTTTAGTCATAGTATAAAGACCAGCTTTGCTTAAGGTATAAGAAAAAAAATATGGAGTAAGTTTAAAAACTCTTTGATCAATAATGTTGATAATATTGTTGTTACCTTTAACTACACATTTTGAAAATTCTTTGGATAAAATAGCTGGTGCTTTTAAGTTTGCATTTAGATGATTATTCCAACTTTTTGAATTAAAATTTTCAATTTTATCATTTTCGAATACAGATGCATTATTAATAAGACAATCAAGATAACCCATATTTTTTTTTGCAAATTTGACTATTTTTAAAACATCTTTTTCTTTTCCCAGGTCTGCTTTTATTAGATAAATTTTTGAGCCTTTTTGCTCTAAATTATTTTTTAAATTTTCAGCTTTAGATTTTGATTTGTTATATTGAATTAGAATCTGGACTTTAAAGCCAGATAATCGTTCTGCAATTGCTGCACCGATCCTGGTAGCACCACCTGTGATAATTATTTTTTGTGCTTCCATTTTTTTTCTTTCTTTTTTGTTACTTTTGTTCCAGGCATCCCCATTGTGGAACGTCCTTTAGGATATAATTTATTCTTAACATCATATTGTCTAATTTTAGGATTTAAAGTTATTTCAAGCTCTGTGCTTTCCAGCTTTCTAATTTCGTCTCGAATTTTTGCTGCTTCCTCAAACTCAAGATTAGAAGCTGCCTCCTTCATTTTTTTATCTAGAGCTTTAAGGTGTTTTTTGAGATTTCCGCCAATATTTGAACCCTCGCTAATTTTTACATAATCTTTTTCGTAAACACTTTCTAAAATATCACTAATTTCTTTTTTTACTGACTTTGCATCAATTTTATTTTTTTTGTTGTATTCTATTTGAATTGATCTTCTTCTATCAGTTTCTTTTAATGCTTTCTTAATACTTTTCGTCTCTTTATCTGCATAAAGAATTACTTTACCATCAACATTTCTCGCTGCTCGACCAATAGTTTGAATTAAAGATGTCTCTGATCTTAAGAAGCCCTCCTTATCTGCATCTAAAATTCCAACTAATGCACACTCTGGTATATCAAGACCTTCTCTTAAAAGATTTATTCCTACAAGAACATCAAATACACCCATCCTCAAGTCACGCATAATCTCTATTCTTTCTAGTGTATCAATATCCGAATGAAGGTATCGCACTTTAATTCCATTTTCATGAAGATACTCTGTTAAATCTTCAGCCATTTTTTTTGTAAGAGTAGTGACCAAAACCCTATAATTTTTATCAACAACTTTTTTACACTCGTGCATTAAATCATCCACTTGATTTTTAGCTGGTTTAATCTCTACTGCTGGATCAATCAAACCTGTTGGTCTAATTACTTGATCTATGAATTTACCTTTAGTCTGTTCTAATTCCCAAGGACCAGGAGTTGCAGAAACAAATATAGTTTGAGTTCTCATTAAATCCCATTCTTCAAATTTTAAAGGTCTATTGTCCATACAAGATGGAAGACGGAAACCATACTCCGCAAGTGTACTTTTTCTTGATCTATCTCCTTTGAACATTCCGTTAAGTTGAGGAACTGTTACATGAGATTCATCAACAAAAACTAAAGTGTTGTCTGGAAAGTATTCAAATAGAGTTGGTGGTGGTTCCCCTGGCTTTCTACCTGATAAAAATCTAGAGTAATTTTCTATACCTGCACAAGAGCCTGTAGCCTCGATCATTTCTAAATCGAACTTAGTTCTCTCTTCTAATCTTTGGGCTTCAAGTAATTTATTTTCAGATTTATGTTTTTTTAATGTTATTTCTAACTCTTTTCTAATATTTATAACTGCTTGTTCCACAGTTGGTTTAGGAGTTATGTAATGGCTATTTGCATAAACTTTGATTAAATTTAACTCTCTTACTTGATCTCCAGTTAATGGATCAAATTCCTCAATTTTTTCTAATTTGTCCCCGAATAAACTTAATCTCCAAGCTCTATCTTCAAGATGTGAGGGAAATATCTCAAGATACTCTCCTCGAGCTCTAAATGTTCCTCTATAAAAATTTTGATCATTTCTTTTATACTGAAGAGCAACTAACGACTTAATTATTTGATCTCTATTATAATCATAATTCCTTTGAAGTGTTAAAGTCATCTTGCTGTAAGCTTCAACTGACCCTAAACCATAAATACAAGATACACTCGCTACAATTAAAACATCGTCCCTTTCCAATAAGGATCTGGTTGCCGAGTGTCTCATTCTGTCTATTTGTTCATTTATTGACGCTTCCTTTTCTATGTATGTATCTGATCTTGGAACATATGCTTCAGGCGTGTAGTAGTCATAATAAGAAACAAAATACTCCACTGCATTTTCAGGAAAAAAAGTTTTCATTTCACCGTAAAGCTGTGCAGCAAGAGTTTTATTTGGTGCTAAAATTAATGCAGGTCTATTTGTTTCTTCAATAACTTTAGCCATTGTAAAAGTTTTACCAGATCCAGTCACTCCTAATAACACTTGATTAAACTCTCCCTTTTTTGCACTCTTAACTAATTTTTTAATAGCTTCAGGCTGATCCCCTGCTGGTTTAAAATCAGACTTTATTTTAAATTTTTTACCACCTTCTAATTTCCCAGCAAACTTTGGATTTTTATTCTGTATATCTGAAATTAAATCTTGATAAGTATTTTGCATATATTAAACAAAGTATTAAAATAAGAAATATATTTCAATGAGCATAATATCAGATAGTTTAAAGAGAATTAAACCTTCACCCACTATTGCAGTCACTCAAAAAGCTAGGGAATTAAAAGCTGCAGGCAAGGATGTTATAGGTTTAGGCGCAGGTGAACCTGATTTTGACACACCCGAGAATATTAAAGCAGCAGCTATAAAAGCCATAAATGATGGAGATACTAAATACACGGCTGTTGATGGAACGGCAGAACTAAAAAAGGCAATTGTCGAGAAATTTAAAAGAGAAAATAATTTAAATTATAAAACAGATGAGATTACAGTTGGGGCAGGTGGAAAACATGTAATTTATAACTTAATGATGGCAACTTTGAATAAAGGAGATGAAGTATTAATACCTGCTCCTTACTGGGTTTCCTATCCTGATATAGTTTTATTAGCAGGAGCTAACCCAATAGTAATAGAATGTTCAGAAGATCAAAATTTTAAGTTAACTGCCAAAGATTTAGAGAGTAAAATAACAAATAATACTAAATGGTTAATATTGAACTCACCATCAAACCCGACGGGAGCTTGTTATTCAGAGCAGGAAATTAAAAATTTATCTCAAGTCTTAAAAAGAAATCCTCACGTAAATATTTTAAGTGATGATATTTATGAACATGTTACTTATAATAATTTTAAGTTTTTCACAATCGCCCAAGTTCCTGAACTAAAGAGTAGAGTGGTAACTATGAATGGTGTAAGTAAATCTTATGCAATGACCGGCTGGCGAATTGGTTATGCGGCTGGGCCCAAAGAGATAATCAAGGCGATTGCAAAAATTCAATCACAATCAACGACAAACCCATCTTCTATAAGTCAAGCAGCTGCAGTGGAGGCACTTAACGGAGTTCAAGATTTTATATCAATAAGATCTAAAGCGTTTGAAGAGAGACGTGATTTTGTTGTTAATTCGTTAAACTCAATAGATGGAATAAATTGTTTAAAACCTGATGGCGCATTCTACGTCTTTCCAAGTTGCAAAGGTTTAATTGGTAAAAAAGATAAAAATGGAAAAAAAATTGAAAATGATACTGATTTTGTTCAATCCCTTCTTGAAAACAACGGAATTGCAGTTGTTCAAGGATCTGCCTTTGGTTTAGACGGTTTTTTTAGAATATCTTACGCAACTTCAATGGATAATCTTAAAAAAGCAATGAAAAGGATAAAAGATTTTTGTGAAAATCTTTCCTAGTGTCCTGATAGGTGCTTTTCAGCTTCGAGTGCAGCCATACATCCCATACCTGCAGCAGTAACAGCTTGTCTAAATATTTTATCTTTCACATCTCCAGCAGCAAATACACCTGGAATGTTTGTTTCTGTTGAATCTGGTTTAGTTACTAAATATCCTTCCTTATCCATTTTTAATTGATCTTTGAATAATTGAGTTGCTGGATCATGACCTATAGCTATAAACAAACCATCCAATTTTAAATCATCAACTTTATTATTTTTAACATTCTTAATTTTTAAACCTTTAACATTTTTAGGATTGTCATCACCAATGACCTCCTGAACAACACTATTCCAAATAATCTCAATTTTCTCGTTTTCCATTAATTTTTTTTGCAACATTTTTTCTGCTCTTAACTCGTTTCTTCTATGAATGAGTTTAACTTTTGATGCAAACTTGGTTAAAAACATTGCTTCTTCTACAGCAGCATTACCTCCACCAACTACTGCAACAGTTTTATCTTTAAAAAAAAACCCATCGCATGTTGCGCATGCTGATACACCAAAGCCTCTAAATTTTTGCTCTGAGTCTAAATTTAACCATCTTGCTTGAGCACCTGTTGAAATAATTATTGAGTCAGCAGTATACTTTTGACCACCATCACCAATTGCCTCAAAAGGTTTTGATTTTAAGTTTACAGATGAAATATGATCTTCAATCATTTCTGTTCCAACTGCTTTTGCTTGATCTCTCATTTGCTCCATTAACCAGGGACCTTGGACGACTTCAGCAAAACCTGGATAATTTTCAACATCAGTAGTGGTCGTTAATTGTCCCCCTGGCTCCATACCTGTAACCATTATCGGTTTCAGAAGAGCTCTTGCCGCATAAACAGCAGCAGTGTATCCAGCTGGTCCTGATCCAATTATTAACACTTTTGTGTGTTTAGTTGGATTTTGAGTCATATGAAAGCTATATAGTAATTAATGAGCAAATTAAAAGGGTTATTATTGACAGAGGGATTACATGGCATGATTAGTCAGGTAGAAGGTTTAGCAAAGGCTCTTGATCTAGATTATTTTCACGAAAAAGTTGAATTAAATAGTTTTTGGAAATTAATTCCACCAAAATTTACACCTGTTAAAAAATTTGTTTTTAAAAATGATATTAAGAGAGACTTTGATATAATTATTTCATGTGGGAGAAAAAGTGTAATTCCATCAATATTTCTAAAAAAAATCAATAGAAAAAAAATAAAAAACATCCATGTCCAAGATCCAAAGGTCAATTTTAAAAATTTCGATTATATTATTTCCCCCGAACATGATGATTTAAAAGGTGATAATATCCTAAGTTCGAAAGGGGCAATTCACTATTTAACCTCTGAGGAAATCAATGAGAAAAAAAATTATTTGTTAAAAAAAATATCAAAAGAAAAAAAAATTATTACTTTGATTCTGGGTGGTCCAACTAAATACTATGCGTATTCAAACCAAAACTTACTAAATATTTTCTCAAAAATTAGCAAACAAATTCTTAATAATAATTATCAGCTAGTAGTAATACCTTCAAACAGAACACCGTCTAAAACAATAGATCTTGCAAAAAAATTCTTTACTAAAGATCATCTAATTATTGATAGAGTTGATAAAGATGCATATTTATCATCTCTCGGAATTGCAGATTACATAATTGTTACTTGCGATTCTAGCTCAATGATTTCTGAAGCGGCTTTAACTGGTAAACCTTTATACGTGGCAATGATACCTCCTTCTAAAAAAGATACTAGATTTCAAAAATTCAGAAAATTATTTGAAAGAATGAATGTCGTAAGAGAATTTGATGACAAATTAGAGTTCTGGGAGTATGAAAAACTTGATGAAACTAAAAGAATAGCATATGAAATAAAAAAAAAATTATAAAATGTCATTTTTAAAATCATTAGATAATAACTCCTCAAAATTCAGCGAACCCTTTGATCACTGGGAACTAAACAAACCTCTTACTGATGATCAAATAAAAGAAATTATAAAAGCTGAGATAGATAATCCAATTGAACACAATATTAATTATGACGGAACAAGAGCAATTGATGGTGGTCAAGGTGAATTTAGAGAAGGTATATCAGATGGGGGAAAAGCTTTAAAATTCAGATGTTTTATAACTAAAGAGAATGAAAAAAATTTTCCAGCATTAAAAAACTTGATTGAAGAACTTCAGAACAAAGAAACGCATAATAAGATATCCAAATTAATTAATAAGGATCTATCCAATTCTTACGTAAGAGTTGAGGTGATATGTGATAGGAAAGGTTTTTGGTTAAAACCACATTGTGACATAAAAGAAAAATTAATGTCATGCTTGTTATTTGTTAATAAAGAAAATGAAAGTGAAGGACTTGGTACTGACTTTTATAATAAAGATCTTAAACTGACCAAAACTGTTCCATATAGAGATAACTATGGATATTTTTTTTCTAGTGGCCCAAATACATGGCATGGTATGGAAAAAAAAGAGATCGTAAAAGAAAGAAGATGTCTTCAGGTCAATTATGTTACCTTTAAGACAGACTGGAAAGTTAATTAGAGATTTAATTATCCTGTAAAGATTGGACTTTTAGTCTAGTAGTTTTCAAAGATTTTATCGCTTCAAGAAAAGAATAAGCAGTAGACATATTTGTACAATAAGGAATTTTATTTGCCAATGCCCCTCTTCTTAAAGCTCTCGCGTCGTTAATTCTATGCTCTGAGTTTCCACCTCCAGTATTTATTACAAGAGATATTTTTTTTGAATTTAAAACATCGACTATATGAGGTCTGCCACTACTTACTTTATTAATTTTTCTACATTTCATCCCATTCTGTTCAATAATTTCCGAAGTTCCTTTTGTAGCCGAAAGAGTGAATCCAAGTTTAATCAATCTTTGAGCTATACCAATAATTTCCTGCTTATGAGAGTCCTTGACTGACAAGAAAGCCATTCCTTTTATCGGCAAAGAATTTGAGGCAGCTATTTGACTTTTTGCAACTGCCATTCCAAAGTCTTCATCAAAACCCATAACTTCTCCAGTTGATTTCATTTCTGGTCCTAACAATACATCGCTATCTGGGAATTTATTGAAGGGAAAAACTGCTTCTTTTACAGCAAATTTTTTATTAGTTTTATATTTCAATTTATATTTATTTAATTTTTCACCTGACATTATTCTCGATGCAATTTTTGCAAGCGATATCCCATTTGCTTTAGAAACAAATGGTACGGTCCTACTAGCTCTTGGATTAACCTCGATTACATAAATTTCATCTTTTTTAATTGCAAATTGAATGTTCAAAAATCCCTTAACTTTTAAGGCTAACGCAAGCTTTCTTGTTTGGACTTTTAATTCTTTTAAAATATTTGCTTTTATAGATACTGGTGGTAAGCAACAAGCTGAGTCACCTGAGTGTATGCCTGCCTCTTCAATATGTTGCATTATTCCAGCAACGTAAACATCTTTTCCATCGGAAATAGCATCAACATCTACTTCCATTGCATTATCAATAAATTTATCAATTAAAATTGGATTTTTTTCTGATGCTTTAAAAGCTTCATTAATAAATTGTTTTAATTGGCTTTTATCATGGACAATTTCCATAGCTCTTCCTCCTAAAACATAAGACGGTCGAACAACAACAGGTAAGCCAATTTTTTCAGAAACTTTAATTGCTTGATCAAATCTATATGCAATTCCGCTCTCTGCTTGCTTAAGTTTTAATTTGATAAGTAGTTCTCTAAATCTGTCTCTATCTTCTGCTAAATCAATTGAAGTATATTGAGTTCCTAGAATCGGCAATTTATTATCATGTAAAAATTTTGCTAGTTTAATAGGAGTTTGACCACCAAATTGTGCAATTATACCTAAGAGATTACCTTTTGATTTTTCTTTTAAAATTATATTTTCTACATATTCTTCAATCAAAGGTTCAAAATATAATCTATCACTCGTGTCGTAATCTGTTGAAACTGTTTCAGGATTACAGTTAATCATGATTGTTTCATATCCAGCTTCTTTCAAAGAAAAGCTAGCTTGACAACAGCAATAATCAAATTCTATTCCTTGGCCAATTCTATTAGGACCCCCTCCAAGTATTATAATTTTCTTTTTATTTGTTGGTTCGGATTCACACTCAATTTTAAAAGAAAAATTCCTTTGATAGGTCGAATACATATAAGGAGTAAAAGACTTAAATTCTGCTGCGCAAGTGTCAACTTTTTTAAACACCGGCAAAACTTTTAGAGCTTTTCTTTTTAATTTTACTATTTTTTCATTTATTCCAGTTATTTTAGAAATTTTTTTATCGGAAAATCCTATAGATTTTATTCTATTAAATTCCCCAAATTTTTTTGGCAAACCTCTTAAAGCTAATTTTTTTTCTTCTTCAACTAATTCTTTAATTTGATTTAAAAACCAAGGATCAACTTTAGATAACTTGTAGATCGTATTAGTTGAAATTTTTTTTCTAAAAGCTTCTGCAATAAGAAGTAATTTGTTAGGAATATTAATCTTTAATTTTTTTAAAATCTCTTTTTTATTATAGTTAAATATATCATCTAGTCCTGTTAATCCAATTTCAAGAGATATGAGAGCTTTTTGTAACGACTCTTTAAAATTTCTTCCAATTGCCATTGCTTCACCCACAGATCTCATAGATGTGCCTAAAATTGCATCTGTATCTGAAAATTTTTCGAAGGTAAATCTAGGAATTTTTGTAACCACATAGTCTATAGTTGGTTCAAAAGATGCAGGTGTTACTTTTGTAATTTCATTTTGAAGCTCATCTAATGTGTAACCTACGGCTAACTTTGCAGCCACTTTAGCAATTGGAAAACCTGTAGCTTTAGATGCTAAAGCCGAAGATCTTGAAACTCTAGGATTCATCTCAATTATTACCATCCTTCCATTTTTAGGATTAATGGCAAATTGAACATTAGAGCCACCAGTTTCAACACCAATTTTTCTTAAACATGCAATAGATGCATTTCTCATTACCTGGTATTCTTTATCAGTTAACGTTAATGCTGGGGCTATTGTCACCGAGTCACCTGTGTGGGTCCCCATAGGGTCAACATTTTCAATTGAACAAATTATTATACAATTGTCATTTTTATCTCTAACTACCTCCATCTCGAACTCTTTCCATCCATCAAGACATTCTTCCACCAAAACTTGATTCTGTGGTGACTCTTTTATTCCTTCTTTTACAATTTTAAAAAAATCTTTTTTTGTTCTTGCGATTCCACCACCTAAACCACCCAAAGTAAATGAAGGTCTAATTATTGCCGGTAAACCAATTTTTTTTAGACATTTTTTTGAATTTGATAAAGTATTTAATATTTCAGACTTAGGTAAATCTAGACCAATATCAGTCATATTTTTTCTAAATTTCTTTCTATCTTCTGCGTTAGCAATTGCTTTTGAATTTGCACCTATAAGTTCAATTTTATATTTTTTTAGCAAACCAATTTTTTCAGCACTTATTGCAAGATTTAATGCAGTCTGCCCACCCATTGTTGGCAAAATTGCATCAGGTTTTTCTTTTTTTATAACTTCCTCAAGTACTTCTAGCGATATAGGCTCAATATATGTTTTGTCTGCAACGTCAGGATCAGTCATAATTGTTGCAGGGTTAGAATTAATTAATATTACTTTATAACCTTCATCTTTCAGAGCTTTGCAAGCTTGTGTTCCAGAATAATCAAACTCGCATGCTTGACCAATGATTATTGGACCAGCTCCAATAACTAAAATTTTTTTAATATCTTTTCTTTTTGGCATATTTTTTTACATATTTCATGAAATGACTAAATAAATACTTGCTATCTTGGGGACCTGGGTTTGCCTCTGGATGGTATTGAACGGAAAAAACTGGTTTATTTTTTAATCTTATACCTTCAATAGAATTATCAAATAAGGATATGTGAGTTATTTCAGTATTTTTCTTTAAACTTTCTTTGATCACTTCGAACCCGTGGTTTTGGCTTGTTATTTCAACTTTATTAGTTATTAAATTTTTTACGGGGTGGTTAGCTCCTCTGTGTCCTAATTTCATTTTTCTTGTTTTTGCGTTTAAAGCAAGCGCTAATATTTGATGACCCAAACAAATTCCAAATAAAGGTACACCACTTTGTATTAAATTTTTTACAATATTAATTGCATATTTTCCAGTTGCAGCTGGATCGCCTGGACCATTTGATAAAAAAACACCATGAGGTTTCAGTTTAAAAATTTCATCTGAATTTTTTTTGCATGATACTACCTTAACTTCGCAATCATAATTGGAAAAATACCTAAGTATATTTTTTTTAATTCCAAAATCAATTGCAACAATTTTAAATTTTCTTTTTTTATTTTTTTCAAAACCCCTAACTTTTTTCCAAGTTTTTAATCCTTTCCAAGTATAAGTTTTTGTTGTTGTAACTTCTTTAGCAAGGTCCATACCCTTTAATCCAGGCCAATTTATTGACTTTTTTATTAGCTTACTTAAATTGAATTTTCCGCTTTTATTATTAGCTATCGTACCTTTGGGCGCTCCTTTATCTCTAATAAAATTTGTTAAACTTCTAGTATCTAGACCAGTTATTCCAACTATTTTATTTTTTTTAAGCCATTTATCTAAGTTTTGAAGAGATCTGTAATTTGAAGGATTTGTTATTTCGGAATTAAATATTACACCTCTGGCCCAAATTTTGTCAGACTCTATATCCTCGTTGTTTGTTCCAACATTCCCTATATGAGGAAATGTAAAATTTATTATCTGTCCAGCGTACGATGGATCAGATATAATTTCTTGATAGCCTGTTAAAGAAGTATTAAAACAAACTTCACCAGTTGCCTCACCTTTATAACCTAATCCAATCCCTTTAAATATTGAGTTATTTTCAAGAACTAAAATAGCAGTGTTAAAATTAGAAAAATATGAAGTTTTGCTTTTCTGTTTTGTTGTCAATTACAACTCATGAGTTAAAGGTTAATACAATAAAACCCTTTTTTCCGCAACATATCTAATGGAAAATTTAAAAAAAAATAATTTTTTCTTTTGAAGAAATTTCTCTTTAAAAGTAAGTTTAGATTATGACTATTCGAGATACGATTGATTTAGACTACAAAAATTCACTTAAATTAAAAGATAAAATAAAAATATCAACTTACAGGTTAATATTATCTGGCATCAAGGAATTAGATATTAACAATAGATCGGGACCTCAAAAAAAAGAGACTGATGATAATGATATTAAAAAAATGTTAAAGAAAATGATTAAACAAAGAACCGAATCAATCGAAGTTTATAAAAAAAATAATAGAGATGATTTGCTTCAAATAGAAAAACAAGAGCAAGAAATTTTATCCAGTTATTTACCAAAACAAATGGGCGAGGAAGAAACAAAGAAAATTTGCAATGAAATTATTGAGTCCACAAAAGCATCATCAATAAAAGATATGGGTAGAGTTATGGGAGAACTAAAAAAAAATTATTCTGACTCAATAGATTTTTCTTTAGCTGGCAAAGTTTTAAAAGAGCTTTTAAATAAATGATTAATTAAAAATGAAATACCCGAAGGAATATTTAGAAGAAATAAAATCAAGATTAAAAGTTTCTACAGTAGTATCTAAATTTGTGGCAATAAAAAAAAGAGGTAAGGAATTTGTTGGCCTGTCACCTTTTAAAAATGAAAAAACACCCTCATTCACAATTAATGACGAAAAAGGTTTCTATCATTGCTTTAGCACAGGAGAACACGGAAATATATTTGATTTTTTAATGAAAACCCAAAATTTAAAATTTGGGGAAGCAGTTAGAAGTTTGGCAAATCAGGCCGGATTACAACCCTATAGATTTACTAAACAAGACGAACAAAGGGAAAAAGATTGGAATATATATACTGAAATTTACTCAACTTATATAAAAAGAAGCAAAAAAAATATAATTACATCGAACATCTCGAATAAAAAAGTTTTAGATTACTTAAAAAAAAGAAACTTGGATGGTAAATCTATTGAAGAATTTAATTTAGGTTATGTACCATTTGACTCAAAGACATTTTTTGAACTCAAAAGTCAATTCGAGGAAAAAAGTTTAAAAGACTCTGGTTTGTTTTATTTAGATGAAAGAAAAAATGAATACGTAGATAGATTTAGAGGAAGATTGGTTTTTCCGATTTATTCTTTAACTGGAAAGGCTATTGCTTTTGGTGGAAGGATAATTGAAGAAAATAAAAAAATTGCAAAATATGTCAATTCTCCAGAAACTAATTTTTTCAAAAAAGGAAATAATCTATACAATTTAAATAAAGCAAGAAAAATTTCAAATAAATACGATGAGGTATATTTAGTTGAAGGATATATGGATGTTATAAAATTATATAATAATCAAATATTAAATTGTGTAGCAAATCTTGGTACTGCACTTACAAATAAACAAATTTTATTATTAGGACAATTCTTTTCAGAAATCATTATTTGTTTTGATGGAGATGAAAGCGGCTATCAAGCAGCGTTAAGAGCAGCTGAAAACTCATTAAAGTTCTTACAACCTGAAAAACAAATCTCTTTTTTATTTTTACCAAATGGCGAAGATCCTGATAGTTTCGTTGAAAGCAAAGGTAAAGAGTATTTTTTAAAATATTCTAAAGATAACAAAATACAAATACATAAATTTATTTTTAATCATTATTTGATCAACTCAAAAAAAACACCAACAGAACTTGCTATGATTGAAAAAAAATTATCGATTTTAGCTAATTCTATAAACGATACGGTAGTTAAAAAATATGTTTTAGGTTTTTTTTTAGACCAGTTATCAAATTTTCTTCCATCAAAAACTAAAGTTTTACTAAATAATTATAGTTTAAAAAAAGCTAGATCTCTTGAAATTACAAAAAATATTTATAAGGAAACACAAAAATTTTCCTCAATAGAAATTAAGGAACTTTCTTTATTATACATAATTTTGAACAATCTAGATTTTTTTTATCATCGGTTAGATTTATTGAACGATCTTTTATTTTTTTCAAAAGAAAATAAAATTCTTTTTCAACTAGTTGAACAATCATTAAAAAATGGAAATTACAATAATATAGATATAGACAAAAAATATTTAGATAATATTAATAAGTTTGCGACTGTTAAACATATTGTTAAAAAAAATGATGATAACCATTCTAAACTATTAGAAATTATTGAAGATATTAAAAAAGACCTTAAAACTTATAGTCTAGAATTAAGAATCCAAGAACTAGAATCAAAATTTGCTGAAGATTTTAACCAAAACACTTTTGATGAAATTAGAAGGCTGAAAAAAGAGCAAAATATTAATTAAATCAACACAAAAAAATATAGATTTTTTTAAAATTGTCATTATATAAGTAATTCCTAATTTTTAACTGTGGAAAGAATTATTACAAAATCATTTGCAAGATTAATGGGCAGAGGTGTTCATAGGGGTTTTATTACTCATGAAGAACTTAGTAAATCTTTAGGTAAAAGAAATTTATCAAGTCAAAATCTATCCCAAGCTTTCCTTCATATTTTGGATGAAAAAATAACTTTAGTAGAAAAAAAATCAGATTTTAAAGCTACCAAAAAAAGAGACAACCAGAATAAAGAGGAACCAAAAAGTCTAGAAAAAAGCGATGACCCAATCCGTATGTACTTAAGAGAAATGGGAGGTGTAGAACTTTTGTCAAGGGAGGGTGAAATTGCAATTGCTAAACGAATTGAAGCTGGGAAAGATGTAATGTTAAATGCATTATCACAAAGTCCAGTTACTGCAGAACAATTTAGTGAATGGAACGATAAACTTCATAAAGATGAGATAATGGTTAGAGAGATTATAGATATTGATACAAATTACATGGAGGATGAAAACTCAACACAAGGGTTAAAAAATAAAAAAAATAAAGACGAATCGCAAACAGTTAAAGATGGGTCGAATGAAGAAAAAAAAGATAATAGCAGTTCTGATGATGAAGATGAGTTTAATCCAACATTAGCTGCAATGGAAAGTGAGATTAAGCCCAAAGTTCTAGAAACAGTTAACAATCTAACAAAAAATTACAGTAAATTAATTAAACATCAAAAAGAAAAGCTCGATAATATTTTAAATAGCACTAAATATTCACCGGCTAAAGAAAAAAATTATCAAAAATTAGTTAACGAAATTTTAGAGAGTATTAAATCACTTCAACTATCTCCTTCCGTTTTAGAAAATTTGGTTCAAAAACATTATGTTGAAAATAAAAAAATTATTTCGTTAGAAGGAAATTTGCTAAGACTCGCAATGGATAATAAAATTTCAAGGGATGAATTTATAAAATTTTATATTGGTAATGAAATTAATCCAAATCTAAAAAATTTTTTAGCATCCAACTCAGCTTGGAAAAATTTTTTTAATAAAAATAAGACTGAATTTAAAAATATAAGGGATAGATTAGTAGAAATCAGCCATAAACTTGGTATAAGTGTAACAGATTTTAAAAAGTTAGTTAGCAGAGTACAAAAAGGAGAGAAAGAGTCACGTATTGCAAAAAAAGAAATGGTTGAGGCAAACCTAAGACTAGTTATCTCAATAGCAAAAAAATATACTAACCGTGGATTACAATTTTTAGATTTAATTCAAGAGGGAAATATTGGTCTAATGAAAGCAGTAGATAAGTTTGAGTATAGGAGAGGATATAAATTTTCTACATATGCAACGTGGTGGATAAGACAAGCAATTACAAGATCCATCGCAGACCAGGCTAGAACAATAAGAATTCCTGTTCACATGATAGAAACAATTAACAAAATTGTTAGAACTCAAAGACTAATCTTGAGTGAGTTTGGAAGAGAAGCTACACCTGAGGAACTAGCAAAAAAATTAAGAATGCCTTTAGAAAAAGTTAGAAAAGTTTTGAAAATTTCAAAAGAACCTGTCTCTCTCGAGAAACCTGTAGGAGATGAGGAAGATAGTAACTTAGGTGACTTTATAGAGGATACCAAAGCTTTAGCTCCATTAGAACAAGCAATTAAATCAAATCTTAGCGAAGCTACTACTAAAATTCTGTCAACATTAACACCTAGAGAAGAGAGAGTTTTAAGAATGAGATTTGGGGTAGGCATGAACACAGATCATACTTTAGAGGAGGTTGGTTTACAGTTTTCTGTAACTCGAGAGAGGATTAGGCAAATTGAAGCAAAAGCTTTAAGAAAACTTAAACACCCCAGCAGGTCAAAACAACTAAAAAGCTTCTTAGAAAGTTAGGCAAGACATTCTATAATAAATGGATTTAGTTAGTATAATTATTCCATATTATAAAAAAAAAAAATTTATTTTGACTACAATAAATTCGGCTATAAGCCAGTCATATACAAATATTGAAATTCTTATTGTTTATGATGATGAAAATTATGATGATTTAAAGTTGTTAGAAGAAATCAAAAAAAAGGATGAAAGAATAAAAATTATTAAAAATAAAAAAAAAATGGGAGCTGGTCTTTCAAGAAATATAGGAATATCTAGCGCCAAAGGTAATTATATAGCCTTTTTAGATGCTGATGATGCTTGGGAAGTTGATAAACTGCGTAAACAAATGAGTTTTATGACTGATAACAATTATCTAGTATCACATACATCTTATCAAATAGTTGATGAGGATAAAAATGTTATAGCGAACAGAGTCGCGCGTAGCTTCTATAATCTAGAGGACCTATTAAAGTCTTGTGATATAGGCACATCAACAGTAATTATCAAAAAAAGTATATTTGGTGACCAAATTAAATTCCCGTCTATTAAAACAAAAGAAGACTTTGTTTTATGGTTGAGAATTTTAGAGAGAGATATTAAAATTTATGGTCTTGATAAGAATTTGAGTAAGTGGACAAAATCAAATTCATCTCTATCATCTTCTACTATTCAAAAATTGATGGATGGTTTTAAGGTTTATAATAAATATATGAATTTTAATTCGATAAAATCATTATATTACCTAATTTGTTTAAGTTTAAATTATATTATTAAAAAATAAATGTTGTATTTTTTTTTGTTATATTTCCTGACAATTATATTTTTTGCGATATATTTTAAGAAAAAAAAATATTTATCTAATTATTCTGGTGATAATCACCAACTTTTTTCTAATAAAAAAAATATTCCCCTAATTGGTGGAATTTTTTTAGTCATACCAATCCTATCTATTAATTATAATAATATTTTTTATGTTTTAATAATATTATCTATTTTTACGTTGGGATTTCTTTCTGATATAAAAGTTATAGTTTCAGCTAAGCAAAGATTTTTATTCCAAATTATACTGGTTTTTTTTTCTGTAATTTTTTTAGATTTAAAAATATTATCATCAAGAATACTTTTTTTTGATAGTCTGTTGGAATTAATTTATTTGAATATTCTTTTTACATGTTTCTGTTTACTAATACTAATTAATGGATCAAATTTTATCGATGGGCTTAATGGACTTTTGTTAATTTATATGACAATAGTAATATACATTCTGTTCGATAATAGTTTGCTATCAAACACAAATGTAAAATTGTTGTTTGAAAGTGATGGAAAACACTTTTTATTTTTAGCCATTACTTTAATTGTAATTACAATTCTAAATCTTACTAATTCGTTAATGTTAGGGGATGCAGGTGCTTATGTTCTAAGTTTTTTTGTGGGTTATCTTATAATAATATGTCATAATTCCAATCCCAACATATCACCTTATTTTTTTATTACTTTATTGTGGTACCCATGTTATGAAAATTTGTTTTCTATAATTAGAAAATTAAAAAATAAATTCTCCCCACTATCGCCGGATAACAATCATCTACATCAATTGATCTATCAAAAGTTTAACAAAATTATTAGCGATAAAGTCATAGCAAATAATGCAAGTAGCATTTTGATTAATATTGCGAATTTTATAATCCTTTTATTAGCTGCGAGATACCCATATGAAAGTATCTATCAACTAAAAATTATCTCAACTTCAATTTTTTTATATACTTCAATATTTTTTATATTAAATACAAAAATCAAAATTCTAAAATAAAATTACTCTTATCAACTGATTTGCTTATAATAAATAAAAAAGTATGGTATCAATAACATTACTGAAATGAAAATCGATATTTTTATTCTTTTTTTTTTTTATTATATTTCTATTTTTTCAATATTAGGATACGGTATTTTTCTTCAAAGATTAATTAACATATCTGAAAATAATAGAATCTGCCTTGGATACTCAGGATTGATTGGTATTTTTTTTTTAACTATATACTCTTATATTTCTCATTTATTTTATGCCCATGGTATATATCATAATTTAATTATTTTGATTTTAGGGATATTTTTATTTTATAAAAATATTTTAGAAAAAAAATTTCACAACACAGATTTCAAAGTTTTAGTAGTAATTTTTTCACTATTATTTTTTTCTTTTTTAATTTTTAAATCTCATGATGATTTTCCTTATTATCATTTTCCGTACACATATTATTTAAATCAAAACTCATTAATATTTGGAATAGGTCAATTAAATCATGGTTTTAGAACTCCGTCATCGTTATTTTATTTTAATTCGTTATTTTATTTACCAATAATAAAATACTACTTATTTCATATTGGTTCAGCCGCCATTTTTGGCTCAGCAATTTTTATTTTTTTTTCAAACATCAAAGCCTCCATCCAAAAAAAAGACATAAATCATATCTATTTTTTTGATCTTCTAGCTTTAATTTTTATTTTAGTATTTTTTTACAGATTAGCAGAACATGGCACAGATAGATCAGCACAAATTTTAATTTTCTTAATAATAAGTGAAATTTTTAGAGCTTTCGCTGTAAAAAAAATTTCAATATTTGAAATATCTAAACTATCCATCATTTTTGCCCTCACTGTTTCTTTAAAAGCTTTTTATTTATTATATGGATTATTAATTATTCCTTTAATAATTGTTTTCTCAAAAAGAATTGGTTTTAAAGATTTACTAGAAAAAATATTATTTAATAAAGCCTTTTACTTTTCAATTGTACTTTTGTGTTTAGTTTTAATTACAAATTTTTTTAATACTGGTTGTTTGGTTTACCCTATAAAGGTTGTTTGTTTCACTGACTTTGAATGGTCTATTCAACTAAAAGAAATCGAAAAAATGGCACTCCACTATGAAAATTGGTCAAAGGCTGGCATGACACCTAATTTTAAGGTTGATGATCCCAACAACTATGTGAAAAATTTTAATTGGACAGACCGTTGGTTTAATACTTATTTTTTCTTTAAAGTTTCAGACTTCTTGTTGGGGGTAATATTTTTATTATTTATTTTTGGAATAACATTTTTTTCAAAAAAAAAATTAAAAAAAAATATAAAAAAAGAAATTTTCTTTGTATACGCAATAATGATTATCCTATTAATTGAATGGTTTATAAATCATCCAGCTTTAAGATATGGAGGATATTCATTAATTGCTATAATTCTTTTCGTACCTTTCTCTTTAATATTTGAAAAATATAAAACAAAAATTTATTTAATTAAAAAAAAAACTTTTATTATAATATTAATTGGAATTACAATTTTTACTTTTAGAAATTTCGATAGACTTATTAAAGAGAATAAAAAGTATAATTATAATGTTTTAATAAATCCTTATTACAAAGTTAACGATAGATATTTTTATATAGAAAATAAAATATATGATTTAATAAATAACTATAAATTATGCAAAAAAAATAAAACAAAATGCAACCAAGATGGTCCCTTTATAATAAAAAGAATGAATAAACATTTATTAATTAAAAATAGATGATCAAACTTTTTACATTATCAGTGTTAAATTTTTTTGATTTTTTTCATAAAAAAAAATTGCTTGCTTTTTTAAAAAAAAACAAATTTGATAATTTTAAAATTGTGTTTGATGTTGGAGCGCATAAAGGAGAAACTATAGAACTTTTTTTAAAACATTTTAAAATAGAAAAACTTTATTCTTTTGAAGCTAGTTATATATCTTTCGAAAATTTAAAAAAAAGGATAAATAGAATATTAATTAAAAAAAACAGATCTAAAGTTATCATTGAGAATATTGCTCTTGGTAAAGAAAACAAAGAAATCAAGATTAAGCATATGAATGAAAGCTCCTCGTCAACAATTAAAGAATTCAATACAAGTTCTGACTATTTTAAAAAAAAAAGAAAATTACTTTTTAATTTTAAAAAACACAATTTTTTTAAGGAAATTACAGCTTATCAACAAAGTATAGATGATTACATGCTTAAAAAAAAAATTTTAAAATTAGATTTTTTGAAAATAGACACTGAAGGGTATGAATTTGAAATTTTATTGGGAGCAAAAAAAAATATCAAAAATATCAATATAATTTTATTTGAACATCACTATCATGATATGATTAAAAAAAACTATAAATTTAGTGATGTCCATAATTTATTAAATAAAAACAATTTTGAACAAATATACAAAGCTAAGATGCCTTTTAGAAAAACTTTTGAATACATATATAAGAATAAGACTTATTAATCTTTACATTCTAAAAAATTAATTATATTAAAAAAATCATAAGTGAAAAAAAAAGCTCTTATTTTTGGTATTACAGGTCAAGACGGTTCTTATCTTGCAGAATTTTTATTAGAAAAAAAATATTTGGTGCATGGCGTAAAAAGAAGATCTTCATCAATTAACACTTTTAGGATAGATCATATTTATCAAGAGCCACATTCTAAATCTAGAAATTTTTTCTTACACTATGGAGATATTACTGACTCAACCTCAGTTTCAAAAATTATTGAGAAAATCAGGCCAGACGAAATATATAACTTAGCTGCACAATCTCATGTTGCCGTATCATTTGAGGTTCCAGAATATACGGCTAATGCTGATGCTCTTGGTGCTTTAAGAATTTTAGAGGCTATAAAATTTCATAAGTTAGAAAAAAAGACAAAATTTTATCAAGCTGGTACCTCAGAAATGTATGGAAAAGTTCAAGAGTCTCCACAAAATGAAAAGACTAATTTTTATCCATTAAGCCCATACGGTGTTGCAAAACTATATGCTCACTGGATAACAAAAAATTATAGAGAGGCTTACAATATTTTTGGATCTAATGGAATATTGTTTAACCATGAGAGCCCAAGAAGAGGAGAAACCTTTGTAACAAAAAAAATAATTAGAGCTTTAGTCAGAATTAAAATGGGTAAACAAAAAAAACTTTTTTTAGGTAACTTAGATTCCAAAAGAGATTGGGGACATGCAAGAGATTATGTTGAAGCAATGTGGAAAATATTACAACAAAAAAAACCGGATGATTATGTTATTGCAACAGGAAAACAATTAAGTATTAGACAATTCATCAATTTAGTGGCAAAAAAATTAAATTTGAAAATCATTTGGAGAGGAAAGGGTCTTAATGAAAAAGGTATTGAAGTTAAAACAAAGAAAGATATCATATTAGTTGATAAAAATTATATAAGACCTTTAGATGTAAACACACTTCTAGGAAATGCTTCAAAAGCTAGAAAAAAACTTTCTTGGAAACCTAAAACAAATATTAATCAGCTTATAAAAGAAATGATTTCAGAAGAAATTAATATTTTAAATGCTAAGTAAAAAAACAAAAATTTTTCTTGCTGGTCATAAGGGTATGGTAGGCTCTTCAATACTTAAAAAACTTAGAGAAAATGGATATTCAAATCTACTTCTAGCTGATAAAAACAAACTAAATTTATTAGATCAGAGGAAAGTATATGATTATCTTAAGAAAAAAAAACCCAAACTTGTAATTATTGCAGCTGCAAAAGTCGGCGGGATACTTGCAAACTCAAATTTTAAAGAAAAATTTTTATACGAAAACCTACAAATAAAAAATAACTTAATTCACGGATCCTACTTAGCTAAAGTAAAAAATTTGATTTTTTTAGGATCAAGTTGTATTTATCCAAGAAATTGTAAACAGCCAATGAATGAAAAATATCTTTTGTCAGGAAAACTTGAAGAGACTAATGATGCTTACGCTATTGCAAAAATTGCTGGTATATACATGTGTAAAAATTATTCTAAAACTTATAATTTAAACTACAAATGCTTGATGCCGCCAAATATGTATGGCCCAGGTGATAATTACAATTTACGAAACTCGCACTTTTTTTCAGCTTTGCTAAGAAAAATTCATATTGCTAAAACAAAAAATAAAAAAAAAATTGTTTTGTGGGGTTCTGGAAATGCTAAGAGAGAATTAATGTTTGTTGATGATTTTGCAGACTCTGTGATTTTTTTTATGAGTAAAAAAATTAAGGAGCCATTTTTAAATATTGGCACAGGAAAAAGTTACTCTATAAAATGGTTTGCCGAGTTTTTAATGAAAAAAATTGGAGTAAAATTAAAGATAAAATATGATAAAAGCAAACCAGATGGAATGCCAAAAAAATGTCTTGATATATCATTAGCTAGAAAATATGGCTGGAGATCCAGTGTTAATTTTGATGAAGGTTTTTATATTACTTATAAAGATTTTCAAAAAAATTATTAAAATCAACTAAAATTAAATATTTACAACCTTTTATAATACAGTATAAGTCGGATGCCTGGTGATTATTGCGAAGGTGTAATACCCGATCCCATTCCGAACTCGGAAGTCAAGCCCTTCTGCGCCGATGGTACTTTGTCTTAAGACATGGGAGAGTAGGACGTTGCCAGGCAAAATTATTATGAAAATTAAAAGTTCCCTTAAATCATTAAAAAAAAGAGATTTGAATTCTAAGATGGTCAAAAGAAGAGGGAGAGTTTATATAATTAATAAAAAAAATCCAAAATTTAAAGCAAGACAAAAATAAAGTTTATGGATAATGACAGTCATAAAAAAACTTGGGAAAATTTCACAAAATTTGTTTTTTGGGGGACAATATCAGTTATTGCTATATTAGTAGTCTTAGCTATTGTTTTATTATAAATTCAAGAAAAAAATTGATGATTATTGGATCTGTTAGTGAAAATAAAGACACTGAGAAAAGAATTTCAGTCACGCCTGATAATGTAAAAAAATTTATTTCAAATGGTTTTAAAGTATATCTTGAAAAAAACTATGGTGAACACCTTGACATAAATGATGAAAAATTTGCAGTAAATGGTGCAGAGATTTTTAGCAATAAAGAAAAAATTATAAAAGAATCTGATATTTTATTACAGTTAAATTTACCAGACGAAGATGATTTGAGAATTTTAAGTCCAAACAAAAATTTGATAGGGGTTTTTGACCCAGAAAAAAATAAAAATATTATATCAAAACTTTCCGGAAATAAAATTAATGTTTTTTCATTGGAATTGCTTCCACGAATTACTCGTGCTCAGTCGATGGATATTCTGTCTTCTCAAGCAAACCTTGCTGGTTATAAAGCGGTTGTTGATGCATTTTCATTTTTTAATAAAGCAATACCAATGATGATGACTGCAGCTGGTACTATACCTGCAGCGAAGGTTCTTATTGTAGGTGCTGGTGTTGCTGGATTACAGGCTATAGCAACAGCAAAAAGAATGGGAGCAATTGTTTTTGCAACAGATGTTAGGATGGCCTCTAAAGAACAAGTTGAAAGTTTAGGTGGTAAATTTTTAGTTGTCGAGGGATCAGAAAATCTTGAGACATCCGGAGGATATGCAAAAGAAACTTCTGATGAATTTAAGAAAAAGCAAGAAGAGTTGTTGACTGAGACATTAAAAAAAATTGATATAGTTGTTTGTACAGCCTTAATTCCTGGTAAAAAAGCTCCATTGATAATAAAAAAGGAAATGATTAAAGTAATGCCAAAAGGTTCAGTTATTTATGATTTGGCTGCTTCTCAAGGCGGCAATACAGAGTTTACAAAAGCAGATGAAATAGTCGATATGGAAGGGGTTAAAATTTTGGGAGATAGTAATTTACTTAATAAACTTCCGATATCAGCATCAAATTTATATTCTAAAAATTTACTTAACTTTGTAATTAATTTGTACGATAAAAAAAATAATAAGATTAATATAAACTTAGAAGATGAAATTATTAAAAAAACTTTGGTAAAATAGTATGGAAATAGATCCTTTTGTTTTTAGATTGAGTATATTTATTTTATCGATATTTGTCGGTTATTATGTTGTATGGAGTGTAACCCCATCTCTTCATACGCCATTAATGTCAGTGACGAATGCGATTTCCTCAGTAATTATAGTTGGAGCAATAATTGCTGCATTAGCTGGAAATAATGAAAATATTTTTAATGAAGCAAGTGTATTTGGATTTTTAGCTATTATATTGGCCGCAGTCAATATTTTTGGAGGATTTTTAGTAACACAAAGAATGTTAGCAATGTACAAAAAGAAGAAAAAATGATTTCAATAAATTTACTAGCGTTATTTTATCTAATTTCTGGGGTATTATTTATCCTAGCTTTAAGAGGACTTTCTTCGCCTGAAACCTCTAGACAGGGAAATTTATTTGGTATTTTGGGGATGTCAATTGCTGTTATAGTAACATTTTTATCTATAGGTAATTTTTCAACTAGCTTTATTTATGTAATCGTGTTTCTTTTAATTGGTGGAAGCATTGGTGCATTTATTGCTTTTAAAATACCCATGACTGCAATGCCAGAGTTAGTAGCTGGTTTTCATAGCTTAGTTGGTCTAGCAGCAGTTTTTGTAGCAATTTCTGCTTTTCTAAATCCAGAGGCTTTTAATCTTGGTTTTACAGGAAATATTAAGCTTGCAAGTTTGATAGAAATGTCAATAGGTGCAGCTGTTGGAGCAATAACTTTTTCAGGCTCAATAATTGCATTTCTAAAATTAAGAGGAATAATGTCAGGGGCACCAATAATATTTCCTGGGCAACATATATTGAATTTACTTATTTTAATATCCATTATTGTTTTAACTTATTTTCTTTGTACAACGCAAAATTCAAATTTATTTTGGTCTTTAATCGCGATCTCTTTTTTGGTTGGCATATTATTAATAATACCCATAGGCGGAGCTGATATGCCTGTTGTAATTTCAATGTTGAACTCTTATTCAGGTTGGGCAGCTGCGGGAATTGGTTTCACCTTAGAAAACACAGCTCTTATTATTACAGGTGCCTTAGTGGGCTCATCAGGAGCGATATTGTCATATATAATGTGTAAAGGAATGAATAGATCCTTCTTTAGTGTCATCCTAGGAGGGTTTGGAGGAACTGATCAAATATCAAAATCAAATAATAAAGAACAAAAACCTGTCAAAAGTGGGAACTCAGATGATGCTGCTTTTTTAATGAAAAATGCTTCTTCAGTTATCATTGTACCAGGTTATGGAATGGCTGTTGCGCAGGCCCAACATGCGTTGAGAGAAATGGTAGACACATTAAAGAAGAACGGTATAAAGGTCTCATACGCAATACATCCCGTAGCAGGAAGAATGCCTGGTCACATGAATGTATTATTAGCAGAGGCGAATGTCCCCTACGACGAAGTCTTTGAACTAGAGGAAATTAACAATGATTTTGCTAATTGTGATGTAGCATATGTTATTGGAGCTAATGATGTCACAAATCCAGTTGCAAAAACAGATCCACAAAGCCCCATTTACGGTATGCCGATTTTAGATGTGGAAAAAGCAAAATCAGTTTTATTTGTAAAAAGAAGTCTTTCACCAGGCTATGCTGGAGTAGACAATGACTTATTTTATAGAGAAAATACTTTAATGTTATTTGCTGATGCAAAAAAAATGACTGAGGACATTATTAAAAGTTTTTAAAAGTGACTCAAATTTATTGTGATATTGCTGATTTAAAAACTATTAAAAAGTACTCCAAAAAGAAGATTGTTAAGGGATTTACTACCAATCCTAGTTTAATGAGAAAAGCAGGTGCAAAAAATTACGAATTATACTCTAAAGAAATCCTTAAAGTTTGTAAAGATAAACCAATTTCTTTCGAAGTATTTGCAGATGATCATAATAATATTTTAAAACAAGCACTAAAAATTAAGTCTTGGGGTAAAAACGTTTATGTAAAAATACCAGTAGAAAACTCAAAAGGAGTTTTCACGGGTAACGTAATCCACGAATTAAGTAAAAATAATATTAAAATGAATATCACAGCAGTTTATACTTTTAAGCAAACTCTAAAAATATTAAGTAATTTAAAAAGAAATTCTAATGTTATTATATCAATATTTGCTGGAAGAGCTGGAGATGCAGGAAAGGACCCGATTCCAGAAATAAAAAAAAGTATTCAGGCGGCAAAAAAATTTAAAAAAGTAAAAATACTTTGGGCAAGTGTTAGAGAACCTTATAACTATTTACAAGCTTCACAACTTGGGTGTCATATAATAACAATTCCACCTAATATTATCTCAAAAATTGAAAAATTCGGTAAATCATTTAAAAGTTTGACTAGAGATACTGTTAAGGCTTTTTTAGATGATAGTAGAAAATCTAAATTTAAAATTTGAAGATTGGTTGCGGGGGACGGATTTGAACCGCCGACCTTCAGGTTATGAGCCTGACGAGCTACCAGACTGCTCCACCCCGCGATGTTAAATTCTATTTTTTAATTTATTCAGTTTTTTTACTCTTTTAATATTTTCTTGAAGAATTCTTTTCTTTTTTTCTGAGGGTTTTTCATAATTAGATTTAAGTTTCACAATTTTAAAGAAACCATCCCTTTGGAGTTTTCTTTTTAAAACTCTCAAAGCTTGTTCTACATTATTATCTTTTACGTCTATTTTAATAACTTCCTCCAAAAATGTGTAGGTATTAACATATAAAAAAATTATGTCTATAATTTTTATCCGTTTTAAAGATTTTGTTTTTGGGCTTTTTCTTTAAGTTTTTTCTCTCTCTTTATACGTCTTTCAGCCTTCTCTAAAGCCTCTGTTAATTCTTTTTGAGAAAATAAATTTATCGCGACAGGATCTTTTGGGTTCAAACTGTTAAAATTCCAATAACTTTTATTTCTAATTGCAACTACGGAGTTTTTGGTAATACCTACAAGTTTAGCTATCTGTGAATCTTTTAACTGAGAATGATTTTTAATTAGCCAAAGAACAGAGTCTGGCTTATCTTGTCTTTTTGATAAAGGCACATACTTCTTTAATTTTTTGTCTTCTTCTTTTACATCAATGTCGTAGTTTGTAATATTTAGTGGTCTATCTTGATCTTTACTTGATAAATCAATTTCTTCTTTTGTTAATTGTCCAGATGTTATTGGATTGTAGGGTTTGATTCCCTTTGCTACTTCTCCATCAGCAATACCTTGAACTTCTATCTCATGCAAGTTACAAAATTTTGCGATCTGCTTAAATGTTAATGTCGTATTTTCAACAAGCCATACTGCAGTTGCCATTGGCATTAATGGTGTAATTGTCATAATTAGAATTATTTTTTTGTTTCTGATTTAAAGTTTTGAAATTTTTTATTAAATTTACTCACTCTACCTTTATCTAAGATTTTCTGTTTTCCACCTGTCCATGCAGAATGTGATTTTGGGTCAATTTCAAGTTTTAATACATCTCCTTCACTACCCCATGTTGATTTTGTCTCGAATTGAGCACCATCTGTCATCTCGACTTTTATTTTATGATAGTCAGGGTGAATATTTTTTTTCATAGCGAATTTATAGCAAAACAAATTTATAAAACAATTAAAAGATATTAATTTTTTTGTTCAAATCGCCACTTATTCTCTCGTTTGATGCCTTAATGCTTATTTTATTAAATTTTTTTAATTCGAAGTTATCAACTATCCCTCCTGCCTCTTTTATAAGTAAAGTACCTGCCGCTATGTCCCAAAGATTAACATTTTTTTGTAAACATCCATCAAATCTTCCTGAAGATACATACGCCAAATCTAGCGCTGCACTTCCAGTATTCCTTATTAAAAAGTTTTCGGGAAGGTTATTCCTAAAATTAACCCCATATAGACAATCATAAATCTTATTTTTTTGTGAAACTCTTATACTCTTATTATTTAAATAAGAACCATTATTTTTTTCAGCGAAAAATATTTCATCTTTTATAGGATCATATGTAACACCCGCGATAATCTCTTTATCAACTAATAAAGCAATAGATATACAAAAATGTGGAACACCATTTAGAAAATTAGTAGTTCCATCAATTGGATCAACGATCCAAAAATTTTCTTTATCCTTTTTCTCTATAAAACCACTTTCTTCTGTTAAAATTGAAAAGTTTTTTTTAGATTTTTCAAGTTCTGAAATAATAATTTCCTCAGCTTTTCTATCTGCATTCGTAACAAAATTATTTGGGCCCTTTAAAGAAACCTGTAATTTTTCTAGTTCACCGAAATCTCTTATTAGTATTTTCGAGGCTTTTTCAGATGCTTTAATCATTAGATTTAAGTTAGGAGATATAGAATTCATATTACACCTTTTTCAAATATTCTATGGTTCTAGTATCAATAACTATTTCATCCCCAGACTCTATAAATGGTGGGACTTGAATATTAAAACCATTTTCTAAAGTGGCAGGTTTGTATGAAGAGGATACTGTTTGACCTTTTAATGCTACATCCGTATTTTTGATTTTACATGTTATTTGATTAGGTAATTCAACAAAAATTGCAGAGTCGTTGTAAAAACTCACTGAAACTTCCAAATTTTCAATTAGCAATTTCCCTTTTTCTCCGACTATGTCTTTTTTAATTTCAATTTGTTCAAAGGATTTTGGCTCAATAAAAAAATAATTTTTTTCATCTTCGTATAAATAATTATATTTCAATTCATCTAGCGATGCTTTTTCGACAGTTTCGCTTGATCTAAATCTTTCATTTAATTTTGTATTTTTATTAATACTTTTCATTTCTACCTGTGCAAATGCTCCACCCTTTCCAGGTTTCACATGTTGTGTTTTTAATACTTGCCATAAATCATTTTTATATTCCAAAAGCATTCCAACTCTAATTTCCCCTGCGTTAATTTTCATTTAAATTTTTTTATAGCCTCTATAGGTTTATTTTTTTTGTTTTTCCAAATGTAGCCTGAAATAGCTAAAAAGTTTGCTTTATTCAATAAAAGTTTTTGGTAATTATTAGAATTAATACCTCCAATGGCAACTATTGGTTTATTTGTGATTTTTCTGGCCTTATTTAATGTATTGATTGATGCTCTGTATTTTACTTTTTTTGTTTTTGATAAATAAAAAGCTCCAAAAGCTAAGTAATCAGCTTTATTTTTTATAGCAACTCTAGCTAACTTAATTGAATTGTGGCAAGTCACTCCTATTATTTTATTTCCAATAAGCTTTCTTGCATTTAAGATATTCATATCTTTTTGGCCTAGGTGACAGCCATCTGCATTTAATTTTTTGGTTAAAAAAATATCATCATTTATAAGAAAATTTACATTAAAATTCTTACAGATTTTTTTTATTTTTTTTCCGATAATCAATTTTTTTTTGAAACTTTCCTTCTTAAGCCTTAGCTGAAAAAAACTAACTTTATTTGTTTTGAATATTTTAATTAAGTCACTGTAAAACGTTTTTTTGATCCTTAATGGGGATATTAAATAAATAAATTTTTTTTTATTAATTCTCAAGATCTTTAGACCATTTTCCTTGAGCTGCCAATGTATTCATTTTAGCCCGGTGGTTAAAAATCTTTTGTGTTCCCTCAATATTTTTTATGTCTTTAGACCAAAATTTTAAGGCACTTTGTTGTAAAGCTCGACCATATGAAAAACTCATAATAAAACTAGTATCATTAATTTTATTAATTAAATTTAGGTTATCCGTTGCCTCTAATTCAGATTGACCTCCAGACAAAAAAGCTATGCCTGGAACCTCTGCAGGAACAGAATTTTTTAAACATTCCAAAGTTAATTTAGCAACTTCCTCGTTCGAAATTTTATCTTTACATTTATTACCAGCTAAAATCATATTAGGTTTAAGTATAATTCCCTTCAAATCAACTTTGTGTAAAATTAATTCTTCAAAACATTTTTTAATAACCTCTGAGGTTTTTGAAAAACAATCTTTTGCGGAATGATCGCCATCCATTAATACCTCTGGTTCGACAATCGGAACCATACTGCATTCTTGAACTAAAGCTGAGTATCTAGCTAGCGCATGAGCATTAGAGTGAATAGAAAGTTTGCTAGGATAATTTTTAGATATATTGTAAACACCTCTCCATTTTGTAAATTTTGCTCCAAGTTTATAATATTCTTTCAATCTTTCTCTTAATCCATCTAAGCCTTCAGTAATCTTTTCTTCTGGTGACCCTGCTAAAATCTTAGCTCCCGTATCGACTTTTATTCCAGGAGCAGATCCCATATTTGATATTAATTCTGGGACTAAATTTTTTTTTGAAGTCTGTTGTTTTATTGTTTCATCATATAGTATGACACCACCTATACATTCAGTCATACATGACGAGCTAAATAGTATTTCTCTAAATAATAATCTATTTTCTGGAGTTGATTGCACATTTACACTATCTAATCTTTTAGTCATAGTGCCAGTGCTTTCATCTGCAGCAAGAATACCTTTGCCTTTTTTTAAAATTTTAAGAGCGATATCATTTAGTTCTGACATTTTAACTTAAGGCTTTTATACCAGGAAGATCTTTTCCTTCAAGATATTCTAAAAAGGCACCACCAGCGGTTGAAACAAAATTAAAATTTTTAATTACATTGATTTTATTAATCAAAGATATTGTATCACCTCCACCTACGACAGAATAAATTGATTTGTTTTTATTTTTTTTTACTATTGCTTTTGCAATTTCATAACTACCATTTGCGAAGTTAGGATTCTCGAAATATCCAGCGGGCCCATTCCAAAGAACTGTTTCACTTTCTCCAATAACTTTTTTGATCGTATTTATTGTTTTCGGGCCTATATCTAAAATTAAATCATCTTCATTTATTTCATTTAGCTCTTTAACCTCAGAATTACTTTTTAAATTTTTTCCTACTAGCACATCTATTGGAAAAGTTATTGAGCAGGAATGTTGTTTTGATTTTTCAAATATTTCTTCAATTATTGCCTCACAATTCTCTTCTTTAATTGATTTACCTATTTCATTTCCTTTGTGATGAAGAATATTATTTGCCATTCCTCCAACAATAATAATATTGTTAAATTTGGGTATTAAATTTTTAATTATTCCTATTTTTGTGGAAATTTTAGATCCTCCAATAATACAAGTGACTGGCTTTTTAATTTCAGATGTAACTTTTTTCAGAGCATTCAATTCCGCCTCTAATTGAAGTCCTGCAAAAGAGGGTAAAAATTCTGTGATTTTACTTACAGAAGTATGAGTTCTATGAGAACACGAAAATGCATCGTTAACAAACAAATCTGCTAAACTTGCTAATTGTTTAGCAAATGAACTGTCATTTTTCTCCTCTTCTTTATAAAATCTAATATTTTCTAAGAAAATAATTTCATCTTCTTTATCTTTAAATAAATCTTCTTTTTTTAATTTAAAAATATCATTATTGATAAGTTTAATTTTTTTATTAATCTTTTCCTCTAAATTTTTACAAATTGGCCTCATAGATAAATTGTTATTTTTTTTTCCATTAGGACGCCCCAC
>CACIDF010000007.1 GCA_902585365.1 uncultured Pelagibacteraceae bacterium
TTTCTTTTTAGGTGCTGCTTTTTTCTTAGCAGCTGGTTTTTTCTTCACAGCTTTCTTAGCAGGTTTTTTCTTTTCCGCTTTTGCTTTTTTCTTTTTGCCTTTTTTACCTTCTGCTTTAGCTTTTTTCTTTTTGCCCTTTTTGCCTTCTTTTACTTTTCCTTTTTTCTTTTTACCTTCTTTTTTGGCTTCCGCTTTAGCTTTTTTCTTTTTCTTTTTTTCTGCTTTTTTTTCTGTTTTTAATGCAATTTTCTTTTCTTTATCTTTTTTAATATTCTCTTTAATTATTGATTTAATTTCCTCTTTTTCAAAACCTAAAGATTTTAATTCTTTTTTTAATTCTTTTCTTGCAGCTTTTCTTGCAATTTTCTTTTCGCCTTTATCACCTTTGCTTTTACTCAAAGCTCTCATTTTTTTATTAAACTTTTTAAGTTGAGATCTTGTAATTTTTCTAGCTTTATCTGGTGCTTTACCTTTGCTCATTGAAGTAACGCTGTAAGGATTGTCTAATAAAGTTTTTCCAAATTTGTTGCTTGCTAAAACTGCTCCTGGTCTCATACCAAGTGTATTATTTTTACCTGGACCAATTAATAAAGTATCAGTTTTACCTTTTGATACTATAGTTTGAAATTCTGTACCTCTAGAACCTAATGTCCCTTCGGGAACAGTAACTGTTAAAGCATCTGGATCTTTTTGACTAATTAAACCGGATATAACTTTTAAACTTCCCTGTTTGACGCTTGCAACAATTTTACCGTCATTAGTTTTTGGGTCATATATAAAAGTATCCATTACAACTTCAGAGTCTTCGCCGACAGTAAAAGTTGATTGATCTAAAAGTAAAATTTGTGTTCCTGAGCCTTGAGCAGCATAAATTGTTTCATTAAGGTAAATTTTATCACCTTCTTTTAATTCTCTTGTTTCAGTTTTTACTGTACCTGAAATTGCTCCAACAATACCTACAAGTTGTTTTTCAATTGTGAGTGTCTCCTCCGCATATGAGTTAAAACTCATAAACATTAAAGAGCATAATATTGCTGATACTAGTTTTTTCATTACTCGAAAAATAACATTTTATTCAAAAAAATAAACCATTTTTAACTCAGTTTGATCAGGAAAATTGTTAAGTTTTTTCGCACTTTTCGCCTTATTCGTTAATTTTCAACTAAAATGATTTTGTTAGACTAAATGAATAAGAATCTGCATGGTAATCATAATTTAGCGTATTTGCCTCTGAAATTACTTTTTCATAAGATAAGTTTATAAATAAATTTCTATTTTGATCAATTGCAGGAAAGATATCTCCTATTGCTTTAGTTAACATAATATCAAATGTATTAGAAAAATCTGATCTAAGTCTATCTGAGGCAACGCTCGAGTCTGCTTTTTTGTAATCATTAAAACTCATACCGTTAGTTATTGCGATATACGCCCAGGGAAAAGCTAAATTTATTCCTAAACTAAAATCATAAGTTTCATAGTCATTACCAGCATCTACAATTGCATCAGTATCACTATAGCCTAAACCAATGGATGTAGAAATAATTTCTGTAAAAATATAATCGTGATTAAATGTATAACCATGTCCAATTGCGTTTGTATCTCTTGCAGTGGTATCAGATGAGTTATGATTCCCTTTAGTGTCTGAGTAAGAATATCCGTAACTAAATGAATGTCTTTCTCCAACTGTAAAAAAACCGCCTATGCCCATCCCTGTAGAAAAACTATCTGCATCCGTATGGTAATCAGATTTGCTTATTGTAAAATACGGACTTAGACTTTGACCGCCTAATACTGTATCTAAACCAAGAGTTAATCCATAAGATTGAAAATCATCATCATGTTCTTGATGTTGATTGGATGTTGTGTGGGAAATGTTTGCTAAGAAAGAAGATTCTTCACCAATTGGTCTGGTAGCTGAAAAGCTTATTCCTCCGCTACTAGTCTTATCAAACATTGCTGATGTAAATTCTGCAACTTCACCAGACTCACTTTGTTTTCTTGTTTTAGATACACTATTAACATTATTACTGATTAAACTAGCAATGCTAAAATCTGCATTAAAATTCCATAAACCTGGTTCTTTATCTTTTAAATCTTGCTCTATCTCTTGTAATGTTTCTAAATCTTCTGATTGCAAATCTGTCCTAAGTTTCATTTCTTCAATTAAACTTCTTGCTTTATCTGGAGAATCAATTTGTACCAATACTGATAATAAATATAATTTAATTTCAATGTTATCAGGATACAACATTGTTAATCTTTCAAGGGTAGAAATGGTTTGTTTGTAATTACCCATTTTACCTTGTTGTTGTGCATATTTTAAATTTAAATCCAAATCTCTAGGTTTCTGAAGAATTTGCATGTAAGTAATATTTTTTTCCACAGAAAGAGCTGGCAAAATAAAAATTGTTAAAACTAATAAGTTTACAAAAATAATTTTCCAGATGTATTTAGAAACACTTAATTTCATAAACCAGCAGAATAGATAAATTGTTTAAAATATCAATTTTTAAAAAGCTATTAAAGACAAGCTAATTTAATGATATTTATCAAACTTTGCTAAAAATTATTATATTTTAATTATCTATAAATACTCATTGGATCAAAGAAACAATTATCTCTTTCTTGTGTCTCAAAGAAAATTTTAGATAAATCTGAGCTATGATATGTTGGGCAAATTCGTTCTGCTTTTAATTCTTCAGTTACACTTTGCCTTACAATACCTGCGCTGTAAGAGCTGCCATATGAAGTTGTGGCTTGAAGAATACTTCCAGTCTCAACTAAAGTAAGACTTGGTCCTATCATTGATGTGTATTGCCCGCATCCACTTAATGATAAACAAAAAGCTAAATACAAAATATACTTTTTCATGAGAATTGATTAAATCAACTTAAATTTAAAATCAATAGGTTATATTGTTATTAACAGTTCTCTCTTTGTATTGAACTATTTTTAGAAAGAGTTAATTTACAATCAGAACCTCTAGACTCAGCAACAATGGTAAATGAAGTTTCGCTTGAATAGGCACAAAAATTATATTCCATATCATCAACAGCTATATAGTTACTATCATCAAATAGCGCAGAACCTAAAGCCTCATGACTTGTATCAGAAGTTGTACAACTATCAGATACACCATCTGGATAATACTCACCAGTATTTGTGAAATATTCTAGTTGAGCTAATGAGAGCTGTTGTAAAGTATTTTCAGCTGTCTTCATTTTGGCACTTTTAACGTAACCGTTATAAGAAATTACACCAACAGATGAAAGTATTCCCAAAATTGCAACGACCACAAGAAGTTCTATTAAAGTAAAACCAGAACTTCTTGTGATATTAATTTTTTTTATCAAGTTAGTTATATTTAATTTACAACTACTCTATTGCAATAGTATTTGAAACAACAGATTCCGCATTATCCATTACACATGCATCACCAACTTCTGCAAAACAAGTTGCTACATATACGTTGTCTCCATCATCAGCTACGCTAACCTGTCCTAATACAACTGTCATTTCTGTTACTACTGGCGGATCTACAGAGTCGTCTACAGAAGCTGCATCAACTTTTTTAACACCGTCACCCGCAGAATCCTCAGAGTTTTTAAAATCTGATAATGCACTCTCTATAGCTGTTGCAGCGTTTCCAGCAGTTTTTCTTACATTGCACGCAGCACTTTTAGCATATGTTGACTCGCCGACATTACATTTTTGTAGTTCTGCGGCTACATATTTAACTACAGAAGCATGATTAGATTTTGTTGCATTTTTCTTAGCACTAGCTGTGTAACCTGTATAAGCAACTGTACCAACAGCTGCAAGAATACCAATAATAGCCACAACAACTAATAGCTCGATAAGCGTAAATCCTTTATTGTTTTTCATTTAGGCCTCTTTATTTATATTAATATTAATTTCGTAATTTTTAATAAATTTTTAAAATAAGTAAATACTTTAAAATGCCTGTAACTGCTTGTTTAATTGATATCTTTATTTTTTTTGTAGAATAATTGACATATCTGCTCATAATGAGCAAAATTACAAAAATTATTAATTAATTTACTGAATGACATATAAAATAGAGGAAAATGGTAATTCTAGAATTGTACATCTAACAGGTGAAATTGATATGGATGTGGCAGACAAAGCAAGGCAATCAATATTGCCATTGATTGAAGCGGGACATGAAGTTCATTTAAATTTAAGTAAGGTTGAATATATGGATTCATCTGGAATTTCAGTTTTAATTGAAAGTAAAAAATTGTCAGAAAAGAAAAATACAAAGTTTGAACTAGTTGAAGTTAGTAAACCAGTTGAAAAAGTTTTAGCAATGGCGAGGAAATTTTTATGAGTTACAAAGTTACTGAAGAAGGAAATGTAGCAACTATTCATCTAGATGGTGAAATAGATATGGACGTTACGGAAAAAGCTAAAGAAGTAATTTTTCCACATATAGAGGGAGGAAAAGAAGTCCATTTAAATCTAAGCAATGTTCAATACATGGATTCATCTGGTATATCTGTATTGATTGAAAGTCATCAGAAAGCACTAGAAAAGAATACTAAAGTTATAATTAAAGATGTGAGTAAATCAGTTCTTAAAGTCATCATGATGGCTAAGTTAGAACAAATATTAAATTTGGAATAAATTTTTATGAGTGAAATTGCTCACCAAGATCATAGTGAAAAAAAAGCATTTTTAGTGAATTCATCTAGCTTGAGAGATGTAAGAAGTTTTTGTCGAGGAGTATTTGAAAAACTTCAAATTAATAATGATTTAAAAGAAGAATTAGTCTTAGCTATTGCAGAGGCTGCGCAGAATATTGTTAAGCATGCATTTAAAAATAACGCAGATGCAAACGAATTAATGGTGGTTCAAATCAGTTGCGAAAGCAACAAACTGCAAATTGCATTTTACGATAGAGGCACACCAGTCGATCCGAAAAAAGTTAAGCATAGAGAAATTGATAATGTTAAACCTGGGGGACTAGGAACTTTTTTTATCCAAGAAATAATGGACGCTGTTGAATTTAAAGATGGTAAAAAACCTTGGATAAACCATCTAGTTTTAACTAAGCAACTATAATTATATTTATCCGATTAAAGCACCAACATTGAATATTGGAGAGTACATTGCGATCATTAATCCACCAATCATTAAACCCATAAACACAATCATAATAGGCTCAATTAAAGAAGATAAATTCTCTACCACTGTATCAAATTCAGACTCGTAGTATTTGGCAACTGATCCAAACATCTCATCTAACTGACCAGTTTGTTCACCTACAGAAATTAATTGGCTGAAGGTAGGTGGAAAAAGAGGATCTTTTAAAAATAATTTTGTTAAAGTATCTCCAGAAAATACTCCTTTTTTTACATTTTCTAAAGACTCTAATACAACAACATTATTGCTTACTGATTTTGCAATTTCTAAACTCTCAAGTAAATTAACACCGGCGGCACTTAGATTACCCATAATTAAAGAAATCCTAGCTAACATTGATTTTAGTATCATGTCGCCAAAAACTGGTAATTTTAAAACTTGTTTGTGCCACAGATATTTTATTTTTTCGTTTTTCGTTGTTAAATACCTGAACCCGAAAAAAGATCCTAATAAAGTTAAAAATAATATCTTGCCGCCTGTGCCTCTGAGGAAATCACTCATTCCCATAATGGTTGCTGTTGCAGCAGGAAGTTCAATACCCATACCATCATACATTTTTGCAAATACTGGAACTACCTTTATTAACATAAATGCGCTTACTGTTATTGCAACAGTGAACATTATGCTCGGATACATAAGAGCACCTTTTATCTTCTTTTTTATTGCTTCTTTTTTTTCAAGTGACTCAACTATTTTTAATAAAAATACATCTAACTTACCGCTAGCCTCTCCAGCTTTTATTAAGTTAATATAGACATTGTCAAATAACTCGGGAAACTTTTCAAAACACTTAGATAAAGTTACACCTCCCTCTAAGCTTTTTCTAATATCCTCGACAACATCTTTCATTGCAGGGCTTTCTAATTGGTCTCTTAACATCCCTAAAACTTGAAGAATTGGTAAACCTGCTTTGACCATTGTTGCGAATTGCTTTGAAAAAATTAAGACATCTTCTACTTTTGCTTTCTTTTTACCGAATAAAGATGAACCTTTTTTCTTTTTTGTCTCTTTATTCTCTTTTTTTTTGCCTTTAACAGCTCTAACTAAATTTGTGATTATTATTTTTTGCTCTTTTAATTTGTGAGATGCTTCATCTTGGTTTAGGGCTTCGATATCTCCTTCTACATATTTACCATCTGAAATTCCTTTATAAGCGTAAGTGTCCATAAGATTTTATTTATTACTCACCCGATAATACTCTTTCGTATTCTCTAAAATTCAAGTCCCCACTTGCAATCAACCTTTTGCCCATGTCTTGCATGGTTTGAAAACCTTCTTTCACAGCAATCTGTCTTAGTTCAGGCGTAGTTGCTTTTCTTAAAATTGCTTCTTTTAAAGGTTTTGAAACAACTAATATCTCATAGATACCTTGTCTGCCTTTGTATCCTGTATTACTACAAGTTTCACATCCTTTTCCTTTAATAGCTTTTACTCTTGAAGCTTGCTCTGCACTAAATCCTAAATCTTGTAATACTTTTGGATTAACATCGTCATCTGGAATTTTGCATTTATTACAATTTTTTCTGGCAAGTCTTTGAGCAACAACCAATTGACATGCCGCGCTAATTAAATAATCAGGCGTTCCCATGTTTTGTAATCTTGTAATTGTACTTGGTGCATCATTAGTGTGAAGTGTACTAAAAACTAGGTGACCTGTTAAAGCTGCTTTCAATCCAATATCTACAGTCTCTTTATCTCGCATCTCACCAACTAGAATTATTTCTGGGTCTTGTCTTAAAAAAGATCTTAACGCTGATGCAAATGTTAAACCAATATCATCTTTAATTTGAACTTGCCCAACACCATCTAATTCATATTCAACAGGATCCTCTGCAGTTAAAATATTTAAGTGAGGTTTGCTAACCTCTTTTAATATACTATAAAGAGTAGTTGATTTACCTGATCCAGTTGGTCCAGTAACTAATATAAGACCTTGTGTAGAGTGAATAGATTTTCTAAGGCTTTTCAAATCTTGTTCTTCAAAGTTTAATTGTTCAAGAGTTATGTCTCCAGCATCTTTATTTAAGATACGCATAACTATTCTTTCATTGTTTGCTGTTGGCAAAATAGATAAACGAAGATCAACCACTTTCCCTTCTATTTTAAAATTTATTGCACCATCTTGGGGCAGTCTTCTTTCTGCAATATCAAGTTTACCCATAATTTTAAAACGAGTTACTACAGCTCCATAGTTATCATGAAGAAATTGTTTATATTGTTCTTGCTCTTGTAACATTCCATCAAGTCTATATCTTACACGAGATGAGAACCTGTAAGGCTCTATATGAATATCACTAACACCTTTTTTAATTGCTTCAGCAACTACTGCAGTACTAAATTTTATAACTTCAGACTCATTTTCAATTGCCTCAACATCTTCTTCGGGAGCTTTCTCTAAAACTTCTCCGGCATCTCCTAAATCAGAGTCAAACGTTTTTTGTTTTTCTCTATTTTCTTTTCTAATTGATGCAGTTGTAACTTCTCCATCGCTTGATAAATTTTCAATAAACTCTGAAATTTGAGTTAACGGCGCAGCGTGTAATTCAATATTTTTTTTTGTAATTGCTTTTAAGTTTCTCATTAAAGTTAATTTAGAACTATCTGGAATTGCTATATGTAGAGTTTTGCCATCGACTTTGAAAGGGGCAACAAAATTAACTTTTATATAGTTTGATGGAAGAACAGACTTTATTTCAGGAGATACATCAACTTTTTTCAAATCTACAATGTCAAGATTTTGCTCTTTTACTAAAATATCTAATATCTTTTTTTCATCTGTAAGTTTTAAGTCAAAAACAGCTTCAATTTGAGATTTGTTACCTTCTGAACTTTTTTTTTTAATATTAATTAAATCTTTTCCTGAAATAACGTCATTGTCTATTAAGACGTTAATTAAATTGATTTCACTTTCTCTACTAATCTTTAACATAATAATCTTATAAAATTCTTGGTGCTATAAATACCAATAGTTCGTTTAGTTTATCTGATTTTGACGAACCTTGAAACATTTTTCCTAAAATAGGCACTTTTGAAACCCCGGGCACAGCGTCTTTTGAATTTGCTACTTCATTTTTTTTAATTCCACCAATTACAACAATATCTCCGTCTGCTACTAACAATTTTGTTGTAATTTCCATCTTATTTATTCCAATTGAACCAGGATTTGTCCTATCCGGAGTGTCATTATTTACCTGTATTTCCATCAAAACATTTCCATCACCAATAATACTTGGTTTAATTTTTAATATTAATGCAGCATCAACAAGTTGTGGACCTGTATCACCACTACCAGGTAGCTGAATTTGTACACCTTGTTTAATTTGCGCGGTTTGGTTATCTAATGAGAAAAGTTTTGGATTTGAAATTGTTTTACTTAAGCCTTCTGTTTCTAATGCATCCAATTGAAGTTTTAATACAGCAGATCCAGTTCTTCTTAAAAGCCCAATTCCACTAGTAGCTGCTCCAACTGCATTAGATTGGAAAATATTATCTGATGCACCTCCAATAGCAGCTGTTCCAGGAGTAATAGCTCCGCCTGTACCTTCAGTTTCACCAATAGATGAAACTCCTCCAGCAGTACCACCTGCTCTTACTCTATTTCTGGTATAAGCTACTCCTAATTTAGTTCCTAAAGCACGTTCAAAGTTTGAGGTTGCTTCTACAATAAATGCTTCCATTAAAACTTGTTTAGTTCTGACATCAATTTCTCTTATTATTTTATCGACAACATCCAAATCTTTTTCTTTGCCTCTAACAATAATTGATCTAGTAGTTTTTTCTTCTGTTACTTGAATTGGAATAAAAGCTCCACTTGATGCTGTTGATGTAAACAGTTCTGTAATAGTAGCCTTAGCTTCAGCTGGTGATATATAATAAAGTCTAAAGATTTCCGATATAATCGGTTCAACAGAATCTTCTAACTCAACTTTCTTTTTAACTGCCTGAGCCCTTGCTGATTTATAACTCTCTTGTGAAGTCAAAGTCGAAGGTGTAGCTACTCTAATTATGTTGCTACCAACATCAATATCAGCTGCGTAATTTTTAATATCTAAAAGAGCATTAAATGCCTTATCCCACGGAACATTGGTAAGTTCTGCTGTTATAGATCCTGCAACATCTTCCCCAACTAAAATATTAATATCTCCAATCTTAGCCATTAAATTCATTGCTTCCTCATAGTCCATGTTTTGAAATTTAAAAGATACAATTTGTTTTAAGTTTGGATACTCTTCTGAAATTAAAAGGTAGTTTCTTTCTTTTACAGATGATATTTTTTTTCTTTTTACAAATTTAGTTGTATCTGCCTCAGCAGGTACAGGTCCCATTTTTGCATCTTTTTCAATTTCGGCTTTTCCAATTTTTTTGACATCTGTTTTTATTAGTGGAGTATCATGCTTGAAACCTTTAACTTTTTTTCCTGGCTGTGCACAACCAGTAATAAAAAATATTATCAATATAAAACTTAGAATTATTTTGTAATAATTGTTTTTCATATTTTATTTATTTCTCTCTACAATCTGATTTTTAAAATTAAGGACTACTAATGAGTCCTCTCCTTCTCTTTCAAAAACAATTTCTCTAGAGTCTAATGCAATTAATCTAATTCCTGGAGATAATTCTTCAAATAAACTTAAAGTTAATATTTCTCCATTTTCATCTATCATCGAAGCAAACATGGTTTCACTACCTTCTATAACTCCAACAAGTTTATAATTAAAAACACTTAAGTTTTTTCTTTGTTCGTCTGTATCCGAAATCAATTTTATAGAACTTCCGCTACCGCCTAAAGAACCATCCCCAACAAAAGGATCATTTAAAGGTAAAGGTTCCTCTTTACCAACTTCTGATGCGATATTAGCACTTTTTAAAGCTTGATCTTTTTTTACTTTTTGATTGATCTCTTTAGCTTTTTCTACAATATTTTTTTGATCTTTGTCGTGGCTCTCAGATAGTGCTATCGAGTTAAAAAATAAAATACTAAAGAATATGAATATTATCTTAAAAAAATTCATCAGCTAAACCTACTATTGTTAATGTTCCATTTACTTTTATCGCTCCGGTTGTATTACCTTTTACCACTTGTATAGACTCCTTGTCAAAGTTAAGCATCTTTTGGGATAGTGATAATTGCCTTTTAAATCTTATATAACCAAGAAAATTGCCAGTTATTTCAAAACTAACTGGTATCGTATAGTAAGCCATGTTTTTTGCCGATTTTTTTGCTTTTTTAGATTTTCCTTTTTTTTTTGTCTTCTTACCAGTGGCTTTAGCTATAGCAGCTTGTTTGGAAACTCCTTGAATTTTCTTTTTCTCAATTTTGGAGATAACTAAGTTGTTGGCCGCTGCAAATTCACTTAAAGTTTGATACAGACCCTCAACTTCAGCTTTTGTATGAAAAAGTGTAGAATACTGTTCATACCTTGGTCTAATTTTTTTAATTTTGCTTTTTTTCGATTTTATAGAACTTATAAATTTTTGAGTTTCCTCTTTTTTCTTGTTCATGTCATCCAATTGAGCTTTTTTCTTGTTAACTATTGGATTTAAGACACCATAAAATATGATTAGAAAAAAAACTACTGCGCCAACAGATGTACCAATTTTAATCCATGTTTTTTTTTCAACATTTTTTAATTTTGCTTGAATATCCTCAAGTTTGATATTCTTTAAATCTATGTTTTTTAAATCTATTTTAAAGTTCATAATTATATATTTTTAATCTTAACAAAGATTCTAAATCCTTTCATTTGTGCTCCACCTTGGGTGGCTCTTGGTAATTTCATTGATGAAAGCGAAGCTTGGTCAATTAATTTTTGTTTACCTAAATTTTCTATAAATTTTAAAATGTCTTGATCGCTTGCGGCTATACCTTGAATAGTTACCATGTTACGACCATCATATTCTACTTTATCAAATTTTACTCTCGTTGGTACACTTGAAGCTACTTGAGCTAAAACTCTGTAAGTCAATTCTTTATTCGATTTTAAACTGTTGCTAAGTTGCAAAGTAGTTTCCATTAATTTTAGTTCTTTTGATACTTTTTTTAATTCAGTTTGTTTTTGAGTGTGTGTTTTTTTAACATTGGCATAATTTTTGAGTTTTTTATTATAAGAGTGAATATTCCAAAAAGATAAAGTGAATAGTATTAAATAAATACCGGCAATAACACCTGCTAGACCTTTAAAAGCAAAACCAGATAATGCCTTCATTTTTTTCTGCTGAACCATGCTCTTTCTGTCAGGAAGTAAATTTATATTTTTTGCAGCTGTTACAAATTTGTAATACCCAAAAACATCTAATTTCCTAAACGCTAGACCAATTGATGTTGTTAAATATGATTTGTTGGGTAAATCTAAATCTTTCTCAAACTGTTGTGGAACTTTTAAACCTTCAATAGGATCGAACAAATTAAAGCCAACATTTAAAAGACTCTGTCTAAAGAACGATAAGTATTCTTCTACGTTGTCTAGATCTGAAACAACTTTAAGATTTCTTATTCTTTTTTCATATTTTGTCTCAAAATCTTGAACAGCTTGTTTTACTTGAGTAACGTACCTTCTTACTAAACCAGCTTTTTCTTCAGAGTCTTGGGAACTTTGCAGTATTTTTCTATCCTGACCTCTTAAAAAGATGTCAGTAATAATTGGATTGTTATCATAAAGTATCATCAAATAATTTTCATCAAGTCCAAATTCTAAAACAGCAGTTAAATTTGCATCTTCAGATTTATTTGAAATTTGATTTATTTGGTCAACTGCAGATTTTAAAGCAAAACATTTTACATCAATGATCACTGGATTTAATCCAGCTGCTTTTACAATCGAAACATAATTATTTATATCTGCTAACTTTGATGCCACAAATAAAATATCCATTGTATTATCTTTTTGATTTCTGTTAATCACTTGGTGAAAGATAGAGTAATCATCTAGATTATCAGTTAATTGAACTAAATTTTCCCATAAAGAATTAGTTTCTATTGCTTTTTGCAACTCATCATCTTTCATCAATGGAGCAGTAACTACTCTTATAATCGCACTTGTAACAGGTATGGATATTGCAACATTTGTGGTAACAGTTTTAGACTTTTGAATTGCAAGAACTAATTCAGCAGTTATTTTTTCTGCGTTTTCTAAAACTGAACTTTCATCAGGTATATCTAGTTTATGTGTATAAAACTTTTCTAATACCCATTGATTAGACTTATCAGCATTTATTTGCGCAAGTCTTATGCTTTTATTACTTAATTCAACCCCAATTATTTCTTCACCCTGAATTGTTGACTTTCCAATTTTTGTTTTAAAAAAATCTAAGGCTTTAGTTAAAGCATTGTTCTTTTTTATAGTGGGAGATTTTGGAAGTTTAATTCCATCTAAGGATGGTTTTTTTAATTTAATATTTTTAAGTTTGCCAAATAAGTTTGAAAATTTTTCTTTTGTAGTTGAAGTTGTGCTTTTATTTTCTTGTTTAATATTTTCACTAGTAATATTTGATGTTTCATCAATTTTCTTTTCAACACTCTGGTTAACAATTGGTTCCGCTGTTTGTAAAGTTTCAGTTGTTTTTTGAGCTACTACTTCTTGAGTTTCATTACCAGTAGAAACTTGAGTTTCATTTTGTTTTGTTGTGTCGCTTTGAACATCGTTGTTAGATGTCGTTTGATTTTCTTGACTTTGTCTTTTTAATCTTTCGCTCTCAGCATGAATATCATCGAACCATTTTTCTAAAATTGGTATAGCCTCGTCTAAATTTTGAGTGCCAGACGAAGATATTTTCTGTTTTCCATCTATATATAGTCTTCCTACCCAATTTTTTGACTTTAGCTCACCTTTATACTTATCTTGTCTTACATATATATGTAGTCTTCCGTCTTTTTTATGGATCACTTGATGTTCTTGTTTATTATCAGACTGTTCTGGAGAAATATTAGTTGTTTCAGTAGACGTTTCGGCTGAACTTTCCTGATTTGATTGACTATTATCAGAAGAAGGTTGAATTTCTGAAGTTTGAGTCTCAGAAGTCTGATTTATATCTTTAGTTGTATCATTTTGATCAACTTCTGATTGATTATCAGTTTCTACTTTATTATCTTCCGACTTATTTATATTTTCTTTGTTATCATCATTCATATTTTAGCCTTCAGAAAAATTATTTTTTCCGAATCTCTAACACAATTTTTATAATCTCTAACACAATTTAAAAAAATGTCTAACACAAAATAAAATAATTGTAGTCCATTTTGAGCTTTTATGAAGAAAAACAAGTAAAATCAACACTTTTTCAATATTAATGATTTTAAAAAGAAATTAAGATAATTTTATTATTTTTGTAAATCTCTAACACAATTTTTAATTTCTCTAACACAAACAGAAATTTTAAATTGTGTTAGAGTTTAAAATATTTTCTAAAATATAAAAAAGTCAATAAAATCAACAATAATTTTAATATATCATATTAAGCATAAATTTGTGTTAGAGTTTACTTATTTTGTGTTAGAGATCACTATTTTTTTAAAATTTTTTAATATGTAATTATAAAAAAGATTATTTTATAGCTTAAGTTGTACTTTAAAAGCTAAATTTTTAGTTGCATCACCTAAAATATTTAAAAAAATAAAAAAATTCAACAAAAAATTGAAAATTTTATTTAATTTTGAGAAAAATTAATTTTTTTTAATTAGGATCTCCTTTTATGTCAGTAGAGAGTTCTTGATAGATCATAACTGATAGAGTTTCTAAATTTTTTAATACTCTTTCGAAATTAAAAGAAAATTCTACATTATTACAATTAAGTTCTTTGAAGTAAAATGCTTTTGCACTTCCGATTGATGGTCCTATCTCTTGCATTAGAATATTAAGTTCATTTGTTTTTTTATCAATTACAAAATTATATCTACAAACATTTGAAGTTGCCCAAAGTAACATCGAAGATAAAAATATTGTAAAGAAGAACATTACTTTGGTTAAAGACATAAATATTAATTTCCATCTACAGTAACTATAGTTAAATCATCTTTTTGAATTCTTCCAGAACTTATCAAGTCTTCAATCATTTTTTGTAATCTTTTATTATTAGGCGTAGTCTGATATTTTTTTATGTAATCTTGAAAACCTTCTTGTCCTAACATTTCACCGTTGTTATTTTTCATTTCAGTAATACCGTCTGTAAAAATGTACATTGAACTTTCTTTAAAGGAAATAGTTTGTTCTGAGAATTTAAAGTTAGGAGCAATACCTAATGGCGGACCAGCTTCATCTATTGTTTTAAAGTTTCCATCTTTTGAAAATATTAACGGTGGTTCATGACCTGCATTTGCTAAAAGTAATTCATTTTTATTTTTGTCATACACTCCAACAATCATTGTAACAAACATACCTCTTGATGTTGTTTCGCAAATTTCATCATTTAATATTTTTAAAAGAGATGACGCTGAGAAAATTGTTTTACTTAAACATCTGTACAGACTTGAAGCCTTTGACATTAGCAAAGACGATTTAATTCCTTTGCCAGAAACATCTGCAACTCCAAAACCAAATTTATTGTTACCTAAGTCAGAAAAATTATAAAAGTCTCCAGATACAACTTTAGCTGGGATATTTATTCCAGCAATCGGAAACTCATCATTTTTATTTTCGGATAATAAAGTTTTTTGTATCTCGCCAACAATTTCGATTTCTTTTTGCATTCTATTCTTATCGATTAGTTCTTTTGCTGTTTTAGCATTTTTAATTGCAAGTGCTGCTGGCCCAGATAAAGTCTCTAATAATTTTCTATCATTCTCTTCAAACAATTTTGTACTTGTTTTTTTATTTAAACAATGAATAACACCAATACATTCGCCTGATACTATAAGTGGTGAGCATAATACAGAGTATGTAGTAAAATTTGTTTTATTATCTAAATCAAAATAAAACTCTGCTATTTCTCTTACATCTTTTCTTACATCCCCAACTCTAATACACTTTTTACCTAATGCTGCTCTACCCATTACACCTTGTGTTAAAGGTATCTCATAATCTTCTAAGTAAGCTTGATACTTAGATGCAATACATTGGAACACTTGTTTTTTTTCTTCAATTAAAAATATATTGGCTGCTTGAGCATTAATTCTTTTTATGATTGTCTCTAAGGCGTTCTGTAATGTCTCTTTTAAATCTAATGAACCTGCTAACTCTTGATTCATCTGAGTTATCAAGGCAAGATCCTGTTTTGAGTTATCTTCAACCCTATTTACTTCTATTTTTTTAGCTCCAAAAATCATAATTATATTGGCAATTTATAACTTTTTTGATAATTTTTAAATAATGGAATTAATCATATATTCACCCAATTTTTACCTACATATCCATGATGCTTTCATGTTAGTTCAATATTGCATCGATGGAATTGTAGAAATTGCAGCAAATATAAAATTATAGTTTGTGTTGTTCATTTACTTTGTCGTTTTTATTTTAGGTTCGCTGTGGGGATCTTTTTGCAATGTATGCATTTATAGACTGCCTAAAAAGGAAAATATTGTAAGCGATAGATCTAAGTGTAGATCCTGTAAAAAAAAAATTAATTGGTATGACAACATTCCTTTAATTTCATATTTGGTTCTTAAAGGTAATTGCAGGTGCGGTAAAATTAAAATAGATTTTCGTTATTTCCTTGTTGAATTAGTTACTGCTTTAGGTTTTTTAAGTATTTTCTATTTATATGGGATATCAATAACGACATTGCTATTGATTATCTTAACAATCTTTTTTGTTATTATTTTTTTTATTGATCTAGACCATTTTATAATTCCAAATGAATTAACATTCCCTTTAATGATTATAGGTTTCTTGAAATCATTTGATCCAAATATTAATTTAAGTTTGTTTCCTAATTATTTGGACTCTTTAATCGGTGGAGTGTTCGGTTATATTTTAATTTGGGGTATTATTACTTTGTATCTGAAAATTAGAAAGAAGGAAGGAATGGGATTAGGTGATGCGAAACTTTTAGCTGCAATTGGTTTTTGGTTTGGATGGTACTCAATTCCGTATGTAATCTTTTTATCTTCTTTAAGTGCTTTGCTAATTGCTTTACCAAGTTTAATTAATAAATCCAAAAGTTTGAGTTCACAAATACCTTTTGGTCCTTACTTAATTTTTGGAACAGTGGCACATTTAGTTGTAAGAAATTATTTAACTTTTATTTGATTAAAGTTTTAATTTTATTAAATGCTTCATCAATTTGGTCTTTTTTATTTCCCCCAGCTTGAGCAAAATCTTTTCGACCTCCCCCGCCTTTACCACCTATAATTTCAGAACCTGCTTTTACAAGTTCAACAGCATCATAATTTTTTGTTAGACTATCAGTAACACCGATAGCTAATCCTACTTTATCATCTTTGTTTGCACACACTACAACTATTCCCTCTTTTAAATAATTTTTACCTTCATCGACTAATTTTCTTAGGTCTTTCGGAGAAAGATCATTAATTTTTTGGAATCTCACTTTTATATTATTTATATTCTCATCTTTAATAATATTTTTATTCTTATCACTAAGAACATTTTTAATATTCAGGACTTCTAATTGTTTATTTAATTCTTTTATAATTATTTTTTTATCAGTAGAACCTATATTAGGAATACCACCCAATTTTTTAATTTCATCTGACAAATCATTAATTTGATCTTGATCTTTTTGTATAGCAACATTTAAGTTTTTTTCTTTTTCTTTTAAATATTTTTCTAATTGTTTATCTCGTAATGCTTCTACTCTCCTCACACCTGATGCTATTGCAGATTGACTTACAACTTTAAATTTTCCAACCTCACTTGTATTTCTCACATGTGTACCTCCACATAACTCTGTTGAAAAATATTTATTACTTTCCTCACCCATAAAAACTACTCTTACTTCTTCTCCATATTTTTCTCCAAAGAGTGCCAAAGCACCATGTTCCATGCCTTCCTTAGGTGTCATTAGTCTTGTAATCACCTCGCTTTTATTATCAACAATCTGATTAACAATTGTATTAATCTTATCTAATTCATTTTCGGATATCGGTTTCATATGACTAAAATCAAATCTAAGTCTATCTGGTGCAACTAAAGATCCTTTTTGCATTACATGCTTACCTAAAGTTCTTCTTAAAGATTCATGGAGTAGATGAGTTGCAGAATGATATGCCCTAATATTTTTTCTTCTTTCAAAGTCTATATTTAATTCAACACTGTCATTTAAATTAATTTTCCCTTTTTTTACTTTACCAGAGTGAATAAATAAATCTCCAAATTTTTTTTGTACATCATTTACAATAAAATTATTGTCACCACATTTAATTGTACCAGTATCACCAAGTTGTCCACCTGACTCACCATAAAAAGGTGTTTGGTTTAAAATTATATGTCCTTCCTCACCTTCAGATAAAGAATTTACCTCTTTGTTATCTTTTATAATAAATTTTATTATTCCCTCTGATGTATTTGTCTCGTAACCTAAAAATTCTGTTGGCTCAGTTTTATCTTTAATAGTGAACCAAATTTCTTCTATGAATGTATCACCAGACCCTTTCCAATTTTTTTTAGCAAGCTCTTTACTTTGTTTCATTAAATTATCAAATTTTTTGTGATCTAATTTTAAAGATTTGTTTTTTAAAATATCTTCTGTTAAGTCTAGTGGAAAACCATACGTATCATAAAGCTTAAACGCTACTTCACCTGATAATTTTTTATCGACTTTTGTGATCTCTTCATCCAAAATTTTGATACCTCTATCAAGTAGAACCAAAAATTTTTCCTCTTCCATTCTTAAAGTTTCTTTAATTAATGAGCTAGCTCTTTTCAACTCTGGATAATTACCTGACATTTCATCCATCAATGTTTCAAATATATTAAAAAAGACAGGCTTTTTTGATCCGAGTAAGTGACTATGCCTCATACCTCTTCTCATAATTCTTCTTAAAACATAACCTCTACCTTCATTTGAAGGTAAAACCCCTTCTGCTAATAAAAAAGAACTTGCTCTTAAGTGATCTGCAATCACTCTAAAGCTCGATAAATTATTTTTGTCAGGCTTAACTTTTAATTCTTCAGAGATAGAGCCTATTATTTTTTTAAAATGATCTGTTTCATAATTGTCATGTGTTCCTTGAAGCAATGCTGCTATTCTTTCCAAACCCATCCCAGTATCAACTGATGGTTTCGGTAAATCAATTCTTTTATCTTTCGAGACTTGTTCGTACTGCATAAATACTAGATTCCAAATTTCGATATATCGATCTCCGTCTTGATCTTTTGTGCCAGGCAAACCTCCTTTTAAATGATCTCCATGATCGTAAAATATTTCTGAACAGGGACCACAAGGTCCAGTTTCTCCCATTGACCAAAAGTTATCTGAAGTTGGTATCTTAATTATTCTATCATCACCAAATCCTGTAATTTTTTTCCAAAGATTAAACGCTTCATCGTCTTCGCTAAAAACTGTGAAATATAGCCTGTTTTTATCTAATCCAAAATCTTTTGTTATTAAATTCCATGCAAGATGAATTGCTTTCTCTTTAAAGTAATCTCCAAAAGAAAAATTTCCTAACATCTCAAAAAATGTATGATGTCTTGGAGTATAACCAACATTTTCTAAATCATTATGTTTACCGCCAGCCCTTACACATTTTTGTGAAGTGGTTGCTCTTTTGTAATCTCTTTTTTCCAAACCTGTAAAAACATTTTTAAATTGAACCATCCCAGAGTTTGCAAACATCAATGTAGGATCATTATTTGGGACAAGATTACTAGACTCAACTATTGTGTGATCATTTTTCTCAAAATATTTGAGAAAAGTATTTCTTATTTCATTTAAAGTTTTCTGAGCCATATCTTTTTAAAATACAGCTTTTTTAAATGATGTCTATAACGTTAAAGGGAAAAAAGGCGTCTGTTAAGACGCCTTTTATTACTAATAATGACTATTTAGCTAATTCTTTTTGGCAGGAGCTTCTTCTTCTTTTTGATTTGCTTTTACTTTCTCCTGATCAAGTGGATTACCCTCTATCTTTTTAGTGATCACACCTGCTTTTTCTCTAATTGCCATCTCTATTTCAGCAGCAACGTTTGGATTTTGTTCTAGGTAAATTTTAGCATTCTCTCTACCTTGACCAATCTTTTCACCTTTGTATGCATACCAAGCTCCAGATTTTTCTACAATCTCTGCTTTAGCACCAAGGTCGATCAATTCACCTACTTTACTAATTCCTTTTCCATACATTAGATCAAATTCAACAACTTTGAATGGTGGTGATACTTTGTTTTTAACAACCTTAACTCTTGTAGAGTTACCAATGATTACATCTTTATCTTTTATTGCACCAATTCTTCTAATATCCATTCTAACTGATGAATAAAACTTTAATGCATTTCCACCTGATGTAGTTTCAGGACTTCCAAACATAACACCTATTTTCATTCTGATTTGGTTAATGAAAATCATCATTGTATTTGTGTTTGATATTGAACTAGTTAATTTTCTCAAAGCCTGACTCATTAATCTTGATTGAAGACCTACATGATGATCGCCCATGTCCCCTTCAATTTCAGCTTTGGGTGTTAATGCTGCCACTGAGTCGATAACTATTACAGAAATAGAACCTGATTTAACAAGTGTATCTGCTATCTCTAGTGCTTGCTCACCAGCGTCAGGTTGAGAAATTAATAATTCCTCTGTATTTACACCTAATTTTTTTGCATATACCGGATCTAAAGCATGCTCTGCATCAACGAATGCGCATATTCCACCAGATTTTTGAGCTTCAGCGATTACTTGAAGAGCAAGTGTTGTTTTTCCTGAAGACTCTGGACCATAAATTTCAACAATTCTTCCTTTCGGTAATCCACCAATGCCTAATGCTAAATCCAAGCTTAGTGAGCCTGTAGAAATAGACTCTATATCCATTGCTTTTTTTTGGCCAAGCTTCATTACAGAGCCTTTTCCAAAGTTATCTGTAATCTGGCTAATAGCTGCCTCTAAAGCTTTATTTTTCTCTTTATTTTCCAAATCTTTATCTTTTGCTGATTTAACTACTTTTAAGTTATTTTTACTCATATTTTGCCTCTTTTTTTGTGTTTTTTAACATACGAATCATGCTTATAAATGTACACATTTTGTTCTCATAAGCAAGAATTAAAAATAATAGCCTATTTATTTAACTATTTTGAGATATTTAGCGTTTAAAAGCCCAATAGACTTTAATAATTCCAGCTGAGATAAGAAAAAGTTTCTCTCTGAATTAGCTAGATTAATTTTAGATGTAAGTAAGATAGTATTTGATTGAATAACATCTAGAGTGGTTCTTCCAAGACCTGTCTCATATTCAACTGTAATACCCTCATTAGCAATTTCTGCTGCATTAACTTGAGATCTAACAGATGTTAAAGCACTCTCAGATGATTGAAAACTAGACCATGCACTTGCAACATTTGTTTCATTTGTTCTAAGTGCATTATCTAAAAGAAGTTTTTTTCTATTATTTAATCTTTTACTTCTTTCTAAAGAGGCCGAATTTTTTCCACCTTTGAACAATGGCCAAGTTATTTCTGCTTTAAGAGTTTCTTGGTCTCTCTCATCTACCGTTGAACTTAAATCATTAGATTTAGTGGACTCAGCTGATAATTTGGCAGTTGGTGAAAATTCAGATATAGCTATTTTAACATCCTGTTGTGATTGCTCATACTCTAAGTTTGCAATTATTAAATCTGGATTATTACCAATAGATAATTCAATAGCTTTATTTAAGCTTTCTGGAATATTAAAGTTTAAATTAATACTACCGTTAACTAAATCAATATCATCTAAAGGCCCAATAATTTTTTCATAAGTTAATTTTGCCGTTACTAGATCATTTTTTGAATTAATGAATTGAGCCTGTGCACCTGCAAGCGAAGACTCTGATTGAGCTAAATCAGCAAGTGTTATTAATCCATTTTCTAACCTATTTTGATCTGTCTCAACTTGTCTTTCTAATAAGCTTAAGTTTTCTTTATTAATATCTAACTTTTTTTTTGCTAATGTGAGGCCGCTATAGGCTTCTGCCGCTGTTAATATTATTTCTTGTTCTTTCTTTAATAAATTTGCTTCAGCTAAGTCTATTCCAATCTTACTTTTATCTAAATCAGCCTTACCTCCAAGTCCTTGAAATAAGGTTTGCTCAATTGTTATTTTTTGGGTTTCGGTGTCTACGTCAGTAATAGCGGTATCAGCTCCTGTTCTATCTGTTAATTTTTCAGTAGTTTGTTCACTCTTAGATCCAGTAATTGTTACTGATGGTAAAAATTCACTTCTCGATATTTTAAGATCTTCTTTGGAAATTAAAATATTTTCTCTTTCCGCGTTAAGCTCTGGATTTTTATAATATGCATCCGATAATGCTTTCATTAAGTCATCAGCATTTGATTGACCTAAAATTAAACAATAAAACAAAACTATAAGTATTTTTTTATACATTTTTAAATTTTACTCTTTTTATTTGATGCCTATCATTTAAGTCAATAATAATAGAGGAATATTTTGGTGCAATTTTAAACATATTTTGTGTAATTCTTTGGTAAGTCATCATAAAGTTTAAAACTTCTGAATTATTCATAACTTTATTATTTTTTTTTGTTTTATTTTTTAATTTAAGTTTTTTTTCTTGTTTAATTCTCCAACGTTTGAGCACATTAAAATTTTTAGCCTTTAAATATAATAAACTATGTATTTGATCAAATAACTTAGAGTATTTATTTTTCAATTGATTATTAACGTGCAGTCTCCACTTTTTTTTACTATCTAAATTTTTCTCTAATTTATTAATTGGCTTATTTAAAGTATTTCTTTTCTCTGGTTTTGCTCCAACACACCATCCCTCTAAAATCAATACATCAGGTTTTTTCTTTATCTTATACCAAAGTTTTTTATTACACCGATCATCTATCGATTTATCAAATTTTGGTATCAACATACTATTAAATTTCTTTTTTTTTACATTATTAAAAAGTTTATTCATCATATCGACATCATGTGTTCCAGGTACACCTCTTGTTAAAAGTAAGGGATGTTTTGATTTTGACAATTTTAGTCTTTCTTTTCTAGTTCTGTAAAAATCATCAATAGAGACTTTAAATACATTCAATTTAAAATAATTTGTTAGTATTAATCTTATTAAGGAAGATATGGTGGTCTTGCCAGTTCCTTGACCACCAGCAAGACCTATAATAAATGTTTTATTTTGTAGTTTTTTTTTATTAATCCAAAAACAAATTGGAATTAAAAAACTTTTAATCATTTTTTCTTTATTTTTAAATTTTTCTTTTTTAGTTTCCTGTGATGTAATAAAACTAAAACACTTCTTCTTAACTTTTTGATAACAATCTAAATGATTTTGCATTACTTTTTTTGATCTAGTGGATGGTTTTCTCCATCATTAAGTCCAACATTTTGTAATTCAAATGGATCTATGCCTTCTACACACGCTACATTGATACCAAATATTTTAGGATTTATTCTTGGTCTATTGTGTGTATGAATTCCACATATCGAACAGAAATAATGTTTTGCAGCTTTAGTATAGTACTGATAAAGTTTTAAAAACTTTTCACCTTTTATAATTTTAAAGTCATTTTCACCTAAAACTCCAATCACATAACCCTTTCTCTTACATAAAGTACAATTACATCTCATAACTTTTTCAATACCATTTTCAGGTATTATTACTTCTGCTTCAAATTCCCCACAATGACATGTTAATTTTTTTTTCATAATTATTGTTTATCCATTATGTGATTTCTTCCGTCGTTTATTCTAACTTTAAAGTCAAACAGCTCTTTCGTGGAGATGTCATTGATGCATGCAACATTAATACCATATGTATTTGGGTCTCTTCTTCTTAAATTGTGAGTTTGAATTCCACAATTAGAGCAGAAATAATGTTTTGCTACATTTGTTTTGAATTGATAACATTTTAATTTATCCATACCTTTAACTACTTTTAAATCTTCTTTGTTTACAATTGCAGTAATTGCTCCTTTCCTAATGCACATTGAACAATTACATCTATATAAGTCCTCAAAATTATCTTTTATATCAATCTCAATTTCTATTAGACCGCAATGACAGGTTAATTTTCTCATTTTACTTAGTCTATCTATTGTAAAAGTTATCCACAACACAACAATATCTAGTTTCAATGTTCACCTTTTGATTCACTTTTGATTCAATTTCAGACTCAAAATACAACCTATTTGACTACATTTAATTATTAAGCTATAAATTTAAAAAGAACAAAATAAGAACATTTATGAAGATTACAATACCTTATTATTTACATAAAGCTGGGGCTGGTTTTCCATCTCCTGCTACAGACTATATAGAAGAAGATATAGACCTCAATGTTCATCTAATAAGAAATGTTCCGGCAACTTTTGTAATTAGAGTACAAGGCAAATCCATGACTGATGTTGGTATTAATGATGGAGATATATTGGTAGTTGATAAAAGTTTAAAACCAAAAAATTTTTCAACTGTAATTGCAAATGTTCATGATGAATTAGTTGTTAAAAGTTTTGTTCAAGAAAGAGATAAAAAGTTTCTCACTTCAGGGTCTAAAAACTTTAAAGATCGAATTTTAATTAACGAAGAAGAAGATATTTTTATTTGGGGAGTTGTAACTTATGTCATCCACTCGGTTTACTAAAAAAATAGCACTAGTAGATTGTAATTCTTTCTATGTGTCTTGTGAAAGATTATTCAATCCTAAAATAAGAAAAAAACCTGTTGTTGTTTTGTCTAATAATGATGGCTGTATCATTTCAAGATCTAATGAAGCAAAAGCTCTTGGAATAAAAATGGGTGAACCGTATTTTAAAGCAAAGGATGTAATTGTTAAAAATAATGTACAAGTTTTTTCTTCAAACTATTCTTTATATGGAGATTTATCAAGAAGAGTAATGAGAACATTAAAAAGATTTAATTCTGACATAGAGGTATACTCAATAGATGAAGCATTTATGGATTTGTCAAATTTTCCAGATGATGAAATAGTAAATGTTGGTAGAGAGATAAGAGATACAGTATTACAATGGACTGGCATACCAACTAGTATTGGAATAGCAAAAACTAAAACTCTGAGTAAGGTTGCAAATCATATTGCAAAGAAAAAACAATCAGGTGTTACAAGTTTGATTGGTATTGAAAACTTAGATCCAATACTAGAAAAAATAGAAATAAATGATGTATGGGGAGTTGGTAGACAATTAACTAAATTTTATCAAAAAAATGGAATTTATAATGCTAAACAATTAAAAAATAAATCTAATACCTGGATAAAAAAATCTTCGAATGTTTTAAGTTCAAGGACAGCAATGGAACTAAGAGGTATACCATGTATAGATCTTGAAAAGACAGCTTCAAAAAGAAAAAGCTGCGTAGTTTCACGTTCTTTTGGTAAAAGGGTTGAAAGTTTTCAAGAATTGAAAGAAGCGGTTGCAAATTACTGTTTGAACGCTTCAGAGAAAGTAAGATCAGAGTCTTTGGTTGCAAAATCAATAACTGTATTTGTTAGAACAAGTCCTTTTCAAAGAAACTTTGGTTATTACTCAAATTCTAAAACAGTAGATTTTCCAATTGCAACAAACAACAGTATTGAAATAGTAAAAGCAGCTGTTTCTATTCTAGAAAATATTTTTAAAAATGGTTATCGTTATCAAAAAGCGGGAGTGATGCTAACAGGCTTATCAAATGATGCTGAAAGAAAAAATTTATTTTCATCCACCAGGGATGAAAAAATAAATAGTTTAATGAGATCAATTGATAATACTAACTATCGATATGGTAGATCTACTTTAAGCCTTGCAAGTGCCGGTGTTCACAAAAAATGGAATATGAGAAGGGAGTATTCATCAAAAATAGATACTGCGGATTTCTACTGCATGCCAAAAATTAGAATAGGCTAATAGATAGTAAAAGTTTTTATTTACCAATAACAATAAGAGTAAGGTCGTCACTAAGATTTTTGTTATTTGCGTTAGCAGCAATTTCTTTAGCGATAAGATTTAATTCATCATCAGGGTTTTTATTAAAGTTTCTGTTAATAACTTCTTTGGACCCTTCAATGCCAATCTCTTTATTATTTTTATCTAAACTTTCAGATAAACCATCAGTGAAAGCGTAAAATCTGTGTCCATTTAATTTAGATTTATTAACAAAGTAATTAGATTTTGTAGCTTGTTTAATAACTCCTAAAGGAGGAGATTTACTCTCAAATTCCTCAAAATTACCTTTGTTATCTCTTATAATAGCTGGTTGATGGCCTGCATTAACCCAAGAAATTTCATCAGTAATAATATTATAATTTCCAATAATTGAAGTAACAAACATTCCACCAGTTTTAGTTAAATGTAAGTCATTATTCATATGGAACGCCATTTCGTCTACATCAACCTTATCACGAGACATTATCTCAAACAGAGTTGAGGCTTTAGCCATAACCATGCCAGCATGAATTCCTTTTCCAGCCACATCTGCAATGATGAAATAAACGCTTTCGTTGTGAGGGTAAAAGCTAAAGAAATCTCCAGAGACCTCTCTTGCCGCAAGATTAATACCATGTACAGGGTAATTTTCTAAATTTCTTTTAGGTAAAAAATTTTCTTGAACTTTTACTGCAAGTTTAACCTCACCCGTTATTCTATCTCGCCATTTTTTTTTCTCAATTTCGCTTGTCTCTAATTTACTCATTAATTTATTGTAATATAATCCAATGACACCTCCCGCTGTAAAAGGATCTTGAGGTCCCCTAATAGTCAAATCACCAGTTTCTGATTGTTTATCTAATATAGAAATTAAATCATGCTCTACTGATGTTGCATTATGTTCTGCAATATTAAGACCTAATTCTTCTTGAATAGGGCTAACTCTCAATGGATAAAAAGAATTTAAAATCTTTAACAGTGTAAAAGACCCTAAAAAAGCAAATAAGCCTATGGCGATAACACCTATAAACTGAACTTTAATTTGTTCGAGTCTACTTAAATCAGTACCAAGAGTATCTAAATCACTAAAAAAACCAACTGCTAAAGTTCCCCAAACTCCTGCTGCAAGATGAACCGGGATTGCCCCTACAACATCATCGATTTCATATTTGTTTAATAATTCATTTACAAATATAGCTACCACAGCACCAATAATTCCGACAAATATTGAAAGAACTGATGTCATTGAATTACATCCTGCGGTGATTGCAACTAATCCAGCTAAAGGACCAAGGATGACATAATATGGATCTGGTTTTTTAAATAATAAAAAAGATATTCCTAAACCTGTAAGCAAACCAAAAGAAGCTGATAAAAAAGTATTGATCAAAATAAGTGGAACAGCTTCATCCATTGCGCCATTACTTCCGCCATTAAACCCAAACCATCCAAACCAAAGAATTAAAGTACCAAGAACTGCCAAAGGAAAACTAGATCCCGTAAATTTACCTTTATTTGCTTTTGAGTATTTACCAATTCTAGGACCTAATATTAAAACTGCAGAAAGTGCGATCCACCCTCCAACTGAGTGAACAATTGTACTCCCTGCAAAGTCTACGAATCCTATAGTGCTCAACCAACCTGTGGTATTTATTTGACCAGTGATGTCTAATAGTTGTCTCTCTACGTCCATATTATTTAAATAACTTGATGACCAAGTCCAATGACCAACAATTGGATAAATTATTCCTGTCGCTAAAATAGTTATAATTATGTAACCATTAAATTTCATACGCTCTGCAACAGCGCCAGAAATAATTGTTGCAGCTGTAGCAACAAACATTGCTTGAAATACAAAGTATGTCATGTATTCGGCCACTTCTGTTTTAAAGAAAAACAAGTCTGTACCAAAAAGACCGTTAAAACTTTTGCCAAACATTAATCCGAAACCAAATATCCAGAAAATTACTACGGATACCCCAAAATCAGCTGCATTTTTTAAGGCAACATTTATACTATTTTTATAACGGGATAGGCCAGTTTCCATACACATGAAACCAGCTTGCATAATAAAAACTAGTATAGCGCAGTTTATTACCCAAAGTGTATCTACAAACGATTTTACAGACTCCAAATTAATAATCTCCATTTTAAAATTTTAGTATTATTTAATAACTTTTACATCAAAAATATTCTGACTTGAGTTTTTATAATTTTCTAAACTTTCTCTTTTAGAGATCAAAAAAACTAATAAAACGAATATAATTATAAGTAATAGTGGTATTAAAGTAATAACTGAAATTTTTTCATAAATTAAAAAAAGATATACAAAAAAAAATAATGTAGATCTAATTAAAACATTAAATTTAAACACAGCTATTATAGCCAAAGAATGCACAATAAGGTTTTTAAAACTCATTTTAGACGGTCCAAAGTATCTAGTACCTCTTTCTGAAGGTACCCCTATTTTTATTTTTGCAATTTTTGACAAAGCTCCTGAAAAACTACTCCATGTGGCCTTTTCATTGGTCATGCTTTTTACTATTTCTTTTGGAAGACACGTGAAATTCCCAAATCTTATAGATCTCCCTGTAAATGTGAATGTAGTTAATTTGTGTAAAAAGTAACAAAATTTAAAAAAAAACCCTTCTGATCTTTTAACTCTTTCACAAACTATTGGTAAATCAGACTTTGGTTCAATTTTTTTTATTAAATCTTTTATTTCCTCAGGTCTATCTTCACCATCTGAGTCCATGGGTATAACGTAATCAAAATTATCATTTTCAAGTATAAACTTTAAACCGGTTGCAATAGATCTAGCATGTCCAACATTTTCTTTTAAATTTATAATTTTAATAGAGTTTATTTTTGAGTAATTCGGAAAGTTATCAGGTGCTTTTTCATTTGAACCATCATTTATAACTACAATAGATATAATATGATCTATATCTCTAATTTGATAATCAATATTTTCAATAAGCTTTTGCAAAGATTGCCAATCGTCATAAAGAGGTATTAATACTTTAATTTTCATATTGAATTAATTGAACTTAAAAATCTTATTAGAGATGCAAATATTCCGTGCCCTGAAAATTCAATAACAGCAATTATAAATATTATTAATATTAATTTTTTATTTTTTTCTAAAAATTCATTCATTTATTACCTAGGCATATACTATCAATACAAATATAAACATTATAAGTGTCTAGCTTATTTTGATCAACCTGGCCATCCCAAACTGGTCTGGTTTTTAAATGATAGGATAAATTTCCTGCATTCCACTCGTTGCCTAAAACAACGTTTATTGGTTTCTTAAATTCTTCATTCCATCTTAATTGAACTTTATCTGCAATTTCTTTCCCAGGATAATCAGTTCTTTTATCATTTTCGGAAATTGAAATGTATGCGTAGGTAATGGGAGATAAAAGAAACAAAATTAAAAATGAAATCATAAAACTTTTATAATTTTGTTTTACAATGTATTTTTGGAAAACGTAAACCAATAAAGTTCCAAAAAACAAGTAAAAAGGTGTCATCCACATTGTTCGTATTTTTGAACCCATTATCATAGATGTAAAAAGAATTAAAAAAATTGGTAAAAGATTTATTGCTAATAAAAATAAAAGTTTTCTATCTTTTAAATTATAACTAATTTTAATTTTTTTTATGAGAAAATATAACATAACAAAAAATGGAGTTAATATTCCAATTTGTTTAAATATAAATATTACTGGATAAATAAGATGATTTAAAAAAGTTGAGCTGTCTGCACTTGATCTCGCTAGTCCATAAGTTATTGTAATAAAATCATTATTAAATAACCAGATAATATGTGGGATTAATAAAACTAAAAAAACTTCAACTGAAATTAAATAATTAAAATGAAATTTTCTATCTTTCTTAAAAAATATTAAATAAATAAAAAGTATATCAATTGCTATTAGTAAATAAATAAATAGATATTTAGATAAAAACCCAACAACAGCAAATACTCCAACAATAACACAATCTTTTAATTTAGGTATTTTTTGATTAAAGATTCTCCATGAATAATAAACTGTTAAAACCCAAAAAGGAATTTGGCAAACGTTCACGTTAAATTCGGGGGTCGTGAAATTGTAGAAATAAATACCCTCTAATAATAAAACAGATATAAGTGCTAAAATTTCATTATTTAAGATTTCTTTACTGAATTGAAAAATTACAAAAAATGAAAAAATAATAAAAATCTGACTAAGTAAGTAATATGCCCAATCATTAGAGCCGAAAATATTATAAAAAATTTCTACCATTAATGCGCTCATTGGAGGATGTTTATTAAAACCCCAATCTAAATTACTACCCCAAGCTAAAGCTTCAATTGTATCAAGCGGAAGATTATTATTTGTTAAAGATGGAATCAAAGTCCATAAAATTAAATGGATTGTCAAAAATATATAAAAATAAATTTTTATTTGCTTTTTATAAATCACCATTTATTTGAATTTATACAATTAAACCTTACTTGACACTACCTATTTGCTGAATATACTCCGAGCGTTTTAAAATAGATAATGGTTAGAATTTCTAAAACTTACGTTCCAAAAGAATCAGAAAAGTATATGTGTGAAAAACACAAAGTGTTTTTCAAAAATAAACTATTAGCTTGGAAGAAGGATTTGGTTCGATCAAATAATGAAGCTTTATATAATAGTTCTATGGATGATAATAGTACCTCTGCAGATATTGTAGATCAAGCCAGCTCTTATACAGATAAAAATGTTGAGATGAGAGCAATCAATAGGCAAATAAAACTGATATCAAAAATAGACTCTGCTTTAAGAAAGATTAAAGATGGGACATATGGGTTTTGTGAAGAGACTGGAGAACCTATCGGAATTAAAAGACTTATAGCCAGACCAGTTGCAACTTTATCAATTGCTGCTCAGGAAAAACACGAAAAAGAGGAAAAAGTTTACGCAGACGATATTTAAGGTTTTGGAATTTTTTCTCCTTTATTTAAATAATCGTACCCCTTTATAACAGCATCCCTTTCAGAAATTTCTAAATACCATCTACAAAGATTTTTGTAATTTTTAAGCCCTATATCATGCCAATCATGTCTTGCAATCCATGGGAAGGTTGCAATATCTGCAATTGTGTAATTTTCTCCTGCAAGGTAATTGGAAACTGATAATCTTTCATCCAAATTTTTATAAATTGAAGTTGATATTTTAAAATATCTTTGTTCTCCAAATTCACTTTTGCCCGGATTATAATGATGAAACTGATGATGTTGTCCAAGAATAGGTCCAACATATCCCATTTGAGCCATCAACCATTGTGTAATAATATTTTTATCATCAAAGTATTTTCCGCTCTTCTCAGCAAGATATATAAGGATAGCCCCAGATTCAAAAATTACCTCATTATTATCATGATCTTTAATGACGGGTATTTTGCTAAATGGACTAATATTTTTAAACTCAGGATTAAACTGATCGCCTTTATTTAAATCAATTGTATTTACATTATATTCGTAACCAATTTCCTCTAGCATAATCGATATCTTTTTGCCGTTGGGAGTATTGGCGGTGTATAACTCAATCACTTTTTACACCAAGCCTATTTTTTATTGTTTTAGAAGATGTAGTGAATTCAAATCTATATTTTTCATTTGGTCTTGCTAATTTAAAACAAGCTCTTGCAGCTAAAGCACCTTCATGAAAACCCGATAAAATAAGTTTTAATTTACCAGGGTAAGTACATATATCACCAACAGCGTAGATACCCTTTTGATTTGTTTCAAATTTTTCTGTATCAACTTCAATAGTTTTTTTATTAAGATTTAGTCCCCAGTTTGCGATTGGTCCAAGCTGCATAATCAATCCAAAAAAGCCAAGCATATAATCTGTTTTAAATGTTTTAACTTCTTTGTTTTCGTGTGTAATTTCTACACTTTCTAAATTGCTTGATCCCCCTATTCCACTTAATTGATACTTGGTGTATAAATTTATTTTGCCTGATTTTGCTAATTCATGGACTTTATCAACAGTAGCATTAGCGCCTCTAAACTCATCTCTTCTATGAATTAAGTTAACTTTTGAATTTTTTGAAAGTTCTACAGCCCAATCAAGTGCACTATCCCCACCTCCAAAAATAGTAACAGTTTTACCCTCAAATATTTTTTTATCTTTAATAGAATAAAATATAGACTTATTTTCAAACTGCTCACACTCCTTTAAAGAAAATTTCCTTGGTTCGAAAGAGCCTACACCGCCAGCAATAATAACATTGGGAGTACTAAATTTTTTGTCATTACTGGTTTTAACTTCCCAATTATTGTTATCTTTTTTTACTTCATCAACTCGTTCATTTAAATGAAATTTTATTTTGAAAGGCTTTAGTTGTTTAATTAAATTTTGTGTTAATTCTTCCCCGGTACATTCGGGTATAGCAGGAATATCATAAATAGGTTTATCTGGATAAAGCTCTATACACTGGCCACCAATTTTATCTAGGTTATCAACTATCTGACAATCCAGTCCAATTATTTTTAATTGATGAGCAGTAAATAATCCTGTTGGACCTGCTCCTATTATTAAAGCATCTGTTTTTATCATTAAACTTGTTTCTCAGGTAAGTGAACTACTAAACCTTCTATTTTATCAGAGACTGTTATTTGACAACTGAGTCTACTATTTTTTTTTGGTTCATAAGCCTGATCAATCATATCATCTTCGCCTTCGTTTTTTTCATCTAATTTATCATACCAGTCATCTTTGACGTAAACATGACAAGTGGCACAAGCCATACTACCACCACAATCAGCATCAATTCCAGGGATATCATTCTGAACTGCGCCTTCCATCACTGTCAAACCATTCTGTACATCTACAGTGTGTTCTTTTCCATTATGCTCTATGTAAGTAATTTTTGTCATTTAATATATATAGGTATAAAAAAAAATAGGGCAAGTATTTCTACTTGCCCTATTTAAAATTTTAACTCAGTTGAAGATTATTATGCTCTTCTTCCAGAGTTTGCAACTGCACAAGACCAGATAATAATACCAAAAGCGATCTTATTAACGAAGTCTGCTAAGTTGTAAATTACGTTTAATGAGTTAGCGTCTACTCCACCTGTTAAGTATCCAAAGATATAACCTAGTGGGTAAATAGCCCAACCTACAGTAACGATCATTCTTAAAGCGCTGAATGCTGTTACTAATGATTTGTTACCAGATTTAGCAGCAACTTTACCTGCTTCACCAGAAAAGATTTCATATAAAATATAAATCCATCCAGCCATTCCGATTACAAAACCAAGAGTAGCGTTTATCATTCCTGCTTCTCCAAGATAACCACCAATTAACATTACTAAAGAACCGATTAAAATTCTCCAGAATATTCCTGTTGGTACTTTCTTAACTGCAGATAGAATTAAATAAAATTCTACTAACTGTAGTGGTACAGTAATTAACCAATCGATGTATCTGTAAACAGTTGGAGTATCACCTGTTTCAACCCAAACCGCTCTCATGTACATATAATGGATAAATGCAATACCTGTTACTAATCCAGCTACGTTTACTGATTTTCTCCACTGAGCACCTACGTTTGCTTGCTCCATAAAGAAAAATGCTGTAGCTGCCAACATACCCATTGAAATTAGCCAAAACGAAATACCTACGAAATCATCTGTAGCTAAAAAGGCTGTTGCAGAGTTAGCTGCTGTAGTAGCTCCGAAAAGAACTAGCACTAAAGCTAACATTTTTATTGTTTTCATAAAAAACTCCCTCTTTAGTTAGTTTTTTTTAGTTTAAATTTAAACTACGACTTTTTTTCAAAGCCAAAGTTGGGGTTTAAATATCAAATATAAAAGGGTATTAGAAGTATAAATTTGAAGCTATTTTTGTTGATTTTACTAGGTTTTTGAAATTTAATACAACTTATAGATACATAAAGCTAAGTTTTAACTAATTATGAATCAATTTTAATATTAATGGATTTCAAAGATATTTACCACAAATCTATAAGTAAACCTGAGGAGTTTTGGAAAGATATTTCAAACGATATCTTCTGGTTTAAAAAACCTACTAAAATATTGAATAAGTCTAAGCCCCCTTTTTATAGGTGGTTTGAAGATGGAGTTACAAATAGTTGTTATAACGCTATAGATATTCATATTGAAGAAGGTAGAGGTGATAAAACCGCCTTAATTTATGATAGTCCCATTACTGGCAACAAAGCTAAATTCACTTTCAAGCAATTAAAAGCTAGAGTATCAAAGTTTGCGGGCGCATTAACAAATCAAGGAGTAAAAAAAGGTGATAGAGTAATAATTTATATGCCAATGGTACCCGAAGCAGTGGTCGCGATGCTAGCTTGTGGAAGAATTGGAGCTATTCACTCAGTAGTATTTGGTGGATTTGCATCAAATGAATTAGCTAGCAGAATTGACGATAGTAAAGCAAAAGTATTAGTAACCGCATCTTGTGGTTTTGAGCCAGGTCGAACAGTGGAATACCGACCTCTTGTGGATGGAGCATTAAAGCTTGCTAATCATAAAGTAGAAAAGGTTATTTTTTTTCAAAGAAAAGGTCATGAAATAAAACTTAATGCTCCTTTAGAGATAAGTTGGGAGGAATCTTTGTCTAATGCAAAAGATACAGACTGTGTGGAAATGGGTTCAAACGAATTTGCATATATTTTATATACCTCTGGTACTACGGGAGTACCAAAAGGTATTGTTCGGGATATTGGAGGTCACATAGTTGCTCTTAAATGGACTATGAAAAATATTTATAACATAGACATCAACGATGTATGGTGGTCGGCTAGTGACATTGGATGGATCGTAGGGCATTCATATATTGTTTATGCTCCATTGTTTAAAGGATGCACAACTGTTTTATTTGAGGGTAAACCAGTAGGAACTCCTGATGCCGGTGTATTTTGGAGAGTAATATCTGAATATAAAATTAAATCTTTATTTACGGCGCCAACTGCTTTTAGAGCTATTAAAAAAGAGGATCCAGAGGGAAAATTTTTTTCAAAGTATGACTTAAGTTCATTTGAGTCATTATTTTTGGCAGGAGAGAGGGCTGATCCTGATACAATCAAATGGGCAGAAAATTTATTAAATGTTCCTGTAATTGATCATTGGTGGCAAACTGAAACTAGTTGGGCGATTAGTTCAAATTGCACAGGAATTGAAATGCAAAAGACAAAATATGGTTCGGCTTGCAAAGCTGTCCCTGGTTATGATGTAAAAATTATTAAGCCAGATCAATCTTTAGCTAAACCAAATGAAATGGGGGATATAGTTGTAAAATTACCTCTGCCACCTGGTACTTTCCCTACACTATGGAATGCTGACAAAAGGTATGAGGAGAATTATATGTCAAATTACAAAGGATATTATCAAACCTATGATGCAGGACATATTGATGAGGATGGTTATATATGGATAATGTCAAGGACTGACGATATAATAAATGTTGCGGGTCACAGATTGTCTACAGGACAAATTGAAGAGGTATTATCTGAACATCAGTCAGTTGCTGAATGTGCGGTAATAGGAATTAAGGACCAGTTAAAAGGACAATTGCCTATTGGATTGATAGCTTTAAAAGCAGGTGTTACTAAAGATAATGATACTATATCCAAAGAATGTATTAAAATGGTAAGAGATAAAGTTGGACCAGTTGCAGCTTTTAAAATAGCGATAGTTGTAAAAAGGCTTCCAAAAACTAGGTCCGGAAAAGTATTGAGAGGTACAATAAGAAAAATTGCCGATAAAGAAGATTACAAAATGCCCGCAACTATTGATGATCCTGCAATTTTAACTGAGATTTCAGAAGATTTGATAAAAAATAATATTCTTAAAAAGTGATCAAGATTTAATTAATAGGCTTTAATTTGAAAACATCAGTTGTTATTGCTAACTTCAATAGTGAAAATTACATAGAACAATGTATTAACTCACTAAAATCACAAACTTATAAAAATTTAGAAATAATTTTTTTTGATGATAATTCCTCAGATGGTTCATTAAATAAAATTAAAAAATTTCCAGATGTAAAAGTTATAGAGAATAAAATTCAAACAGAGCATGGATCCCTTAATCAATTAAATGCTTTTAGAAAGTGTATTAACCAAAGCACGGGTGACTTAATTTTTTTTCTTGATAGTGACGATTATTTTCATGAAAAAAAATTAGAAAAAATAGTCAATTATTTTAAAAATAATAATAGAGCCGAAATCGTATTTGATCTTCCAATTAATGTATATAAAAATTCTAATTACATAGATAGAGGAAACAGAAATTTTATTAAAACTTACTGGCCGTTTATTCATCCTACTAGTTGTATAACGATAAAGAAAGAAGTTGTTGAGAAGTTGTTTGACTCAATTTCATTTAACGACTTTACAGATGTTTGGATGGATCTTAGGATTTGTATATACGCACAACATATTTTAGGGAGTTTTAACAGAATTAATGAGAATCTCACTTATTATAGAAGAACAGAAAATAATATATCTTCAAAATTTAAAAAATATTCAAAAAATTGGTGGAAACGAAGAAGTCAGGCACACGAATATTTTTATTTTTTTTGTAAAAAAAACGATATTAAATTTGAAAAAAATCTAGACTATTTGTTTACAAAATTTATTTGTCTATTTATCTAATTATGAAAAAAGTTTTAATTATTGGAAAAAGAGGTTTTATTGGTAGAAGTTTAAATAAATATTTAAAGCTAAAATATAAGGTA
>CACIDF010000008.1 GCA_902585365.1 uncultured Pelagibacteraceae bacterium
AATTGCTCTTGGTTGTAAGAAATTAAATATAAAAAAGAAAAAACTTAAAATAGATCAAAGTCAAGCCGTAGCATCTGTAGGACAAATCGAGTTAATGAATTTATTTAAGGAAATTTTCGCTATTCAAAAAATTAATATTTCCCAAATATTGCTTACACTAGAAGATACTGAAATAAGAAGGAGGGCTATAAATGCTAAAAGGACGATTGAGAATTTATTTAATCTTAATTTTTTACCGATAGTTAATGAAAACGATACTATTGCTACTTCCGAAATAAAATATGGAGATAATGATAGACTAGCCTCAAGAGTTGCTCAAATTTCTGATGCAGATTGTCTTGTGTTATTATCAGATGTGGATGGACTTTATACAAAAAATCCAAAAATTCATAAGCATGCTAAATTGATAAATAAGATTGAAAAAATAGACCAAAATATAATTAAATTAGCTTCTGGAAAAACTAGTGAGTATGGATCAGGTGGTATGAGAACTAAAATTGATGCAGCTAAAATATGTGCGCTCTCAGGATGTAAAATGGCAATAGCAAACGGATTAAAAGAAAGACCTTTGAGTAATATTTTAGATAAAAAAATATGTACTTGGTTTATTCCTGAAATTTCTAAATTAGATGCTAGAAAAAAATGGATTGCCAGCACGTTACATGCAAAAGGATATTTAAAGATTGATGAAGGTGCTGAAAATGCATTAAGAAAAGGTAAGAGTTTGCTGGCCGCAGGTGTAAAGAGCGTTGACGGTTCATTCAAAAAAGGTGATCAAATAAAAATAATTAGTAAAAATGATAAAGAGCTAGCAATAGGCCTGAGTTCATTTTCATCTGAGGAAATTGACAAAATAAAAGGTCATCAGTCAAATAAAATTGAAGAATTAATAGGTTACAAAACAAAAACTGAAGTTGTTCACAAAGATGATATGGTGGAAATCTAGAATGAAAAAATATTTACAAAAATTAGGTCAAAATTCTGTTAAAGCAAGTTTAGAAAAAGTGGATACAAACACAAAAAATAAAGTTCTATTGAAATTCAGTGGCTTAATAAAAAAAAATTTAAATAAAATACTTAAACAAAACAAAAAAGATATTAAGTATGCCAAAATAAAAAATATTGACAAAAATTTAATTGCAAGACTCGAGTTAGATAAATTAAAGCTTAGTTCTATAACTAAAACAATAATTGAAATAACTAAATTAAAGGACCCAATTGGGGTTATTTTAGATAAATGGAAAAGACCAAACGGTCTAAAAATTAAAAAAATATCTATTCCAATTGGTGTCATTGGTGTGATTTATGAGAGTAGGCCCAATGTAACTGTTGATCTATCTTGTCTTTGTTTTAAATCAGGTAATTCAGTGATCCTCAAGGGTGGTTCAGAAGCTTTTTTTACTAATAAAATATTTGTTAAACTATTTAGAAAATCTCTCAAGGCTAATAAAGTAAATATGAATTATGTTCAATTTATTGAAATAAAAGATAGAAATGTTGTTAGCTACCTTCTAAAAGATATGAGAAATTATATTGATGTTATGATCCCTCGAGGAGGTAAAAACCTTGTTAAGAAAGTCAAAGAATTATGTAATGTTCCAGTAATAGGTCACTTAGAAGGTATTTGTCACACATTTATAGATAAAAAAGTAAATACAAAAATGGCAAGGAATGTTGTTTTAAACGCAAAAATGAGAAACGTTAGCATATGCGGAGCTACTGAAACTTTATTAATTCATAAAGATTGTCCAAAAAAAGAAATTAATTTGATACTTAACGAATTAAAAAATAACAATTGTTTAATATACGCAGATAATAAAGTCAGAAAAATTTTTAGTGGTAAACTTAAAAAAGCAACTAATAAAGATTGGAGTAAAGAATATCTTGATTCAAAAATCTCTGTTAAAATTGTTAAAAATGTTAATGAAGCAGTTCAACACATAAATAAATTTGGCACCATGCATACCGACTCTATTATTACAAATAACCCTGTAAATGCTAATTATTTCGTAAGAAATGTAAAAAGTTCCATAGTTATGCATAATACATCAACTCAATTTGCTGATGGAGGAGAACTAGGCTTTGGTGGAGAAGTTGGAATATCTACAAACAAGTTACCACCAAGAGGTCCTGTAGGACTAAATCAATTAGTATCATTTAAATACCATGTAGCTGGAAATGGCCAAATCAGAAAATAAACTCATAGACAAAATAGGTATACTGGGAGGCACATTCGATCCACCTCATAAAGGACATTTGAAAATTTCTCAAATAGCAAAAAAAAAATTTAATTTAAAAAAGATAATTTGGGCTATAACAAAAAAAAATCCATTTAAAAAAAAAAGTTATTTTGATTTAAACAAAAGAATAAGACTTTCAAGAAGTTTAACAAAAAAACAAAAATATATTAAAGTTGTTTTTTTTGAAAAAAAGATTAATTCAAATAAGACAATTAATTTAATAAAGTATTTTAGAAGTAAAAGTAAAAAAAAAGAGATATTTTTTTTACTAGGTGCAGATAACTTATTAAATTTTCACAAATGGGACAATTGGAAAAAAATACCAAAAATTTGCAAAATCGTAGTTTTTGATAGAAATGGTTTTAAGGCAAAGGCTAAAAAATCTACCGCATATAAGTCAATTAAAGATAAAGGTCTAATTTATGTTGAATTTAAAAAAGTTGACATTTCATCTTCTAAAATTAGAAATTTTTGATATGATTAGTAATTAATGGTCAAAAAAACCAATCTAAAAAAATTAATAATTGAAACATTAGATAATAATAAGGCGATGGACATAGTTTCAATTGACTTAAAAGATAAGTCTTCAATTGCGGATCATATGATCATAGCGAGTGGAACCTCTTCAAGACATATCCAGTCATTATCAGAACAGGTATTAGACAAATTTAAAGAGAATGGTTTTAGTCAATGTAAAATTGAAGGAAGAGACAGCACAGAGTGGAAGCTTGTTGATGGTATCGATATTGTTGTTCACATTTTTAACCCAGAGAAAAGAAAATTCTATGAGCTTGAGAAAATATGGTCTGAATTAATTCCTAAAGAAAGGGTAATTGTTTAATGAAAAATAAAAAAATATTTACTCTTATTATTTTTTTTATTTTATATTTTGGGAAAGTTAGTGCTCAAGAAGAAACGGTTTATGACAAAATAGATCTTTTTGGAGAAGTTTTAGACAAAATAAATAAGGAATATGTAGAAGAGGTAGATCAATCAGACACTATGGATGCGGCAATTAACGGTGTTTTGCAGTCATTAGATCCGTATTCATCATATATGTCTCCAAAAAATTTGGAGGAAATGCAAACAGAAACTAGAGGTGAGTTTGGTGGTTTAGGCATAGAAGTTGGTATGGAAGCAGGAGTTGTGAAAGTTATATCACCTCTAGATAATTCACCTGCTGAAAGAGAAGGTGTTAAGGCTGGAGACTACATTGTCAAAATAAATGATACACAAGTTCAAGGAAAAACGTTAAATGAAGCAGTCGAATTAATGAGAGGTCCTGTCGGATCAACTTTAGAAATTACTGTAAGAAGAATTGGTTTAAGAAAATCATTAGTATTTAATATAACTAGAGAGATTATTCAGGTTGCGTCTGTTAAATCTGAGGTTCTTGATGAAAAAATTGGATATATCCGTCTCACATCATTTAATGAAAATAGTGACGATCAAATTAAAAAGAAGATTAAAGAATTTAAAAAAGATAAAAAAATAGAGGGCTATATTTTAGATTTGAGAAATAATCCAGGTGGATTACTAGGCCAAGCAATTAAGATATCAGATTTTTTTTTGGATGACGGGGAAATAGTATCGACCAAAGGAAGAAAAAAAAATGAGAATCAAAAATGGTTTGCTAGAGAAGGTGACATTATTAATGGTAAAGCTCTTATAGTTTTAATTAATAAGGGTTCTGCCTCAGCATCAGAGATAGTTGCAGGAGCTTTAAAAGATCACAAAAGAGCAGTGTTAGTTGGTGAGAAAAGTTATGGAAAAGGGTCGGTACAGTCTATTATACCTTTAAAAAATCGAGGCGCAATTAGATTAACTATTTCAAAGTATTATTTACCATCAGGAAAATCAATTTCAGAAGTTGGTGTAACACCAGATATTACTGTGGAAGAAGAGTCTGATGATTTTAGAATTCTTTCAGAAAACGATAATCAACTTAAATTTGCTAGAAAATTATTCACTGGATAATTTTATGCAGGAAAAGTTTAAAAATCTACCTTTAAGAATAGGTGTAGGTATTATTCTTTTAAATAAAGATAATAAGGTTTTTGTAGCTAAAAGATTAGATAACCCTCACAATTATTGGCAAATGCCTCAGGGTGGTGTAGATGGAAATGAAAAATTTTTAGATGCAGCACTTAGAGAACTGGAGGAAGAGACAGGTGTAAAAAATGTAGATTTAATAAAAGAGATTGAAGGTTATCAAACATATTTTTTACCTGAAAATCTTCTTGGGATAATATGGAGAGGTAAATACAAAGGACAAAAGCAAAAATGGTTTTGTATGAGATTTAAAGGTGAAGATAAAGAGATCAATATTAAAACGAAAAAACCGGAGTTTTCGGAGTGGAGATGGATTGACTTAGACGAAATTACTAAATGGGTTGTTGACTTTAAAACTGATGTATACAAAAATTTAAAAAGCGAAGTTAAAAAAATTATTTTTAATTAGACTTTATAGAATTTAAAACCTCAATTTTCTGATCTAATATATATCGTTCATGGTCTTTAATATTCTCTTTTTTTAAACCTTCCTCCGCATCCTTCACAATTTTATCCACTTTATTTTTATCCATTTTTTTTAAGTCAAAAATATTACTTGTTAGTATCGACAAAGTATTATCTTTAAATTCGACAATTCCATCATCTACATAATAATTTAAAGTTTCATTTTTAGATCTTACGTCAATAATTCCTGGTTTTAAGAAAGAAATTAAAGGAATGTGATCTTTTAATATACCCATATATCCTTCAATAGCTGGGATAACTACTTCCTCAGTATCACTTTTTGTTAAAAAAGATTTTTCTGGACTTATGATTTCCAAATTAAATTGGTCCATTTAGGCTGCTGCTTCCTTAGCCATTTTTTCAGCTTTTTGAACCGCCTCTTCAATTGTACCAACCATATAAAACGCTGCCTCAGGTAAATGATCATATTCACCTTTACAAATTGCATCAAATCCTTTGATAGTTGAGTCTAAATCGACAAGTTTTCCTGGAGAACCAGTAAAGACTTCCGCTACGAAAAACGGTTGAGACAAAAATCTTTGAATTTTTCTTGCTCTTGCTACTGTCAATTTATCTTCTTCTGATAGCTCGTCCATTCCTAGAATTGCTATTATGTCTTGTAAAGATTTATATGTTTGTAAAATTTTTTGAACGGATCTTGCAACTCTATAGTGTTCTTCTCCGACAATTCTTGGATCAAGTATTCTTGATGTTGAGTCTAAAGGATCTACTGCAGGGTAAATCCCAAGTTCTGCTATTTGTCTTGATAATACGGTTGTTGCATCTAAGTGAGAAAATGATGTAGCTGGCGCAGGATCTGTTAAATCGTCTGCGGGAACATAAATTGCTTGAACAGAAGTTATCGAGCCTTTATTAGTTGTTGTAATTCTCTCTTGTAAATTTCCCATATCCGTTGCTAAAGTTGGTTGGTATCCAACCGCAGAAGGAATTCTACCAAGTAAAGCTGATACCTCTGAGCCTGCTTGTGTAAATCTAAAAATATTATCTACGAAAAATAATACATCTTGACCCTCTTGATCCCTAAAATATTCTGCTACTGTCAAACCAGTAAGAGCCACCCTTGCTCTTGCGCCTGGTGGTTCATTCATCTGTCCATAAACCAAAGCAGCCTTTGAACCTTTCCCCTCTGGTTTAATTACTCCAGACTCTATCATCTCATGGTAAAGATCATTACCTTCTCTAGTTCTTTCACCAACGCCAGCGAAAACTGAAAAGCCTCCATGCGCTTTTGCTATATTATTAATTAACTCCATTATTATTACAGTTTTTCCAACACCTGCTCCTCCAAATAAACCAATTTTCCCCCCTTTTGCATAAGGGGCTAATAGGTCGATGACTTTTATACCAGTTACTAAAATTTCTGTTTCAGTTGATTGATCGTTGAAAGTTGGGGCTTGTCTATGAATTGGCCAACTTTCTTTAGTTTTTACATCACCTTTTTCATCAATGGGCTCACCAATAACATTGATAATTCTGCCGAGAGTTTCAGGGCCTACAGGAACTTGGATCGGAGCACCCGTATCTAGAGCTTCGTCTCCACGTTTTAGCCCTTCTGTGCTATCCATCGCAATAGTTCTTACACTAGACTCTCCTAAGTGTTGTGCTACCTCTAAGATTAATTTATTTCCACCATTATCACATTGCAAGGCTGTGAGTATTTCTGGTAATGCACCATCAAATTTTACGTCTACTACAGCTCCTATAACCTGAGTAATTATTCCTTTTTTGCTCATATTATAAACTTTCCGCTCCCGATATTATTTCAATTAACTCCTTTGTGATAGCAGCTTGACGACTTCTATTATACTGAATAGTTAGTTTATCAACTAAATCTCCAGCGTTTCTTGTCGCATTGTCCATTGCTGTCATCCTTGACCCTTGTTCACTTGCTGAATTTTCCAACATAGCTTTAAATATTTGAGTTGAAATATTTTTAGGTAGTAAGTTACTTAGAATTTCGTCTTCATCAGGTTCAAACTCGTAATTAGATTCAAGTTTTTCATCTTTATTTTTATTTTTATTTTCAAGAGGTATTATTTGTTGTGCTTGGGGTATTTGAGATATAACATTTTTAAATTTATTGAAAAATATTGTACAAAAGTCAAATTCTTCATTTTGAAATTTTTCAATTATTAAATTGCCAACCTTAGTTGCATCAAAATAATTAATATTTTTTGACTCTTTAAATGAAATATTTTCAATTATATTTTTACCATACTGTCTTTTTAGTTGATCATATCCTTTTGAGCCAACAGTTATAATTTTAAGAGATTTTCCTTCTTTTTGAATTTTTTCAAAATAGTTTTTTGCTTTTTTTATTATATTGCTGTTAAATCCACCACATAATCCTCTATCAGAAGTTAAAACGACACATAAATGAGCATCCTCTTTTCCTGTACCAACTAATAATTTTGGTGCTGACTGAGGATCACTGACACCAGCTGAAAGATTTAATATAATATTATTCATTTTTTCAGAATAAGGTCTGCCTTTTTCAGCGTTTTCTTGAGCTTTTCGTAACTTAGCAGCGGCAACCATTTTCATCGCTTTAGTGATTTTTTGGGTCGATTTAACACTCGTAATTCTTTTTCTTAAATCATCTAAACTAGGCATTTTTAAACTTTTCTTTTAAATCATTTATCAGAGATGCTAAATTTTTTTCTATATCTTCGTCAAGCTTTCCAGAGCTGGAAATACTTTCAATAATCTCAGGTTTTTCAGATTTGCATTTTTCCAAAAGTTGGTTTTCGAAATCTTCGATATTTTTTAAGTCTATATCATCAAGGTATCCTCTAACACCCGCAAATATAGTTAAAACTTGCTCTGCAACAGTCATTGGTGAATATTGTTTTTGCTTTAATAATTCTGTTAATTTTGATCCTCTATTTAATAATTTTTGAGTTGAGGCATCTAAATCAGAACCAAATTGAGCAAATGCTGCCATTTCTCTATATTGAGCCAACTCTAATTTAATTGAACCTGCAACTTTTTTCATCGCTTTAGTTTGAGCGGCTGATCCAACTCGCGAAACAGACAACCCAACATTAACCGCTGGTCTAATACCTTGGTTAAACAATTCTGTTTCTAAAAAAATTTGCCCGTCTGTAATAGAAATTACATTAGTTGGAATATATGCAGAAACATCCCCCGCTTGTGTCTCTATAACAGGTAATGCCGTTAATGAGCCTCCACCATTGGCGTCACTTAATTTCGCTGCTCTCTCTAGAAGTCTGCTGTGTAAATAAAAGACATCACCTGGATAAGCTTCTCTACCTGGAGGTCTTCTAAGTAATAGAGACATCTGACGGTAGGCTACTGCTTGTTTTGATAAGTCATCGTAAATAATGAGAGCATGCATTCCATTATCTCTAAAATATTCTCCCATAGCACAACCAGTATAAGGTGCTAAGAATTGTAAAGGAGCAGAATCTGAAGCTGTTGCTGAAACTATAGTCGTATAATCCATAGCTCCTGCATCCTCTAATGTCTTTACAATTTGTGCAACCGTAGATCTTTTTTGGCCTATAGCAACATAAATACAATAAAGTTTTTTGCTTTCATCTTCTGATTCATTAATTTTTTTTTGATTAATAATTGTGTCGATTGCTACTGCAGTTTTTCCAGTTTGTCTATCTCCTATGATTAATTCTCTTTGTCCTCTACCAATTGGAATTAAACTATCTATCGATTTTAAACCAGTTTGCATTGGTTCACCCACCGATTGTCTCGGTATAATACCTGGTGCTTTTACTTCCACTCTTCTTCTTTCTAGATTTTTTTCGAGATTAGCTTTACCATCTATTGGGTTTCCTAACCCATCAACTACTCTTCCTAATAATTGTTTACCGACTGGAACATCAACAATTGATCCAGTTCTTTTTACTGTATCTCCTTCTTTAATAGCTCTGTCGTCACCAAAAATAACTACGCCAACGTTATCACTTTCAAGGTTTAAGGCCATTCCCTTTGAACCATCAGAGAATTCAACCATCTCTCCTGCCTGAACATTATCTAGACCATATATTCTGGCTATACCATCACCAACAGATAAAACTTGTCCAATTTCAGTAACCTCAGATTTGTCTCCAAATTTTTTGATTTGTTCTTTTAATATTTTTGTTACTTCTGAAGGATTTATATCCATTTATACCTCGATCATCTGTGATTTAATTTGTTTAAGTTTATTTTTCATAGAATTATCAATCATTATACTTCCAACTTGAATTATTAGTCCTGAAATAAGATCTTTGTCTACTTTATAATCTAAATTAATTTTTGACCCAAACTTAGCGAAAAGATCTTTTTTGATTTTTTCTACTTCATCATCTTTAAGTTCTTTGGCAGATATTAGTTTTGCATCCACTTCACCTCTTTTAAATGAACAATAAGAAACAAAATCCTTTAAAATTTTATCTAAATAAAAAAGTCTACGCTTGCTAACCAAAAAATTTAAGAATTTATTTAGTATTGGGTTAAAGTTAAATTTCTTTGAAAGACCATTTAGCATTTCAACATGATCATTTTGTTTAAAAAGAGGGTTTTTGATAAAAGCATTAAATTCTTTTATTGTTTCCAAAGCTTTTAAAATTGATTTAGACTGGTTCTCGATTTCATCCGTAACACTAGACTCAATGGATAATTCATACAAAGCTTTTGAGTAACTGTTAAAGGCCATTTTAAGTGAATTTTTTCAAGTTAATATAATTAGATCTTTAAATTTTTGAACTAATTAGCATATAGCCTAGATACGATCAAGCTAGAGGTTAAAAAAAATACATTTTTTTTCTGTATTAATTGAAGTTTATTGGATCAACATCAACTGAAAGTTTTATTTGAGGCGGTAGTTTAAAATTTTTTATAGTATTTAGTATCTGTTTTTGAATATTTATTTTTTTAATCGATCTAATAAGTATTCTATTTCTATATTTGCCTCTAATTCTATAAATTGGTGCATTTACAGGACCCAATATATTCCCATCTGTTTTTTTTTTAAGTAATGTAACAAGGTCATACGCAATCTTTTCTGACATAGAGGCATCTTTACAACTTATTATAATTGAAACAAATCTCTCAAAGGGTGGTAATTTAAATTTTTTCCTCAACTCAAGTTCGTTTTCTAAAAATATATATGGGTCTGGATTAATAATTTGAGATATCACATTATTTTTTTTATTAATTGTTTGAAAATATACTTTTGATGGCTTGCCTTCTCTCCCGGCACGCCCTGACAATTGATGATATAGTTGTACAGTTTTTTCCACACTTCTTATATCAAAACCTCGTGAAGCTAAATCTAAATCAAGTATTACTATACAATTTAAATTTGGAAAATGAAATCCTTTTGATATTAATTGGGTTCCTATTAAAATTTTAGTTTCATTATCAATAATTCTTTGTATTTCAATTTGTGAATTTTTTTTATTAATTGTATCACTTGAAAAAATTACAGTTTTTTTTCCAGGAAAATTTTTTTTTACTTCCTCTAATATTTTTTCAACACCCAAACCACTATAAATAAATTCACATTTTTCACTATCAGATTTACAAATTGTTTCTAAGTTTTTTTTATACCCGCAATAATGACATAAAATCTTGTTTATTTTTTTATGATAAACGAGATTAATAGAACACTTTGGACAAGTAAAATTTTTTAAACATTTTTTACAAATAACAAAAGGAGAGTATCCTCTTCGATTAACAAAGAATAATACTTGGTCATTATGTTTTAAATGATTTTTGACTTTGCTAATAATTTTTTCAGAAAATATACTATTTTTAATTCTTTTTTCTTTCATTAAATCAATTAACTCATATTCAGGTAGCCTTGCATTTTTATATCTTTTTAGAATTCGATGAGAGAAATACTTTCCTTTTTTTATGTTGTTGTATGTTTCAATTGAAGGGACGGCAGAAATTAAATTTACTGGAATGTTTTCATAAGATGCTCTTGATATAGCCATATCTCTTGCATTATAAGCAACTCCTTCGTCTTGTTTAAAAGATTGGTCGTGTTCCTCATCAACAATAATTATCCCTAAATTTTTAAAAGGCAAAAAAAGAGATGATCTAGCACCAATTATAGCTTTAATATTTCCATTGCTTAAACCATTCCATATAATTTTTTTATTTTTTGGTGTTACACTAGAATGCCATATGGCCGGTTTAAAACCAAAAAAATCTAAAAATTTTTTTTCGAATTCTCCAGTTAAGCCTATTTCAGGTAGCAGTATAAGTGCTTGTTTATTTTGTTTAATTTTGTTTTTAATAAGATTGAAATAAACTAATGTTTTTCCTGAGCCTGTTGTGCCTTGAAGCACATTAACACAGAAATTATTATTTTTTTTAGATAGATTAGTAAAACATTTAAGTTGTTCTTCATCTAATTTGTAAATAGATTTTTTGATTGTTGAGTTGTACTCAGTGAAATTATTGTTTATTTCATTTTCAATAGCCTGATTACTTAGTAAATGAAGTTTCAAAGCCATTCCTTTTGGAACAATGTTATATTTTGAAAACCAATTTAAGAAGTCTATTGTTGGTTTTTTTAATGGGTTAACATCTAATTTCCTCAATATTTTTTTTAATTGAAACTTTTTTGATTGATCTTGTTCAAACTCGTTCCAGACAACACCATTAATTTTTTTTTTACCAAAAGGGACTTCAACATAGTCACCTACCTTCAGATTTATATCAGATGTGTATGTAAATGGATGATCAAATATATTTGGGATAAGTACTGGATACTTCATTTGTAATATAAGATATATATTACGAATGAATCTGTCTTTTATCTACTGATAATGCAGCTTCTTTAATTGCCTCAGAAAACGTAGGATGTGCATGACAAGTCCTTGCAATGTCCTCAGAACTTGCACCAAATTCCATCGCAACTGCCATTTCTGCAATCATTTCACCAGCATGGGGACCTATAATATGTACCCCTAACACTTTGTCAGTTGAGTTATCAGCTAAAATTTTTACAAAACCTTCGGGCTCATCAATTGCCTTGGCTCTAGAGTTCGCCATGAATGGAAACTTTCCTATTTTATAACTTATATTTTGTTTTTTTAATTGTTCCTCTGTTTTTCCGATAGTTGCTACTTCTGGAGAAGTATAAATAACTCCAGGAATTAAATCATAATTTACATGTCCAGATTGGCCTGCAATAATTTCTGCCACTGCAATACCTTCTTCTTCAGCCTTATGCGCTAACATCGGTCCATGAATTACATCGCCTATAGCAAAAATATTTTTTTTGTCTGTCTTAAAATTTTTATCTACCTTAACTCTACCTTTTTCGTCAGTTTTTAATTTTATTTTCTCTAAATTTAGGTTGTCTGTGAATGCCTTTCTACCTATTGAAATTAAAGCAACATCACAATCGTGAGAGCTTTTTTCTCCCTTACTATTTGAAGTCTCTATCTCTACATTTTCTCCTTTTTTTGTAATTTTCTCTACTTTCGTACTCATATGAAATTTTATGTTTTGTTTTTTTAAAATTTTCATAAATTCATTTGAAATTTCTTTATCCATTCCAGGTGTTATGTGATCTAAAAATTCAATTACATGAACATCAGAACCTAATCTTGACCAAACAGAACCCATTTCTAGTCCAATGTATCCACCACCGATTACAATCATTTTTTTTGGAACTTTTTTTAAAGAAAGGGCGCCTGTTGAAGATACAATTCTTTCCTCATCAAAGTTAATATTTGACATTTTAGAGGGCTCTGAGCCTGTAGCTATAATTATATTTTCCCCTTCAATTTCTGACTCTTTGCCGTCGGAACCTTTGATTTTTATTTTTTTGTCCGAAACAAAGCTTCCAAAACCTTTGAAATAAGAAACTTTATTTTTTTTAAATAAAAACTCTACTCCTTTAGTTAATACAGTTACCGCTTTATCTTTATTTTTCATCATTTTATCAAGATTTAATTTAATATCACTTATCTCGATTCCTACTTTTGAAAAATTTTTTGCTTTTTGAAAATTTTCAGAAAGGTTCAATAAATTTTTTGAGGGGATACATCCAATATTTAAACACGTTCCGCCTAAAGTGCCCCTATATTCTACACATGCGGTTTTTTTTCCTAATTGAGCAAGCCTTATCGCACAAACATATCCACCTGGGCCACCACCTATAACAATTGCATCAAATTTTTCAGACATAGCTTTATAAATTTAAAAATAATCTTCTTGGTTCCTCCAAATTTTCTTTAACAGTTTTTAAAAATGAAACTGCCTCTTTTCCGTCAATTATACGATGATCATAAGATAATGCTAAATACATAATTGGTCTAATTTTAATTTCATTATTAATTACATATGGTCTACTAACAATATTATGCATGCCCAAAACACCTGATTGTGGTAAATTTAAAATTGGAGTAGATAACATAGAACCATATACGCCCCCGTTACTAATTGTGAACGTTCCACCTTGTAAGTCTTCAATTGTAATTTTTCCATCTCTAGCCTTATCTGATAGAGTTTTTATATTCATCTCTATGTCTGCAAATGACATTTCATCTGCATTCTTTAAAACTGGCACCACCAATCCTTTATCTGTTCCAACCGCAAAGCTGATATTGTAATAATTTTTGTAAATTATGTTCTCGCTTTCTACTTCTGCATTGATTGCTGGGTATAACTTAAGCCCAACTACGCAAGCTTTAACAAAAAACGACATGATCCCCAGTTTAATTTTAAATTTTTGCTGAAAATCCACCTGATTTTCTTTTCGCATGTTCATGATATTTGTCATATCTACTTCATTAAAAGTAGTAAGCATCGCTGCATTTTCTTGGGATTGTTTTAATCTTTTTGCAATTGTCATTCTCAGCCTAGACATTTTAATTTTTTCTTCCTCTCCAAATTTTAATTTTCTTTCTGATGGAGCAGGTTTAACACCCATTAAACTTAGTAAGTCTCCTTTAAGAATCATCCCGTCTTTACCTGATCCCTTAATTTCTTCTATATTTATATTATTCTCATTTACTATTTTTCTAACTGCAGGTGACATAACTTTTTCTTTCCCTGATTTAACTTTTTCATCACTTTTTACTTCTTCAGTTAAAACAAGTGCCTCTTCTTCAGGTTCTTGATTTGCCCCTTGTTTAGGTTGAATTTTTAAATTTTCTTCTTCGTTATTATTCTCAAAGAGTTTGGTGTCTCTTTCTTCATCCAATTTAATTATGTTGTCATTAATATTTTCTGGTGCTTTGGTCGTAGCTTTTATTTTTTCAATTTTATCGTTTTTAGAAGCTGATTGACCTCCCATGATAGACCCTAACGTTGCTCCAACTTCAACCGTAGATCCTGCTTCAAAATTTATTTCTCCTAAGATCCCTCCAGATGGTGAGGGTACTTCTAAATTTACTTTGTCAGTTTCTAGCTCAACAATGGGTTCATCTACTTCAACGCTATCGCCTTTGCTTTTAAGCCATTTTGCAACTGTAGCTTCGGTTATGCTCTCTCCGAGGACAGGAACAACTATTTTTTCTGACATCTATTTAAATACTTTATCTAAAATTTCTTTTTGTTGTTTAGCATGTCTATTAGCATATCCAGTAGCAGGCGATGCCGCAGCTTTTCTGCCAATATAATCTAATTTCTTTTTAACTCCTAAATTATCCAAAGTCCATTGAATATAATCTCTTACAGACGACCATGCGCCCATATTTTTAGGCTCTTCCTGGCACCAAAAAAACTGAGAATTTGAGACATATGGCTTAATGGCTTTAGTTAAAGATTTTACTGGGAATGGATATAATTCTTCAATTCTAACAAAAATTACATCGTCAACCTTATTTTTTTCTCTTGCTTCTAGTAGATCAAAATAAATTTTACCTGAGCAAATTATAACTTTTCTGACTTTTTTAGCTTTTTTAATTTTTACAAATTTAGAATTTTTGATTAAAGCATGGTCTTCTAATACTCTATGAAAAGAATTAGATTTATTAAAATCGTCTAAATTTGACACACAATATTTATGTCTCAGCAAAGACTTAGGTGTCATAATAACTAATGGTTTTCTAAATTCCCTGTGAATTTGTCTTCTTAAAGCGTGAAAATAGTTAGCGGGTGTTGTACAATTCATAACCTGAATATTTTCTTGGGCACATAATTGTAAAAAACGCTCCAATCTTGCAGATGAATGTTCTGGTCCTTGTCCTTCATATCCATGGGGCAAAAGCATTACGAGTCCTGAGGCCCTTGACCACTTTCTCTCTCCTGATGCTATAAATTGATCTATAACTACTTGTGCTCCATTAGCAAAATCTCCAAATTGTGCTTCCCATATAGTTAGTGTTTCTGGTTCAACCAAACTATAACCATATTCAAAACCTAGAACTGCCAATTCGGACAACAGACTGTCGACTATTTCATATTTTTTTTGATTATTTGAAATGTTATTTAACGGAATATATCTTGAATTATCATTTTGGTTCCTAATTACTGAATGTCTTTGACTAAATGTACCTCTGCCTGAGTCCTGTCCGACTAACCTTACTGGAAAACCTTCTTCTAACAAAGTACCAAAAGCTAGGCTTTCTGCTGTAGACCAATCAATATTTTGTCCTTCAGCTACTGTTTTTGCTCTTTGAGAAAAAACTCTTTCGATTGTCTTATGAGCACATATTTTTGAAGGTATTGAATTTATTTTTTCTGATATTTTCTTAATTTTTTCATTGTTTACTCCCGTTACTCCTTTTTTATCTTTACCTTTAGTTGGTTGATATCTTGACCATGTTCCTTCAAACCAGTTTAATTTTGGTTTATAATCTTTTGCAGTTTTAAACTGATTTTCCAAAAGTTGTTTAAAATCTGTATTCATTTTATTAAACTCACTTTCAGATAAAGTTCCCTCCTGAACCAGTTTTTTACCGTAAATATTTAGTGTAGTTGGGTGAGCCCTAATTTTTTTATACATTAATGGCTGAGTGAATGAAGGTTCGTCCCCTTCATTATGGCCAAACCGTCTATAACAAATCATATCAATAACAACATCTTTATTAAATTTTTGCCTAAATTCTATTGCTATTTTTGCACAATGAACAACAGACTCTGGATCGTCTCCATTGCAGTGTAAAATCGGTGACTCCACAACTTTTCCTAAATCGGAAGGATATGGACTTGATCTCGCAAACCTTGGGCTGGTTGTAAATCCAATTTGGTTGTTTACGATTATGTGAATGGTTCCTCCGGTATTATGTCCTTTAAGACCTGACATAGCGAAACATTCTGCTACTACACCTTGTCCAGCAAACGCAGCATCTCCATGAATTAGAACTGGTATTACCTTTTTTCTTTCTTCGTCCTTATGAAAAAATTGTTTTGCTCTAGTTTGACCGAGGACTATGGGATTGACTGCCTCTAAATGTGATGGGTTATCAGTCAAACTTACGTGAACAGAATTTCCATCGAATTCTCTATCTGAAGATGCTCCTAAATGATATTTTACATCACCTGTGGAGTCATCGTGTGTGGCTGAAAATTCACCTGCAAATTCATTAAAAATTCTTTTATAAGACTTTTGTAAAACATTTGCTAAAACATTTAATCTTCCTCTATGAGGCATTCCAATTTTAATTTCTTTTGCACCTAATTGACCTCCTCGTTTAATTATTTGTTCTAAAGATGGTATTAGAGACTCGCCACCATCTAGACCAAATCTTTTAGTTCCAACATATTTTTTTGCCAAAAATTTTTCAAATCCTTCTGCTTGGATTATTTTATTCATAATTGCTATTTTTCCATTTCTAGTAAAATTTAATTGATTTTCTTTTTTTTCCATCCTTTCTCTAAACCAGACTTTTTCAGCTGGATCTGTAATATGCATAAATTCTGCACCAATTGTTGAGCAATAGATTTTTTTTAAATTATTTGTTATTTCTTTGATTGTTGCATGTCCTATATCCATATAATTATCTAAGAAAATTTTCTTATTAAGATCATCTGCAGTAAAACCATGATCTTTTGGATGTAAATCATGTAAGTACTCTCTTTTCATTAAACCCAAAGGATCTAAATTTGCAATCAAATGACCTCTCGTTCTGTAAGCTCTTATTAGCGTTATAGCTCTTATAGAATCTGAAACTTTTTTATCTGCATTAACATTTTCTGTAGGGATATTATTTTTAAAGTTTAAATTATTTCTATTAATTTTTATTTTTTTAGGACTCCAATTTGGTCCTTGAATTTCTTTGGAAATGACTTCTAGATCTTCATTAAGACTTTCAAAATAGCTCCTCCAACTCTCAGGTAAATTTGGATCTCCCTCTATAAATTTTACATACATTTCCTCGATAAATCCGCTGTTAGATTTATTTAAAAAAGTTGCATTTTTATTTTCTAAGTTATTTGAGGAACTCATTTATATTTACTATTTATAATACAAAGTTCCTTTATTTAAAGAGACAATTTATCTACAAGTGTTTTGCCCAACTCGGCAGGAGAATTAGCTATAGTAATGCCTGCTTTTTCCATAGTTTCTATTTTGTCTTTTGCGCTACCTTTGCCTCCAGAAATTATTGCTCCAGCATGCCCCATTCTTCTACCGGGTGGTGCTGTAACTCCTGCAATAAATCCAACCATAGGCTTTTTGATAGGATGACTTTTTATAAATTCTGCAGCTTCTTCCTCTGCAGAACCACCGATTTCCCCAATCATTAGTATAGATTTTGTATCATCGTCTTTTAAAAAAAGATCAAGACAATCAATAAAATTTGTTCCATTAATTGGATCGCCTCCAATGCCTATACAAGTCGATTGACCTAGTCCATTTTCAGAAGTTTGAGCAACTGCTTCGTAAGTTAATGTACCTGATCTTGAGACTATTCCAACTGTTCCTTTTTTATGAATATTTCCTGGCATTATTCCAATTTTACATTCATCAGGTGTAATAATACCTGGGCAGTTAGGACCAATTAATCTTGATTTAGATTTTGATAATTTTTGTTTAACTTTTAACATGTCTAATATTGGTATCCCCTCAGTGATACAAACAATCAATTCTATAGATGCATCTAATGCTTCAATTATTGCAGCAGCAGCAAACTTTGCTGGGACATAAATCATTGAAGCATTCGCGCCAGTTTTATCTTTAGCTTCTTTAACAGTATTAAAGACTGGTCTACCCAAATGTTCTTGGCCTCCTTTTTTGGGAGTTACACCACCTACAAGATTAGTTCCATACTTAATAGCTTGTTCAGAGTGAAATGTGCCATGGGATCCTGTAAATCCTTGGCAAATTACTTTAGTTTCTTTATTTACTAAAATAGACATTATTTTATTGCTTTTACAATTTTGCTAGCCGCATCTGACAAATCTGATGCAGAAATTATTTTTAACCCTGAGTTATCTAAAATTAGTTTACCTTCTTTATAGTTTGTTCCAGCTAATCTAACTACAAGTGGTACATTGATATTAATTTCTTTTGCTGCTTCAACAACTCCTTGAGCAAGAATATCACATCTCATAATGCCTCCAAAAATATTTATTAATATTCCTTTAACATTTGGATCTGAAAGTATAATTTTAAAGGCTGCAGAAACTTTTTCTTTTGAGGCTCCACCACCCACATCTAAAAAATTTGCTGGCTCTTGCCCAAACAATTTAATTATATCCATGGTTGCCATTGCCAATCCTGCTCCATTTACCATACAGCCAATTGATCCATCTAATTTTATATAGGCTAAATCATGTTTACTTGCTTCAATTTCTGATGGATCTTCCTCATTTAAATCCCTCAGGCTTTGAATCTCTGGTTGCCTAAAAATTGAATTATCATCAAAATTCATTTTGGCATCTAAACAGATTAAATTATCATCTTCAGTTAATATTAAAGGATTTATTTCAACTAAGTTTGCATCAGTAGATATAAACATTTTATAAATTGATTTAATTAGATTTATTCCTTGTAACATTGTATTGTCTTTTAGATTAAAAATTTTGATAATTTTTTTGCAATTTTCATCATCAATATCCTCAAGATAATCTACTTTAGTCGTAATTATTTTTTCAGGACTCTTTTTAGCTACTTCTTCAATGTCCATTCCTCCTTGATCACTAGAAATAAATGCAATTTTTGAACTTGCTCTATCAATAAGACAAGACAAGTAAAATTCTTTCTTAATTTTAGACGACTCTTCAATATAAAGTCTTTTTACTTCTTTGCCATTTGGACCAGTCTGATGAGTAATAAGAGTTTTACCCAACATCTCTTTTGCAGCATCAATTAATTCCTCAATATTATTCAATATTTTGACTCCTCCAGCCTTACCTCTACCTCCGGCGTGTATCTGTGCTTTTAAAACGTATTTTTCAGTCTTAATCTTTTTTGCTTTTTCAATTAACTCGTTTACTGTGAAAGCAAAATCACCTTTTGGAACACTTGCACCATATTTTTTTAAAATTTGTTTTGCTTGATGTTCGTGAATATTCATTATTTTAATTCGGGATCTATTTTAATGGCGGCATCCCATAATTTTTTAACTGAGTCTACTGAGTGAATAAATTCTTTTTTTTCTTGATCGTTTAATTCTATTTCCACTATTTTTTCAACACCTTTGCTTCCAATTATTACTGGAACACCTGCATAGACATCTTTAAATCCATATTGACCATCTAATTTGACAGCACATGGTAATGTTAATTTTTTATCTTGCAAATAAGCTTCGGCCATCTGAACTCCCGAGGCCGCTGGAGCATAAAATGCTGATCCTTTTTCTAAATACTTGACTATTTCTGCTCCACCATCTCTGGTTCTTTGGTTAATGCTCTCAAGTTTTTCAGATGAAATTTTACCTTCTTTAACTAAATCTAAAAGAGGTTTGCCAGATATTTTTGTTAACCTAGGTAATGGTACCATAGTATCTCCATGACCACCCATTACCATCGCCTCTATGTCTTTTACCGGTACATTTAATTCTAATGATAGAAATAGTTTATATCTTGAGCTATCTAATATTCCTGCCATTCCCACAACTTTATTAGCTGGTAATCCAGAAAACTTTTGTAAAGCCATGACCATTACATCTAATGGATTTGTTATACAAATTACGAATGCATTAGGTGAATTTTTTTTTATACCCTCAGCTACTTGTTTGATTATCTTTAAATTTATCCCTAATAAATCGTCTCTGCTCATGCCTGGTTTTCTTGGAACACCAGCTGTAATTATTATGACATCAGAATTTTTTATATCTTCGTAGTTGTCTGTACCAGAAAATTTTACATTAAAACCATCAACAGATGAAGATTGAGCAATATCTAAACCTTTACCTTTAGCAATTCCACTCGCCACATCAAATAAAACTAACTCGTTTACTAATTCTTTTATGCCGATCAAATGTGCTAATGTTCCCCCTATTTGTCCTGCTCCAATTAAAGATATCTTGGTCATAGTATTTTTCTATTTCATTGTTGGCATTATAAACTCTGGGTTTGATCTAACACCTGAAGGCCACCTAGATGTAATTGTTTTTAATTTAGTATAAAATCTTACACCCTCAGGTCCATGCATGTGTTGATCTCCAAAAAGTGATCTTTTCCATCCACCAAAACTGTGGAATGCGACTGGTACAGGTATAGGTATATTTATACCAACCATGCCAACTTTAATTTTGCTTGCAAAAGTTCTTCCAACATCACCATCACGTGTGTAAATACTTGTTCCATTACCAAACTCATGTTCGTTAATTAAATTAATTGCCTCGTTAAAATCTTTAGCTCTTACAACTGATAAAACTGGACCGAAGATCTCTTCTTTGTAAATTCTCATATCTTTACTCACATGATCAAATAAACATCCCCCAATAAAAAATCCTTTTTCATAACCTTGTAACTTTATATTTCTGCCATCTACAACTAACTTAGCGCCCTCTTTCACACCTAAATCTACATATCCTTTCACTTTTTCAAGATGTTCTTTTGTAACTAAAGGGCCCATCTCTGAACTTTTATCCATTCCAGGACCAACTTTTAAAGACTCAACTTTTTTTGATAGTTTTCCAACTAATTCATCACCAATTTTTCCAACAGCTACAGCTACTGATTGGGCCATGCATCTTTCTCCTGCGGATCCGTATGCTGCTCCCATTAATCCATTAACAGCTTGATCTAAATCACAGTCAGGCATAACAACACAATGATTTTTTGCACCTCCTAAAGCTTGTACCCTTTTCTCATTTTTTGCAGCATTTTCGTAAATATATTTTGCTATTGGGGTCGATCCAACAAAACTTACTGCTTGAATTTTTTTATTTGTTAAAATTGCATCAACTACCTCTTTATCACCATTGACAACATTAAGAACTCCATCAGGTAAACCAGCTTCTGAAAAAAGCTCTGCTAACTTTATTGAACATGAAGGATCTTTCTCTGATGGTTTTAAAATAAATGTATTTCCACATGCGATAGCCATTGGAAACATCCACATTGGTACCATAGCCGGAAAATTAAATGGGGTTATACCTGCACAAACACCAAGTGGCTGTCTAATTGACCAACTGTCAATCTCAGTACCAACATTTTCTGTAAATTCACCTTTTAACATTTGAGGTATGCCACAGGCAAATTCAACTATCTCTAAACCTCTTGTCAGTGAGCCTTTTGCATCCTCATAAACCTTACCGTGTTCAGAAACAATTAATTTTGTTAGCTCATCTGAATTTTTTTCTATCAATTCTTTAAATTTAAACATGACTCTTGCCCTTTGTATTGGTGGTTTTAGAGACCATGTTTCAAAAGCTTTTGATGCTATATCAACAGCTTGATCTAAGTCATTTTTTGTTCCAAGTGAGACTTCGCTTTCTTGTGATCCTGTTGCAGGATTAAAAACTTTTCCACTTCTTTTGGATGAACCAGAAAAAATTTTACCATTTACGTAATGTTGTATTAAATTCATTGGCAAAATTATTTAATTAACTAATTAGCTTGTTGCAAGCATTTTTTTGATAGATGCGATAGCTTTTGCAGGATTAAGACCCTTTGGACAAGCATTTGTACAGTTCATGATTGTATGACACCTATATAGTTTTAGTTCATCAGCTACTTTTTTTAATCTTGCTTTTCTATCTTCATCTCTTGAGTCTATTATCCATCTATAGGCTTGAAGTAAAACAGCTGGACCAAGATATTTATCTCCGTTCCACCAATAACTAGGGCATGATGTGGAACAACATGCGCACATAATACATTCATAAAGTCCATCAAGTTTAGCTCTATCTTCTTTGGATTGTAAGTTCTCGGTTTTGCTAGAATCGTTTGAATTTTTTAGCCAAGGTTCCACAGACTCATATTGTTTATAAAGTGAACTTAAATCTCCAATAAGATCTTTTAACACTTTTAAATGAGGGAGAGGGTAAATATTAATATCTCCTTTAATCTCTGAATGAGGTTTAGTGCAAGCTAAACCATTTTTTCCATCCATATTCATTGCGCAAGAACCACAAACTCCATGTGCACATGATCTTCTATAGGCGATAGTAGGATCAATTTCATTTTTTATTTTATTTAGTAAATCTAAGACTTTTGATGGACAATTATCCATATCCACTTCGTAAGTATCAATTCTTGGGTTTTCACCAGTTGAGGGATCCCATCTATAAATATTAACTTTTCTTATATTCTTAGAACCTGTTGTGTCTTTAAAATATTTGCCCTTTTGGATTTTTGAATTCTTAGGCAAATTTATTTGAACCATCAGTAGACTCTTTCCTGTGGCGGGAAATATTGCACATCATTAGTTAGTGTTGATCTGTGAACTGGTCTATAATCTATTTTTGTTTTCTTACCTTCACACCAAGATAAAGTATGTTGCATGTATTTTTCATCGTCTCTCTTAGGATAATCTTCTCTAGCATGAGCACCTCTGCTCTCCTTTCTATAATATGCTGAGTCCATTGTTGTTATTGCTTGTCTTATTAAGTTATCAAACTCTAAGGTTTCAACTAAATCAGTATTAAAAATTAAAGATTTATCTTTCACTGATAAATTTTCCATACCTTCAAATGGTTTTCTTATTTGCTCTATGCCTTCTTTTAAAGTTTTTTCTGTTCTAAAAACGGCACACTTTGACTGCATTGTTTTTTGCATAGATAATCTTAAATCTGCAGTACTGTTTGAACCGCTAGAATTTCTAAGCTTATCAAATCTTGATAAACATTTATCAGTTTCAGAATCTGGAATATCTTCATGTGGTTGTCCAGGTTTTATTAATTCGGATGCTCTTTTTGCTGCAGCTCTTCCAAAAACAACTAAATCAATTAATGAATTAGATCCTAATCTATTTGCTCCATGAACAGATACACATGCAGCCTCACCAATGGCCATTAATCCCGGAACTGTTTTTTCAGAACCATTTAGTGTTAGCACTTCAGCTTTATAATTTGTAGGTATACCCCCCATGTTATAATGAACAGTTGGTACTACTGGTATTGGTTCTTTAGTAACATCAACGTTAGCGAACAACTTCGAAGACTCTGATATGCCTGGTAATCTCTCTTCGATAACATTTTTATCTAGGTGATCTAAATGTAAGTGAACGTGATCTTTATCTTTACCAACTCCTCTGCCCTCATTTATTTCAACTGCAATAGATCTGCTCACCACATCTCTTGATGCTAAGTCCTTAGCTTTAGGAGCATATCTCTCCATAAATCTTTCACCTTTAGAGTTTACAAGATATCCACCTTCACCTCTTACACCCTCAGATATTAAAGTGCCATGACCATAGATACCTGTTGGATGAAATTGAACAAATTCCATATCTTGTAAAGGCAAACCTGCTCTTAATACCATTGCATTCCCATCACCAGTACAAGTATGTGCTGAAGTAGCTGAATAGTATATTTTTCCATAACCACCTGTTGCAATAATTGTTATATGAGACCTAAACCTATGAATTGTGCCATCATTTAAATTCCAAGCAACCAAACCTTTGCACTCACCATTTTTCATTAAAAGATCTAATGCAAAATACTCAATAAAAAATTCTGTATTGTGTTTCAAAGCTTGTCCATACAATGTATGTAAAATTGCATGGCCAGTTCTATCTGCTGCTGCACAAGTTCTTTGTACTGGTTCGTTACCATAGTTTTTTGTCATTCCACCAAAAGGTCTTTGGTAAATTTTGCCATCATCTGTTCTGCTAAAAGGAACACCATATTTTTCTAATTCCAAAACTGCTCGAGGAGCTTCTTTACACAAGTACTCTATACAATCCTGATCACCCAACCAATCTGCACCTTTAACTGTATCATACATATGCCAACGCCAATCATCTTCACCCATATTACCTAATGCTGCAGAAATTCCACCTTGGGCAGCAGATGTATGGCTTCTAGTTGGAAAAACTTTTGATATACAAGCTGTCTTAAGCCCAGCTTCACTTAACCCTACAGCAGCTCTCAAGCCTGAACCTCCAGCACCTAACACAACTACATCATATTCGTGATCAATAATTTTATAAGATTTCATAATTATAAATATATAATAGTAATTATTGTAAATAGAGGGATAATTAAAGATGACAAAAAAACACCCAAATTTGCGTATTTTTTTGCATTTTCCTGCTTTATATAGTCCTCAAAAATCTCACTAATACTGAGAGCTGAATAAAAAAACATGCTAACTATGAAAATTGAAAATAATATTTTAGATGGCTGTGAGGTAAAGAAATTAACTACCTCGTCATAACTTCCATTAAATATTGTAACAATATTCATTAAAAACCAAATCATAAAAGGAACCATTATTACTGAACTGATTTTTTGGAATAACCATTTTTTTGTAGCTTGAAGCATTAAATTAGAACTCCACTTAGAAGGTATAAAGCTATTGTTAATATAAAAGAGCCTAAAATCACAATGACACCTGTTATTTTTGTAGTTCTCAATTCAAAACCATAACCCATGTCCCAGAACCAATGTCTGATTTCACTTAAAATCTGAAACAAATAGGACCAAATAAATCCAATAATAAAAAACTTACCCACCATCGATTCTGAAAATTTTTTAAAGTATTGATAACTTTCTGAGCCAAATATTAAACTAATCACCCAAAAACAAACAAGTATTAATAATAAATAATTTATCACTCCTGTTATTCTGTGAGAAATTGAAACAAGTGATGAAATATGCCAGTTATAAACTTGTATGTGTGGAGATATAGGATTGTTATCTTTCATAATTACTCCTTAATGTATGCCTCCGCAATTTCCACTGAATTTAAAGCCGCCCCTCTTAATAAATTGTCTGAAACTATCCACATGTTAATGGCATTTTTTTTACTATTATCTTTTCTAATTCTTGAAATAAAAGTTTCATTTTTTCCTTCAGCTTCTACTGGGGTAATATATCCTCCATCATTCCTATCATCAATTACTTTACAACCAGGTGATTGATTTAAAATTTCTATAACCTTATCAATTGGTGCCTCATTCTCAAATTCAACGTTAACAGACTCAGCATGAGATACTAAAACAGGGATTCTAACACACGTTGCTGTGATATCTATATTCGAACCTAAAATTTTATTAGACTCTTGTATCATTTTGATTTCCTCTTTCGTATATCCATCTGTACTAAATTTATCTATATGCGGTATAGCATTAAATGCTATTTGTTTAGTAAAATTCTCACTTTTAATTTCTTTAGACTCAAGAGCTTTCTTTGTTTGATTTAACAGCTCATCCATAGGTTTTTTTCCAGCACCTGATGTGGACTGGTAAGTTGATATTACCAATCTTTTTATTTTAAAATTATCATTCAAATTTTTTAAAACTATTACCAATTGAGCAGTTGAACAGTTTGGATTAGCTAAAATATTTTTTTTCATATTTTTTATTTCTTTAGAATTGACTTGAGGAACAATTAAAGGCACATCTGGATCCATTCTAAAATAGCTTGAATTATCTATAACTACTGTATGCTTTGCTGCTGCAGGAACATATTTTTCTGAAATTTTTCCACCTGCAGAAAAAAATGTAATATCAGCTTTTGAGAAATCAAAATTTTCTAGGTCGCTTACTTCAATTTCACTGTCTTTAAATTTAATTTTTACACCTGAGCTTTTAGCAGATGCTAGAAGGTATAGATTAGTCACTGAAAAGTTTTTTCTTTCCAGAACTTCTATAATTTTTCTGCCAACATTTCCTGTTGCTCCTACAATCGCTATATTCATGTTGATTAACTTATACTAAATGAAAGGTAAATCGCAAACTGTTCCTAGAAATATTTTCTCATTGATATCAATTTTAAATTGATGTTTTGCATCCCAATAGGGTTTATTAATCATTGCAATTCCAATCACTTTTTTAAATGTTGGAGAATATGCGGCAGACCTAACGTGACCAACGATATTATTATTATCATCATATAATGTTTTTTCACAGTACATATCAATTTTATTATGATCAATCTTAACACCCATTAATTTTCTTTTTATTCCATTTTGCTTAATTTGTTTCAATCTTTCTTTACCCAAGAAATTTACATCCGATTCTAAATTCACAAATTTATCAAAATTTGCCTCAAATGGATTGTCTCTATTATCAAAATCATTACCATAAGATAATAAAGCAGATTCTATTCTTTCAATTAAATTTGGACATCCTGCTTTAACATTAAATTCTTTACCGTATTCAAACAAATAGTCATATAAATCTTGACCAGCTTTATCATCTTCAACATATATTTCAAAACCGCTTTGTTTAGACCATCCAGATCTAGCAATAAAATATTTTTTTCCTTTGAATTCGTAATATTTAAAATTAAAAAATTTTAATTGTCTAATTTCTTCACCAAATATTTTTGCCAAAAGATTATCAGACAAAGGTCCTTGGACAGCTAAAATATTTACGTTTGGTTCAGTAATCTCCACTTCAAATTTGTATCCGGCAGCTAAACCTTTTGCAAAAAATATTACATCTGAGTCGGCTATTGAAAGCCACCATTTATCATCTGCAAGTTTATTTATAATTGGATCATTTACTAAATTTCCTTGATCGTCAATTAAAGGTGCATAATAACATTTTCCAACTTTTGAATTCGATAAATCTCTACACGTCATTAGTTGAACTAATTTTGCAGAGTCTTTCCCAGTAATTTGTACCTGTCTTTCTGCAGCCACATCCCATACTTGCACAAATTTCTTAAGATGCTCATAATCAGCTTCTACCGACTTAAAAGAGACCGGTAGTAGCATGTGATTGTAAACTGTATAACCACTCACCCCATGAGCTTCTATTCTATCAGTGTAAGGTGTGCTTCTTAATCTTCTTGATTTTATAATTGAAAAGTTTTTCATTTTTTTAAAAATTCTGCTACCTTTTCCCTCATTTCAAAAGCTTTTTCAAACATAATCATATGTCCACAATCATTTAAAATCTCAGTTTTTGAGTTTTTTATTAAATTAGCAAATTTTTTTCCATTTTCAGTTGGCACCATTTTATCAAGTTCTCCAAAAATAAGAATTGTTGGACACTCAATACTTGTCGATGCATCTTTTCCGTTTTTATAATTATTACAAGCTTTAAGATCTACAGATAAAATTTCCTTAACTTCTCTTGATGAGTTGATAATTTTTTCTACAGGGTTTCCGCCAATAAATTTTTTTGATCCCTCGTAACCCCATTTCATCATCAGATGAACTGCTTTTTTATCACCAGACTCAGCTAAATCAATCAAATCTTGATTGACTGGCATTTTATAAGACCCAGCCAACAATACTAATTTAGAAATATGATTTTTATATTTTGAACCATATTCTATCGCCTCAAGGCACCCTTGCGAATGACCAATTATTGATACTTTTTCAACATTTATTTCATTTCTTACATTTTCTAACCAGTCTGCAATTTTTTCTATGCTCGTTAGACATGGTCCATCTGATTTTCCATGGCCAGGTAAATCAATTGCTAAAATGTTAAAATTTTTATTTGACAAATATTGTTCGGTTAAAGACCAAACAATATGTGTCAACCCACTACCATGAAGCAAAAAAATTGTTTCTTTATTTTTATCAAAATCTTTACCTGCATCGGAGGCAAAGACCTGCTTATTATCTACTTTAAGAATCAAATAAGTTCCTTGGCTTTTTTTCTTAGCTCAAATTTTTGAATTTTTCCTGTTGAAGTTTTTGGTAATTCACAAAATGCTACTTTTTTTGGTATTTTAAAACCAGCTAAAGTCTCTCTACAAAAATCAATTAATTCTTTTTCTGATACATCTTTATCTTGCACTTTCTCAATAAAAGCACAAGGAACCTCTCCCCATTTTTCATCCGGTTTTGCAACTACTGCAGCTATCGAAACAGATGGATGTTTTGCTAAGGTATTTTCAATTTCTATAGATGAAATATTTTCTCCTCCTGAAATAATTATATCCTTAGATCTATCTTTAATTTTAATATATCCATCAGGATTAACTACAGCCAAATCCCCAGAGTGAAACCAACCATGTGACATTGCTTTATCTGTTGCATCTTTATCTTTAAAGTAACCTTTCATAACTACGTTACCTTTAATCATTATCTCACCAATGGTTTTTGCATCTTTAGGAACGGGTTTCATAGACTCGGGGTCCATTACCATTACATCCTCTGTATTAGGATATCTAACACCTTGTCTTGCTTTAATTTCATTTTTCTTGTCTTCATCAAAAGAATTCCAATTCTCATTCCATGCACATTGTAAAATATGTCCGTATGTTTCTGTTAGTCCATAAACATGCATTACTTCAAAACCAAGTGCTTCCATTTTTTTAAATATAATACTTGGTGGCGGTGCTCCAGCTGTAAGAACATAAACTTTATGTGTAAGTTTTTTTCTATCACTTTCTGATGCACCAGTTATCATATTTAAAACTATTGGTGCTCCACCAAAATGTGTAATTTCATGCTTAATAATTAACTCAAAAATTTTTTTTATATCAATGGCTCTTAAACAAATTGTTCTGCCGTTTAGCATCGGGATTGTCCAGGGATATCCCCAACCATTGCAGTGAAACATTGGTACGACTGTTAAAAAATTTAATCTATTTGGCATGTTCCATGCAATAGCACTTCCTGTAGACATTAAATAAGAACCTCTATGGTGATACACAACTCCTTTTGGATTTCCTGTCGTGCCTGAAGTATAACTTAAAGATATTGCTTGCCATTCATCTTTTGGTCTCTTCCAGATGAATGTTTCGTCACCAGTATTCAGGAATTCTTCATATTCTTTTTCGCCAATTTTTTTTAATAAAGATTGATCAGCAAATTTATCATGAATATCAATTATTAAAGGTTTATTTTTGGATAATTCCAACGCTTTTTTTAAAACTGAATGTAGTTGTCGATCAACAATTAATACTTTTGCTTCGCTATGATCAATAATATATGCAACTGTCTTAGCATCTAATCTTGTGTTTATAGTATTTAGAACTGCTCCAGTCATTGGTACAGAATAATGAGCCTCAAAAATTTCAGGTGTATTAAAAGCCATGACTGAAACTGTATCCCCCTCCTTAATACCAATTTTTTCTAGTGCACTCGCAAATTTGATGCATCTCATATAAATTTGTTCCCAGGTGTAAGACCTATCTTCATAAATTAAAGCTTCATAATCTGGATAGATATCTTTTGCTCTTTCGAGGAAACTTAATGGAGTTAATGGAACAAAATTTGCGTTATTTTTGTCTAAGTTATTATCGTAATGACTCATTTCAGTTAAAATTAAAATTCATAATGTTTGAACTTCCTGAAATGGCAGATTTATAGTGTTGTTCAGCCCTAGGTAATACTTTTTCAAAATAAAATTTAGCAGTATTTATTTTGTCATCATAGAATTTCTTATTTTCTTCGTAATCTTTAAAACTTACTTGAAGTGTTTTAATCCAGGCAAATGCCAAAGAAATATAACCAAGTGTTTTCAAATAATCATTAGCTGCTGCGCTTACATCATCTCTGTTAGTCTCGGATCTATCAATTGTCCATTTACTGAATTTTTTAAGGATTTCTAGATAATTATTAAATTCTTTAACAAACGGTTTAATTTTTTCGTTATTTGAATTAGTTTCAGATTTAATAAGATCTAAGAATTTATTAATTATGTTTCCATTTTTATTTGATAATTTTCTAAAAACTAAATCAGCAGCCTGCACTGAATTGGTCCCTTCGTAAATAGGTGTTATTCTATTATCTCTGTATAATTGCTCTATACCTTGATCTTTTGTATACCCGTATCCTCCATATATTTGCATTGCATCACTAGTAATTTCCATACCTAAATCTGAAAATAAAGATTTTACAACAGGTGTCATTAATGAAACCATATCTGAAGCATCTTGTTTAATTTTCTGATCACTATGATTTAAGCTAACTTCAGTTTGTTGTGACAACCAAAAACATAATGCTCTTTCTCCCTCAATTATTGATTTCATGTTTAATAATGATTTTCTTATATCTGCATGTTCAATAATTAAATCTGCATTTCCATTTTGAGATTTGTTATTATTGCTTTTACCTTGTTTTCTCTCTTTAGCATAGCTTAATGAATTCTGGTAAGCGATTTCTGAAATCCCTAAACCTTGAATTCCAACGACAATTCTCTCTAGGTTCATCATAGTAAACATCTGACTTAATCCTTTATTTTTAGGACCAATCATAAATCCAGTTGCGTCATCAAAATTTAAAACACAAGTTGCTGAACCTTTGATGCCCATTTTTGTTTCTATAGATCCTGTTGAAATTCCATTTCTTGCACCAATTGTTCCATCATTTTTTACAACAAATTTTGGAACTAAAAATAAACTTATTCCTTTAGTTCCTTTAGGTGAGTCTGTTGCTCTCGCAATTACTAAATGGATTATATTTTCAGTAAGATCATGGTCTCCAGATGTAATAAATATTTTTTGACCTGTAATTTTATAAGTTCCATCTTGTTGTTCTACTGCTTTTGTTTTTAATAAACCTAAATCTGTTCCACAGACTGGCTCTGTTAAACACATTGTACCACTCCATTTACCCTCAACCATTTTGGGAAGATATTTATCTTTAATTTCATCTGAGGCGTGATGATGAATACAGTTGTAAGCACCGAGAGTTAATTCACTATAAAGTTTAAACGCCAAACTAGCAGATGATATCATCTCATCAAAAAAAGCACTTACAGTTCTAGGCATTCCCTGTCCACCATATTTTGGATCGCAGGATAATGAAGTCCATCCATCCTCAATATATTTTTGATAAACTTCTTTATATCCAGGCGGTGTTCTTACTACGCCATTTTCTAGAACTGCAGGATTATCGTCTCCAGCTTTTGCAAGTGGTAAAATTAAATTTTCATTTATTTTTGCTGCTTCTTCTAAAATGTTTTTAACGAGATCTGGACTGACTTCTTTATACTTTTCTAAGTCATTATAATTTTTATTGTCTCTTAATTTCTCAAAAAGAAACATCATATCTTCAACAGGTGCTGTATAAGTTGTCATTTTTTTTACTATACTTAAATTAAGATAATTTAATTATTTTTGCAAACACGCAATAATCGCATCCCCCATCATAGAGGTGGAAACTTCTTTTTTTCCTTTAGAAATTATGTCTTTTGTCCTTAATCCATCGTCTAAAACTTTCTGAACTGCATTGTCCAATTCAGTGGACTCTTTATCTAAGTTTAAAGAATATTTTAAGGCCATTGAAAAACTTAAAATTGTTGCAATTGGATTAGCAATACCTTTGCCTGCGATATCTGGAGCAGAACCATGCACAGGTTCGTACATTGATCTTAAATTTCCGTCTTTATCTTTTGCACCAAGTGAGGCTGAAGGTAGTAATCCTAATGAACCTGTAAGCATTGCTGCTTCATCAGAAAGTATATCTCCAAACAAATTATCAGTTACTATTACATCGAATTGTTTTGGATTTCTTAATAACTGCATAGCACAGTTATCCGCAAGCATGTGTTCTAAATTTACGTCTTTATAGTCTTTTTTGTGAAGAGTTGTTACCTCCTCTTTCCACAGTTGACCAGCTTCCATAACATTTGATTTCTCACAAGAAGTAACTTTATTATTTCTTTTTTTGGCTAATTCAAAAGCAACTCTTGCAACTCTTTCAATTTCTTTGGATGTATATGTATGAGTATTAATTCCTTTTCTTTCTCCATTATCGATGGGCTTTATACCTCTTGGTTCACCAAAATAAATTCCTCCAGTCAATTCCCTTACAATCATTATATCAAGTCCTGATACTATTTCGGGTTTTAAACTAGAAGCCTCAACTAACTGTTTAAAACAAATAGCAGGTCGTAAATTTGCAAAAAGTTTAAGTTCTTTTCTTAATTTTAGTAATGCTCTTTCTGGTTTTTTAGAAAAATCTAAGTTATCCCATTTAGGGCCTCCTACAGCGCCTAAAATTACTGCTTCACATTCTAAGGCTTTAAAAAATACTTCATCGGTAATGGGAGTTTTAAATTTATCATACGCAGCCCCACCTACTAAATCTTGATCTACTTCGAAATCAAGAGATCTATTTTTATTAAACCATTCAATTATTTTTTTTACTTCATTGATTACTTCTGTACCAATACCATCCCCAGGTAAAAGTAAAATTTTTCTTTTTTTTACTTTAATCATTAAAAATCCAAGGCTTCGATGACTTTATTTTGCTTTCATAAGCTGAAATCTTTGAAGACTGGGCTAACGAAAGAGAGATATCATCTAAACCTTCTAGAAGGCATTTTTTTTTAAATTCATCAATTTCAAACTTAATTTCATTATTCCCAAATTTTATAGACTGGTCCTCCAAGTTTATGGATATTTCTTCTTTCCTTGTAGAATATTCAGATAATTCTTTTATTACTTCCTCTTTGATAGTTATTGGTAAGATGCCATTTTTGAAACAATTATTGTAAAATATATCTGCATAACTAGAACTTATTACACAAGTAATACCAAAGTCTAAAAGTGCCCAAGGTGCATGTTCTCTCGATGAGCCACATCCAAAATTTTTACCAGTAATTAATATTTTTGATTGATTGTAAGGTTCGTTATTTAGAACAAAGTCAGAAATTTCTTTACCTTCATCATCATATCTCATCTCGAAAAAAAGATTTTTTCCTAAACCTGTCCTTTTAATAGTTTTTAAAAATTGTTTAGGAATTATCATATCCGTATCGATATTAACTATTGGTATGTATGCAGGAATACTTTTTAATCTATTAAACTTTTTCATTAATTTTTATACTTTCTTACATCATCAAAATTTCCAGAAATTGCTGCAGCTGCTGCCATAGCTGGGCTAACTAAATGTGTTCTACCACCTCTACCCTGTCTACCCTCAAAATTTCTGTTAGATGTTGATGCGCATCTTTCCTCTGGTTTAAGTTTATCAGCATTCATTGCTAAACACATGGAACATCCTGGTTCTCTCCACTCAAATCCAGAATTTAAAAATATTTTATCTAAACCCTCTTGTTCAGCTTGTTCTTTTACTAACCCTGATCCTGGAACGACCATGGCTTTTACATGAGATGCAATTTTCTTATCCTTTAGAATTTTTGCAGCATCTCTTAAATCTTCAATTCTACCATTTGTACAGCTACCTATGAAAACTTTGTCAATTTTTATATCTTTAATTAATGTATTTGGTTTAAGACCCATATATTTTAAAGATCTTTCAATTGAGTTTCTTCTGTCATTATCTTTTTCATCAGAAGGATTAGGGACTTTTCCATCTATTGTAATAACATCTTGTGGTGATGTACCCCAAGTAACCATTGGCTGTATGTCTTCTCCTTTAAGTGTAACTTCTTTATCAAAATTAGCGTTATTATCTGAATTAAGTTTACTCCAATATTCAACTGCTTTATCCCAGATTTCATTTTTTGGTGACATCGGTTTACCTTTTAAATATTTAAATATCTTTTCGTCAGGAGCTATCAATCCTGCTCTTGCTCCGCCTTCGATTGTCATGTTGCAAATTGTCATTCTATTTTCCACTGTCAATGATGAGATAACATCTCCAGCATATTCAATGACATAACCTGTACCTCCAGCAGTTCCAATTTTTCCTATTATTTGTAAAATTACATCTTTAGACGTTACTCCGATTGGTAATTTACCATTAACGCTTATTCTTAAATTTTTTGATTTTTTTTGAACCAACGTTTGGGTTGCTAATACATGCTCAACTTCTGAAGTACCTATTCCAAAAGCTAATGCGCCAAAAGCTCCATGAGTTGCTGTATGACTATCTCCACAAACAATTATGTTCCCAGGCTGTGTAAATCCTTGCTCTGGCCCAATAATATGTACTATACCTTGTCTTTTGTCAGACATTCCAAAAAGTTTAATTCCAAACTCCTTACAATTCCTACCTAGTGTATCAACTTGGATTTTAGACTCCTCATCTGCAATACCTTTAGATCTATCTGTAGTTGGAACATTATGATCTGCAACTGCAAGTGTTAATTCGGGATTTCTGACTTTCCTGTTAGAATTTCTTAAACCTTCAAAAGCTTGGGGACTAGTAACCTCATGTATTAAATGTCTATCGACAAATAACAAAGATGTGCCATCTTCTTGCTGATGTACTAAATGTTCTTCCCAGATTTTATCGTATAAAGTTTTTGACATTTAAAAAAGTTTAATTTTATTTAGCCTTTTTAGTGCTATCTTCTTTAAGACTCTCATCTTTTTTTAAAGACGGAGATTTATCATCCTCAGAAGTTTCTACTTTATCATCTTTTGTTGTCTGTTTAACAACATTTTCCTCTGTTACTCCCTCAGGTTTTGTCTCTATATCAATACCGATTTTCTTTTTAATTTTTTCAGCAATTTTTGCTGATTTCCCTGTTCTGTCTCTTAAGTAGTATAGTTTAGCTCTTCTTACTTTTCCAGATCTTATGACTTTAATAGTATCAACAATTGGACTAAAGAGTGCAAATGTTCTTTCAACTCCTTCGCCAAATGATATTTTTCTTACGGTAAATGAAGAGTTAATGTCTCTATTTTTTTTTGCTATACAAACGCCCTCAAAATATTGAATTCTTTCTCTCTTTCCTTCTGTAATTCTAACACCAACTTTAATAATATCTCCAGGAAAGAAATCTGGTAATTTTTTTTCTGCTGAGATTTTCTTTACGTTCTCTCTATTTATTTCTTCAATGTTTTTCATTTGTATGTTTATCAATTTAATTCTTTTTATATTTTTGCCACAAGTCTGGTCTTCGGTGGCGTGTTATAGCCTCTGATTGAGATAAACGCCAGTCTTTAATTTTGCTATGATCTCCTGATAAAAGCACCTCAGGAACTGGTGTTTTTTCCCATATTTGTGGTTTTGTATACTGAGGATACTCCAATAAACCATTTTCAAAACTTTCGTCTTTGTACGAATTTTCATTTCCTAGAACACCTGGCACAAGTCTTAATATGCTATCCAAAATTACGTATGCAGCTGTCTCGCCACCTGACAAAATGTAGTCCCCAATACTTATCTCTTCAATACCTCTGGACTCTATGACTCTTTGGTCAATTCCTTCAAAATGACCACAAAGAATATTTATTTTTTTTTCTTTCAAAAATTTTTTTGCTTTATTTTGATCAAAAGTCTTTCCTTTAGGTGTTAAATAAATAATTTTTTCATTTTTTTTTAAATTTTGATCTAGTGCTTTTGCAACTACATCAGGTTTTAAAACCATTCCTTCACCACCTCCATAAGGAGTATCATCTACTGTTTTATGCTTATCCTTTGCGAAGTCTCTAATGTTGATTACATCCAAGTTCCACAAACTTTTCTCAATTGCTCTTCCATAGATACCTTTGCTTAAAATTCCTGGAAAAAAGTCTGG
>CACIDF010000009.1 GCA_902585365.1 uncultured Pelagibacteraceae bacterium
GAGACAGATATCATGTAATTTTTTGAACTTTCTCTTGTATATTTTTTTTAATGTTCCTACTTTTGTGAGTAACGAAAGTATCTGTCATAAAGTAATCACCAGATACTTCTATACCTTTAACTAGTTCGCCATTTGTAATTCCTGTAGCACAAAATATACTGTCTCCTCTAACAATGTCTTTTAATTCATATTTTTTTTTTAGATCAACGATACCCATATCTTTTGCTCTTTTGATTGCAATTTCATCATCAAATATAAATCGACCTTGAAAACCACAATTATAAGCATCAAGTGCACATGCAGCTAAAATCCCTTCTGGTCCACCACCTATACCCAAAAAAAGATCTACTTCGTATTTTTTGTCTGTTACTAATAGTGCACCTGAAACATCTCCGTCAGAAATTAATTTAGTTTTTAATTTTAATTTCTTAGCTTCTTCAATAATGTTTTTATGTCTAGGTCTGTCTAGAATACAAATGGTTATATCTTCAAATTTTTTTTTTTTAAAATCAGCCAAATTTTTTATATTTTTTGAAAAATTATAGTCTAAATCTATAACACCTTTTTCTATGTCAGAACCATAAGCTATTTTACTCATATAAGTTTCTGGTGCATTTAATAAATTATTTTTATATGAAGCAGCAATAACGGACAATGCACCAGGTAAATTATTGGCAGCAAAATTTGTTCCTTCTAAGGGGTCAACAGCAATATCAATATCTGGCCCATCATTATTTCCCAAAATTTCTCCGATGTATAACATTGGGGCTTCATCTATTTCACCCTCTCCTATTACCACTCTTCCCTTCATTTCAATATTATTTAGAACTTTTCTCATGGCATTTGTTGCAAGCTTGTCCACCTCATTCTTATCCTTTTTTCCAATTTTAGGAAGTGTTGCTATTGATGCTTGTTGTGTAACTTTAACAAATTCTTTTAAAAATTTTTCTTCAATGTCCATTAAGCTTTTACTTCATCAGGCACATTATTTAATTTAGTTTCAAATTCTGATAATCGTCTTTGAACAGAAATTAATTCTACTATTATTGGCCAACTTCTTACTAAATATTGTAATGAGTTTTCTACTTTATTAAAAGCTCTTGCGATTTGTTGAACAAATCCTAACGTGATAGCTCCAGTGACTATTGTTGGTGCTAAAGCTACATATGGAACAATTACCATTCCTTGTAGATAACTCCATTTAACTGCATTAAAATATAAATAGTGAAAGTACATTTTAAAATGTATTTTACGAACGTTTCCATACAAAAGATTTACACTACTTGATCCTGCATTATTTATGTTGTCCTCTCCTAATACCAACTCTTTTCTGTATGCGGCCTCTTCTTTTTGAATATCATATTCAATACCAGGTAATTTAAATCCAACGGCAGCGAGTAATAAAGTTCCACCTAAGGCCGATACTATAGCCACCCAAACTAAAGCATGATTAACTTCACCAAAAAAAGGTAACATAGTTATTTGTTTCGATAGTCCCCATAATATTGGTAAAAAAGCAACGAGCGTCATTAAGCTTCTTAGAAGCTCCACACCCAAACCTTCCATAATTCTAGCAAATTTTAAAGTGTCTTCTTGAACTCTTTGTGAAGCCCCTTCTGTTAATCGAGCTTTATACCAATTTTCATGGTAATAATCCGCCATTGCTGTTCTCCATCTAAACGTCCAATGACTAGTAAAATAATCTGTAGCAACAGAAATGACCATCCACACACCAGCAATTTTAGCAAATGTTAAAAGATAAGATATAAATTCTTTCTCAGATACTGAGTTTGGGGTTGTTAAGGCCTTTTGTAAAGTATCATAAAATTCACCAAACCATTCATTAATCATTACATCAAGTTGAACTTGGTACCATGTTGAAACTAATATTATTAATGAACCAAATATGCTCCAAGGATACCATCTTTTATTTGTAAAAAATTTAAACATTTATTCTAAAAAATTATCAGTATACGATTTTTTAACGAAAGATCTTTGGTTATTTTCAATTAAAATAAATTCGATTTTATTTTTATTTGCGTATTCTATTGCTTGATCTTTTGTATCAAAAAAAAGTTTTAATTCAGATAGAGTATTTGAGGAACTTTCCCAACCCATTAAAGGGTTAATAGATATCGAATCGTCAATATATTCAAGTATCCACCTTTTAGTTTTGCCAATACCCGATTGCATTGATGTTTTGGTAGGCTTATATATTTTTGCTTTTTTCTTTGTCATAAATGGTCGGGGCGGTAGGATTTGAACCTACGACCCTCTGGTCCCAAACCAGATGCGCTACCAGGCTGCGCTACGCCCCGAATTTGAATACTATTACAGTAGATAACCTAATTTTTAAAGGATAAAGAGATCAAAAATAAAAGAATTTTAAATAGAATCTGATATATAAGAAATTATGATTATTGTTTGTCCCTGTGATCAAAAAAGTTTTAATATTGATGATAAATTAATACCTAAAGAAGGTCGATTGGTAAAATGTGGAGTATGTAATCATACATGGTTTTTTAAGCCATCGAAAGATATTAAAAAAAAACAAGACGCTGCGACACCGAATACAACAATTAAGGAAAAAGGAAACAAGGAGTTTATACAGGTTAAACAAAATAAAGAAGTCATAAAACCAAAAGTAGATAAAACAAAAGAAAATAAAAAATATTTACCTGCGATCAAGAGAGAAAGAAGCAAAAATTTTTCTAAGCTATTTTTGGTTTTCTTAATAACGATAATAGCTATTGTTATCTTAATAGACACTTTTAAGGTCCCCTTGGGCTATATAATTCCAAATATCAACTTTTATTTAGACAATTTATATCAAAGTTTGATAGATATAAAATTATTTACAATAAATTTAATTAATTAAAAAAATGTTAAAATACTTATCAAGTCCGTTTAAGTGGTTCTTTAAATTAGAAGCTGCAAGTGGTTTAGTTTTATTAATAAGTGCAATATTAGCTTTAATAGTAAGTAACTCAGATTTATCCAAAATTTATTTTGAAACCTTGGATAAATATTTATTTATTGGAATAAATAATTTCGGAATAAAATTATCTGTTCTGCATTGGATTAATGACGCCTTAATGGCGATATTCTTTTTTTTTGTTACTCTAGAAATTAAAAGAGAATTTATTGAAGGAGAATTGTCTAATTTTAAACAAGCAATGCTTCCAATAATGGGGGCAATTGGAGGCATGGTTGTACCAGCGCTAGTCTATATTTTTATAAATTATGGTGATACGGAAACATTAAGAGGATGGGCAATACCATCAGCTACAGATATTGCTTTTTCTTTAGGAGTTTTGTCATTATTAGGATCGAGAGTTCCTATATCATTAAAAGTTTTTTTAACAGCTTTAGCAATAATTGATGACTTAGGAGCAATCATTATAATTGCTTTTTTCTATACAGGTGACTTGAAAATTCATTATTTGGGATTAATTGTTGTAACTTTCATATTATTATTAATTTTAAATAAATTTAACGTTAAAAACTTTATACTTTATCTTTTAATCGGTATTGTAATGTGGGATTTTACTCATCAATCAGGTATACATGCCACAATAGCTGGAGTTTTATTAGCAACAACTATTCCTCATAGAAAAAAACCTAAGGAATTTTCATTATTAATCAAGATTGAACATGCAATAAGTCCTTATGTTGCATTTGGTATAATGCCATTGTTTGCTTTTGCCAATGCAGGTGTTTCTTTAGAAGGATTGTCTTTATCATCCTTCATGTCAAAAGTTCCATTGGGTATTTTATTAGGATTATTTTTAGGAAAACAATTTGGTGTTTTTATTTTTTCATACCTTTCAATTAAATTTAAATTAGCGCAAATGCCATCGAAAGCTAACTGGATTAATTTTTACGGTGTAGGGGTTTTAACTGGTATCGGATTTACTATGAGTTTGTTCGTAGGTAATTTAGCATTTATAGATAACATGAGTTATATGGATGGTGTTAAAATTGGAGTTTTAGGTGGGTCATTATTATCAACATTATTTGGATATTTTCTTATATTATTATCTCCAAAGAAATGAAATTTTCAAATTTTACTAAATTATTAGCAATTGTATTTTTAATGATCTCTTTTTTTTCTACAAAAACCTTAGCGAATTATGAAAAGGTTTTTTTTGATTTTTCTGTTGAACTTGTTAATGGAAAATTAATTGATTTAAAAGAATATAAAAATAAAAAAGCAATATTATTGGTAAACACCGCGAGTTATTGTGGTTTTACAAAACAATATAATGATATGCAAAATATTTGGGAGAAATATCAGAATAAAGGTCTATTAGTTTTAGCTGTTCCATCGAATTCATTTAATCAAGAAAAAAAAACAGAAAAAGAGGTAAAAGAATTTTGTGAAGTGAATTTTAATATCACTTTTCCAATTACTTCTATTTATGATGTTAAAGGTGATAGTGCACATGATATATTTAAATGGGCAAAAGAAAATCATGGAAAATCAGCAATACCTAAGTGGAATTTTCATAAAATTTTAATTAATAATGAGGGAAAAGTTGAGGATACATTTTCATCTTTTACAAACCCTACTTCAAATAAAATTATTTCTAAAATAGAAACTTTGCTAAATATTTAGAGTTAAACCATCATAAGCTGGTATAACATTTTTAGGTAACTTTTTTTTAATCTGGTTGTAGTCAATAGAACTTGCTAAATTTGTTAAAATTGTTTTTTTTGGCTTTATATTTTTAATTAGTAATAGAATATCTGTTAGACAATAATGTGATGGATGTTGATTATATTGAAGGCAATCAATTACTAAATATTTAAGATTAATAAGTGATTTTAAATCCTTTTCATGTATTTTACTTACATCACTAGCATAAGCTAATTTATTGTTAATTACATAACATATACTGTCAATATTTCCATGTTCGACCTTGATGGATTTCAGACTAATAATCTTTCCATTATCTTTATATGAATGTTTTTTTTTTAAAGAATTATTCTGTAATATAGGTGGATACTCTCTATTTTTTTTAAAACAATATCCAAATGAATTGAGTAAATACTTTTTTGTTAAATTATTAGTATATATATCTATTTTTTTTCTATTCTTTAAATAAAAAAAACGTAGTTCATTTATACCATGAGTTTGATCTGCATGATGATGGGTATAAAAAACTTTATCAATATTATTAATTTTATTCTTGATTAATTGCTGTTTTAAATCAGGTGATGTATCGATTAAAACATTTTTATTTTTAGATTTTATTAATGCACAACATCTAGTTCTATAATTTTTTTTATTTTTTGGATCACAATTACCAAAAAAACCATCAATTCTAGGAACTCCTAATGAACTACCGCACCCTAAAATTATAAATTTTATGGACATTAATTTACTTCAAATAATTTTTTGAAATTTTGTGAAGTTATCAATTCTATTTCTTGTGGAGAAATATTCTTTATTTTTGCCATATGTTCTAAAGTATACTTTAAATAACTAGGTTCATTAGTTTTTCCCCTTTTGGGTACCGGAGCAAGAAATGGGCTATCTGTTTCAATTAATATTTTATCTGAAGGGATAAAATTAAAGGTATTATTTAGATCTGCGCTCTTTTTAAAAGTTATAATACCACTTGCAGAAAAATATGAATTCAAATCAAGCATTTTTTTTGCAAGTTCTAAACTTCCAGTATAACAGTGCATCAAAATTTTTATATTTTTATTTTTATATTTGTTTAATAATTCAAATGTTTCATCTTCTGCATTTCTAGAGTGTATAATAATTGGTTTATTCAATTCAATGGATGCAAGTATATGTTCTTCAAAACTATTAATTTGTGAAACTTTGTCACTATTGTTGTAGTAAAAATCTAAACCTGTTTCCCCTACCCCAATAATTTTTTTATTCTTAGAAACATTTTTAATTATTTGGTCCTTACTTATACTGTTAGTATTAGCTTCATGGGGGTGTATACCAAATGTGCCGTATATTATTTGATCTTTTTTTACCAAATTTTCTACTTCAGAAAAGTTTTTGTTAGTTGTGCAAATAGTTAAAATTTTTTCTATACCAACATTTTTAGCCCTTTGCATAACTTCTTCAAAATTATTAATCAGTGGTTCACGGTCTAAATGGCAATGAGAGTCAATCATTTATTATCTTTTTAATAAGTATATTAATTTTATTTATTTTCATACCTTGTTTTAAAAACTCATTATTTAGCAATGAATTAAAGATGATATCTTTTTCTTTAATATTAAAAATATTTAAAGCTTTTAAAGAAGTTTCAGGTATAATTGGATACATTAAAATAGAAATTTTTCTAATTAATTCTAAGCTAACATAGATAATAGTATTTAATCTATTAGTATCGTTTTTTTTATTCCAGGGTTCTTGGTCATTAAAATATTTATTAGCTCCAAACAAAGTCTCCATTAAAAAATTCATATAAAAATTTATATCTTGTTTATTTACCGCATTTTCAATTTTACTGTAATTTTCTTTAAATCCATTTAATATATTTAAATCTTCATTATTAAATTTTATATTTTTTGGGATTTCTAAATTTAAATTTTTTTCATTAAAAGATATTACTCTCTGACATAAGTTACCGTAATTGTTAGCAAGATCACTATTGATACAATTTTCTAATTTTTCTTTTGATATATTGCCATCGTTGCCAAAAGAAACTTCTTTTAATAAATAAAATCTTAAAGGATCAAGACCATATTTATCAATAATTTCTAAGGGGTCTAATATATTTCCTTTCGATTTAGACATTTTTTCCTCATTAGATAAAATCCAACCATGACCGTATATAGTTTTAGGCAAAGGTAAATTTGCTGCTAACAAAAAAGCTGGCCAGTAAACAGCGTGAAACCTTAATATGTCTTTACCAATTATGTGGACAGATGCAGGCCAGAAATTCTTATATTTATCATTATCAATATTAGGATAATCAAGTGCGCTCAAATAATTTGTTAGTGCATCTAACCATACGTAAATAATATGGTTTTTGTGGGAGGGAACATTTATCCCCCAAGATATAGATTTTCTACTTACAGATAAATCTTTAAGTCCTCCTTTAACAAAACTGATAACTTCATTTCTTCTACTTTCCGGTCTTATAAATCCAGGATTTTTATCATAATAATCCAGTAATTTTTTTTCCCAATTTGATAATTTAAAGAAAAAAGACTCTTCTTCAACCCATTCGACTTTTGAACCTGATAATTTGTTTACTTTAACATTATCTTTGTCTTCAATTTCACTTTCAGAATAAAAGGCTTCATCAGATACAGAATACCAACCTGAATATTTAGATAAATATATCTCATTTTTTTTTTCTAAAATATTCCATAAATTTTCAACTGCCATTTTATGACGTTTTTCAGTTGTTCTAATAAAATCATCATTTGAAAGATTTAAAATAGCAGACAAATCTTTAAAATTTGAGCTTATTTCATTACAAAAATCTAAGGGATCTTTTTTTGCTTCTAATGCTGCTCTTTGGATTTTTTGGCCATGCTCATCTGTACCAGTTAAAAAAAAAACATTATGTTCGCTGATTCTTTTAAATCTTGCAAAAAAATCAGCAACTATACTTGAGTATGCATGTCCCATATGAGGTTTTGCTGATGGATAATAAATTGGTGTAGTGATATAATAGTTATTTTTCATTATAAATTAAATTCTTAAATTCTAAAACATACGACTCAAAGTCTAGATTAAATTTAGTAACATCATCAAATCTTTGTGTAAAATACTTCAATAAATAAAAATATTTATTATTATGTTCCTTTTTAATTTTTTTATAAAGAAATAATTGAACTAATAAAAAAAAATTTTTTAAGACAAATTCATTTTTTTTATAATCTTTTTTTTTAAGTATATCGGATAAAAGATTATCTAGATTAATATCGTTTATCTGTAAATTATTTTTATTACAATATTCTAACAAACTTTTAAAAAAAAGAGGGCTGATATATTTATTTTTAAAATCAGAACTTAAATCATTAAATTGATTATTTAGTATTTCATTTATTCTTTTTTCACGATCCTCATTATTCAGAAAAAATTTAAATTGTATACATCTGGATTTGATTGTAGTTAACAGTTTTTTTTTAATGTCATGAACCAATATAAAAAAAACATTATTCAAATTTTCCTCTAACGATTTAAGTAAAGAATTTGAGGAAGACAAATTCAAATATTCACTTCCATCTATCAACACAATCTTTGGCTTATTGCTGAATGATGTTATATTTAGAAAATTTTTCATATTTTTGATTTGTTCAATATCAATATTCTTTTTTTTATCTTTTAATGAAATTAGAAATAGATTTGGGTGAATATTTTTGAGCAAAAGATTATAAGTTTTGTTATTAGAATTAATTTTGTTAGTAGTTATACAATATTCATTATCCTCATCTTTTGACAATATGAAATTAATTAAATGGTAAGCCACGTTTAATTTGCCAATACCTTTTTCTCCAGTAAATAATATTGTTTGTGGTAATTTTCTATTAATATATAAATTAGAAATAAAATTTATTTCTTTTTTAAATGTAGATAGTTCTTTGCTAAAAATTTCTTCACCCATTAATTTTTAATATTTTATTTATTCTATTTTTAATTAATTCTATATTGTATTTCTTATTTTTAGACGAATCTATTAATAACTTATTCTTATTTTTTTTTAAAATATTCAAAAATCCATTTTGTACTTTATTATAAAAATTTTTGCTAAAACTGTCGTATTTATTCTTTTTTCCTGAAATATTCTTTTTTATTCTTTTAATTGGCACATAATGAAAAAAAGTAAAATTAGGTTTTAGATTACCTAGTATGAAATTGTTTAATTCCTTTATAACTCTTTTATTTATCTTAAAACCATAATGCTGGTACGCTATGGTTGAGTCTATAAATCTATCAATAAGTATAACTTTTCTATTTAAATATGGCTTAATCAAATTTTCATAATTTTCATTTCTAGCAGCTAAATAAAGTAACAAATCTGTTTTTTTTTTAAAAGTTGATTTTTTATTTAATATAATATTTCTTATAATTTCTGAATTTTTAGTGCCACCTGGTTCTCTTATTTTTATAAATTTTATTTTTTTTTTAGATAAGTACTTTGCTACTTCATTGAGATGAAATGTTTTTCCAGACCCATCTATACCTTCGAAAACTATTATTTTCTTATACATCACCCCAGATAAGATAATTTATAGATTTTATAATTCTAGAAATAACATTGAGTTTTTTTATATCTTCAAATGCATAAACTTTAAATTCATTGATAATTTCATCCTTATATAAAATTTTTAAAATTCCTAACTCTTGATCCTTTTCTATTGGTGCAAGTATGGGTCCATTGTATTCAATATATGCTTCTAGGTGTTTTTTTCTAGCTTTTGGAATTGTTTTATATATATCGTTTTTTACGTAAACTTGAACTTTATCTTTTTTACCTAACCATACATCTAAATTGGAAATTTCTTCATCAGTTTTAGCTATTTGAATTGTATCAAAGTTAGTTAAACCCCATGTTAAAAGTTTTTTTGATTGTCTAGATCTTGAATTTTTAGTTTCAAATCCACTACCTACTGCTATTAATCTTCTCTCTCCTTTTTTAATAGAGCTAGCTAATGAATATTTTTCTACAGCAAGGTAGCCGGTTTTAATACCATCAGCACCATAATTTTTATACAATAAAGGATTTCTATTTCCTTGCGTAATTGGATCTCCCCCAGTTCGATCCCATGTAAAAGTTTTTTCCTTAAAATAAGAATAATAAACAGGATAGTTTTTAATTAAATAATTTGACATTAATAGAATATCTTCAACAGTAGAATAATTATCTGGATCATTTATTCCAGAGGAGTTTGTAAAATTAGTATTTGTCATTCCGATTTCTGCAGCTTTAGAATTCATCATTATCGCAAATTCTTCCTCCGTACCAGCAACACCTTCCGCTAAAGCAACACAGGCATCATTACCAGATGCAATTATTATTCCTTTTAATAAATCTTCTATTGATACTTCATCTCCAACCATAATAAACATCGATGAATATCCTGATTGTGAAAGTCTCCATGCATTTTCTGAAACCATTACTTTGTCATCAAGATTTAGATCCCCACTTTTTAACAAATCAAATACAACTATTGACGTCATTATTTTTGTCATTGACGCAGGATAAATGGATCTTTGAATATCTTTTTCATAAAGAATTTCTCCTGACAAATAATCTTGTAAAATTGCAGTTCTAGCGTTTATATCAAAAGCAGAAATAGAGGCATTCGTTAACCAAAAGTAAGATAAAAAACAATAAAATAAAAATTTTTTAAATTTATCCATTTTTAATAATTTCAATATTTTCAAAGCCTAAGGTTCTTATACTATAAAATGCCTTTTGTAGAGAATTAATATTATTATAAGGACCTAATATAATTCTATGTGTATTCTTAGAGATAGACAAAATATTCACAATTTGTATGTCTGTTTCTTTTATTATTCTTTTTTTTAGATCTTTGGCATTTTCAAAAAAGTAAAATTCAGCTACTTTAATTACATATGAAAACTTGCTAACTTTTGTATCTTTTACTTTTTCTTTTTTAGATGAGTTTAAATCATTAATACTTATTGTGTCGACTGGAGCTTTATTGGCTACATTTTTTTCTTCTTCAAAAGTTTTGGATTTCTTTGCTAAAAAAATTGAATTATTTTTAATTTCTTTTATCTCAATATAAGGTTGGTCATAATTTATGTTTAACTCATCTGAAATGCGTTTAGACACAATTGAATTATAAAAGTCCAAATTTTTTATTTTTCTTGAAACATTTCCAACTAGAGATTTATTGTTTAAAAGATTGGTAATCTTAACTTTTGTACCTCTAGATAAATAGCTATGATGAATATCTAAACTTCTTATATCAATTTTTTTTTTTGTTATTTTATTTTTTATAAGTTCGTCTGAGTAGATTAGTGTAAATCCTTTGTTAACATAAATATTATTGTCATAATTAACTTTTTTATTAACAGTTTCTAATTTACATCCTGAAAATATAAAAAAAATTAAAATTATAAAAATTTTATAATTCATTTTCAAATTTATTTTTTAGTGTGCACACAGCGATAGCAAATCTTAGAGACCTATTCCATTTCAAAACTCTATCATAATTTGGAAATACCAAATAAGCAGGTCTTAACTTATTATTATTTTTAACAATATCACTATCAGGTGTTATTACAGCTACTTTGACGTTATCACCTATGTTCAAATTTTCAAATTCTTTAATATATTTTTTATAATATTTGAATTTTCTTTTATGTTTTATTTTTTTTGCTGAAGTATTTAATAATTTTCTAGGGATATTTTCATTTAACTCAATATTAAAAAAACATGGCTCATTTTTTCTCCAACCAATTTTATTTAAATAATTTGCAGCAGAGGCAAAAGAATCTTCAGCTTCTTTTAATTCAATAATCGAATTATTATTATAGTCTATTGCATAATTAGAGATTGTAGTTGGCATAAACTGAAAATTACCAAAAGCACCAGCCCATGAGCCAAATAAAATGTCTTTATCAACTTTGTTTTGGTCAATCAACTTCAGTATTGTAATTAATTCATTTGAAAAAAATTCACTTCTCCGTTTGTCGTAACTTAAAGTTGCCAATGATGAAATTATATCCATTTTACCTAAATACGTACCATAGTTTGTCTCAATACCCATTAAAGCCAGCAAAAGTTCTTTTTCAACTTTAAATTCTTTGTCAACAATATTAATTAAATTTTTATTTTTTTTATAAATTCTTTTACCTTTTTTGACTTTATCCTTAGATGTTCTTTTTGAAACATAGGTTTTTGTATCTTCATAAAATTCTGGTTGATATCTGTCATACTCAATTACTTTAGGGAGAAAAATTGCATTATTCATGACTGCATCAACGGTTTTTTCTGAAATACCTTCATTAATAGCTTTTTTTTTAAATTCTATAATCCAAGAGCTAAATTTTTCATCAGAATTAACCTTGGTAAAAGTTATCAACATTAAAAGTAATGACGAGATTGTAATACTAATTTTTCTCATATAAATTATTTAAATAAATCAATACGGCAATCCATATTATTATAAAACTAATAAACTTTTCAAAAGAAAATATCTCTCCATAATAAAAGTATCCTAACAAAAATTGAAAGGTTGGTGTTATATAAAATATCATACCTGTGGGTCCAAGACCAGATAACTCAACACCTTTAACATACAAAAATAGTGGTATAACAGTTATAGGTCCAGCTAAAACTAATAAAAACATCATTGAAATATTATTTGTAGAAAAATAATTAACCTCAATATTAAATAAATAAATTAGGGCTATAAGTGCAAAAGGGAATATAAAAAAACTTTCTACCAATAAACCAATATCAGTATCAACTTTAATTAGTTTTCTACAAACATTATATAGTGACCAAGATATAGCAACTGTTAAACCTATCCAGGGTATAGTCTTAAATTCATATAGCATATAAAATATTGAGCATAAAACTAATATGATTGATAAGATTATTTTAAAATTTAGTTTTTCCTTAAAAAATAAGTAACCAAAAAAAACACTCATAATAGGCATTATGAAATAGCCAAAACTAGCATTTATAATTTGATTAGTTGAAACTGCATATATCCAAACGGACCAATTTGTAAGAATTAAAATTGAAGATAAAAATAATATAAATATTTTTTTAGATGATTTTAAAATAATAAGAAACTTTTGCCATTTAAATAAAAAAAAAGTTGTAATTAATAAAAATATTGTTGTCCATAAACATCTATGTATGACTAATTCGAGCGGACCTACAAAAGATAAAGATCTAAAATAAATTACTCCAATTACACCCCACCAAAAAGATCCTAAACTACTGAGAATGATACCTTGATTAAATTTTTTCATATAATTATGACTTATTAGGGACAATTACACTTAAAATATCTTAAGATATAGTAAAAAACTTATTATGTTGTAGAAATATTTTTTTTAAATATAAATGTCTGGAGTGGAGAGATGGCTGAGCGGTTGAAAGCACCGGTCTTGAAAACCGGCAAAGGGGCAACTCTTTCCTGGGTTCGAATCCCAGTCTCTCCGCCATTAAAATTTTTTAAACCTATCAATTATATCTAGCAAATTTTTGTCTTTGATATTATCTAATGATTCTTTTTTTTTAAAAGAAATTAATGTTTCATCATCCATATTAACAAACGCGTCTAATATTTTTAATGTATCTTCATTCAACTCGTCTATAAAAGATTTAACAAAAGCGGTCATTAATATGTCCATTTCTTTTGTGCCTCTATAAGAAGCTCTATAAATAATTTTATTTTTAAGATCTTCTTTATTTTGTGACATGGATATATAAGTAATTATGTCTAATTATGAATACTTGTTATCAGATATCAATAAAATTAATGGCATTGGTACCAAAACAGCCAAATTATTTAGAAAAAAAAATATTAATACAATTTTTGACTTATTATGGAATTTGCCAAGAGATATAATAGATAGAAGTGACTTAAGAAAAATAAATCAACTTCAAATAGGTAAAATACAAACTATATCAGTAAATGTAAGGAAATATAATTTTCCCAGAGTTAGGAATTTACCTAACAGGGTATTATGTGAAGACGAAACAGGAAAATTAGATTGTATTTTTTTTAATAGTTACGAAGGATACATCAGGAAAATACTACCTTTAAACTCAAGGGTAATTATAAGTGGTAAAATTAATTTTTATAAAAACAGATATCAAATTACAAATCCAACATACTTAGGTAATAACATAAATAGTATCAAGAAGGTTGATACAAAATATAGCTTAACAGAAGGATTAAATGAAAAAAAATATAACAAAATTATTAGTGAAGTTTTGAATAAAATTCCAGATTTAAATGAATGGTTAAATATAAATATTAGTAATAAATTTGAAAATATAAAATGGAAAGATGCAATTATTCAACTACATGATCCAAAAAACTTGAATAAGAAGGGTTCTTTTTACAAAAGATTAGTTTTTGATGAAATTTTATCAAGTTTTTTAATTAATTCTAAAATAAGAAAATCTGTAAAGAAACTGAAGAAAACTAAAAAAAAATTTAGTTCAAATAACATTGAACATATAACAAACAAAATAGATTTTGAACTAACAAAGGATCAGTTAAAAGCAATAAATGAAATTAACGATGATTTGAGATCTGAGCAAAAAATGTTCAGACTTTTACAAGGTGATGTAGGTAGTGGAAAAACAATAGTCGCTTTAACGTCAATTTTAAATGTTATAAAAAGCAAATTTCAGGTTGCTTTTATGGCTCCAACCGAAATATTGGCGCAACAACATTATAACTTAGCTAAAAGCTTACTGCCTGATAATGTAAAAATTGATATATTAACAAGTAAAACTGATAATAAAATTCGAAAAAAAATTATTAATAATCTTGAAAATCATCAAATTGATTTATTAATAGGAACACATTCTTTATTCCAAAATAAAATTAATTACAAAAAATTAGGATTAATTATTATTGATGAACAGCACAAATTTGGGGTAAAACAAAGAAAGAAGCTATCTGACAAAGGTGGTAAAAATTGTGATATACTAGTTATGTCAGCAACGCCAATTCCAAGAACTATGATTATGACTATTTTTGGTGATATGGATGTTTCAATTATAAAAAGCAAACCTAAAAATCGTAAAGAAATAACTACATTAAGTAAATTAGATAAAAAAATTGAAGAAATATTAGCATTTTTAAAAAAACAAGTAAAAAATGGAAATCAAATTTTTTGGGTGTGTCCATTGATCGAAGAGTCAAAAAAAGTAGATCATCAATCATCTGTTAGTAGATACGAATATTTAAAAAAAAACTTTTCAAATAAAGTTGGTATACTTCATGGAAATTTAGATAAAGATAGAAAAGAAAAAATTTTAAATGATTTTTTAAATAAAAAAATCGATATTTTAGTTTCTACAACTGTTATTGAAGTTGGCATAGATTTTCCAAACGCTAATGTAATAGTAATTGAAAATGCAAACAAATTTGGGTTATCGCAATTACATCAATTAAGAGGTAGAGTTGGTCGTGGTGATAAAGAAGCCTATTGTATATTAATGTTTAAATCTAACTTGAGCGAGAATGCAAAAAAAAGAATTAAAATATTAAAAAGCAGTAATGATGGTTTCAAGATATCGGAAGAAGATATGAAGCTAAGAGGCTATGGAGATTTGTTAGGGTTCAAACAAAGTGGAATACAAAGTTTTAGAATTGCTGATCCAATACTAAATGAAGATCTTTTTTTTCTGGCTGAGCAAGAAGTTAAAAGAATTGAAGTTACAAATGAAAATATTGATAACTATATGCCCTTATTAAAAATGTATGATAGGGCTGATATTTTAAACGACTTAGTTTAATTTGATGGGTCTGATGTTCCTGCAGAAACTATAAATTTTGAAGCTTCTTCGAATGACATATCCAAATAGATCACTTCATCTTTAGGATACATTAGTAAAAATCCACTTGTAGGATTAGGAGTGGTTGGTACAAATACATTGATCATTTGCTTGTTGACTTTTTTGCTAATTTCACCATCATTTTCTTTTGTTGCAAACCCAACTGCCCAAGAGCCTTTTTTTGGGTATTCAACTAAAACTACGCTTTTTTTATCTTTACCTGTTGAAGTAAAACTTTGTGTCATTTGACCTATTGCAGAATATATGGTTCTCAGAATAGGTATCTTTTTAAATATATCGTTAATTAAAGAAACTATTCTTTTTCCAAAAAAAGATAAAGAAATTCCACCAACAATAATTATTATAATAACGGATAATAAAATTTCTAAGCCTGGTATCGAAAAAGGTAAATAATTATTTGGATTTATTTCATTTGGAAGAAGTTTGGATGAGATTTTAATTAAAAAAATTGTTAAATATAAAGTAAATCCAATTGGTACAAGAACCACAATGCCAGCTAAAAAATAATTTCTTAATCTAGCCAAAATAGAGATTTTTTTTTTATCAGACATATTAGTTGTAAGATGAATAAATAACGAAAATTAATGCGATAATAAACAAAAATAACAATATTTTATTGTTTAAATTCATATATATTTTATAAATTATCATTAATATAAGAAAATAATTATTATGGATAGAAGAAAATTTCTAAATTTAGTTGGTTGTGGATGCTGTGGTTATTTTCTTACATCGTGTGGAACAGTACCAATAACAGATAGAAAACAATTAAAGCTAATACCAGAAGCAAAACTAAATGCACAGGCTGCTCAATTATATGAGAAAGTTAAAGAAAAGGAGAAATTAAGTGATGATATAAAATCACTAAATCTTATTAAGGAAATTGGTAAAAAAATGGAAGACTCAATTAGCCAGTATTTTGAGAGTAAAGATATTCCAGACCCAACATCTAATTTTCAATGGGAATATATATTAATAGATAATAAAAAAATGAAAAATGCTTGGTGTATGCCAGGAGGAAAAATAGCTGTTTATACAGGTATGCTAGAAATTACAAAAAATGAAGATGGGCTAGCTGCTGTGATGGGTCATGAAGTTGCCCATGCAGTAGCTAAACATTCTGTTGAGAGAGCAAGCAGAGGTGTTGTTTTACAAACAGGTACCCAATTATTAGACATTTTTTCTGGTGGAAAGCTATCACAAGTAAATAGAACAACAGGTATGGATACTGTTGGACTATTATCTAAAATTGGAATTATGAACCCTTTTACTCGTAAACAAGAGTCTGAAGCAGATTACCTGGGTTTAATTTTTTCATCACTTTCGGGATATGATATTAGAGAAACTATAAAAATCTGGGAAAGAATGAAAGAAGCGAACAAAGGTAAGGAGCCGCCTGTTTTTATGAATACACATCCATCATCTAAACAAAGAATTGAAAATATTAATGGGTGGATTGATAAAATCAGATATGAGTATCCACCAATTTAGTTATTTACTAAAATGGTGAGCCGTGTTGGACTCGAACCAACGACCCATTCCTTAAAAGGGAATTGCTCTACCAACTGAGCTAACGGCCCATAAAGAATTGACTTTTATAGTGATTATTTTTTAATTATCAATGCGAAATTTTATAACTTATTAGCATATTTCCTATAAAACTTGGTAAAAGTGCCTCTTTTAATATTCTTTCTAATTTCACTCATTAATTCTTGATAAAAATTAATATTATTTAATGTCAGAATCATAGAGCCCAACATTTCATTAGTGTTGAATAAGTGATTAATATAATTTTTAGAGTATTTATTTAAATCAAATATTTTTACTGATTCATCGAGTGGTTTGTTGTCTTTTTTGTATTTTGCGTTTCTAATATTCACTCTTCCATTCCAAGTAAACGCTAGGCCTGTTCTTCCAGCCCTAGTTGGTAATACACAATCAAACATATCAACGCCGCGCATTACAGATCCAAGTATATCTGAAGGTGTTCCAACACCCATTAAATATCTAGGTTTATTGATAGGCATGTAGTTCTTAAGATAATCTAAAACCTTAAACATCTCTTTTTGAGAGTCTCCTACGGCCAATCCACCTATAGCATATCCATCAAACCCGATTTTTGTTAGTTCTTTTAATGACTTTAATCTAAGATCATTAAATAAACCTCCTTGAACAATACCAAAGAGGGCTTTGTGTTTATTTCTTCCAAATTCTTTTTTTGATCGTTTCGCCCATTCTGTTGATAGATTTACAGCATTCAAAATCGTGTCATAGCTTAATGTTTTCCTTGGGCATTCATCTAGCACCATAACAATATCTGAGTTTAGCTTTTTTTGTATTTTAATACTTTGTTCTGGGCTTAATATGAATTTTTTTCCATCAATATGGGAATTAAATATTGCACCTTTGGATCTATCAATTTTGTTTAACTTAGATAATGACATAATTTGATAGCCGCCAGAATCAGTTAAGATTGGTACTTTGCAGTTCATAAAATTATGTAGACCACCAGCTTTTTTAACTCTATCTGCACCGGGTCTAATCATTAAATGATAGGTATTAGATAAAACAATTTGACTTCCAGCCTTAATAACATCTTTAATAAATGTACCTTTAACAGTTGCCTGGGTTCCAACTGGCATAAATACTGGAGTATCTATTGTACCACGGCTAGTAATTATTTTTCCAAGTCTTGCAAATTTTTCTTTTTTAAGAACATTAAAATTAAATTTTTTTAATGTCATTAATTAAAATTATTCTGATTTAAAAGATATTATCTTATCTGGATCAGTCACAGCTCCGTTATTATTCGAGTCGCCTCTTTTAATTTTATCAACAAATTCCATTCCACTAATTACTTTACCGAATACAGTATATTGTCTGTCTAAAAATGGAGCTGGTTGAAAACAAATAAAAAATTGACTATTAGCGCTATCTGGGTTTTGAGATCTGGCCATAGACAATGTTCCTCTTTCATGTGGTAAATTATTAAATTCAGCTTTTAAATCTGGTAAATCAGAACCGCCCATACCTGCTCTACTCAAATTAAATTCTTTACTGTCCGAATTACCAAATTGTACATCACCTGTTTGAGCCATAAATCCATCTATTACTCTATGAAATACAACACCGTCATATTTTCCAGAATTTGCTAATTCTTTTATTCTCTTAACATGACCTGGAGCTACATCTGGAAATAATTCAATTTTCACCTCACCGTCTTTTAATTTTAAAATCATAGTATTTTCCTCCGCTGATAAATTAGAACTAATAAATAAAAATATTAAGATTAATACTCTAATCATTTAATTTTTGTTTTAAATGTTTTAATACACTTTTTGTAGTAAATTTTTTCACATTTCCTTTTAAATCGGCAATCTCTTTTACTAATTTAGATGAAATAATTTGATTCTGAGGTTCAGACATTAAAAATACAGTTTCAATTTTATCATTTAATTTTTTATTCATTCCAGAAAGTTGAAACTCGTATTCAAAATCTGAAGTTGCTCTAAGTCCCCTAAGGATCACGTTGGATTTCATTTTTTTACAAAAATCAGTCGTTAAAGTATTAAATGTTACTACTTTTATTTGCTTCTTTTTAAATTTAAGATCACTAAAAAGAGATTTTTTCACTAAATATTCTCTCTCTTCAGCTGAAAATAAATATTCCTTATTATTACCATCTGAAATTGCAATTATAAGATTATCAAAAATATTTAATGCTTTTTTAATTAAATCTATATGTCCAAAAGTAATTGGGTCAAATGTTCCTGGATAAATAACTTTTTTCATTATATTAAGTTATCATCAATTTTTATTGCTGAAACAACTTTTTCATCTCCCGATAATCTGATTATTCTAACTCCTTGTGTATTACGTCCAGCAATTCTTATTTCTTTAACCGCAACTCTAATCACTCTTCCCTTGTTTGTAGATATCAAAATTTCATCACCCTCAAACACTGGGAACGAAGAAGACACATTTCCATTTCTAGAGGAATTGACTATACCTATTATTCCTTTTCCTCCTCTATTTGTTACTCTAAAGTCATTTGAAGCTGTTCTTTTTCCAAAGCCGTTTTCAGTGATTGATAAAATAAATTTATCACCTTTTTTTCCATTTTTTGTATCTTTATCAATAGTAGACAACGATACGATCATATCTTTTTCTTTTAGGTTTATACCTCTTATTCCCTTAGAAGATCTGCCTTTAAATAATCTAATCTTTTCAACATTAAATCTTATAGATTTACCGTTTAGTGAACTAAGTATAATATCTTGATCCTCTCTACATATTTTTACGCCGATAATTTTGTCGTCAGGATCAAGTTTCATCGCAATTTTTCCAGATGCATTTATATTAATAAAATCTTCGAGAGAGTTTTTTCTTATTTTGCCTTTTGAGGTTGCAAAAACTATATTAAGATTTTTCCACTCTGATTTTTCTTCAGGCAAAGGCATTATAGAGCTTATAGATTGATGATTTTTTAAAGGTAAAATGTTATACAAAGACTTTCCTCTTGAAATAGAAGTGCCCTCAGGTATTTTCCATGCCTTTAATTTATATACTAATCCCTCTGTTGAAAAAAAGAGTACAGATGTATGTGTGTTTACAGATAAGGTTTGTACAACAGAGTCTTGTTCTCTAGTTTTAATTCCTGCTTTACCTTTGCCACCTCTTTTCTGAGCCCTTACACTACTTAAAGCACCCCGTTTAATATAACCTTGTAGAGTTACAGTTATAATTACTGATTCTTTTTGGATAGTTTCCTCAATATCGTAATTTAATATTGCATCAATTATTTTTGTTCTCCTTGGATTAGAATATTTTTCTTTAATTAAATTCAAATCATTATTGATTACTTTTAATAATTCTTTTCTAGAAGTTAAAATCTTTTTATATTGGATAATTAAGTCAGACAATTTTTTAATCTCAGTTTCTATTTCATTAATACCCAAAGCTGTAAGTTTTTGTAATCTTAATTCCAAAATAGAATTTACTTGATCAATTGAAAAAGAATATGCTGTGATAGTATTTTTTTTCTCTATAAGTTTTATAAATTTTTGAGTTGATTTAATTTTCCATTTTGTTTTAATTAATGTGTCTCTAGCAATTTCAGGATTTTTTGAATTTCTAATTATCTTAATAATCTTATCAATATTTTCCACCGCCACCGAAAGACCAATTAAAATATGAGCTCTGTCTTCTGCTTTTTTTAAATCAAATTTTGTTTTTTTTGTTACTACATCTTCTCTAAATTTTAGAAAAGATTCTAAAAAGTCTTTTAAATTACAATTCTTTGGTTTCTTGTCTACGATTGCTAAAGTGTTAAAACTAAATGAAGACTCTAAAGATGTGTATTTATAAAGTTGTCTTTTAACAGTTTCTGGTTCAGTGTTTCTTTTTAAATCTATTGCAACTCTAATCCCTTCCCTATTCGACTCATCTCTAATATCGCTTATACCTTCAATTTTTTTATCTCTTATTAATTCAACAATCTTTTCATTTAATACAGATTTGTTTATTTGATAGGGAATATTTGTAATTACTAATCTTTCTTTGCCATTTTTTAACTGTTCTATATTAATATCACCTCTAATTTTAAAAGAACCTCTGCCTGTTTTATAACCTGTTTTGATTATATCTTTACCAATGATTGTTCCGCCAGTTGGAAAATCAGGGCCAGGAATATGTTTCATTAATTCATTAATTTTAATATCTTTATTATTAATTAAAGCTTGTGTGGCATTTATTACTTCACCAAGATTATGTGGCGGTATACTAGTCGCCATTCCCACCGCAATTCCTCCAGCACCATTAACTAATAAATTTGGATATTGGGCTGGTAAAACAACCGGTTCTTTTTCTGTTTCATCATAATTGCTTTTAAAATCTACAGTATTTTTTTCTATATCCTCAATTAAATACTCAGCTATCTTAGAAAGTCTGGTCTCTGTATATCTCATCGCAGCAGGTGGATCTCCGTCGACAGAACCAAAGTTTCCTTGTCCATCAATAAGTGGAACACTCATTGAAAAATCTTGTACCATTCTAACTAAAGCATCATAAACAGCTTGATCTCCATGAGGATGATATTTACCAATAACATCACCAACAATTCTGGCGGATTTTCTAAATTGTTTTGACCAATCAAAACCTCCTTTGTACATGGCATAAATTATTCTTCTGTGCACTGGTTTTAATCCATCTCTAATATCAGGTAATGCTCTGCTAACAATAACGCTCATCGCGTATGATAAGTATGACGAGCTCATCTCGTCGTACATAGCAATAGGTTTTATTTTAGATTTTTGATCTATTTCACTTTTGTCCATAAAAGTTAAAAAGGTATATCATCGTCAAGATTACTATCTGTTATTTGCGATACTTCTTGATTGTTATTTGATGAAGTTAAATTAGAAGCGCCACCGCCACCCCCTAACATTGTCAGTGATGAGTTGTAACCTTGTATAACAATTTCAGTAGAATATTTATCTTGGCCAGATTGTTCATCTTTCCATTTTCTAGTTGTCAATTGACCTTCAACATAAATTTGAGCACCTTTTTTCAGATATTGTTGAACCACGTTTACTAAGCCCTCATTAAATACAACCACACGGTGCCATTCAGTTTTTTCTTTTTTTTCTCCAGTGTTTTTATCTTTCCAGCTTTGGCTAGTAGCTAAACTAAGTCTAGCAACACTTTTACCGTTAACCATTTGTTTAATTTCAGGATCTGCGCCTAATCGTCCAATTAATAGTACTTTATTTAAACTTCCAGCCATAATATTTTAATGATTTTATTATATCATAGAAAAGGTTTGATTATTAATAATATTGAAGTAAAGCAACAAAAAAGATGATTAAAAAGATAGTTATTAAAGGGGCAAAAGAACATAATTTGAGGAATATTTCTTTGGATATTCCAAAAGATAAATTTGTAGTAATAACTGGTCTGTCAGGATCAGGAAAATCATCTCTAGCTTTTGATACTATCTATGCCGAAGGTCAAAGAAGATATGTTGAAAGTTTATCAGCTTATGCAAGACAATTTTTAGATAAAATGAAAAAGCCTAAAGTTGATTTAATCGAAGGTCTAAGTCCTGCAATATCTATTGAACAAAAAAATACATCAAAAAATCCCAGATCAACAGTAGCGACTGTTACTGAAATATATGATTATATGAGAGTATTATTTGCAAGAGTTGGTATCCCCTACTCACCATTTACTGGTAAAGAAATAAAATCACAAACAGTAACTCAAATTGTTGATAAGATTAAAACTTTGCCGAAAAAAAGCACTATTTATCTTTTTTCACCGATTGTGAGAGGTCGAAAGGGAGAATATAAAAAAGAAATTTTATCTTATAAAAAAAGAGGTTTTCGAAAAATTAAGATTGATGGGAAAATTTATGAGATAGATAATATTCCAGAATTAAATAAAAAAATAAAGCATGAAATAGAAATATTAGTTGATAGAATTATACTAAATTCTGATTTAGGTAATCGTTTAGCCGAAAGTATAGAAACCTCACTTAATTTGTCTAATGGATTATTATATGTAGAATACGAAAATGAAACATTGCCAGCTAAATTTAGAAAAAAAGAAAAAATAATATTTTCGTCTAAATTTGCATGTCCTGAAAGTGGTTTTACTATAGAAGAAATTGAGCCAAGATTATTTTCATTTAATAGTCCATATGGAGCATGTGTTGAATGTGATGGTATTGGTATAAAATTAAATGTGGATCCTAATCTTGTTGTTCCAAATGAAAAAAAGACAATTGCTGAAGGTGCAATTGAACCATGGTCTAAATCAAGCTCACTATATTATGCTCAAACGTTATCATCATTAGCGAAACACTATAATTTTTCTTTAGATGAAAAATGGTCAAAACTACCAAAAAAGATAAAGGATATAATTTTATATGGTTCAGATGAAGAGGAAATTAAATTTTCTTACGATGATGGATATGAAAAATATTCGCATAAAAAAACTTTTGAGGGTGTAGTAAATAATCTTGAAAGAAGATATTTAGAAACTGATAGTGATTGGAAAAGAGAGGAAATTTCACAATACCAATCTGATACTAAATGTGAGGCTTGTAACGGGTATAGACTAAAAGAAGAAGCATTATGTGTAAAAATAGACAATCAACATATAAGTGAAATATCTGAAAAATCTATTATAGATGCTGAAAAATGGTTCAAGTCTTTAAATGAAAAATTGGATGCAAGACAAATAAAAATTGCAGAACACATACTGAAAGAAATAAATGAAAGATTAAATTTTTTATTAAATGTTGGATTAGATTATTTAACTTTATCAAGAGAATCAGGAACTTTATCTGGCGGAGAATCCCAAAGAATTAGATTGGCTTCCCAAATTGGTTCTGGTCTAACCGGTGTTCTTTATGTGCTTGATGAACCATCTATTGGTCTTCATCAGAAAGACAATGTAAAATTAATTAATGCTTTAAAAAGATTAAGAGATTTAGGTAACACTGTAATTGTAGTAGAGCATGATACTGAGACAATTGAAAATTCAGATTACATCATTGACTTAGGCCCAGAGGCTGGAAGTAAAGGTGGAGAGGTAATAGCTCATGGTGGATTAGATGAGATAAAGAAAAATGAAAAAAGTATAACTGGTAAATACTTATGTAATAAATTTTATATACCAATACCAAAGAAAAGAAGATTAAGTAAGAATGGAAGATTTTTACAAATTCTTGGTGCTTCAGGTAATAATCTAAAAAACGTTGATCTAAAAATTCCTTTTGGGACTTTTACTTGTATCACTGGAGTTTCAGGAAGTGGTAAGTCTACTTTAATTTTACAAACTTTATTTAATGCTTTGAATATGAGTTTAAATAATAACAAATCAAGAAAAATTCCTATGCCGTTTAAAGGATTTAAAGGAATTGAGCTGATAGATAAAGTAATTGATATTGATCAATCACCAATAGGTAGGACTCCAAGATCTAACCCTGCTACTTACACAGCTGCTTTTGGACCGATAAGAGATTGGTTTACTAATTTACCAGAGTCTAAAAGTAGAGGATATAAACCAGGTAGATTTTCATTTAACGTTAAAGGTGGTCGATGTGAAGCTTGTGAAGGAGATGGTGTTATAACTTATGAAATGCATTTCCTTCCTGACGTATATGTAACATGTGATGAATGTAAAGGAAGTAGATACAATAGAGAAACTTTAGAAATTAAATTTAAAAATAAAAGTATAGCAGATGTATTAAACATGACCGTTGACGAAGGTTGTGATTTTTTTGAAAATATATCAAATATTAGATCAAAATTACTGACACTTAAAAAAGTAGGACTTGGTTATATAAAAATTGGTCAACAAGCAACTACATTATCTGGTGGAGAAGCACAAAGAATTAAGCTTGCTAAAGAATTATCTAAAAGATCAACAGGTAGAACAATATATATTCTTGATGAACCTACTACAGGATTACATCAACATGACATTAAAAAACTTTTAGAAATTTTGCATACCTTTGTTGCAACGGGCAATACTGTAATAGTTATAGAGCATAATTTGGATGTGATAAAAACAGCAGATCATATTATAGATATGGGCCCCGATGGTGGTGTAAAAGGTGGAGAAATTATCGCAGAGGGAAATCCAGAAAGCATTTGCAATGTTTCTAAAAGCTATACAGGTAAATTTTTAAAAAATTTACTAAACGGTAAATTTAAAAAAATTGCATAAATAATTAAATTTTGTTATAATTAAATATGGGAAATATCTTAAGTTCATTATCAAGAACTGTACATCTATCACTTGCTTTATCTATTGTATTATTTCTAATTTTATTTTTTCAAAATGGTGGTTTTGACTTTGATACATTGTTCTGGAGCTGGTTATTTAGATATATACACGTTTTAGTCGGAATAATGTGGATAGGATTATTATGGTATTTTAACTTTGTTCAAATACCAAACATGGCAAAAATTCCAGATGAGCATAAACCTGCGATCAGTAAAGTAATTGCTCCAGCGGCACTATTTTGGTTTAGATGGGCGGCTCTTGCAACAATCATTTCAGGTTTAATATTAGGTTACATAAATGGTTATATTCATGATGCCATGACATTAGGTATTATGTCTGGAGGTGGAAAAAGTACTGCGATAGGTATTGGAATGTGGCTGGGTATAATAATGGCATTCAATGTTTGGTTTGTTATCTGGCCAAATCAAAAAAAAGCATTAGGAATTGTTGAAGTAGATGCAGACACTAAAGCTAGATCAGCTAGAGTTGCAATGTTATTCTCTAGAACAAATACTTTGCTTTCATTACCAATGCTTTTAAGCATGGTTGTAGCGCAAAACCTTTATTGATCTTCTTCCTTAATTAAAGTTTTTTGAGATACCTTAAAGTAAACAAGCACTGGATTAGCAATAAATATAGAAGAGTAAGTTCCAAGTATAACGCCAAGGATCATTGCAAAAGAAAAACCTTTAAGGATTTCTCCTCCAAAAAAGAAAATAGATAAGAGTGCTAAAAGTGTAGTGACTGATGTGATTAAGGTTCTTGATAATGTTTCGTTAATAGATAAGTTTGTTAAATCAAAAATTTTTATATCTGCATATTTTTTTAAGTTTTCTCTTACTCTGTCGAAAATTACAACAGTATCGTTCATTGAATAACCAACAATTGTTAGTACAGCAGCCACAATTGATAAATTTATCTCTAAACTCAAAAGAGAAAATATACCAAGTGTTATTGTAACATCATGGAATATAGCTATTATTGCGCCAATGCTGAATTGCCATTCAAATCTAAACCAAATATAAACTAACATAGCAGCCAATGCTATTGCTATCGCCGTTACACCGTCTTGCAATAATTCTGCACTTACTTTTGGTCCAACATTTTCAACACGTCTAAAACTATAATCCTCAAGATAATTATCTAAATCATTTTTTAAATTTTTAATAAAATCAGGTTCATTAAGATCTGGTCTTTTAAATTTAATTACATAATCACCTTCAGCACCAAATTTTTTTACAGAAAGATCATCCAAATTAAGTTTATTAAACGCTCCTCTAATATCTTCGGTTTTATAATTAGTATTATCAGATCTTAATTCAATTAAAGTTCCTCCTTTGAAATCCACACCATAATTTAAACCTTTAAATGTTAGAAAGAAAATAGATATTATGAATAATATTAATGAAATTATATTTGATAAATTATAGTATTTGTTAAACAAGTATTTTCCGGTCATTTGATAGTCACCTCATTATTTTTATTTTTAATCACATAAAGAGATGTAAGTAATCGCGCAATGTAATAAACAGAAAATAAAGTTGTTAAAATTCCAATTGATAGTGTTACTGAAAAGCCTTTTACAGGTCCAGAGCCAAAAACAAATAGAATTAATGCTGCAATTATTGTTGTTATATTTGCATCTAAGATGGCGGTTCTTGATAAGGTGTATCCGTTATCAAATGCAATTACTTTATTTTTTTCTTTTTTTAATTCTTCCTTAATTCTCTCAAAAATCAAAACGTTAGCATCAACAGCCATACCAACTGTAAGAATAATACCAGCGATGCCAGGTAATGTTAATGTAGCTTCAAATATGGTTAAGAAACCAAGTAACATGAATAAATTTATTATTAGAGCGAAATTTGAAATTAAGCCAAATAACCTATACTTATAAATCATATATAAAATCACTAAAATAAATCCAATTATTAGAGATAAAACTCCAGCTTTAATAGAGTCCTCTCCTAAATCTGGTCCAACAGTTCGCTCTTCAATTATATCTAAAGGCGCTGGCAAAGCACCTGACCTAAGTAATAATGCAAGGTCAGTTGCTGACTGGAATGTAAATCCACCTGAAATTTGACCTGATCCGCTTGCTATTACATCTCTAATTACAGGTGCACTAATAACCTGATTATCTAATACTATTGCTAATTGTTTACCAATACCGTTTTTTGTAGCTCTTCCAAATTTTCTTGCACCTAACCTATCTAAAGTAAAACTTACAACTGTTTCATTATTAATATTGTCCATCTGAGGTTTAGCATCTATTAAATTGTCACCACTTATAATAATTCTTTTACTAACGTTAAGTTCTTCACCTGTATCAAGATCTTTTAATTTTTCAGAACCAAATGAGGCATCAGTATTTTGAGTTACAAATCGAAATGTTAAATTTGCAGTCCTTCCTAATAAAGATTTTATTCTATCAGGATTATCTAAACCGGGTAACTCTACAGCAATTCTATTTGAACCACTTTTTGTAATACTAGGTTCGTTAGTTCCAACCTCGTCCACTCTTTTTCTAACAATCTCTATTGCTTGATCTAACAAAGATTGCTCAATTTCAATAATACCGTATTTTGTAAGAGTTAATTCAAATATATTATCAATTAATTCAACATTGTATTGATAAGACTTATAAACATCAAAATAGGGATTTAATTCGTTATCATTTTTAAATAATTCTAATATTTTTTCTTGATCATTTGTATCTGACTTAAATAAAACTTTTTGTTTTCCTAATTTGTAATCAAAAGTTTTAATTTCTTTTTTTTTAAAATAATTACGTACTTGTGTAAGTTTTGATTGAAGAGTTTGATTAATTACTGGGTTTTTGTCTACTTCCAAAAGTAAATATGATCCACCTTGTAAATCAAGACCCAGGTTTACTTTTTTTTTCAAAAAGAAATCTTCGTTATTAATAAAGTTAGAAATACTAAAAAATATAAAAGAAAGACAAAAAACTATTATTGAAATTATTTTTAATCTCGAAAAATATAACACTTAAATTGACTATTTTTTTGGTTCTGTTCCACTAATCAAGGCTTGTACGCCTGTAGATTTGATCACTTCAACTTTTACATTGTCTGCTATAAGTATTTCTGCTCTATCGTTTTCTATAATTCTTTCTACTGTGCCAACTATACCACCTGAAGTAATTACTTTGTCGCCACGTTTTAAACCTTCGACCATGACTTTATGTTCTTTTACTTTTTTTTGCTGTGGCCTAATTAAAAAGAAATAAAAAATTATAAAAATTAGTATTAAAGGTATTAATTGTGCTATTCCAGACTCTGACATAAATTAAATTTTGTTAAAGTACCTATTATACCATTAATATTATTTTAACAACTCTAAATCTTAGAAATAACTTCCAAATTGTTCATATATGGTCTTAGAATATCAGGAATTAGAATAGACCCATCCTCTTGCTGATAGTTTTCTAATATTGCAATCAAAGTTCTCCCTACTGCTAGACCGCTACCATTTAGAGTGCCTAAGAATTCTTTTTCATTATTAGATTTTTTAAATCTTGCTTTCATTCTTCTAGCCTGAAAAGTTCCACATGTAGAGCAGCTAGAAATTTCTCTATAAATATTTTCTGATGGTAGCCATACTTCTATATCATAAGTTTTTTGGGCGCTAAAACCCATATCTCCCGTGCAAAGTGTTATTACTCTGTAAGGTAATTTAAGTTTATCTAATATTTTACAAGCTGAACTAGTCATCCTTTCAAGTTCATCTTTACAATTTACTGGGTCAACAATACTAACTAACTCAACTTTATAAAATTGATGCTGCCTTATCATGCCTTTGGTATCTTTTCCGTAACTCCCAGCTTCTTTTCTAAAACATGGTGTTGATGCAACAAATCTTAAAGGTAAATCAGAATGATTTAGTATAGTATCATTAACCATATTAGTTAATATTACTTCAGCAGTTGGTATTAGAAACTTTCTTCCAGATTTATTATCAAGTTTAATTTCAAATTGATCATCCTCAAATTTTGGTATTTGTCCTGTTCCAAACATACTATTTTCACTTGCAAATAATGGAGGAGAAATTTCTTTATAACCATTTTCATTTATATGTGTATCAATCATAAAATTTGATATTGCTCTTTCCAATTGAGCTAATTTATCTTTAACAAATACAAATCTTGATCCAGTTGTCCTGGTTGCTAGTTCAAAATCAAGCATATTTAAATTTTCACCTAATTGGTAATGTGATTTAGGTTTAAATTTAAAATTAGGAATGTTGCCACTTTTCTTAATTTCTTTATTAGATTTTTCATCTTTGCCAACAGGGACATCTTCAAGAGCTATATTGGGAATTTGAGATAAAATTTGATTTAGCTTTTTACTTTCATTTAATTGATCTTCGCTAATTTTATCTATTTTTTTAGATAAATCCTTCGATTTTGCAAATAAACTTTTGTCATTTTGTTTTGATAGGGTTTTTTTTTCTGATTCAAGTTTTTCTTTTTCTTGTATCAAAGATCTGTTTTTAGCGTCTAATTCTAAAATTTTATCAAAATTAACTTCTGTATTCCTATTATTTATTTGTTTTTTAAATTCAGAAAAATTATTTCTAATATATTTAATATCATGCATCTTTTTTTTCTGCCTTTTTTTCTATAACTTTTACAGATATTATTGATAATTCATACAATAATAACAATGGAACCGCTAATCCAATTTGAGTGACAGGATCTGGCGGAGTCAGTACAGCAGCAACGGCAAAAATAATAATCACAACATATTTACGTCTCTCTCTTAAAAAAATCGAATCAATAAATCCAATTCTTGCTAATAAAGATAGAATAACTGGAAGCTGAAAGCTTATACCAAAAGCAAATATTAACTTCATAACTAATGATAAGTATTCATTAACTTTAGCTTCAAGCTGTATAGGTAGGGCTGTTGTTAAACCAGTGCTTTCAAAAGAAAGAAAAAATTTAATAGCAAGAGGCATTATTAAATAATAAACCAGCATTCCACCTAATAAAAAAAGAATTGGTGTAAGAACCAGATAAGGCATTAAAGCAGATTTTTCATGCTCATACAGACCTGGTGCAATGAATTTCCATATTTGAATTAAAATATATGGACAAGTTAAAAAAAATGCTGCGAAAAAAGCAACCTTTATATAAGTTAAAAAAGTTTCTTGTAACGCAGTAAATATTAATCTTCTTTCTATTTGACTATCTTTAACAGCTTCTGCATAAGGCGAAACTAGAAAACCATAAATCTCTTCAGAAAAAATGTAACATACAACAAATAAAATAGTTAAAAATATAAAGGAGTGAATTAATCTTTTTCTTAATTCAGTTAAATGACTTATGAATCCCTCTTCTTTATTTTCCTTCATTTTTATCTACTTTTTTTTCTTCATTTTCACTCGGATTATTTATGTCAAAGGTTTGATTATTAATCTCAATACTGTTTTCCTCCAAATTTGTCATTTCGTTTTGCAAGTTATTTACGTATCTTTTTACAGAACCAAACCAAGATCCAATTTTTTTCAAAACGACAGGAAAATCTTTAGGTCCAATTATTACGATTGAAAGACCGATTATTATAATAAGTTCTAGCCAGCCAATTTGTGGCATTTTTATTCTTTATTTGGAGAATCTTGATTGTTGTTTTCTTCAGTATTTTCTGAAATATTTTTTGGTTTTTCATCACCAGGATCAGTAGCCATTCCTTTTTTAAAACTCTTAATGCCTTTTGCAACATCTCCCATTAAGCTTGAAATTTTTCCTCTTCCAAAAAGAAGAACTACTAGTATAACTACGATTGCAATTTGCCAAAAACCTATACTCATAAATTATATATAACCTCTTTGTAGCTGATTTTAAAGTAGAATTTTACTCTTTAGCGTCATCATTTAAGGTGCTATTGAGCATTTCGTCAATATTAGAATAAATATTTTCTTTTTTCTCATCTTGTTTTTCTTTATAAAATTTTCCAGTTCCAAATATAGATGAGTCAATAGTTGAGCTGTCAATCAAACCTGCTGATCCTAGTTCATCTACAGTTGGTAAATCAGATAATTTTTGCAGATTAAAATGGCTCAAAAAATCCTCAGTTGTTCCATACTGTATTGGTTTACCAGGAATTTCTTTTCTGCCCATTGGTTTTACCCAATTCAGCTCCATTAGAATATCAAGAGTATTTGTACCAAAAGCAACACCTCTAATTTCTTCTATTTCAGCTCTAGTTACCGGTTGGTGATATACAATAATAGATAGTGTCTCAATAGCAGCCTTTGAAAGTTTTTTCTCAACTGTTTTTTGTTTGGACATTAAAGACGATAAATTTGATGCTGTTCTAAATGACCATTTATTTGAGATGCAAACTAAATTAATTCCCCTATTTTTATAAACATCTTCTAATTTTTTTAAAATTTTCTTAACATCAATTTTTTTTGAAATTCTATCTTCTATGGTTTCTATTTCTAAAGGTTCTGCTGCAGCAAATAAAATAGCTTCAACTTCCCTCTCTCCAGTAGATAACTGGCCCGGAAATGAAATTACGTTATTTTTTTTCTTTTCGTTCTTCATTTTTGTTTAATATAAATCTCATCAAATAATTTGTCTTGTTTTAAAATAACAGTCCCCTCTTTTACTAATTCTAATGATCCAGCAAAAATACTAGCACGTCCAGTTTTTTTTAAATTTGATTTTTTAAAGGCTTTCGGAATAATGTCCTCAAGGTTTTTCCAATCCTCTAGTTTTTTTATAATGCTTTTAATTAATTTTATACCTTCTTCTGTTGTACAAACTGGTAATTTTGGAATATTCATTCTTTGAAAGTCCTTTTGCATGACAATTGCAGAATAAGTTTTTAGAAGTTCGTATAAAGATAATTTATATGTAGAACTATAAATAGAACGAATTCTACCTTTAATGCCTCTTACAAAGATATCTTTTCCTAATCTTTTTCTCTTAAGCATTTGATCAGACAGCAATCTTATTAATTCCAATTTTTTTAATTGTAATTTTAATCTTTCAGCAACTTCATGAACTTTAAACTCTTCCTCATCAGTTATTGGAAGTAGTAATTTTGATTTTAAATACGCAAGCCAAGTTGCCATTACTAAATATTCTGATGCAATATCTAAATTAATATCTTTAACCTTATTAATATATTCTAAAAATTGGTCAGCCAATAAGGTAATTGATATATTTTCTAAATTAACTTTTTGTGATTTTGCTAAATCTAAAAGTAAATCTAAAGGACCATTAAATTGATCTAAATTTACCTGAAAACTATTAGTTGAATCTTGATTCTCCATTGGACACTAGCTTATAATATTTATTTGTAATTTTTATTATAAATTTACTCAATTTTGGTGAATTTTCTCCAACTATATGCATTTCTTTTAAATTTGCATTACAATGTAAAACTAAATCACAACCTGCGGTAAATGCTTTAATCACATTAGTTTTAATACCATATGGTAGAGCTTTCATTGATATATCATCTGACATTATTAAATTTTTAAAATTTATTTTATTTCTTATTAATTTAATTATTTTTTTTGAATGAGTAACAGAATTTAGATTATCAATTTTTTTAAAAAGTAAATGACCAGTCATAGCAAAAAGAGAGTTTTTATTTTTAAACGTCAAAAAATCATTTTTTAGTAAATATTGATTACTATTGTTTACAATTGGTAGTTTATAGTGTGAGTCAACTTTGCCTAGGCCATGACCTGGTATATGTTTAATTACAGTTGCTATATTATTCTTATGAAATTGATCAATCGTAAAATTACCAAAAATATTAACTATTTTTTTATTTTTCGAAAATGATCTGTCGCCTATTACTTTAGAAGTTTTTTCTCGAGCTATATCCAGAACAGGCACAGTATTAATATTTATACCTAAGTTGTTCAATAAATAGCTTATTTGATCAATATAAATTTTATAATAAAGAAGCGATTTTTTTTTATCTTTTTTATACATATCACCAAAAAATTTTGAGGAATGTAATTTAGTGTCTATTATTTTTTTTAGCCTATTAACTCTTCCACCTTCTTCATCAATAAGAATGGGGTAGTTTTGATCTTTAAATATCTTTTTAATTGATTGGACCAGCTTTTTGGTCTGATCTAAACTTTTAATATTTCTCTCAAATAATATTATTCCCCATGGTTTATATTTTTTAAGAAATAAAATTTCTTTATTTGACAAATTTGTTGATTTCAAACCAGATATAAATGCCCTCTTTTGACTAATCTTCATTTTTGATCAGGTCCCAAAATGATAATTTTTTTTCCTTATTTTCTTTTTCATCAATATATTCAATAATATTATCGGTATCACTATCTAACTTTATTAAACTATTTTTCTTTAAATCTAATTTTGAGTCTAGATTGTTAATTGATTTATAATACTTTTTTTCAAACTCATCAGATATGTAGTATTTAACAGTAAAAAAAATAAATAAAGAAATTATAAATACGAAAAAAATATATTTAATTTCTTTAATCATTACATGGTTTCCGGCGTCTCTACATCTAATATTTTCATTCCAGTGCCAATAGTTTTTAAAACACTATTTAATAGAACCGCTTTGTTTTTATTTAATTTTTTACTCTTATCTAAGAACCTCATAGACTCATTATCTTTTCCCATATTCCAATATGAATGAAATAAAGCTGACAGTTGATATAAATAGATAGGTATTCTGTGTGGCTCTAGTTTTTGTGAGGATACCTCTACACATTTAGGCCATTCGGAAATTTTATTTATTATTTTTATTTCCTCATCGTTAAATTCATAATTTTTTTCAACTTCAGTTAGGTTATTTTCTATTTTTTCATCAGCATTTTTAAAAACAGAACAGATCCTTGCATAACAATATTGAACATAATAGAGGGGGTTATCTTTTGATTTCTCTTTAACTTTTTCAAAATCAAACTCTAATTGGACATCATTACTTCTGCTCAACATTATAAAACGAGTTGCATCCTTACCTACCTCGTTAACTAAGTCATCAACAATTATATAATCACCTTTTCTTTTTGACATTTTGAAGGGTTTGCCGTCTTTAATCAATTTTACAAGCTGAGTAACTTTACAAATTAGATTTTTCTTTTTATTAGAGAGAGCATCTACAACAGAATTAATTCTTTTAATATAACCGGCATGGTCTGCACCAAGAATATTTATGTATTCATCAAAATTTCTTTTTAATTTGTTGTTGTGATAAGCAATATCGCCAGCAAAATATGTCCAAGAATTATCACTTTTTGTTAAAGCTCTATCTTTATCGTCACCATAATTTGTAGATTTGAATAGTAGTTGCTCTCTTTCAACCCATTTAGACTTATCTTCACCTTCAGGCGCCTCGATCTTGCCTTTAAATACTAAATTGTTCTTTTTTAAATTATCTATAGCTTCATCAACTTCTTTTGAATT
>CACIDF010000010.1 GCA_902585365.1 uncultured Pelagibacteraceae bacterium
TGAGGTCTTAATTTTTAACCAGCCATTTTTTTTACTTAATATTTTAAACTTTTCACCATATATCAATTGTGAAGATATTTTTGATTTTAAAGCTTTTTTTTCATAAATATTTACTATGGGATAATTATTTATCATTTGATCGGTGCTACTTTTGAAATATATACTATTAAAAATAAAACTGGTATTCCAATTAAAGCGGTAGTTATAAAGTAGGCTTGATAACCCATTACATCCACCCATGCTCCAGAGTAACCTGCTATAAGTTTAGGTAAAAATAACATTATTGAACTGAAAAGTGCATATTGAGTAGCTGTAAATCTTATTGATGTTAACCCAGACAAGTATATTACAAACGCAGCCCCAGCAAATCCGCTAGAAATATTGTCAGCTGTAATTACAGAAATTAAGTATTTAATATTAGCTTCTGTACTTGCCAACCAAGCAAAAAGTAGATTGCTCAATGATGCGATAAGTGCACCAATAAATAAAGTGATCATCGTCCCAAATCTCATCGCAAAATATCCTCCAAAAAGACCTCCTGCAATCGTAGCAAAAACCCCAAAAAATTTAGAATATGTTGCAATTTCACCGATGCTATACCCCTTTTCTAGATAAAAAATATTTGCCATAACTCCCATAACAACATCCGCCATTCTGTAAAGTGAAATCAAAAGCAAAATAAGTACAGCAAACTTCCCATACCTATCGATAAAGTTTTTAATTGGATTGAAGTAACTTTCTTTAATTATTGAGCTCTCTTGAAATTTGAATTTAATTATCAAAAAAAAATATAAACTGCTACATAAAAAACAAATAATTAATTTTAATATTACAAACAAAAAACTTGAGAAGTTTTTTTCTGAAAAAGGGTTAACTATAGTAGAATAAAGAAATATGAAAATTATAACTGAAATTAATATATTTAGAAAAAACTTAAAGTGTGAATTTGTTTTATTTGAATATTTTCTTTTTCGCCTTGGTTCATAGGATATGAGATTTGCAGTAATACCTATTAACATTAATAGTGACATTACGAGATATACTTTTTTCCAAACATTATGTTCATAATCATCAGTCCCCCATAATGAAGCTAACCACAAACTACCAGCCCCACCAACTAGCATACCAATTCTATAACCAGCTATATATGTAGACGATAGTGATCCCTGTAGGTTTTGATCGACAGATTCAATTCTATAAGCATCAATTATTATATCTTGGGTTGCACTAAAAAAGGCAACAAGTGTAATGCACACAGCTGTAATGTAAATATTATTTTGAGGATCATTTATTGATGTGAGAATTAATGTGAAAATTATTAACAACTGTGTCAAAAGCAACCAACTTCTTCTATGTCCCATACCAGAAAAAAAAGGAATGCTAACTTTATCCACTAAAGGGGACCATAAAAATTTAAAAGCATATGCAAACCCTGCCCAACTAAAAAGAGTGACAGTGCTTCTTTCAATACCAGCTTTAGTTAACCATACTGATAAAGTAGAAAAAACTAAAAGTATTGGTAACCCCGATGAGAAGCCAAGCATAATCATTTTCAATGGTTTCTCAGTAAAGAAAAATAAAAAGTTTCTATTCAATTATTTTCTCCAGAAAGATGGTAAAAAAATTATTAGTATTGCAAAAATTTCTAGTCTTCCTAAAATCATACCTGCTGATAACAACCACTTAGATTGATCAGGAAGACCAGAATAATTACTATTTGGTCCAATTTCACTTCCCAAGCCAGGACCAACATTAGATAAAGAAGATGCGGCACCTGAAATTGAAGTGATGAAGTCCAAGCCAGTTAAGGTAAGCATTGAAGCTAATACAAAAAATATCAAAATATAAAGATATATAAAAGATACTATTGATGCTATCAGCTTATCCTCAACTTTACTATTATTGTATTTCAGATTTATTATAGCTCTTGGATATATGATTTTAATTAATTGATTTCTGATAAAGTAATATAAAATGTGTACTCTAAAAATTTTTATTCCACATGTGGTTGATCCAGCGCACCCTCCTATAAACATAAGTATTAAGAAAAAAATTAACGGAAAATTCCCCCATTGATCAAACTCTTTAGTTACATATCCTGTACCTGTTAAAATTGAAACTACATTAAAAATTACTGATCTTAGATGTATTTCAAATATACTATTATTAACTATAATAAGATAAACAAATAATACTAATATTGAGATTAGAGTTAGTTTAAAAAATAGTTTAACTTGTTCATCTTTAAAAATGATTTTTTTATCATCAGAAATAAATTTTATATATAATATAAAAGGAATACTACCTAACAAAATGAATATAATTGAAACAATCTCAATGTAAGCATTATTAAAATATCCTATTGACTGGTCATAATTTGAAAATCCACCAGTTGCTATCGTTGTCATAGAGTGTGTCAAACTATCGAAAGTATTCATCCCGAAAATTTTATAAAATAATGCACACAAAAAAGTTAAAGATATATATACAGTGATTAGTGTTTTAGAAATTTCTTTAGATTTTGGTAAAATCTTTTCAGAGGTATCATAAGCGGAAATTTTTAATAATTGCATTCCACCAATATTCATAATTGGCATAAGTGTAATAGCCATCAAAATTACACCAATTCCTCCAAGCCATTGAAGCATTGACCTCCAAACGAGTATACCTTTTGGTGAACTTTCTATGTTATTTAAAATTGTTGCACCTGTAGTTGTAATGCCTGACATGCTTTCAAAAAAAGAGTCTGTAATTGATAAATTTAATCCAGAGAAAAAAAAAGGCAAGGATCCAAATGTTGCAATGCTCAACCATGATAAAGCTGTTAATAAAAAAGCCTGTTGTGTATTTATTAATTTTAAATGATCAATGTTAGAAAGAAAAAACAATATCCCGAAAGTAATTGTTATAATTCCCGAGGTAATGAAAGTAGAATCAAATTCATTATAAATTAATTGGAACACCACGGGAACCATCATGGCAACTCCTAAAATAATTAATAAAAACCCTAATGTAAAAAATACTGTTTTATAATTGGACATTTTTAACGAACATTATTTTATGGAAAATAAATTTCAACATTATATGAATAAAATATGTTCTTAAAATACAAGATATTTTAAATTGATGATAAATATTAAAAAAGAAGATATAGAAAAGTCGAACTCATGGCCGTTTGTTGAGGCAAAAAAGATTCTCAAAGAAAGGAAAAAATACATAGATAAAAAAGGAAAAATTATACTACAGACTGGATATGGTCCTTCAGGATTACCCCATATTGGGACATTTGGAGAAGTTGCAAGAACAAGCATGGTAGTCAACGCCTTAAATTACTTAACAGATTTACCAAAAGAAATTATTACATTTTCTGATGATTTAGACGGTTTGAGAAAAGTGCCAGATAACGTTCCTAACAAAGATATACTTAAAAAAAATTTACATAAGCCTCTTACAGATATTCCCGACCCTTTTGGAAAATTTAAAAGTTTTGGAGAACATAATAATGAAATGCTTAAAAAATTTTTAGATGAATTCAGCTTTAAATATAAATTTATGAGTTCAACGGCTTTATATAAATCTGGATTTTTTAATGCTACACTAAAAAAAATATTAGATAATTACGAAGGGATAATGAAAATAATTATTCCTACATTGGGTAAAGAAAGACAAAAAACATATTCACCATTTCTTCCTATATGCAAAGAAACAGGCCAAGTGTTAGAAATACCCATTGTAGAAATAAATAAAAAAAATTCATCTTTAATTTTTGATAATAATGGAAATAAATTGGAGACAAGTATTTTGGATGGTAATTGTAAACTTCAATGGAAAGTAGATTGGGCAATGAGATGGTATACTCTTGATATTGATTTTGAAATGTATGGAAAAGACTTAATTGAGAGTGCAATTCTATCTACAAAAATAATTAAACTTTTAGGAAAAAATAATCCTTCAGGTTTTGCCTATGAACTATTTCTTGACGATAAAGGTGAAAAAATTTCAAAGTCAAAAGGAAACGGTGTAACTATTGAAGAATGGCTTAATTACGCCTCACCAGAAAGCTTATCTTTGTTTATGTATCAGAATCCAAAAAGAGCAAAAAAATTATATAAAGAAATTGTACCAAAGGCTGTAGATGAGTATTTAGATCTAATCGAAAAAAGTAAGAAACAGGATGCACGAGAGTTGTTGCTTAATCCTTTATGGCACGTTCATAATGGCAAAATTCCTTCAGAGGATTATATCATGAGTTTTTCCATGCTTTTAAATTTAGTTGAAACTAGTAATGCAACATCTGTAGAAATGCTTTGGAAATTTGTAAAAAATTATAAAAAAGATATCACTAAAGACAACTTTCCTATATTTAATAATTTAATAAAATATTCAATCAAATACTTTAACGATGTCGTTAAACAAAACAAAAAATATAAAAAACCAAATATTTCAGAAAAAAAAGCTTTGTTAGATTTAATTTCAAGCTTAGAAAAATGTTCTGACAATATGAAGCCTGAGGATATTCAAACAGAGATTTATACAGTAGGAAAAAATAATGGTTATAAGGAAAATCTTAGAGAATGGTTTAAATTAATTTACGAGGTAGTCTTTGGAGTAGAAAATGGTCCGAGGCTAGGGTTTTTCATAAGTTTTTTTGGAAGAAAGGAAATGATTTCACTTATTAAAGAGAAAATAAATTAATGTTCGATAAAATTAGACCATTGATATTTAAATTAGATCCTGAATTGGCACATACATTAGCTATTAAGGCTCTTAAAACAAATTTGTTTTTAAAACAAAAAATTTCAGAAGTATCATATTTAAAATCTGAATTATTTGGAAGAGAGATAAAAAATCCAATCGGGGTCGCTGCTGGTTTTGACAAAGATGCTGAGGTTTATAATTCATTATTTAATTTAGGTTTTAGTTTTGTTGAGGTGGGAACAGTCACACCTTTAAAACAATATGGAAACAAAAAGCCAAGAGTTTTTAGGTTAGAGAACGATAAAGCTTTAATAAATCGTCTTGGTTTTAATAATTCAGGCAGTGATGTTGTAAGTGATAGAATAAAAAAAAAAAAACCAATTGGTATACTTGGTGTAAACATAGGACCAAATTGGAACAGCAAAGATAGAGTGGGAGACTATCTAATCGGATTTAATAAATTTTATAAATTAGCAGATTATATAACTATTAATATTTCATCACCTAATACGGAAAACTTAAGAGATTTTCATAATTTAGATGAATTAGGAAATTTATTAGATAAAATTTTTTCTGAAAAAGAAAAATTAAATAGCGACATTCCAATTGCTTTAAAGGTTTCGCCAGATATTAATAATAATATTGTTAAAGATATATCTAAAATATTAATACAATATAAAGTAAATGCGTTAATCGTTTCAAATACTACCGATCAAAATAGAGATAACCTGAAAGACCATCAAAAATTTCAGAAAGGTGGTTTATCGGGTAAACCTTTGAACGATATATCAAATAAATTGATAAATAATTTTTTCAAAAATCTAAATGGACAAATAAAAATTATTGGTGTGGGAGGTGTGGAATCTGGAGAAACAGCGTACAAAAAATTTTTAAGTGGGGCTAATTTTGTTCAACTTTATACAGGCATGGTTTTTAGAGGACCTAAAATTGCGATAAAAATTAATGAAGAACTTAAAAAAATATTGATGGAAAAAAAAATAAAAAATTATTCCGATATTATTGGTAAATTATAAACTTGACTGAATCAAAATGTACATCTATACACTCTCTTCATGCCAAAAAAGTGCGAATTAACTGGAAAAAGACCTTTGAAAGGCCACAAGGTTAGTCATGCGAATAATAAAGTTAAAAGAAGATTTTTACCAAGTGTAAAAAAAGTCAGTTTTAAAAGTGAATTATTAAATAAAAAACTAAAGATAACCGTTTCTAATGCAGCAATGAGATCTATAGATAAAAAAGGAAGCTTTGATCAATTTATGAAAACTGTGAAATCAAAAAATTTATCTATAAGATTAAAAAAAATTAAAAAAAGCATAATCCAAAAATCAGCATAATGAATAAGTTGTTTTTAACCTTATCCCTTTTAATGGGGTTTGTGGTTCTAATTTCAAATTTTCTAGTCCAGTTTCCCGTCAAATATTATGAATTGGAAAATATTTTAACCTACGGAGCTTTTAGTTACCCAATAGCTTTTTTAATTACTGATTTAGCTAATAGGTCTTTTGGCAAAATAATAGCTAGAAAGATTGTTTATTTTGGTTTCACAATTGGAATATTATTTACACTTATATTTTCTACAAATTTTTCTGATTTAATCTCAGTTAGAATAGCAATTGGGTCTGGAACAGCATTTATAGTTGCACAATTGTTAGACGTTCAAGTTTTTGATAGATTAAGAAGAAAAACATGGTTTGTTGCTCCTTTATTTTCATCGCTAATAGGCTCAACTGTTGATACGTTTTTATTCTTTTCTATTTCATTTTATGGAACTGGAGTACCTTGGATAACATTATCACTTGGCGACTTGGGTGTAAAAATATTTATAGCTTTAATTATGTTAATACCTTTCCGTTTACTATTAAGAACCTTAAAACCTATTTAATCAAATATCTGGCTCTTGTTGTGTCATACAATGTACTGCCCCAAAACCCCAGATTAATTTACTGCAATCAATTGTAATAATTTTTCTATTATTAAAAAATCTTTTGAAAATTTTAAAAACTTTAATATCTTTTTTATCATTATATATTGGAAGGAGTATTACCTTATTTCCAATAAAGAAATTTAGATAAGTTGCTGGAACTCTTACTTTGTTAATATATTTAGCTTTCGGCATTGGAATTTTTATTATTTTAAATTTTTCTCCATTTGTATCTCTTGCCTTTTTTAAAATTTTTAGATTTTCATTTAATATTTTATAATTCCTTTCTTTTTTGTTTGTCTCAAAACAAGTCATTATTGTGTTTTTTGTAACAAATCTTGATATATCATCAATATGGCCGTGAGTGTCGTCACCTTTAATACCCCTATTAAGCCATATAAAGTTTTTAATACCAAGATATTTTCCTAAAAATAACTGATAATCTTTTTTTTTTAAGCCCGGATTTCTCTCTTGTTTTTTACTTAACAGACATTCTTTAGTTAATAAAACTGAACCTTTTCCATTTACATCAAATGCTCCACCCTCCAGAACAGGGTAATATTTTTTTTTATTATAATTTATATATGGATTTATTTTTTTTATCCTAGTCAGTTCACATATTTTAGAGGGAATTTTGTTATCCTTTTTAAAATTTTGATATTTCGACCACCCATTAAACTTAAAGTTAAGAATTGTTTTTTTACCGGTAATCTGATCTTTCACATAAATTGGACCAGAATCTCTAATCCATATTCTATCTGTATCAATTTTATAAAATTTAACATTGGTTTTTTTAAATCCTCTTAATCTTAATAATTTTGAAATTTCATTTTTATTTTCATTTTTTTGAATTATTAATTTTACTTTTTGTGAAATTGATAATTTAGAGATTATATTTGCAATAGTTCCAGGAATACTATTGAAATATCCTGGCCAATCTTTTTTATTATGTGGCCAAACAATCCATACTGATTTTTGTTTTTCAAATTCACCAGGCATTATAAAGCTACAAGTTTTTATAGCTTTATTCATCTTTAGGATTTTTTAATATACTTTTATACGCATCAATTCTTCTATCCCTCAAAAAAGGCCAATGTTGTCTAGTACTTTCAATTTTCCTTAAATCAATTTCCGTGATCAGAACACCATCTTTTTTATTTCCCAACTTACCAATAATTTTACCACTTGGATCTGAAACAAATGAGTTGCCCCAAAAATCAATTTTGGTCTTACCGTTTCTTTCAATACCAACTCTGTTTATTGCTGCAACATATACACCATTTGCAATAGCATGTGATCGTTGGATGGTTATCCACGAGTCTAATTGTTTCTTTCCAAATTTCTTCTTTTCTTTAGGGTGCCACCCTATTGCAGTAGGATAAAAAATAATATCTGCACCTTTTAAAGCTGTTATTCTTGCTGCCTCTGGAAACCATTGGTCCCAACAAATAAGAGATCCAATATTGCAATACTTTGTTCTAGTACTTTTAAAACCAAGATCACCAGGTGTAAAATAAAATTTTTCGTAATAGCCTGGGTCATCAGGAACATGCATTTTTCTATATTTATTAATTATCTTTCCTTTTTCGTTAATTATGAGAACTGTATTATGGTACATTCCAGAAATTTTTTTCTCAAATAAAGATAAAACTAAAATAACAGAAAATTCTTTTGCGGTTTTGCAAAAAATATCAGTTGTTTTATTTGGAATTTTTTCGGCTAATTTAAAGTTTGAATGTTTTTCAGTTTGACAAAAATATTTAGACAAAAATAGTTCAGGGACACAAATAATTTTAGCTCCTTTATTTGATGCAACTTTAATTTTTGAAATAGCATTTTTTATGTTCAATTCTACATTTTTTGAAATTTTTAGTTGAATTAAACCAATCTTGGTTTTTTTTGTCATTTTATCAAAATAATTTTGAAAAGTTTTTTCTTTTCCTTTTTTTCCACTCACCCCTATGGTAAGCATCACTCACTATAAGAGGTAATACACTTGTAGCTTCAGCAAAAACCATTTGCTCTTTAGAAGTATCAACTTTACCCCAGGAGCTTGCTTCTTTTAAAGTTGAACTACTACATGCTCCATCTCTAGTGTCCGCGACTGTTAATTGAATTGCATATTTATGCATGTCTACATCTTTACCCAATAGTTCTGCACAAATTACTGTATCTTGAATAAAATTTTTCGGCACGCCTCCACCAATCATAAATAAGCCTGACCCTTCGGACCTTATCTTTATCTCAGTTAATTCTCTAAATTCTCTTATTGAGTCGATAGTCATATGTTTTTTTGGATTCTTTTCTTGATGCATTACTAGCCCAAACCCGGCACTTGAGTCTGTGAATGCAGGACAAAATATCGGTACGTGGTAGTCATATGACATTTCAATTAAAGAACCTTTTTTCTTTGCATTTTTTTTTAGATATTTACCAAGCTCAGAGATAAATTCTCTTGATGTATAGGGTCGTGGTTCAAGTGAATCAGCAATTTCTCCAATTACTTTATCACAATGTTGTAGTTCCTCTTCATCAATATAAGTGTCATATATTCTATCGATATAATTTTTTCTCAACTCAGTGTCATCTTGAAACTGAGAGCCTTGATAATGCTTAAAACCTAAGGCTTCAAAGAAATCCATGTCAATAATTGATGCTCCAGTTGCGACTATTGCATCGACCATATTATATTTGACTAAATCTCTATAAATATGCATACATCCAGCTGCAGATGTTGAACCCGCTAATGTCAAAAAAATAGTACAATCTTTTTCACTTAGCATTTCATTATAGATTTTTGCAGCATTAGCTGTCTCTCGAGACACAAAAGACATTTTTTCCATTGAAGAAATTATAGGTCTTGCATCAAACTTCGTTATATCAATATGTTCAACAGGTTTGTTTAGAAAATCTTTTTTACTGTTATGACCTAGGGTTTTTTTCACAGGGTTTTAAGCAACCAAATAACTTTTGCTTTTATCTTTATCATACATAGTCATTACAGGTTCATCATCAACTTCATAAATTTTGTCGGAATAAAACCCATTAAACTGTGTTCTAAATGTAAGACCATAAGCACCAAGTTGTCCTAGTTCTATATAATCATTTTCCTTAATATTGTTTGGAAGTATAAAAGGACCTTTCATATAATCCATGCTATCACATGTTGGACCATAAAAATCAAATGCTGTCATTTTTTTTGATATCATTCTGCCGTTTGTAATAAGCCTTGATGGATAAACTATATTTGGAACACCTCCATCAAATAAAGTTCCATAAGTACCATCATTAATATATAGCTTTTGTTTTTTTCTTAAATTTACTCTCACAATTGTTGAACCCGACTCTGCCACCAGTGCTCTACCAGGCTCGCATATAATTTCTGGTAATTTATCTATTTTAAGTGCATTCAATGATTTTTTTATTTCCTCAAAGTAGCTATTCAGAGACTGAGGAATTAAGTCGGGATAAATAGTTGGAAATCCTCCACCTATATTAATTACTTTTGGTATAATTTTTGTTTTCTTAATTAAATTACCAATTTCAGTTATTCCTTTTGTATAAGAAATCGGGTGCATGCATTGAGAACCAACATGAAAACTTAAACCTAATTTCTTTGTATACTGATTGGCAAGTCTGATTAGGCCTGGGGCCTCATTATTATTAACACCAAATTTTTTTGATAAATCAATTTCTGCGTGCTCATTTGAAACTGCAATTCTTACATATAATTCTAAATCATTTGCGTGGTTAGTAGTCTCTAGAATTTTGATTAGTTCGTCTTTAGTATCCAGCGAGAATGCTTTAACCCCAAATTTGAAATATGCATCCCTTATGTCTTCTCTACTTTTTACGGTATGCATATACGAGCAATCTAAAGAACTATCTATTTCCTTTATACTTTGAATTTCTTTAATAGACGCAACATCAAAGTTTTTTATACCACTTTCGATTAATGTTTTAACAACTTCTTTGTTAGGATTAGTTTTAACTGCGTATAAAATTTTACCTGGAAAATTTTTTATAAAGTATTTTGAAGCTTTTTTTATTGAACTTTTTCTGATGCAGTACACTGGATCAGATGGTTTTAACTCAGTTATTAGTTCATAAACCGATTTAAATTTTTTCATTATTAGCTCCTTAAAAAAAATTTAACAAAAAAAAACTGCATAAGTTATATGCAATTTTCGTAAATCGTTTTTTACTTATATAGTTGGCTCTGTAAAGAAAATTATGAGGTTTTTTTGGTTTTTTTAGACTATTGAAATTTTAGGATTTATGACCATATGATACCTTTAATGGAGACAGATAAGCTTAAAAATATAAACGAATTTGAGGACAAATCTCTTCTAATTGTAGATGACGATAATCCCTTTAGAGAAAGGCTTGCAAGAGCCATGGAAAAGAAGGGATTTAAGGTTTCACAAGCTGAAGGTGTAAAAAAAGGTCTAGATGCAGTAAAAAATAATAAGCCAGCTTTTGCTGTCGTAGACTTAAGACTGGGTGATGGTAACGGTCTTGAGGTTGTAAAAGAAATACAAAATTCAAATTCAAACAGCAGAGTGGTAATGTTAACAGGTTATGGCAATATCCCTACAGCTGTTGCAGCAATAAAACAAGGTGCGATAGATTATTTGGCAAAACCAGCTGATGCAGATGATGTTGAAAAGGCGCTTTTAGCTAATCCAAATAAAAAAGCAGAACCGCCTGAAAACCCAATGTCAGCTGATCGAGTAAAATGGGAACATATTCACAGAGTATTCGAGCTTTGCAATAGAAATGTTTCTGAGACAGCTAGAAGATTAAAGATGCATCGAAGGACCCTTCAAAGAATTTTGTCAAAAAGGTCACCTAGATAGATTTTCTAAACTTTACAAGTTTCGAAGCAAGAAAAGTTAAAATCAAAATTTTTAATAATTCTGCTAATATAAACGGCTTTGCGCCAAGCTCAAAAATAGGCTTATCCCATCCGATTAGACTTCCTAGCCATATTAATCCCAAAATATAAATAGTTGAAACTGATATAAGAATTTTAAAAAAATTTTGTATTATATTTTTTCCAAAATTAAAATAACCTGTCAAAAAAACTGCACTCAAAAATCCAATTAAGTAACCCATAGTTGGTCCTGTAAAGTAAACTAAACCAATTCCTTTTTCGGGAGAATTAGAGAAGACTGGCAATCCTAAAATTCCTTCAAATAAATACACGGTTATTATTGATAAACCAATTTTGTAACCAAATGCTATGCCTAAAAACAAAACTACAAATGTTTGCATTGTCATTGGCACAGGATAAAAAGGAATTTTTATTTTTGCTGATATTGTTAAAATTAAACTTCCCAAGATTATTATAAAAAAATTTTTTAAAATTTTGTGATTTTGATTTGACTGTACCCTATCCATACAATTATTATATAATTTTGTTAAAGATTTATCTAGTTTTTTATCAATTTTATAAATACATCTTCAAGGTCTGGATCCCTTGATTGTACATCAAAAATATCAATTTTTTGGCTTTTGATAACATCAATTATTTCTTGTATATTGATAATATTTTTTTCATAGGAGACGACTAGCTCTTTTTCATTATTTTTTATTATCTGTAATTTTTTTTTTAAGTTATCAATTAATTCTACTTTTTTTTTTACAGAGAACTTAACTATTTTGGTTTGTATTTTATTTAACATATTTTTTGTAGTTTCCAATGCAATCAAATTTCCTCGATTAATAATACCAATACGGTCACACATTTCTTCTGCTTCAGATAAATAATGAGTAGTAAGTATAATTGTTACACCTATGTCTCTTAAAGATTTTACATTATCTAATAACTTTTTTCGTAACTCTACATCAACTCCAGCAGTAGGCTCATCTAAAATTACAATTGGTGGTTTATGCACTAATGCTTTTGCAATTAAAAGTCTCCTCTGCATACCACCTGATAAATTTCTAGTGTAGCTATTAGCTTTTTCATTAAGAGAGACTAAATCTAATATAGTATCAGTAATTCTATCTTTTTTTTTTACACCATAAAGACCAGCCTGAAGTTCCAACAATTTTTTTGGTGTAAAAAAAGGATCAACATTAATCTCTTGAGGGACTATCCCTAGTGAAGCTCTAACTTGTCTAGGGTTTTTGTCCATGTTGAATCCCCAAACATCTACATCTCCAGAAGTTTTAGTAACTAGTCCTGCAAGGATATTTATAAAAGTACTTTTTCCCGCACCATTCGGACCCAATAAGCCAAAAATTTCTCCTTCTTTCACCTCTAAGTTTAAATTTTTAAGAGCATGAATTTTTTTATTGTAGGTTTTGTTTAGATTTTTGACAGAAAGTACAATTTTATTATTCATTTAGATTTATAGACTTATAACATTAAGATAAATTAAAATAAAATTTTTTAATGAGCAAAGCATCCAAAAAAGAAAATTACTATTTAATCGATGGATCTGGATATATCTTCAGAGCTTACTATGCATTACCACCTTTATCTAGAAAATCTGATGGGCTACCAACAGGAGCTGTAGCTGGATTTTGCAACATGTTATTCAAATTATTAGAAGATGCAAAATCTTCTGACAACAAATCTAAACCTTCTCATTTTGCTGTCATATTTGACTCTGCTAGAAAAAATTTTAGAAATGAGATTTATTCTGAGTATAAAGCAAATAGATCAGATGCACCCGATGATTTAATTCCACAATTTGACTACATTAGAAAATCTGTAGAGGCTTTTAATTTACCATCTATAGAACTCATTAATTATGAAGCTGATGACTTAATAGCAACTTACAGTGAACAAATTATTAAAAAAGGGGGGGAAGTTACAATTGTATCATCTGATAAAGACTTGATGCAACTTTATAAAAAAAATATACGAATTTATGACCCAATGAAAAACAAGTTCATCAATGAAGAAGATATTCAAAAAAAATTTGGTGTAAATGCAGAAAAAGTAATAGATGTTCAATCTTTAGCAGGAGATAGTAGTGATAATGTACCTGGTGTACCTGGTATAGGAATCAAAACTGCTGCAGAATTAATAAATGAGTATGGAACCTTAGAAAATCTTCTGTCAAATTCTAAAAACATTAAGCAAAATAAAAGAAGAGAAACACTTATTGAAAACAAACAAAAAGCAGTGATTAGTAAAAAGCTAGTTACTTTAAAAAAGGATGTACCCGTCAAAGTTCCGTACAGTGATTTTGTTCTAAAACAGATTGATAAAAAAAAATTGTACAATTTTTTAAGGGATATGGAATTTAATAGGTTGTTGAGTTCAGCAATATCGACTTATGGCGAAGTTGATTTTAAAGACAATAGGAAAGTATCCTCCGAAGCTAAACCAGAAAGTAAAATTGATAAAAAAAAGTATGTGTTAATAAAAAATGAAAATGAACTCAGTGAATTAATATCTAAAATTGAACAAGAAAGTGAAATATCTATTGATACAGAGACAAGCTCTCTTGATCCACACCAAGCAGAGCTAATTGGTATATCTATTTCACCAAAAATTGGTGAAGCTTATTACATCCCTTTAAACCATAAAAATTTTAAGAATTTAACGGAAAAAAATGTATTAAAAAAATTGCAAAATATCCTAGAAGACAAAAGTATTAAAAAGATTGGTCAAAACATCAAATTTGATTATATCATACTTTATCATAGAGGTATTGATTTAGAACCATTAGAAGACACAATGTTAATGTCTTATGTGTTAGATGCTGGAAAAAATAGACACAATATGGATACTTTATCAGAAATTCATTTAGGTCATAAAACAATTTCATACAAAGATCTTGTAGGAAGTGGAAAAAAACAAATAAATTTTAGCGAAGTTAAAATTGAAGTTGCAAAAGACTATGCAGCTGAAGATGCAGATATTACTTTCAGGCTTTACAAAAAATTTTTAACCAATCTCAAAAATGAAAAATTAATGAATATCTACGAGACTTTTGAAAAACCATTAGTTAAAATTTTAGCACATATGGAAATGAATGGAATTAAACTCGACAAAAAATTTTTAGATAAATTGTCTGAAAATTTTCAAAAAAAAATCTCCGATTTAGAAAAAAAAATTTTTAAAATATCAAAAAAAGAATTTAAAATTGGATCAACCAAGCAACTTGGAGAAATATTATATAATGATTTGAAAATATCTGCTCTAAAAAAAACGAAGAAAGGTAGTTTTGCTACTGGTGCTAGCGTATTAGAGGATCTCGCTTACAAAGGCCATGAGTTACCACAACTTGTTTTAGAGTGGAGACAGCTTACAAAATTAAAAAATACTTATTCAGATTCTTTACCAGAATTCCTTAATCCTAACACAAGTAGAGTGCATACTAGTTTTTTATTAGCAGCTACAACAACAGGTAGATTGGCATCAAGTGATCCCAATTTACAGAATATTCCGATTAAATCTAATGATGGAAAAGAAATTAGGAAAGCATTTATTTCAGACAAAGGATGCAACCTTTTATCTGCAGACTATAATCAAATCGAGATGAGAATATTGGCTGATCTTGCAGATGTTAAAGAACTTAAAAAAGCTTTTAATAATAAAGAGGACATACATTCATTAACAGCAAGCCAGGTTTTTAATGTAAAAATAAAAGATGTTACATCTGAGCTGAGACGCAAAGCAAAAGCAATCAATTTTGGAATAATTTATGGTATTTCTCAGTATGGTCTTGCAAAACAAATCTCTGTGACAACTAGTGAAGCTGATGAATTTCTTAAATCTTACTTTAAAAAATTCCCCGAGATTAAAGAATATATGTCAACCACTATAAATTTTTGTAGAAAAAGTGGATATGTTAATAATATCTTTGGAAGAAGAACTCATATAACAGGAATTAACGATAAAAATTTTAATGTAAGAAATTTTCAAGAAAGAGCCGCTATAAATGCACCAATCCAAGGATCAGCATCTGAGCTAATGAGAATGGCAATGATCAATATTTACGAAAAAATTAAAATTAAAAAAATAAAAGACTGCAAGTTACTTTTACAAATTCATGATGAGTTAATTTTTGAGGTTAAGAAAGACAATATAGAATATATAAAAAATTTAGTAGAGAATGGAATGAAAAGTGTTCAAAAAAGTGATTTGCATTCATTTTCAATTCCAATACTTGTAGATGTTAATATTGGTGAAAATTGGGGCTTGTTACAATAAGATAAACTATTGCCCAAATTATAACAATTTAGTATTTTTAATTACTGCATGACTCAAACAATTGCATTAGTAGATGATGATAGAAATATTCTAACTAGCATTAGTATAGCTTTAGAAAAAGAAGGATTTAAAGTTCAAACATATTTGGACGGAGAAAGTGCACTGATTGGTCTATCCAGAACACCTCCAGATCTAGCTATAATTGATATTAAAATGCCAAAAATGGATGGAGAAGAATTACTTAAAAAATTAAGAAAAAAAACTTCTCTCCCAGTTATTTTTTTAACTTCCAAAGATGAGGAAGTAGATGAGTTATTAGGACTAAAACTTGGTGCAGATGATTTTGTGAAAAAATCTGGAGGTTTTTCTATAAAAGTTTTAATTGAAAGAATTCGTGTTCAGTTAAGAAAAAAGAATGTTAATATTGAGGACACAAAAAATATTATTAATCACGGCAAACTTAAACTTGATCCGTCCCAATTAGAATGCGAATGGGGCGGCAAACAACTACCAGATAAATTAACAACTACTGAATTTTTAATAGTTCAAGAATTAGCAAAAAGACCAGGAATAATAAAAGAAAGAGCGCAATTGATGGATATTGCTTATAGAGAGGATACAGATATAGAAGATAGAACAATTGATAGCCATGTGAAAAGAATTAGGAAAAAATTTAAAAAAGTCGATGAAAATTTCTCAGCTATCGAAACTAGATATGGCAGTGGTTACAGATGGAATGTTAGTTAATGTTTTCCTCAATTATTAAAAATTTATCAATTTTAAAGAAATTCTTATTTATTAATCTAACTATCTTTTTGTTTATAGGTTCGCTAACAATAATATATTTAAGTTACATTCAACCAAATTTAATTAAAAAAAAAACTTCAATACACATTCAAATCCTAAACAATACTATACAAAACCTAAATAGACTGAATGTTAAATTTAATAAAGAGGATATAAAAAATTTTTTATTTTCTAAAAGATTTCTATTTCAGAGCGTTGATAGAGTAGTATTTTTAGATGAAGATTATGATATAATAGCGGATACTAACACTTTAGACTTAGATCCCAGGTCATTTAGTCAGAGAATTGATATTGTTGAATTTGATATTTCTACAAATAATAATGAAATAGTTACACAAGAGGATAAAATAAACCAAAAAAAAGAAACAGAGCTAAAAGAAAAAATATCGAATTATGCTTCTTCAACTAATTTTGGTAAACCATTTACTTTTACAACTGAAAGCTATCAGCAATTCAAATTATCTACTGTAAAAAACTTAATAATAAATGATAAACCGTCTGGTTATTTATTAATTTCAGAAAATGCAAATGAGATTAAAACCGCGATTAATGAAAGAAAAACTTTTATAATACGTACTGCTATATTTGTGGGCATTGTAATTTTTATTTTTTCATTGGTTTTAAACAAGTATTTTTTGAAGCCAATCAAGAATCTAGTTAATTTTACCCAAAGTATTAAAGAGAGAAGTAAAAAAAGAGTCGATTTAACAAATTTAGTTAAAAGAAATGATGAATTAGGAATGTTGTCACACTCATTAAGTGATATGACAAATGAATTACAAAAAAGAGTAAATACGGCAGAAAACTTTTCTACCGATTTAGTACACGAGATTAGAAATCCACTTGCATCATTAAAAAGTGCTTCAGAAATTTTAAGTGAAACAAGTAGTAACAGTGAGAAAGAAAAATTAGTTAAAATCTTATCACACGACGTTGAAAGAATTGAAAGACTAATTACAGACTATTCGCAAATGCTAAAAGATGAAGTTGCTATAACCCAAGAGCAAATGAAGAATATCGATTTAGAAGAAGTTATCAATTCAGTTGTCGATGATTTTAATGGAATATACTTTTCAAAAAGAGGAATTAAGATTAATTTTAAAATTCAAAAAAATGGTGGAAGATACTTTATTAAAGGTATTGAAAATAGAATTGAACAAGTTTTAGCAAATCTTCTTGAAAATTCTATTTCTTTTAGCGAAGATAATAAGAAAATTATTGTCGAACTAAAAAAAAATAAAAATAATAAAATTCAGCTTTCAGTAGTTGATGAGGGAAGAGGTTTTAAGGAAAAAAATACTGAAAAAATTTTTAAAAGATTTTACAGTAATAGACCTGAAAAATTTGGAGAACATTCTGGTCTAGGTTTGAATATAGTAAAAAATCTAGTTGATTTACACGGTGGAAGTGTTAATGCATCAAATAATAAGGCTAAAAATGGAGCAAGGGTTGATATTTATTTTCCAACCATAAATTGACTAGTTGAATAATTTTTGAATTAATGTAAAAGCGGAAAAAATATGACTGATTACAAAGTAAAAGATATCAATTTAGCTGATTTTGGAAGAAAAGAAATTTCTCTCGCAGAAACTGAAATGCCAGGTCTAATGGCATTAAGAAAAGAATATAAGGGCAAGAGTCCATTAAAGGGTGCAAGAATTTTAGGGTGTTTGCATATGACAATTCAAACTGCAGTCTTAATTGAAACTTTAGTTGACCTTGGTGCTGAGTGCAGATGGTCATCTTGTAATATATTTTCTACTCAAGATCACGCTGCTGCAGCTATCGCAAAATCTGGAACTCCAGTTTTTGCATGGAAAGGTGAAACTGAGGATGAATATTGGTGGTGTGTAAGACAAACTATTGAAGGAAAAAAAGATTGGAAACCTAACATGATCTTAGATGATGGGGGAGATCTAACAGCTTTAATGCATAAGGATTATAAACATCTTATGAACGATATTAAAGGATTGTCAGAGGAGACAACAACAGGTGTTTTAGCTTTAAAAAAAATGGAAAGCGAAGGAACTCTTTTGGTTCCTGCAATTAACGTTAATGACTCTGTTACAAAATCAAAATTTGATAATTTATATGGCTGCAGGGAAAGCTTAGTAGATGGTATCAAAAGAGCGACAGATGTAATGATGTCAGGAAAAGTAGCCATAGTAGCTGGTTTTGGGGATGTAGGAAAAGGTAGTGCCGCATCATTAAGACAAGCTGGCGCAAGAGTAATGATAACCGAAACAGACCCAATCTGTGCATTACAAGCAGCTATGGAAGGTTATGAAGTAGTTTTAATGGATGACATGATCAAGCATGCTGACATAGTTGTGACTGCCACTGGGAATAAAGATATAATAACAGCGGATCACATGAGAGACATGAAAGATAGAGCAATACTTTGTAATATTGGCCACTTTGATAATGAAATTCAGGTTGAAGCACTTAGAAATTACAAGTGGGATGAAATAAAACCTCAGGTGCATGAAATAGAACTACCTAGCAAAAAAAGAATAATTTTACTTGCAGAGGGAAGATTAGTTAATTTAGGATGTGCGACTGGACACCCAAGTTTTGTTATGAGTGCATCATTTACAAATCAAGTTACAGCTCAGATAGAATTATGGAATAATTCTGATAAGTATGAAAAAAAAGTTTATGTTTTACCAAAACATCTAGACGAAAAAGTTGCTATGCTTCATTTAGAAAAAGTTGGAGCCAAGTTGACTAAGTTGTCTAAAGAACAAGCAGATTATATTAGCGTAAAACAAGAAGGACCTTATAAACCAGATGCCTATCGCTACTAACGGTAGCTCGATAAAAGTTTCAAACCTAAAAGTTTTAAAAAATTTAGCTTGCAAGATTGCAAATAAAATAAAGTCAGGAGAAACAATTTTATTATACGGTCAACTTGGGGTTGGTAAAACTACATTTACTAGATTTTTTATAAATCATTTACAAAAAAAAACAAATTCAAAAATTACTGAAGTGCCAAGTCCTACATTTACTGTAATGTACGAATATCTGGCTAATCAAAAATTAATTCAGCACTATGATTTTTATAGAGTAAAAAATTACAAAGAATTGAACAATATTGGTGTATTTGAGGATAATGAAGTAATTTCGTTAATAGAATGGCCAGAAAAAATAAAATTTAAACCAAAAAACCGTATCGAGTTGAAATTCAAATATTTGAAAAACTTTGAAAATAGAAATATTAAAATTAAACTTTTTGGAAATTGTAAAAATTATGAATTTTAAAAAAATTAAGGGCGATGCATCAGATAGAGAGTTCTACAGGTCAAGAAACTCTATATTAGTCTATTCAAAAAAAAATAAATATAAGAACCTTTTAGTATATGACTGCATTAATAAAATTTTGAACAATCATAAAATACACGCTCCAAAACTTATAAAAAACAATTATGACAAAGGTTCTATACAGATTACTGATCTAGGAAAACAAAGCGTAAAAAATATTCTAAAAAAAAATAATAGATATAAAATCTATAAAAAAATAATTGATATACTCATTAGGTTTAAAAAAATAAAAAATACAAAAACCATAAACTTAAATGGAAAACAATATTATATGAAAAAGTATAATCACAAAGATTTATATAAGGAGGCGGATTTATTCAACAAATGGTACACACCTTACTATAATAAAAAATTGGCCAAACCTTATAAAAAAAAAAAAATTAGAAAGATTATAAATGTCTTAATAAAAAAAATAAAATTACCAAATAACACGTTCGTTCATAGAGACTTTCACGTTTCTAATATGATGTATAAAAATAAAAAAATATGTTTGATAGATAGCCAGGATGCTGTTATTGGTAACCCAGCATATGATTTAGCGTCATTAATAGATGACGTAAGATATAAATCATCAAATCTATTTAAAAAAAATATTTATTTATATTTTTTAAAAAAAAGTAAAAAAATAGACAGAAAATCTTTTCAAAATGACTTTTTAATACTTTCTGTTTTGAGAAATTTAAAAATTTTAGGAATTTTCACAAGACTTGCAAAAAGAGACAAGAAAAACAATTATCTGAAATTAATACCCTATACATGGAAATTAATTAAACTTAGAACAAGTGGTAATAACATTTTTGATGAGTTAGTTTCTTGCTTAAATAACGAAAAGTAGAAAAGATGAAAAAATTAAACACAGCTATAATTATGTGTGCAGGTTTTGGTAAAAGATTAAAGCCACTAACAAATAAAGTGCCAAAACCCCTCTTAAAAATACATAATAAGTCTCTTCTAGAAAACACAATAGAGTTATTATTTAAATTAAATATAAATAAAATTTTCTTAAATTCTCATCATTTAAGTCAACAAATAAAAAGATACATTTTAGAAAAGAAATTATCAAAAAAAATTAAAGTGTTTGAGGAAAAAAGAAAAATTTTGAATACAGGAGGGGGTATTTTAAATATTGTAAAATCTTCAAATGATAAAAATTACTTAGTTTTAAACCCAGACACAATTTGGACCAAAAAGCATTCACTCGAAATAATTAAAATGAAAAATTTATATTTTTCTAAAAAAGCATCAAACATGCTCCTAGTGGTTAAAAAAAAAAGAAGTTTCGATAAAAGACTAAGTGGTGATTTTTCAATGAAAAAAAATATTCTTACATATAGTTCAAAAAAAGAATATATATTCACAGGCTGTCAAATAATCAATAGAGATCTATTTATTAATATAAAAAAAAAAATTTTTCCTATTTCATTAATTTGGAATAAATTGTTAATGGATAAAAATTTGTACGGTTATGAAAGTAAAATTAATTTTAAACACGTAACCGATATTAAAATTTATAAAAAATTAATTATTAAATAATAATTTTTTAGCCCTTGCCTCGTCAAGATATCTTGCTTTGATTACCTTTAAACTATTATCAAAATCTATAACCAGTGGATTGCCAGTAGGTATTTCTAAATTTGAAATATTTTCATTACTTATTTTAAATAAATATTTACATAAAGCTCTTATAGAATTTCCATGTGCAGCAACCAATATCCTTTTTTCCAATTTTAGAAGTTTTAATATTTTACTTTCAAAATATGGGATAACTCGATTATATGTGTCCTCTAAAGACTCAGTATCAGGAATATTTCTTTTTGGAATGTTTTTGTATTTATCTATATTCAATGGATGATAAACGTTATTTTTATCTAAATTTTCAGGCTTTAAACTCCATGATCTTCTAAATTCATGTATTTTTTTTTCTCCAAGTTTTTTTTTCATTTCCTCTTTATTTAAGCCAGTTAAAGCTCCATAATGTCTTTCATTCAGTTGCCAAGCCTCTTCAAACTTGAGATTTTTAATTCCTATAGTTTCTTGGATTAACTTTAATGTATTGATAGCTCTTTTTTGAAATGAGGAAAAATAGTAATCGAATTTAAGATTTTCATTAATAATTAATTCACCAGCAGTTTTTGCCTCTTTTCTACCTTTATCAGATAAATCTATATCAACCCATCCAGTGAACTTATTTTGACTATTCCATTCGCTTTGTCCATGTCTTATTAATACAAGGTGCACCATTTATACATGTTTGATAACTTAAAATTACAATTAAATAAATGTTTATAATGAGAAATATTAGAAAATATTTAGACTTATTTTTCAAAATTACTAATTTTACTATAATAATTCTATATTTATATCCAGGTAGTATTCTTGGATGGATACTATATGGAAATTTAGAATCGCAGCCTCAATTAACTGGAGATTTTTTATCTTTATCATCCAATCATTTCTATACGTTTTTAATTTTATCATTTATTTCTATTTTAAATTATTCAAATAACCCAAAAAAACTTAATTACATTTTTTTATATTTACTTTTCATTTCGATAATCCTAGAACTAGCACACATTGTTATTCCAAATAGAAGTTTTCAATTTGAGGATTTGATTGGTAACATAACAGGTGTTATAATTTCTTATATATTAATGAAATTTTATGAGTTCATTCGAAGATAGAAAAAAAAATTTTGAAAATAAGTTTGCTCATGATGAAGAGCTTAAATTTAAAGTAAACTCAAAAAGAAACAAATATTTAGGTGAATGGGCAGCAGAAATTTTGGGAAAAAAAGATCAAGAAAAAGAACAATATATATTAGAAGTAATAAAATCTGATTTTAGCGAACCAGGTGATGAAGATATAATTAAAAAATTGTACCAAGATTTGAAAGATAAAAATATTTCAGAAAATGATGTTAGAGAAAAATTAAATGAACTGCTGCAAACTGCAAAAAAAGATTTTTTATAGTTTAATTATTTTTTTTTTTTTAATTTCAAAACCTATTCATTCATTAGAGGTTGAGGGATTTGCAAAAGTTATTGATGGTGACACAATAATTATAGATAAAAAAAAAATACGATTATTAGGAATAGATGCACCTGAAATTGAACAATACTGTAAAAAACCCTGGATACAATTTAATTTTATTACTCTAAATAAAAAATACAAATGTGGTTTAGTAGCAAAAGAAAGATTAGATAAAATTATCTCAAAAAATAAAATAAAATGTAAAGGTGAAAAGTATGATCGCTATAAAAGATTAATTGCGATTTGTTATAAAAAAAAAATAGATTTAAACAATTGGATGGTTAAAAATGGGTTAGCATTAAATTACACCAAGTATTCAAAAAAATATATTAGTTCTGAAATACAAGCTAAGAGAGAAAAATTGGGATTATGGAAAGGTCAATTTGATAAACCATGGGAATGGAGAAAAAAAAATAAATAAATTATAATTCTGAAGTGATTCATTTTAAAAAAACTTGGATAATTTTTTTCTTTTTTTTAATAAGTTGCTCATCGATACCAAAAAATACATCTGATGGCTGTTCAATATTCTCTGAAAGATATTTATGGTACAAGCATTCAAAAAAAACAGAGCAAAAATGGGGCACACCAATTTATATACAATTAGCAATAATTAAAATGGAGTCTGATTTCGATTGGCTTGCTAAACCCGAGAGAAATAAGATTTTTAAAATAATTCCTTATAAAAGACCCTCATCTTCTTTTGGGTATTCTCAAGCAGTCAAGGGTACCTGGAAACAATACAAAAAAGAAACAAACAATCCGCTAGCAATTAGAAACAGGTTTAAAGATAGTGTAGATTTTATAGGATGGTATACAAGCAAATCCTCAAAAATATTAAAAATTTCGAAAGAAGATCCTTTTAAACAATACATTGCTTACCATGAAGGGTGGGGCAATTATAAACACTATAAAAGAAATAAAAAGGTTATTAGTTTAGCTAAAAAAGTAAAAAGTTATTCTGAAATATATAAAAAACAATTAACGAAGTGTAAAAAAAAATTAAGTCGAAAGAAATTTATAATTTATTAACTTAACTCTTTATTTAATTTTTCCTCAATATAATTAATACTTTTAGTATTTTTTCCAATTATCAAATAAATTACTGGTATCACATACAAGGTAAAAAATGTTGAAAAAAACATACCTGCAAATATCGTTATACCAACAGTTAATCTACTTGCCTCTCCAGGACCGCTGCTAATTATTAATGGTAAAACTCCAAATATAGTAGAGGAAGATGTCATTAATATTGGTCTTAATCTAATGCTAGCCGACTCCATAACAGCTGTTTTAATATTCTTACCTTCGGCTCTTAATTGATTTGCAAATTCAACAATCAATATCCCATTTTTTGTGGCTAAACCTATGAGAATAATTAATGCTATCTGACTATAAACATTTATTGAACTTCCTACTAATAACAAACCGACCAAACCACCTAAAATAGCTAGTGGAACTGTTAACATGATGGTTAACGGATGTTTGAAACTTTCAAATTGGGCAGCCATTACTAAATAAGCAGTTATTAATGCTAAAACAAATATTAAATATATTTGATAACTAATTTCCTTTATTTGCTCACTTTCACCCTTGAATTCAACCCTGGCTTCTGGGGTATTCTTATTTACAACATCTTCCAAAAAATTAAGTGCTGATACTAACGTGTAATCACCAATAATATTCGCAGATATTGTTACAGCTTTTTGTCTATTATATCTCGATAAAAATGGAGCAGTGCCTTCCTCGTAAATTGTAACTAAATTAGAAAGTGAAATAAGCTTATTAGTATTTTTTGATCTTACATAAACTTTATTTAAACTTGATGGCTCATTTCTATTAGATATATCACCCTGTAATATTATAGAATATTCTTTTCCGTCTTTAGTAAAGTTAGTAACATTTTTTGAACCAAAAATTGTTTCAATAGTTTTTCCTATCTCTACAGTCGAGATACCTAAGTCAGAGGTTTTTTTTTGATCAATCTTTACATTTAAAATTGGTTTATTTAGTTCAAAATCATCCTCAATATTAGTCAGATTTTTATTTTTTCTTGCCTCCAATTTTATTATTTCTTTCCATTTTATTAATTCTTCATAAGTATTTCCTTGTATTACAAATTGAATAGGTTTTTCTACACCACCAGTTCTAATTCCTTGTGGCATTATTGGAAAAGCTAAAACTCCAGGCACTTTAGAAATTTCTTTAAAAGACTCCATCATAATTTTTTGACCACTTCTGTCTCTTTTTTCCCAACTCTCTAGTAAAGCTATTATGAATGCAGAGTTTACTTGTTTACTACTTTTTCCAAACCCAGGTACTCTTAATATCACTCTTCTGTACTCACCTTTGCCAATTTTAGGAAGGAGAAATCCTTCAATTTCTTGTGCTTTGTTTGATGTAAAATCAAAGCCAGAACTTTGTGGTGCTTTTACAATTACAAAAAAAGCTCCTCTATCTTCTTTTGGAATTAGTTGTTTGGGAGCATAAAGAAATGCTGTTATCGTTAATATTAATACAGAAAACAAAAAAAATATAACTGTTTTTTTCTTATCGATCCAGTATGAAAGTGAGTTCTTATAAAATATTTTAAAATCTTTCAGTTTTTTTTCAAAACTGTGAGTTAATTTATTTTTTTTATCATCTTGCCCTAGGACCTTACTTGCTAGCATAGGGCTAAGGGATAAAGCTACAAAACTAGAAATTATCACTGCAAAGCTTAAGGTAACGGCAGTTTCCATATAAAGAACACTTGATAATCCCTTAACAAAAATTAGAGGAATAAAAACAGCCACAAGAACTAATGTTGTTGCAATAATTGCAAATGAAACTTGTTTCGAGCCTTTGTAAGCTGCAACTAATGGTGTTTCTCCAAGCTCAATTCTTCTTACAATATTCTCTAACATTACTATGGCGTCGTCTACTACAATTCCAATAGCAAGTACTAGTGCCATTAATGTGAAAAGATTTATTGAGAAATCGAAAAAATATATTGCTAGAAACGTAGAAATTAGTGAAACGGGCAAAGCAACAAGAGGCACTATTAATGACCTAAAATTACCCAAAAAAGAATAGATTATAAATGATACAAGTATTAAGGCTACAAAAAGAGTTTTATAAACCTCTTTAATTGCACTAGAAATGTAATTACTCCTATCAAAAGAAACTTCTAATTTTGTTCCATCTGGTAGACTAGGTTCAATTTGTTTTATTTTTTTCTTAATTCTGTTTGCTACTGAAATAGTGTTTGCATCTGAGTTTTGATAAATACCTATACCCACTACTTGTCTACCATTTCCTTTAAATAATGTTCTTGTTGATACTGGACCGAATTCTATTCTTGCAACATCTTCAAGTTTAGTAATAGATCCGTCTATCGATTTTTTTAACGGCAATTTTTTAAAAGACTCAAGTGATTCATATGCATTTTCGAGTTTAATTGTTAAATCAATATCTTTAGATTCTATTTTTCCAGCAGGAAATTCTACATTTTCCTGCCTAAGGACATTTTCTATATCTTGAGTTGTAAGATCTCTAGCTGCTAATGAGAGTGGATCTAACCAGACCCGAAGAGATAGTTCCCTCTCTCCACCCAACCTCACTCTTCCAACACCTTCAACTGTTGAAAAATAGTCGGTTAAATACCTATCCGCATAATCTGTCAGTTCAAGATCAGACATAAAGTCAGAACTAAAACTTAACCACATAGTTGTTCTAAAACCAGCTGATTGTTTGAATATTTCAGGTGCATCTGACTCAGTAGGTAAATTATCTAATACTCTTGCAATCGAACTTCTCACGTCATTTGCCACATCATCAATATCAAGATTATCTTTGAATGTTAGATCAATTCTTGACCTTTCATCTTCACTCATTGATTCTATAGAGACTAACCCGGCAGTACCTCCAACAAAGTCCTCAATTTTTTGAGTAATTTGTTTATCAACAACATTTGCAGATGCGCCTTTATAATCTGTTTGTATCGATACTACTGGTCTATCAATATCTGGAATTTCATTAGTAGGGATATCAAAAAAAACTAGACTTCCAAATATTACTAATACCAAACTCATCACTGAAGCAATGACAGGTCTTTTAATAGATAAATCAGTTAGAAACATTTTAATTTAAAATTTTTATTTTAATTTTGTCTCTTACCTTTGATATTCCTTCGGTAACTATTTTGTCTCCTAAAGATAATCCATCAATTATCGAAACTTTACCAAAGTTTCTCTTTCCAATTTTCACTTTGATCTTATTTACCGTATTATCTTCTAGAACTTTGTAGACAAAAGCAGCTTCACCTTGAATTAAAAGCGAATTTTCAGGAATTCCTAATTGTTCTTTCTTATCGTAAATAATTTTTATATCTAAAAGCATACCTGGAATTAACTTTAAGTCTTTATTTTCAACAATTATACTTGCAAGTACAGATCTTGTACTGGGGTCTACCCTTGAACTGACAGACTCTATAGTACCGTAAAATTTTTTTTCAAACGAATCTGATTTAACTTCAGCTGAAAGCCCAGGTTTTAATATGTTTAAATATATTTCAGGAACTTTAATATTTAGTAATATCGATGTTGTATCATCCAAAGTTAATATAAAAGACTCAGTTCCCAAAACTCCTTGTGCTATTTCTCTTTTCCCTAAAATACCTTTAAAAGGTGCAATAATTTTTTTATCTGAAGTTTCAAAAATAACCTCTCCCTCTTCAACAACCTTACCTATGATTATGTTTTCGTTTAATATTTCACTTTTTTTAATTCTATAATTTTTATTTTTAAGAGATAATGCAGTTCCAAAAGTTTCTATACTTTCATAAAATGTGGACTTGCTTACAGCGTTAACTATTACACCTGGTGGTGGCATCTTAGAAAATTTCTTTACAAAGTGTTTAGTAACAAAATGCCTACCAACTATTACTGAAATAATAATAATTAATAAAACTATTAAAAAAAATTGAATTTTTTTCGATTTAATCATGGTGAATACTTACCATATTCACTCCAAGATCCATCATAAATAATTGGCTGGTAGTCTTTATCTACTATCTTATAAGCATATGCTAGCACTGAGGCAGTGACTCCTGATCCACAAGTAAAAACAAATTTATTGTTGTTCTTTGTTTTTATTATTTTTTCAAAAATTAACTTAAGTTCGTCCCTGGTTTTTAATTCGTTTGTAATTTGATTTATACATTCTCCATAAGGCAAACATAAAGAATTTTTGATACTTCCTCTTCTTAATCCTTTTCTAGGTTCATCTATTTCTCCATTAAATCTTTTAAGACTTCTTGCATCAACAACTGCAAAATTATTTGAATCAATAT
>CACIDF010000011.1:0-12500 GCA_902585365.1 uncultured Pelagibacteraceae bacterium
TTTGAAGGCATATCTATAAATTGATCTAAAAAAACATAAATATGATAAATAGAAATTAGTTTTTTAACACTTCTTTTTATATAATCTAAAAAAATATCAATGTAATTTTTTTTTATTTCATTTTCATTTTGAGATAAAACTAATCTTGATTTTTTATTTTTAAACGTTTTTTTTAAAAATTTTGCTAGCTCAATGGAACTTAATTTACTTCCACTATTATAAATATGGTTTTGAGAAATTCTGTTTTTTTTAAAATTATATACTTTTTCATTGTTAAAAACACTTGCTATGTAGTTATAAATCATTATTTCATTTTTAAAAGTGTATCCTAAGTATTTATTTACAGGATTTTTTTCTTGCTCTATTTTTTCGTTGCTAATAATTCTTAATATTTTTCTTTTCAGTAACGCAGCATCTATAGAAGTGCTACAATGCGAATGTATATAGAAATCACAATTCTTGACCCATGAAATAAAGCTATTTTCAAAAATAATATGTAGGTTTTTTGGCTTATTTTTGAATCTTTTCTTTACTAATTCAATATCCTGTGAAGGATGAGGTCTTAAAATTATATTTTTTTTTGGAAATTTTTCTGCGATAAATTTTGCAGTATTTAAAAATAATAAATAATTTTTATAATCATTTTTTTGATAATTCAAAAATTTTTTAAAAAAAATAAAATTTTTTTTGTTTGTTAAATAAGTTTTTTTGGTAAAAAGTATAAATTGTTTATACCCGCCAATTGTATCAAAATTAAAACTTGATGAAAAATAAATGTAATTTCCAAACTTTTTTTTTAAATTTTTTTTTCTATTAGCAAAAATTTTTGAAAATGGTTTTTTTAATAAGTCGTATTTAGGATGACCAACAACAAAAAGTTTTTTTTGAAATTTTTTTTTAAAGTATTGTTTTTCATAATTGCTTTGCAAAAAATTTGCTGTAAGTCTCTCATAAATTTCATCTGGATTTCTAGCATTAAAAGTAAACTTATCCCAATTATATAATGGACCCTCCTCATCTATACTTGTCAAATAATTTTTTTCGGTTATATGTTTATGGAAGTTTATTTTTGTTACAGATAGACTTTTATCAATAAAAATACATTTTTCAAAATATTTTATTTTTTTAAATATTGCTCTCTTATTAAAGAGATATATCTTAGCATTACATTCTTTTGCTAAAAAAAATGACAAGAAAGTTTTTGATTCTACTTCTCTTAAACCTATTTCAAGAGGAATTAAAATAATCATTTAAATTTGATGTAAAAGACTTTAAAAAAAATAAATGAAAAAAATATTTTAATTAATTGATAATACGAACTTGGTTTTGATAATTTTTTTGATAAATAATTTGTATTCTTTTTGACCCAAAAATCTGCATTTCGATCAATTAACGACCAAATTGATTTTATTTTTTTATCTGCAACAATATTATATGTGATTGTTAACATGTCTCTATAATTTCCTTTTTCTGGAATATTTGCTCTGTGCAAACATTCAGATGTGTCAACAACCAAGTTATCTCCAGGTTTTCCTAAAAAAAATATTTCATTTTTTGAATTTATATTTTTTTTATCATTAATTTTTAGGCTAAAGCGATTAAATAAATTATTTTCTTTAATAAAATTTTTACTGTCCTTTATTTTAAAAAAACTGAACGGTCCGTCTTTCTCACTTACTTCACTTAAGTAAATAAATTGCTTTATTTGTGTGCAAATATACTTATCCTCGTGATAATCTTCAGAATATACGCTTTCAAATTCGTGCTCAGACTTATTAAAGTAATTATTTCTTTTTAGCTCCAAGTTGCTAAGTACTAATTTAAAGTTATATATTTGTTCTAATTCATAAATATTTTTACTTATATAATTGTTTACTAAATCAAATAGCAACTTTTTTAATTCATTGCTTAAGGGAATATCATAACTAGGTGTATTTAGATCTAGGTTCTGTTGTTTGATCTCATTTGTAATTTTAAAAATAATATCTTGGTTTATTTTTTCTAATCTTATGTATCCATCTTTAGAAAAGGAAAAAAATTTACTGTTTTTATTTATAAAAAAGAATTTAAAGATTTTATTAAAAATATAATATCTTAAAAGATTTTGTGTACCAATCATATTGGTTTTAAGGATTTTATTAAAATTTTCAAACATTTAAAATATATTTTATTTATTCATAAAGTTTTTTATTTTTATTTATAATACGTGTTACTAAATTCAGGTCAAAACTATTATCAACCGCTAGGGAATTTCCTGACATTTTGATGCATTTAACTTTCATTCCGTTTTCTATAAATCTTAATAATTCAATATCCTCAATATTTTCTAAAAATGTTTTTTTTTTGAATTTATAAAAAAAATTTAGTGTATCTTTTGGAAACGAATATGCACATATCTGTCTATATGAAGATTTAAAAATGCCTTTTTTATTTGACGGCACCGGAGCTCTAGTTGCGTATAATAAATAATTATTTTTGTCTAATACAAACTTTGGAACATTTAAATCATTATACATTCTCTCCTGGGAAATTTTACTGTAACCTGAAATTATTTCTTTTGGATTTTTTAAACTTAGATTAATTAATTTTTTTAAGTCATTAGGATTAAATATAGGTTCATCTCCTTGAACATTAATGTAAAGTTTTGAATTTATTTTTTTTGAGACTTCTGCAACCCTGTCAGTGCCTGTTAAACATTTTTTAGAGGTCATAACTACATTTGCGCCATATTGATTACATACTCTTTTTATTTTTAGACTATCTGTAGCAATATATAAAAATTTTTTATCAACTGCCTTAGCGCATTGATTAAAAGTTCTTATAACCATAGGAACACCGTTTATTTTTATTAAAGGCTTGCCCAGTAATCTTTTTGATTTCATCCTAGCGGGTATTACAACTATAAATTTATTCATATAATTAGTTTAGTAGTATTTATTTTTGTTTTACATTAATATTTCTATTTCTTAAGTACGATCTTGCTCTTATTGGGCTATTATCTCCAAAACAAAATAAACTCATACATCCGGCAGCAGTATTTTTCGTACAATTGAATAATTGATATAGATCATTAAAATTATTCGCACCTCCGGTAAAAATAATAGGTAAATCTGTAAATGACTCAATTTTTTTTGCTAAATTTAAATTATAGCCGTTTCTGGTTCCATCACGATCTATATTATTTATAAAAAATTCTCCAGCACCGTAATCTTTACAAATTTTTATATAATCCTCTAAGCTTGTTTTATAAATAGTTTTACCGTAGTTTTTCATTACTCTATACTTTCCATTGATTTTTTTTACGTCTATACCAACAATTATACATTGACAACCAAACTCGGTAGAACTTTTTTTTAAAAAATTTATATCTTCCAAAATTTTTGAATTTATAGAAACCTTGTCTGCTCCAGATACTAGTAATCTTTTAATATCACTTAACGAACGTATCCCTCCTCCTGCGGTTAGTGGCATAAAGCAATATTTTGAAGCATCCTTCAAAATAGCACAAAGACTATCAATATTTTTTTTTTTATCTATGTTTATAAAAATTATTTCATCAGTATTTTGGCTGTTAAAAATTTTTATGTTAGATTTAGGTTCGCCAATATCTCTATAATTACTAAAATTAACACCTTTTACTAAACGATTATTTCTGAATAAAAATGTTGGTATAATTCTTTTTTTTAACACTTAATTTTGCAAAAGTTATCAAGCAATTTTAACCCAGTTTCATGACTTTTTTCGGGATGAAATTGAACACCATAAATATAACCTTTTTCAACTGATGAAACAATTTTTTTTTTAAAAATTGCATAACTTGAAACATTTTTTTTTGATTTAGCTACAAAATGAAATGAATGTAAAAAATAAAATTCAGATGATTTTTTTATATTTTTAAAGATTTTACTATTAGTTTTGAATTGTATTTCATTCCATCCAACATGTGAAAATCTTTCAGAGGGGTGGGGATAAAGTGAGATAACTTTTCCATCAATTAAATTAAGGCCATTTGTTTTTTTTTCCTCAAAACCAAATTTTGATAATATTTGCATTCCTAAGCAAATTCCTAGAACAGGTTTTTTTTTTGCAAATTCTTTAATTGAATGTATTAGTTTTTTTTTTTTAAGCTTTGTAATAGCTCTAAAATATGATCCAACACCAGGGATAATTAACTTCGAACACTTATCTAAGTCTTTTTTAACTTTTACTATGAAATTTTTTTGCTTAATCTTTAATAGTGCATTTCTAAGTGATCGTATATTTCCAGCTCCATAATCTAATATTCCAATCATGACTTTTTTTTTATTCTTTGTACCATTGATCAAAATCTGAAGTTTTTTTTGCTTTCACTTTACTTGGCTTAAATTTGTGTGGGTAAACTGTACTTTCTTTAACAATATTATTAAACTCTTTCTCTTTTAAGTTAGTAAATTTAAGAAATATTTTTAGTGATGGTGGAACTTTGCCTTCACTTTGAATTAATTTCCTCGCCTTTTCCATTGAAATATTTTTATTTCTAAGCTCGCTTGCCATATTTTGAGATATTCTAGAATATCCTCGTTTTAAATATTTTATATAATCTCTTGTGCCTTGCATATAACACTCAATTTTGGAGGAAAAAGGATTAGCAATATCTGGTACACCTTCTAATTCATCTGATTGCCATCCTAATTCTTTTTTAATTAAGTTAACATTTTTATTATAGTCCCATTTTATATAATTTCCTAAATTTATCGATTTTATTTTATTTTTTTTATATTCAGAATAATCTGGAAATTCATACGGTAACAAATCTCTCGCATCAAATTTATAACCAGAAGCAGTCAACATACCTTTCATGTCGCTTGATGAAATTCCCAAGTTACGAACTTTATTAAATTTCTCTTCATCTTCTTCTTCAATTTCATCATATTTATAATACGCGCTCATTTCTGCTAAAGGTTCTCCCCAAATGATTAGAGGCACATTTAATTTAATTGCCATTCTAATTGGATACGAATAAATTCCAGTATGACAATGCCAGCAAAAGTCTGTTTTTCTTTTAAAACTCTCTGACATTAAAAGTTTTACAATATTCCAGTTCGGTGTGAAATCAATTATATCAGCTCCTAATTTTTTTAATGTTCTATTTGTATTTTCAATTGTTTTGGGTCTTAAAAATCCATGATTAAAACGAACAACTAATGGTTTAAGATTTAATTTTTTTATGATTGTATATAATTGAAATGTACTATCTTTTCCCCCAGAAAATGGAACTATACAATCATATTCATATTTATCTTTATATAAGTTGATTATTTTAATTAGCTCTTTAAATCTTTTATTCCAATTTATCTTTTTTTTTAAATTAATATTTGAATGACAAATATTACACCCTCCTTTTTTATTAAACTCAATAGTTTCATAAGTTTCGGGAAGATTGCAGGTTTTACATTTAATCATTTAATTTTTTTTTAAAATTAATTGATGTATACATTATATTTATAATGTTGGAAATAAAAAGAATAATACCAAAGCTTGAAATAAAAAATGAAAATTTAATCAAAGGAATTCAGTTCGAGGGTCTAAGAGTAGTAGGAGATCCCATAAAGTTTGCAAAAAAGTTTTTTGAAGATGGTGCTGATCAAATAATTATTATTGATATTGTTGCGTCTCTCTATAGTAGAAAAAACTTATTTCAAACTTTAAATAAAATTACAGATGATATATTCATTCCTATTACTGCCGGTGGAGGAGTTAGAAGTTTAGAAGATATCAAAAAATTATTAGAGGCTGGTGCAGACAGGGTAAGCATAAATACTTTTGCTTTAGAAAATCAAAACATTTTGGGTAATATTTCTGAAAAATTTGGAAGTCAGTTTTTATCCATTTTAATTGAGGTAAAAAAAATTGAAAATAAATACTATTGTATGAAAAATCATGGGAGAGATAACTCAGGGATAGAGTTAGAAAAATGGGTTAAATTTTTAAAGACTAAAGGAATAGGTGAGATAGTAATACAATCAATTGATGATGATGGTATGTGCAATGGATTAGATGATAATCTTTTGAATATTATTCAAAAGTTGAAAATAAACAAACCAACAGTAGTTGGCTGCGGAATGGGAAACTTAGATCATTGTATAGACGTACTTAATAAAGACTATGTATCAGGCCTTACAATATCTTCGTCTCTTTATTCACAAGATATTGTTATTAATAAACTTAAATCAGAATTAAAAAAGAGGAAAATTCCTATTAATGAAATATAAAATTGGAATATTAAATATAGGTGTAAATAATTTAAAAAGTCTAGTAAGTTTTTTCAAAAAATTTGGAGAAGTCAAAATAATAGAAAATGTCCAATCGTCAAATTACTTCAAAAATATTGACATATTAATATTACCAGGAAACGGAAACTTTTCATATGGATCTAACTATTTATTAAAAAATGATATGTCTGATGAAATTAAAAACTTTAAAAACAAAATTATTGGTATTTGTTTAGGGATGCAATTATTGTTTGAAAAAAGTGAAGAAAGTCCAAATTCTAGGGGCTTGGGTATTATTGATGGTAAAGTAAAAAAAATTACTGCAAAAAATATAAGGCTTCCACTCCTGGGATGGTATACATGTAAAGATAATTTAGAACAAAAAAAAAATTATTTTTTTAATAATAGTTATATATGTAATCCTCAAGATAAATCAATAATTACTCAAAAAATTGATACAGATGTTGAACTTTTGCCTTCGTGTATTAATTTTAAAAATGTTTATGGAATACAATTTCATCCAGAAAAAAGTTCTAGAAATGGTTATAATTTAATATTAAAAATTTTAAATGAGTAATTTTAAAATAAAGAGTCAACCCAAAAAAGTAATTTTTTGTAAACAATGTCTTTATAGTAACCAAAAAGTTGTACCCTCAACAATTTTAAATGACAATTATGAACATTCTAATAGATTTTTTTTAAGATTTAATAAAGATGGGATTTGTAGTGCTTGTGAACTAATTGAAAAAAAAAGATCAAGGTCTATAGAAAAAATTGACTGGGAAAAAAGAGAAAAAGAATTAAATATTTTTCTTGAAAAATATAGATCAAAGAATGGATATTATGATTGTATTGTGCCTGGCTCAGGAGGCAAAGACTCTGTGTTTCAAGCGCATATATTAAAAACAAAATATGGAATGAACCCTTTGACAGTAACTTTTGCTCCAATTAAATACACGAATATTGGTGCCTCAAATTTTCATAAATGGCCTGAAAATGGAAATGTAAATAATATTTTGTTTTCTCCAAAAGGATCTACTTATGGCAAATTAGTAAGAATTGCCTTTGAAAAAATGTTACATCCGTTTCAACCATTTATTTTTGGTCAAAGACATTTTGCAAGTCATATGGCTAAACTATTTAATATTAAATTGATATTTTTAGGCGAGCCACATTCAGAATTTGGATCAGAAGTAGATGAGGAAAATAGCCCTGAAATGTTGGAAAGATTTTTCACAAAAAATGAGAAACAAAAAATTTTTTTATCAGGTGTTGAGATTAATAAACTTATGAAAAACTACAATATCCAAAAAAGTGATTTAGATTTTTTTTTACCTTTGGATATTAAAGAAGTTAAGAAACTTGGTATTAAGCAAATGTTTTTAGGATATTATGAAAAAATCCTACCTCAGGAAAATTTTTATAATGCTGTCAAAATAACTGATTTTAAAGTCAATGAAGAGAGAACAGAGGGTACTTATTCAAAATATAATTCATTAGATGATAAAATTGATGGTTTTCATTATTGGACTAGTTTTATCAAATTTGGAATTGGGAGGACAACAGAGGAAGCATCCAATGAAATAAGACATGGATATATAACTAGAAAAGAAGGAATAAAGCTTGTTAACAAATACGACGGGGAATTTCCAAAAAAATATTTTAAAGATTTTTTAAAATTGACAAATCTTAAAGAAGAAGAGTTTTTTAATACCGTAGATCAATTTAGACCTAAACATTTATGGGAAAAAAGTGGGAATGATTTTAGATTTGGAAAAAATTGGGTTCTGAAAAATAAAATTAAGTAGGTTATTATTTAAATCATTTTATAATCAAATTTGACAAAATCTTCTTTATAAAAATTATTTACTAAATCCAATGTTTCTCTATTCCATTTTATTGGATATAGTTTTGAGAAGATACCACGACTATTTTTTGAATTATAATTTAAAGTTATATTAATATCATTCTCTCTCAATTCTTGATTGAGTTTTTGATATTTATCTTCATATTTAAAAATTTTTGTTTGGTTAGTTACAAATTCATTCTGTGGCTTAAAATGATTTCCATCATATTCTCTAAATTTTTTTGTTTTTTCAATTGAGAATTTTAAATATTTATTAAAAGTCATAAAAGATTTTAGATCATTTATGGATTTATACCCTATTAAACTACCTTTAAAAATTCTTTCATAATTATAAAAATATTTGCTTTCAAGTTTTTGATATGGATTTCTTACTATCGTAAATTCAAAATCAATTTTTATATTTAATTTGTCTAAAATATTTGAAATTTCTGAACTGGTCAAATGGACTGTACCAGCAGAAGACTGATTCTCAGAAAATTTGTTATCCAAAAAACCATATCCAATTTTAGATAATTTGTTTTCTATATAACTACCTCCAGCTTTTGGAATATGAATATAAGAAATGTATTTTTTATTTGTAAAAAAAACAGGCATAAATTTTTATAATTTCTTTTGTATAATACATTTCATAAATAAATATACTTTTAAATTTTTAATCATTATCCTTTGCTAATTTTCAAAAACATAGTTCTACTGGTATTTTTTAAATTTTTAAAACCAAGTCTTTTATATAAAGAAATTGCTCTAAAGTTATTTTTATCTACCCCTAAATATAACTTGTTTAATTGTGGATAACATAATCTAAATAATTTAAGAATTTTATGGAAAGATTTTTTAAAAATACCTTTGCCTTGATATTTGTTTAAAGTTAGAAAACCAATATATACTCTATTTTTGACTGGTTGGAATTTAAAATTTGCAACATGTTCATCATTATTGTAAAATATTCCAAAAAGTAATTCATTTTTTGGTAATTTTTTTAAGTAATTAATTAAATCAATTTTCTTTTTTTTATGTTTGCCTAATTTTGCGAATTGAATGTATTTTTTAGTATTTGGATGATTTATTGTATAAATATATTCTCTCTTAATGTGGCTTGCTCGAAGTTTTTTAATTTTAAACTGCATATTTAATAAGTTTTAAATTTAAAAATTTACACTCCTTGCCAAAAAAATATATATATTAACACTAACTTTAGCACTAGGATATAAATGCTGACAAAGTTAAATAATTTGATATAAATTCATAATTAACATGAATAAAATTGCTAAATATAATTGCATAGAAAACCTAAAAAAAGAAGGAAATCCAATAATTATAGTTACTCTTGTAGAGGAGGCGGAGGCTGTGCTTAATTCTTGTAGAGAATTAGGGATAAATGTAACCGCTTTTTGTGATAGTGAAAGTAGAAAAACTAAAGATAAGTTTTGTGGTTTAGATGTTGTCCATACGCCGGCTTTAAAAAAACATTATCCTGATGCAAGATTTATCATTGCAAATCCCAACATTAAGGATTGTTCAAGACAATTGAGTGAATTGGGATATGATGAAATTTATTCATCGTTAGAAATACTTGAAAAATACGATGTTAATAAGCACACTCATAAATGGCCAGTGCCTTACATGGCTCAAAAAATTACAGTCGCTAAATCAACTCACAGCTCATATTTTGACGAAAAAAAAACCTTTTTAAGAAGTATTGATATAATGATTACAACTAAGTGCTCAATGAATTGTGCGAATTGCTGTAATCTAATGCAATTTTATGTTGATGCAAAAAATACAGATGAAAAAATAATTGAGGCAGTTGATACTTTAAGTTCGAACGTAGATTATATAGGTGAATTCAGAATAATAGGTGGAGAGCCATTAATGAATAAGGATTGGTGGAAAATTATCAATAATATCCTCGAGAAAGATTCTAACCGCAAAATTTTAGTTTATACAAACGGAACGATATGTCCAAAAGATGAGCATTTAGAATCATTTAAAGGTAAAAATGTCAATTTTTACATCACAGATTATGGAAAACTTTCTAAAAATGTTGAAAAAATGGAGGAAGGTCTAAAACGTTATGGAATTGGATATATGAGAAAACCTGCTGATAATTGGGTAGATTGCAGTAATGTTAGACAACACAAAAGATCTGTTGCGAGATTAAAGCAGGTATTTAAGGAGTGCTGTGCTAAAACATATTACACTTTATTAAATGGAAGACTTTATACTTGTCCTTTTATTGCTAACGCTGCAAATTTAAAGGCTTTGCCAGATAATAAAGCAGATTATGTAGATCTTTTTTCAGAAAAAAAAGAAAATTTAAAAAATAGAATAAGAAGATTAGTTAACATGGATGCTTTTTTTCCTGCTTGTGATTTTTGTGATGGAAGACCAAATGACCCTACCACAGCAAAGGAATACGCTGGAAAAGGTTTTATTAAGGCAGCCATTCAAGCTCCTGGAAAACTACCTTTTAAAGAATATAAATAGATTTATAAAAAAATAACTCAACAAATTTATATTTTAAAATGACAGAAGAGATTCTAATCAGTGTAATTATACCTGTTTATAATGCTGAAAAATATATTAACAAATGTATTAATTCTATTCTTGCTCAAGATTTTAGAAAGTCAATAGAATTGATAATTGTGGATGACGCTTCGACTGATAAAAGTGTAGAAGAAATAAGAAAACACAAAATATCATTTCTTAAAATTTACTCTTTATCTTTAAATAAAGGTCCCTCAGCAGCTCGTAATATTGGAATTAAAAATGCAAAAGGCAAATATGTATTCATGATGGATGCTGATGACGATATAGCTGCTAATACTCTATCAACACTCTTTAACGTAGCTGAAAAAGAAGGTTGTGACCTAGTGTTCAGTGACTTTAAAAGAATTGAGAATTCCAAAAATCAGAGGGAAAATACCTTCAGTTACTCATGCGATAAACTTTTTGAAAATGAAAAATTATTAGAGACAATGAAAGATGAAATTTATGATCACAATCCACTATTTGCTCAATTTGGCATAATTGGTTGTAATAGTAGGTTAATAAAAGGATCTATTTTAAAAAATAATAACATCTTATTTGTTGATGAATTAAGATTTTTTGACGATAAAGTATTTGGGTGGAGACTTTTAGCTTTTATAAATAAAGCAAAATATTTAAGAAAACAACTCTATTCTTACTATGTTAAACCTGGTGAAGATTCAGGGTGTACGTCTGCTATAAATCATGGTTTTCCTATCGATAACTTCAAATTAGTAAAAAAACATATTCAAGAAAGTTTAAAAATTCGTGGTCTTGATAAATTTGAGGTTGAGAGACATGGTGATCAAGCGTTAATTTTTTATATAATATCGCTGCTAATTTCTTACTATAGAAGTATTTTTTTGGGTAAGGTTGATTTTATAAAAGGGCAAAAAAAGATAAAAAAAATTATCAGCGGAATTATAGGTGACAAAGAAATTGTTAATGCCGCAAGGAACTACAGGGCTTCAAAAAAAGAGAGTTTATTGTTGCCAAAAGCAATATCATTAAGATTTCAATTTCTTATAGAAATTGCATGCAAAATTAGAGCAAAGAGGACAATAAAAAATAGACGAAAAGGAGAATAATTTTAAATGATCTTAGATGGCATAATTAAAAAAATAACACAAAACTTAACTAGAATATATAAATTCAGCAGTAATAAAAAATTAAAAAAAGATAAAAGTATTTTAACTGACTCAGATATAATTATTCAAAAAATAGTTTTATTAGAATTAAAAAAAAAATTAAAAAATAAATACTATTTAATTTCGGAAGAAAAAAGTAATAATGTTAAAGACTACTCGAAATACAAGTATATAGTTACCTTAGATCCTATAGATGGAACAGAAAACTTTTATTCGGGATTACCTGAATGGGGTTTCTCAATATCAATTTACAAAGATTTAAAACACTATGAGTCTTGCATTTTTTTACCAGCTTTAAAAAAATTGTTAAAAACAAATAGTAAAGTGAAAAGAAAAAACTCAAGGATTAAATCATTTTCATCAAGTGTGAAATTTAAAAGTTTAAAAGATAGAGGTGAATTCAGGCTGTTTGGCTGTTGTGTTTACAGTATTTATCATGTTATAAAAGGTTCTTTGAAAATTTATAGAAGCGATCAAGCAAATTCATGGGATATTTTAGCCGGAGCAAACCTTGCAATAGAACACGGATTAAATGTCGAAATAGATAACAAAAAATATTATGGTAGATTTCTCCATCCTAAAAAAAAATATAAAATACAAATCTCAAATTAAAAAGATATTAATTATTGGCAAAGGTACAACTATTGAGAAATTAATCTCTATAGATTTTTCAAAATATTTCGTAATAAATTTAAATGATTCTCA
>CACIDF010000011.1:17500-23227 GCA_902585365.1 uncultured Pelagibacteraceae bacterium
AATAAATATTCACTAATGTAATAACTAAGTGTTTCATGGTGGAGGATAGCGGGATCGAACCGCTGACCTCCTGAATGCAAATCAGGCGCTCTCCCAGCTGAGCTAATCCCCCAGATAATTTTGGTGGGCCGAGATAGACTCGAACTATCGACCCCACCCTTATCAAGGGTGTGCTCTAACCAACTGAGCTACCGGCCCTCATTGTATTTAAAGAGAAACACAAAAAAAAATAAGAAGAGAAATGCGGACGGTCAACATTAGCCTGTTAATTATTTAGAATAAAATTTAAAACTTTATTCATCCTTAGAAAGGAGGTAATCCAGCCGCAGGTTCCCCTACGGCTACCTTGTTACGACTTCACCCCAGTCGCTGACTATACCGTGGTCAAAGTTTTTAACCTTTGCCTTAAGGTAGAACCAACTCCCATGGTGTGACGGGCGGTGTGTACAAGACCCGGGAACGTATTCACCGCGGCGCGCTGATCCGCGATTACTAGTAATTCCAGCTTCATGTACTCGAGTTGCAGAGTACAATCCGAACTGAGGCATTTTTTTAGGATTTGCTTAACGTCGCCGTTTTGCTTCCTATTGTAAATGCCATTGTAGCACGTGTGTAGCCCAACACGTAAGGGCCATGAGGACTTGACGTCATCCCCACCTTCCTCCAGCTTATCACTGGCAGTTCTTTCAGAGTGCCCAACTAAATGATGGCAACTAAAAGTGAGGGTTGCGCTCGTTGCGGGACTTAACCCAACATCTCACGACACGAGCTGACGACAGCCATGCAGCACCTGTGTTTCGTCCGGCCGAACCGAAAACTTTAATCTCTTAAAGTCGCGACGAACATGTCAAGTGTTGGTAAGGTTCTGCGCGTATCTTCGAATTAAACCACATGCTCCACTACTTGTGCGGGTCCCCGTCAATTCATTTGAGTTTTAACCTTGCGGTCGTACTCCCCAGGCGGTGTGTTTATTGCTTTCGCTGCGACACTGAAAATAAATTTCCAACGTCTAACACACATCGTTTACGGCATGGACTACGAGGGTATCTAATCCTCTTCGCTACCCATGCTTTCGTTCCTCAGCGTCAGTAATGATCCAGAAAGCTGCCTTCGCAATTGGTATTCTTTCTAATATCTACGAATTTCACCTCTACACTAGAAATTCTGCTTTCCTCTATCATACTCTAGCTAAAAAGTTTTGATGGCAGTTCCAGAGTTAAGCTCTGGGATTTCACCACCAACTTTTTTAACCACCTACGAACTCTTTAAGCCCAGTAATTCCGAACTACGCTAGGTCCCTTCGTATTACCGCGGCTGCTGGCACGAAGTTAGCCGGACCTTCTTATTCGGGTACAGTCATTTTCTTCCCCGACGAAAGAGCTTTACAACCCAAAGGCCTTCTTCACTCACGCGGCATCGCTGCATCAGGGTTTCCCCCATTGTGCAAGATTCCCTACTGCTGCCTCCCGTAGGAGTTTGGGCCGTGTCTCAGTCCCAATGTGGCTGATCATCCTCTCAAATCAGCTATTGATCATAGTCTTGGTAGGCCATTACCCCACCAACAAACTAATCAAGTGCAGGCTCATCCAATGGCGCATAAAGCTTTCTCCGTAAAGACTTATGAGGTATTAGCACAAGTTTCCTCGTGTTATTCCTCACCATAGGGAAGATACCTACATGTTACTCACCCGTCTGCCACTAAGTATTGCTACTTCGTTCGACTTGCATGTATTAGGCGTGCCGCCAGCGTACGTTCTGAGCCATGATCAAACTCTCAAGTTTAAAAACGGCGCACACTAGCTTCCATATAAATCTAAGAATAAATTTATATGTAGTTGAAGTGTGTACGACAAATTTTGGTAACCTTAACCGTCCACACTTCTCTTCTTAATTTCACGTTTAAAATAGCTAATTAGGGTAAAACCTAATAATAACAATAATTTTATTGTTTGGAAAAAATGCTTATAGTACAAATAATCACTAAATCAAGAATTTTGATTGAAAAAATCTCCAAAAAAATCAATAAAATGTGGGTTTTTTGATATAAAAAATGGTGAAAATAAAATAATTAAAAAAAATGAATTTTATTCAACTTAAAATTGTTAGTCTAGTTAAAAAGAATCTTGAAATTTTTTTATTAATATCTCTATTGATAATTACTATATTTATTACACAATTTTACAATTTTAACACCAAAAAAATTGAAAGAGATTATTTACAAATTATTAGAAACTCCTACTTCAAGAAAACTGTCAACTACTTCTTTACTAATTTAAAACCAAAATTCGAGAATGTTGAATATAAAATCAAAAATGGAGATAATCTTGTAAATATCTTAAATAATCTCTCTGTAAATGAAAAAGACATAAAAAAAATTGTTAAATTGTTGAAAAATACCGATGCACAAAATTTAATAGAAAATCAGACTTTAAAACTAACTATAGAAAACAACGAAAATTTTAAAGGAATTTCTAACATTTTAATTCCAGTATCCAAATCTAGGAAATTAGAAATATACAAAGAACTAAAAAATAACGAGTATGTTAAAAGAGAAATAGTAACAAATCTAGAGAAAAAAATTATATTAAAAGAAGGTATAATTAAATCGAGTTTATATAGAAGTGCAACAAAAGAAAATATCGATCCAAATGTTATAATTGAATTTGCAAGGCTTTATGGATTTCAAGTTGATTTTCAGAGGGATATCAGAAAAAATGATTCGTTCCAAATTATCTACGAAATATTTGTAGACGAAAATGGAAAAATATTTGAAAATGGGAATATAATTTATGCAAACTTAATGTTGCGTGGACAATTGAATCAACTTTATTATTTTCCAAAAAAAAACTTTGACGGGCATTATGATGAAAATGGTAAAAGTGTTAAAAAAGCTTTAATGAAAACACCGATTAATGGAGCTAGATTATCTTCTTCTTTTGGTATGAGGAAACATCCAATACTTGGTTATAACAAAATGCATAGAGGTACTGATTTTGCAGCACCTGAAGGTACACCAATAATGGCATCGGGGGATGGAGTAATTATTAAAGCGGGTTGGTGCGGTGGAGGAGGAAATTGTGTAAAAATAAAACACAATAAAACATACCAGACTGTGTATGCACACATGAAAAACTTTTCTAATATTTCAATACCAGGTAACAGAGTTAAACAAGGACAAGTAATTGGTTATGTAGGTTCAACTGGATTGTCTACAGGTCCTCATCTTCATTATGAAGTCATTGAAAATGGAAAAAAAATTAATTCTCAACTTCTCAAACTTCCCCCGGGTAAATCATTAGATGGCACAAGCAGAAAACAATTTGAAATAGTTAGAATAAAAACAGATGTTCTTAAGTCTGATTTGGTAGCAAATTTTTAATTTGTCTCAATAGAATTTTGTATTTTTTCTTTTTGTTTTTCTTTTTGCTCAATTGAAATTCTTAAAAAATGATCTGCGTATTGATAATAATTTTCAGACAAAATTTTATCTCCATTAGATAAGGCTTCTCTTGCAAGCTCATTATATTTCAAAATTAATTTGTCTACGTTACCATTATTTCGATTATTTTTTCTTCTATAACCATTTTCTCTATTACCTAATTCTGGATTAAGTCTATTAATATCATTTGACCTTTTGTATGATCTATCTTGTATACCTCTACCTCTAGATCTTTTATGATTATTTTTAAAAGGTCTCATATTTTTTTATGCAATTTTTGTTGATGTTATACATCTGTCGAGATTAGATAAATCTTTAGTTATTTTGTTTATATAAAATTTATTTTTTTTTAATATATTAATCATTTTGTATTTTTGATCACTGCCAATTTCAATAATTAATTTTCCATTAATCTTTAATAATTTTGATGATTTTTTCACAACTTTAATCAGTATTTCAATTCCGTTTATCCCTCCGTTTAAAGCTTTAGTAGGTTCAAACTCGCTAACGCCCAAATATTTAAGTTTATGTTTGTCAATATAGGGAGGGTTACTAAGTATTAAATCATATTTACCTGAATTTAAATTGTCAACATCTGTTTTGAAAATATTAATCCTATTTTGAACCTGATGTAATTTTGCATTGATTTTTGCTATTTTTATTGCATTTTTACAGCAGTCAATACCAAAAGCAGAACAATTAATTCTTTCTTTTAAGACAGATATAATCAAACATCCGGAGCCTACGCCGATTTCTAAAAGCCTTTTTTCTTGATTAGTTGATATAATTTTTAAAGTTTCTTCAACTAAATGTTCAGTTTCTGGTCTTGGTATAAGAACATTTTTATTAATATAAAACTCATTTTTCCAAAACTCCTTTTTTTTTAAAATATATGCAATTGGCTCCTTAGCTCTCCTCCTATTTATTTTCAGTAAAAAGTTGTTGTAAGTCTCATTATTGATTGTTCTTTTAAGGTTTAGTATTAATCTTTCTTTTGAAATATTCAAACTATCAGATAACAATAGTTCTGTATCTATTTTGTAACTATTTATATTATTTGTTTTCAACAAATTGTAACCATTTTCAAGAGCTTGAAATAGATTCATTTCTCTAAACTTTTAAGCTCTTCTTCTTGTGCATGCAAATTAAGACTATCAATAATCTCATCAAAAACTTCACCTTCCATAAATTCCACTAATTTATGCAATGTGAGATTTATTCTGTGATCAGTAACTCTACCTTGTGGAAAATTATAGGTTCTTATTCTCTCTGATCTATCACCAGTTCCAATTTTACTTTTTCTATCTTTGGATCTCGCATCTTCTATTTTTTTTCTCTCATGCTCATAAATTCTTGACCTCAGAATCTTTAGACCCTTTTCTTTATTTCTAATTTGTGATTTTTCATCTTGTTGACTAACAACTATTCCAGTGGGTATATGTGTAATTCTGACAGCTGAATCGGTGGTATTAACACTTTGGCCTCCGGGTCCACTGCTTCTAAAAACATCAATTCTCAAATCTTTATCATCAATTTTTACATCAACTTCCTCAGCCTCTGGTAGAACAGCAACGGTAGCGGCAGATGTGTGCACTCTACCTTGTGTTTCTGTTTCAGGAACTCTTTGTACTCTATGAACTCCACTTTCAAATTTAAGGGAAGAATAAATATTTTTTCCTTTTATACTAGCTATCACCTCTTTTAATCCACCAGCATCACTTTTAGAAATACTTATTATCTCTAAGGACCATTTTTTTTTATGACTCACTTTTTCATACATTTTGAATAAATCTGAAGCAAATAAACTCGCTTCAAGCCCCCCTGTCCCCGCTCTAATTTCTATGATAGCATCTTTTTTATCAGCGTCATCTTTTGGCAACAAAAATAATTTTAATTTTTTTTCATTGACTATTTTATTTTTTTTAAGTGCATCTAATTCTATCTTGGCTAATTCCCTCATTTCCTCTTCAGATGAACTATCATTTATTATTTTTTCTAAATCTTTTTCTGTTTCATAAAAATTCAAAAATTCTTTTGCACAAATTAAAATTTCATTTAAATCAGAGTATTCTTTTGAAATTCTGGCGAAATTTTTTTTATCTACTTTGTCAGATGACAATTCTTTTTCTAATATTTCATGTTTAGAGATAATTTCTCTAATTTTTTCAACTGGTATCATGATTTACTTTTTATTTAATAACTCAGCCTCTTTTTTCTCAATTAGAGAAACTATTTGAGATATGATTTCATCATTTTTTATTTTTTTGTTTTGAATTCCGCTGAGATAA
>CACIDF010000012.1 GCA_902585365.1 uncultured Pelagibacteraceae bacterium
ATTTTTTCCAGTTCCACTTGGAAGATTTACAGCAGTTCTGATATTAATTTCATTCTTTTTTTGTTTATTATTTATTAAAATACTTAAATCGATAGACTCATCAAATTTAGTAGTGCAATTTTTTTTTACAACTGGAATTAATTTATCTATAGTATCAGGTTTTTCAATTTTAGTATTCTCAGGTAGTTTTTTAAATCTTTTTGAACTCATTAGTCTTTTACCTCTATACCCATAGATCTAGCTGAACCAGCAATAATTTTAACTGCTTCATCAATATCATGAGCGTTAAGATCTTCCATTTTTTTCTTTGCTATTTCCTCAGCTTGTTTTTTTGTTATGGAAGCTACAATATTTCTTCCTGGTTCTTGTGATCCACTTTTAAGTTTTGCTGCTTCTTTAATAAAATGTGAAGCTGGAGGTGACTTTATTACAAAGTCGAATTTTTTATCTTTATAGACAGTTATGATTACTGGAACAGGTTTGCCCATAAAATTTTTAGTTTTATCATTAAATGCTTTACAGAATTCCATAATGTTAATACCTCTTTGACCTAATGCAGGCCCAACTGGTGGTGCTGGATTAGCCTGACCACCTTTAATTTGTAATTTTACATAACCACTTATTTCTTTTTTTGCCATTAGCTTGCCTTTTCTATTTGGTTAAACTCTAGATCAACTGGTGTTGGTCTACCAAAAATTGATACTGAAACTTTAACTCTAAGTTTGTCCTCGTCTATATCCTCAATTAATCCTGAGAAAGAAGCAAAAGGACCATCAACAACTTGAACCTTTTCACCTACAGAATAATCAATTGTAGATTTAGGTTGTGCAACGCCGTCTTTCATTTGACCTAAAATTTTTTCTATTTCTTTGTCAGATACAGGAACTGGAGTACCTTTAGTACCTAAAAATCCACTAACTTTTTTAATATTTTTGATCATATGGTAAATATTATCGTTCATTTCGCTCTTTATTAGCACATATCCTGGAAAATACTTTTTTTTTCTTTGAACTCTTTTACCTCTCTTAACTTCTGTAACATCGTGAGTTGGAACAACTATTTCCTCTATTTTGTCAGATATTTTTGCCTTATCAGCCTCCTCTTTAATTAATTGAGCGACCTTATTTTCAAAGCTTGAGTGTGACTGAACTATGTACCAATTTTTCATTAAAATCCTATCTTTAGTATTATTCCTAAAATAAATTGGAAAAGTTGATCTAATAACAAGAAAAAAATAGAGGCTATTATAGCCATAGCTGCAACCATAAGAGTTCCTTGTAAAGTTTCTTTACCAGTAGGCCAAGTAACCTTAAAAGCCTCTTGTTTAACATCTTGCAAAAATTTAATAGGGTTTTTCATAATTTCATTTAATCTGGCAGGAGCGGAGGGACTTGAACCCCCAACCTCCGGTTTTGGAGACCGGCGCTCTACCAATTGAGCTACACTCCTATGGTAGCTTACTTAATTATCTTTGTTACTACTCCTGCACCTACTGTTTTACCACCTTCACGGATAGCAAAATTTAATTTTTCACTCATAGCAATAGGTGTAATTAATTTTACTGTAAACTTAGCATCGTCACCGGGCATTACCATTTCTGTGCCCGAAGGTAGCTCCACTTCACCAGTAACATCGGTTGTTCTAAAATAAAATTGAGGCCTGTATTTAGTAAAGAAAGGTGTATGTCTTCCACCCTCTTCTTTTTTCAAAACATATGCCTGTGCTTCAAATTCAGTGTGTGGAGTAACAGATCCAGGTTTTGCCAAAACTTGTCCTCTCTCTACATCTGTTCTTTCAACACCTCTTAAAAGAGCGCCAATGTTATCACCAGCTTCACCAGTATCTAAGATTTTTCTAAACATTTCCACACCAGTACAAACTGTTTTTTTTGTATCTCTAATTCCAACAATTTCGATTTCTTCGCCTGTTTTCACAACACCTTGTTCAACTCTACCAGTTACAACTGTACCTCTTCCCGAAATTGAAAATACGTCCTCCACTGGCATCAAGAAAGGTTTGTCCTTAGGTCTGTCAGGTTGTGGAATATGTTCATCTACAGCTTTCATCAAGTCCATAATAGCTTTTTTTCCAATTTCTTCATCTTTGCCTTCAACAGCTGCTAAAGCTGAGCCCTTGATAATTGGAGTTTTGTCTCCAGGGAACTTATATGAAGTTAATAATTCTTTTATCTCTTCTTCTACAAGTTCAATTAACTCTTTATCTTTCACTTGATCAACTTTGTTTAAAAATACTACAATTGCTGGTACACCAACCTGTCTAGCTAAAAGAATATGTTCTCTAGTTTGAGGCATTGGACCGTCAGCAGCATTCACAACTAAAATTGCACCATCCATTTGTGCTGCTCCTGTGATCATGTTTTTGACATAGTCGGCGTGACCTGGGCAGTCAACGTGAGCGTAATGCCTTTTTTCAGTTTCATATTCAACATGAGCAGTTGAAATTGTAATTCCTCTTTCTTTCTCCTCTGGTGCTTTATCAATTTGATCATATGCTGTAAATTGAGCTCCACCAGTCTCTGATAATACTTTTGTTATCGCAGCAGTTAGTGTTGTTTTACCATGGTCTACATGGCCAATTGTACCAATGTTACAATGTGGTTTGGACCTATTAAATTTTTCCTTCGACATTACTATTTTACCTCACTTTAATATTTTAATTTTTTGGAGCGGGTAAAGGGAATCGAACCCTTACATCCAGCTTGGAAGGCTAGCGTTCTACCATTGAACTACACCCGCGAAACCAAGTTAATACTCCAAGTTATTTAAATCTTCAAGAAAATGGTGGAGGGGGAAGGATTCGAACCTTCGAAGACCGAAGTCAACGGGTTTACAGCCCGCCCCATTTGACCGCTTTGGTACCCCTCCTACTGAATAATAGGAGTAGCGTCACCTTGTTCAATTAAAGCTTTAAACAACAGGGGTTTTATATATTTTTATTGAACAAATGCAATATGAGAAATAACAAGAAAATGATTAAAAAATTAAGTAAAATTAAGGAAAATAATGTCAAATTCAAACTTTTATATCGTCGGCAAACATCCAGTTATTGAAGCTTTAAAAAATCCAAATAGAAAAGTAATTAAACTTTTTCTTACCGAAGAAAGCAAAAAAACAATTCATAGGGAAAACAACAGGGTAAATCTTCTTAAGGATATTAAAGTCTATTTCAAAACTAAGAAGGAGCTAGATAAATATTGCAAAAATGAAAATATTTTGCACCAAGGCTATGTTGCAGAAATAGAAAAATTAGAAGAATTGTCTTTAAAAGAATTTATTAAATCGAAAAAAAACAAAACTTTTATATGTCTACAAGGGGTTACGGATCCAAGAAATATTGGTTCAATCATCAGAAGCGCTCTGGCATTTAAAATTGATGGAATTATAGTTAAAGAGAGACATTACCCTGAAACAAGCAAGACAATGTATAAAGCAAGTAGTGGAGGTATTGAGTATATGAATATATTTAAAGTATCCAATATTAATACAACTTTAAAGTTTCTTAGAGAAAAAAATTTTTGGGTTTATGGCTTTGACTCTCACGCAAATAAAGATTTTTCAGAGGTTGAATGGAAAGGTGACAATGTTCTTCTATTTGGATCAGAAGGTTTTGGATTGAATGAAAAGACCGAAAAGTATGTAGATTATTTTGTAAAAATAAAAATTAATAAAAATTTAGAAAGCTTAAATATATCGAATAGTGCATCAATAGTTTTTTTTCATATAAACAAAGCAAAGAAAAATGTTGATTAGTATTAAATATATTATAAAAAACATACAATGCCCTTGTAGCTCAGCTGGTAGAGCAATTGATTTGTAATCAATAGGTCCGCGGTTCGAGTCCGTGCGGGGGCACCACTAATTTATTTCTTTTCTTAATTGCTCTAATTTAATTTTCTTTTGTAAACTTCTATTTGAGTCGTAGAGAAGATTAAATTTAATTTTCTTATTAGTTTTTATAACTATTTTTTTTGCATTACGTATTTCAACATTATCCGCAACAGCACTAACTGGTCTTTTTAAAGGATTTAAGTTTTTAATTTGAATAACAGATTTATCACTGATAATTTTACCTTTCCATCTTCTTGGTCTAAAAGCACTTATCGGGGAAATAGATAACTTGTTAGAGTTTAAACTTAGTATTGGTCCGTTTACTGACATATTATAAGCCGTGCTTCCTGCAGGCGTTGAAACTAAAATACCATCAGAAATCAAATTTTTAATGATACTTTTTTTTCCTGAAACAACCTCTAATGAAGCGGCTTGTCTGCTTTGTCTTAAAATAGAAACTTCATTTATAGCTAAATATTTTTTTGAAACTCTGTTTTTTTTTATTACTTTCATTTCTAATGGAAAAATTGAAATTAACTTAGCTTTTGTTAAATTTTTTATAGTTTTATTTTTAGAAAATTTATTCATTAAAAAACCATAATTACCAGAATTGATGCCGTAAAAAATTCTAGAATTTTTTGTATTTTTTTTTAATGTTTTTAACATAAAACCATCACCACCAATAACTATGGACATATTGGTTTTTAATTTTATATTTTTAAGTTTTTTTATTAAATAAGATTTAATTTTTTGAGATTTAAAATTTGTATCAGATATGATTTTATTCATCAGTGGTGCCCTCGGCCAGACTCGAACTGGCACTCCCAAAAGGGCAAGGATTTTAAGTCCTTTGTGTCTACCAATTTCACCACGAGGGCATGAGTTATTTTCATGAATATTTATGCTAATATTTATAATTGAACAAGGTTAATAAGTAAAATTTTTTAATTAACCAGTATTTTTTATTGCTGCTGATATACCTGCAATGCTAGTCATTAAGGCATCACTTAGATAATCGTTATTAATTTTATTGTTATTTTTTTTAGTTAATTTCATCATCACTGTTGCTTGTAGGATATTTAAAACTTCAGAATATACATTCCTTATAATTGCTGGGCCTCTAAAAGCTTTTCTTTGTTTTAAAATTTCAAATGGTGTAATGCTATGATTAAGTTTTTTTAAGGCTTCAAATTGAAATCTGAGTTTCTTACCCACTCTTTTTAGATTGTCGTCCGCTAAATAACCCTCATAAATTTTTGAAATTTCTGGGTCAACTTTTGAGATAACCATATCAAGTAAATCCATAGTCGAATTGAAAAAAGGCCAATTTTTTTCCATATCAATTAAAGTTTTTTTAAATTTTTTAATTGAAGAGTATCTTAATGCTTCGGGGGTTCCTAACCATGCTGGTAACATTAATCTTATTTGTGTCCAAGCAAATACCCAAGGTATTGCTCTAAGACCTTTAATATTATCCAAATTTTTTCTTTTAGAAGGACGAGATCCTATAGATAATTTTCCTAATGCTAAATGAGGAGTAACTGTTTTAAAGTATCTGATGAATTCAGTGCTAGACGTTAAATTTTTTCTATAAGAACTTCTTGATATATCCGACATACTCTCTATCAAGTTTCGCCAATTTTCTTTTGGTTCAGGAGGAGGTATTAATGTGGCTAGCATCACAGAACTTATGTAACTACATAGATTGTATTTAGCTATAGGTTCATAACCATACTTTTGTTGTATTACCTCACCTTGATCTGTAATTCTTATTTTGCCATTAACCGATCCAGGTGGTTGAGATTTAAGAGTAGCCTGTATTGGCCCACCTCCTCTTCCAGCAGAACCGCCTCTTCCATGAAAAAAAGATAATTTTATTTTAAATTTTTTTGACAAAGCTAGAATTTCTTCCTGTAATTTATATTGATGCCAACTTGCACATAGTTTACCTGCATCTTTACTGGAATCTGAATAACCAATCATGATTTCTTGTTCATGATTAATCATATTTCTGTACCACTTTAGTTTGAATAAGGATGACATTATTTTGCTTCCGTTTATTAAGTCATCTAAAGTTTCAAATAAAGGAACTACTCTTAATTTATGTTTTATATTCGCCTCTTTCTGTAGAAGCATGACTGAAAGAATATCAGACGCTGAGGATGTCATAGATATAATATAAGCTCCCAAACATTCTTTAGGTTGACTTGATAAAGCTTTAAAAGTAGACCAAACCTCTAAATTTTCTTTATCTTTAAATTTAAAACTATTAATAAAATTTTTTTCTCTTATTTTTTTAGATAGAAACCCTATTTTTTCTTGCTCCGACCATGAATAATAGTCTTTCTTAAATTTTCTTTTTATTATCTCTGCAATAAGTTTTGTGTGTCTAGATGTCTCTTGTCTTATATCTAATCTAGCAAGATTAATTCCAAAACATTTCGCTCTTCTCATTAAATCTAGTAATTCTCCACTTGCAATATTTTCATTTTGAGTTTGTTCCAAAGACTCTCTAACTACTCTTAATGGTTTTAAAATATCTTCTTTTGAAGAAATAAGTTCTTTTTGGTTTAAAGGTTTTTTTTGAACTAAATGGCGCTCTATCATCCTGTGTGTTCTTCTCATTTTGTCTCTAAGTGGTCTTAGATAAACTCTATAAGGTTCATATGAGTGACCTGTATATTTTAATATTTTTTTGGAGCATTTTTGCATAGAAAAAGATCTTATTAATTTTGTTAAAGATTTTTCATAGAGTTTTGCTGCTTCCCATCTTGATAAAAGCAAGACTTCCTCAGTAACTTTTGATGTAACGAAAGGATTTCCATCTCTGTCACCACCCATCCATGAACCAAATTCGATAGGATTAAAATTTTTTGGCAAATTTTTTTTCATATTTTTTACAAATATTTCATTAAGTCTCCTGTAAACTTTAGGAATAGTATCCCATAGACTATCTTCTATAATTGCTAATCCCCATCTTGCCTCATCAAAAGGAGATGGTTTGTATCTCTTGAGCTCATCTGTATTCCAGATAATTGATATTTCATCAAACATTTTTTTGTCTAATAATTTTATTTTAGAAGGATAGTTTTGAAGTAAATTTCTTTGTTCCAATATTTCTGTCAATGTATGGTATTTTTGAATTAAGGTCCTTCTCTTTACCTCAGTTGGATGAGCAGTTAAAACTATGCCAATATTAAGTCTTTTTGCTAAATCAAAAATTTCTCTATTAGAAATATTTTTATTTTTAAAAAAACTTTCAAATATTTCCTCAATAAATATATTTTTATTTTTTTTATCTTTTGAAGAATTTTCAAATTGATCCAGTGTTCTAGAAGCGTCTACTGACTCAGCTAAATTATATAGATTCATAAAATGATTATATGCTCTAGTTAATCTCAGTAAGTCTTTAGGATTTTGTTTTTTAATTTCTTTAGATAGATTTTTGAAAGGATTTTTTTTGTTTTTATTTGCAATATTTGCTTTTGATAAAAGTCTTGTTTTTTCAACTAATTTAAAAAACTTATTTCCTTCTTGCTCTCTTATTACTTTTCCTAAAATATTTCCTAGGTATCTAACATCGTTTCTTAAACTTTTAGTAGGAATTCTTTCATAATAAAGATCTCTTTTTATCATTAAAAAATTTTATTAAATTATTTACTTTTCCCAATCAAATCTTGGAAATGAGTCAAATATTTTAAAAATACCTTCTGACCATTCTTTAGATACTTTTGAAAATTCTTGGTCATTAAGATTTAAGCATTTTTGAGATGCAATTTTATATTCATCTTTTTTATAAACTACAAAGTCTATTGGAGGACCAACTGTTAAATCACTTTTTAATGTAGAGTCCATTGATATTAATGCACATCTTGAAGCATCTCCTATAGATACATCAGGAGTTATAACTCTATCAAGAATTGGTTTACCGTATTTAACTTCTCCAATTACTAAATATGGTTTGCTGTCGGCTGGTTTTATGTAATTACCTTGAGGGTAAATTAAAAACATTTCCATGGGTTTGCCTTTTATTTGTCCGCCAACTATAAAAGTAGATCCTAACAAAACTGTATCAGTGTTCATGCCTTTTGGAGATGAATGTTTTATATTTAAAGAACCTATATATTTAGCAACTTGATCAAAATCTTCACACGTATTTAAATTTTTTTTACCTGAATTATCTTCAAGATCTTTTTCTATTGATTTATATACTGCTTGAGAAGTCCCAAGATTACCTGATGTAACAATTAGAACGGTTCTATCACCAACGTCATATGTAAACATCTTTGAATAAATATTGACATTATCTAATCCTGCATTAGTTCTAGAATCAGAAGCTACAACAATTCCATCTTTTGTTTTTATACCAATACAATATGTCATTGTTTTTTTGATAATTAGTTATATATATACCTCGACTTATATATATACCCCAAATTTTCATAACAGGTATATATAATTTGCACTTAAAATTAGAAAAATATTTATAATAATATACAAAATGACCAGTCTTTGGAAAAACTATGATGCTAAATCATCTTATGATGAATACTTAACACCTGAGAGAAAATTAAGAAAAGAAGCTAAAATTATTTCAAGTATTTTAGATAGACACGGTAAGAAAAAACTTCAAGAAATAGATAAAAACTGTATGAGCACTATAGACTCTAGAGGAATAAATTTTAAAGTTTACTCTGCTGATAAAAAAGCTGCAGAAGAAAAAAAATGGCCATTAGATATTATTCCTAGAATTGTTTTAAAAACGAAATGGAATAAAGTTAAAAAAGGACTAATTCAAAGATCGAAGGCATTAAATTTATTTATTGATGATGTTTATAATAAAAAGAGAATATTTAAGGATAAAGTCATTCCAGAAGACATAGTATTTAAATCAAAAAATTATTTAAAACAATGTGAGGGCTTTAGTCCCAAAAGAAAAATTTGGTCTCATATTTCTGGAATTGATTTAATAAGGAATATTAATGGTGATTTTTTAGTTCTTGAAGACAATTTACAAGTTCCATCAGGTGTATCTTACATGCTTGAAAACAGAATGGTGATGAGCCAAGTGTTTCCTCAAATATTTACAAGATATAGAGTTTCTCCAATCGGTCACTATTGTAATAGACTTTATCATTGCATGCATGATGCAATACCTTACCAAACAAAAAATCCTCATATGGTTGTTTTAACACCTGGGATTTATAATTCTGCATACTTTGAACATTCATTTTTAGCTCAACAAATGGGAGTAGCTCTTGTTGAAGGAAAAGATCTTTATGTTGAAAACGATAAAGTTTTCATGAAAACAATAGGTGGTGGTATTCGAGTAGATTGTATTTATAGAAGGCTAAATGATACTTATTTAGATCCAAAATCTTTTTTTAAAGGATCTCTAATAGGTGTGCCAGGTTTATTTAAAGCTTATAGAAAGGGAAATGTTGCAATATTAAACGCTCCAGGAACTGGATTTGCAGATGATAAGTTAATTTATTCATACGTTCCAGAAATAATAAAATACTATCTAGGAGAAGAACCAAAACTTAAACAAGTTGAAACATTTAGATGTTTTGAAAAACTACAAAGAGATCATGTTATTGAAAATATTGGAAAAATGGTTGTCAAACCCGCAGATGGATCTGGCGGATATGGTATTATGATTGGGCCTAAGGCTAAAATAAAAGAAAGAGAAATATTTCAGAAAAGAATTAAAGACAACCCAAGAAATTATATTGCACAACCATTAGAAGTATTGTCAACAACTCCTACTCTTCAAGGTGATTTATTTGAACCACGACACCAAGATTTAAGACCTTTTATATTATCTGGTAAAGAAACCTATGTAACAATGGGAGGTTTAACGCGGGTTGCTCTTAGAAAAGGAAGCACAATAGTAAATAGTTCAAGAGGTGGTGGTTCTAAAGATACGCTCGTTGTTGATATTTAATGAATGCCAACCATAAAGTTTTGATATTTACAGATTTAGATGGAAGTTTACTAGATAGAGATACTTTTAAGTTCGATAAAATTTCAAAATATATTAAATATTTAATTTCTAAAGGTATTTTTATAATTCCTAATTCTAGTAAGACAAAAAAAGAAATAGAAAGTTTTAATATAGAGTTAGACGAAGATTTACCTTTTATAGTTGAAAATGGTGCAGCTATTTATAATCTAAATTTAATTAATTCAAGTTTTCCTGAAAAGATAAGTTTAAGTAGAGAGATTAATGAAATTATAGAAATATTTGATAACAAAATTTCTAGTAAATACAAATCAAAATGTAAATTTATTAAAGATTTGAGAAGTGACAAACAATCAGAAATTTTTGGACTTCCAAAAGATAAGGTCAAATTAGCAATAAATAGAGAATATACTATACCACTGATATTTGAAGGTTCGAAAATTCAAAAAACTGATCTTTTTAAATCTGTAAACAATGTTGGTCTTTTCTTGCAAGAAGGAGGAAGAGTAATTAATCTTTGTGATAAAATTAGCAAGTCTAAAGCAATGAAAAATGTTGTGAAAATATTTAAGAAAATAAGCAAAGAGAAACTAATTACAATTGGAGTTGGAGATAATTTCAATGATCTAGATATGCTTAAAAATAGCGATATACCTTGTTTAGTCTTTAATGATAAATTTACAATGGAAAAAATAAATATAGATAATTGTCTAGTGTCAAAAAATCCTGCACCAGAGGGGTGGGAAGAGGTAGTCAAATTGGCTCTGGATAAAATAAAATAATGTTACTAGAATAAGTTATGGGTGATTTTTCTCAAAATGGTATCGTTTCAACACTTCATGATTTTGGAACAAAATCCACAACTGAAATTGAAAAGGATTTATTAAATTTTTCTAAAGAAAGGAAAATGGAATTAATTCTCCCATGTTTATACTCCGAATTAGAAGGTGGTGCACTACCTAATATAGTAGATCAAATAAGTAAGACAAAATATTTAAACCACGTCATTATTGGGTTAGATAAAGCTTCAGAAAGTCAAGCTAAAAAGGCTTGGAAATTTTTTAAAAAAATAAATGTTCCTTTCACAATTTTATGGAACGATGGACCTAAGCTTAAAAAATTAGATAGTGAGTTAAAGAAGAAAAATTTAGCACCAAACCAAATGGGTAAAGGTAGAAATGTTTGGTATTGTATAGGAATGTGTATAGCTAGAGATACAGCAAGATCTGTTGCATTACACGATTGTGATATCAAAACTTACGATAGAAGAATGTTGGCTAAATTATTTTATCCAGTTGTGAATCCTTTATTTAACTTTGAATTTTGTAAAGGTTATTATCCAAGAATTGCAAATAATAAAATGAATGGAAGAGTGGCAAGACTTTTGGTTGGGCCTTTGTTAACGGCATTAGAAAAAACGATTGGCCAAAGTGAATATTTAAATTTTATGAAATCCTTTAAATATCCTTTAGCTGGTGAATTTTCATTCAGACGTAATGTATTACCAGAATTAAGGATTTCATCGGATTGGGGTATAGAAGTTGGAATTTTATCAGAAATGCAAAGAAGTTTTTCGCCAAATAATATTTGCCAAGTTGATTTAGCAGACGCTTATGATCATAAACATCAGGATCTCTCTATCGATGATGAAACTAAAGGACTTTCAAAAATGTCCATTGACATTATAAAAACATTTATAAAAAAATTAGCCACTCAAGGAAACTCATTTAGTAGAGAAACTTTCAGATCTTTAAAAGCAACCTACTACAGGTCAGCATTAGACTTAATTGATATTTATAGAAGTGACGCTGCAATGAATGGATTAAAATTCGATTCTCACAAAGAAGAGGAAGCTGTTGAATTATTTGCAGTAAACATTATGAAGGCAGGAGAAGCCTTTTATATAAATCCAATGGACACACCATTTATTCCAACTTGGAGTAGAGTGAAAAGTGCAATACCTGATTTTCTTGTAAGATTAAATGAAGCTGTTAGTGAAGATAATAAAAAATTTATTTAATGTTATCAAGCACAGTAAAAAGTCAAATAAATTCTAAGCTAAAAAATATTTATAGTAAAAATTTTAACAATAAAGACTTAAGAATATTTTCCGATGAAATTTTTGAATTAATCAAAATTTCTAATAAAAAAATATTAAAAGCTAAAACTAAAAAATTGAAAATATCCGAAGATACTTCGGTTGTGATTTGTTATGGTGATAGTGTTTATGAAAATGGAAAAATAAATTCAATTAAGTCATTTAAGAATTTTTATAACAAAAATTTATCAAGGTATTTTAATATAATACATTTTTTACCATTTTATCCCTCAAGTAGTGATAGTGGATTTGCTGTTAAAGATCATTACAAAATTGATAGCAAATTAGGTTCTTGGGCAGATATAAATAATTTTTCAAAAAAAAATAATATTATGGCAGATATTGTTATAAATCATGCCTCCTCGAAGGGATTATGGTTTAAAAATTTTTTGAGAAATAAATCACCAGGCAAGGATTACTTCATAAAAGTTAACAAAAAATTTGATATCTCAAAGGTTGTAAGACCACGGGAAAATAGATTGCTTAAGAAAATTCATGTATTTAATAAACCCGATTTTATATGGAGAACATTTAGTTCTGATCAAATAGATTTAAATTTTAAAAATCCAAAAGTCTTAATGCGTTTTATTAAAATCATGATCAACTTAGCATGTCATGGAGTTTCAATTTTTAGACTAGATGCAATTGCTTATTTATGGAAAGAAAGTGGTACTAAATGTATAAATCTCAAGCAAACACATGAAATAATTAAATTATTAAGAATAATATGTAACTCTTTACAATATTCCCCTTATTTAATTACTGAAACTAATTTACCTGAAAAAGAAAATTTAAGTTATTTTGGAAAAAAGAATGACGAAGCTAACTGGATATATAATTTTACTTTACCTCCCCTTTTAATTCATGCTTTTCTTTTTGAAGATAGTTCCAAATTAAATCAATGGATAAAAAAATTACCATCTACAAAATTAAAAAATAACTATTTTAATTTTATTGCTTCACATGATGGTATTGGAATGAGACCTGCTGAAGGTTATTTAAATAAAAATGTTCTAAATGCTTTCTTTAAAAGATTAAAGAAAAATGGAGCTCAGCTTTCTTATAGAAAAATAAATAAAGCACAAAAAAAAGTTTATGAAGTCAACATAACTCTGTTTAACGCTTTCAAAAATACTGATTATGATAAAAAAGGATTATATTCTTTAGAAAGATATGTCTCTGCGCATGCAATAATGTTTTCCATTGAGGGTGTACCCGCTGTTTACTTTAATTCAATATTTGGCAAAGCTAATGACGAATATAAATATGTAATATCTAATAATAAAAGAGACCTTAACAGATATAAATGGAATAAAATAAAATTAGATAAATTTTTAAAAGATAAAAAATCTAAACAAAAAATTTATTACGATCATATTACTAATTTATTAAAAATAAGAAAAAAACAAAAAGCCTTCCATCCAAACGCATCTATGCGATGTTTATCTTTTGGTAAAAAAATACTAGCCTATAAAAGAGTGAGTTTAGATAAAAAACAAACTATTATTTGTATTACAAATATGTCTTCAAAATCACAAAGTGTTTTATTAGCTAATAAAAACAAATATAAAAACCTTTTAAGTAAAAATGTTAATATTATTAGAAAAAGATTAATCTTAAAACCTTATGAAACAGTTTGGTTATCTAATTAGAAAATAAATATAACAATCCAATATGAAGATAGCCCTGATACGATTGTTAAAATAACATTTCTTGTAAAAAACCCAATTACTAAAGCAGTTATTGCTCCAAATATTTTTGGATCACTTATAGTAACGAAGGCTCCAAAATCGTCTAATAATACCCCAGGAAATATTATTGATGGGAAAACTACAGATGGAACATAATTTAAAATCTTTCTTAAATTATCACTTATCATTTCTTTTCTAATTATAGTCACCATGCTCATTCTTGTAAAATAAGTTAAAATTCCAGCTATAAAAATTGAAGTCCAGGTCATTTTTTTAATTTATTAATAATCATTGCTGCAAAAAGTCCAATTAATGGTGAAATTATTATATAAGTTTTGAAGGGTGCATTATAAAAAAAGGTAGCTGTTAACCCTGAAATCAACATAACTAAAACATGATCAAATTTTCTTAACTCATTTACTATTATTGCAATGAATGTTAATGGAATTGCAAATTTTAATCCAAGTTCCTCAGGTACAATAGATCCTAAATAAATTCCCATTATTGTTGAAACTTGCCAAATAAACCAAAGGATTATTCCAGAACCAATTAAATGATAATAATTAAATTCCTCAGTTGGATTTTTTTTAAAATATTGATTTGAAACAGCAAATCCTTGATCGACTATAAAATAAGAAATTAAAAGTTTTTTAATTAAAGATAATTTTTGTAAGTATTCAGATAATACTGCGCCATATAAGAAATGTCTTGAATTTATTACTCCAACTGAGGTAATTGCAATTAATGAAGATGCGCCGCCAGATAAAAGTTGTAGAAAAACTATTTGTGAAGCACCACCAAAAATTATTAATGAAGTCGCATAGGTGAATAAGGGACTAAAACCCAACTCAATTCCAATTGCACCAAATATAATTCCAAAAGGAAAAACTGATAATAAATGTGGCGCAACATCTTTTATCCCAATTTTAAAAATTTGATACTTTGGTTGCATTTAAAAATTTCTAAGAGCTTTTTCTAAATATTTGATATCTAATTTACAGTCTTTGTATCCTTGTTTAATTACATCAAGATACCTTTTACTTGG
>CACIDF010000013.1 GCA_902585365.1 uncultured Pelagibacteraceae bacterium
TATAGGACCAATAAATAATGATCATGTCAAAAATATTAGGGAGATAATAAATGGTTAAAAAGAAGTTTATTATCTTTTTATTTTTATTTATAAACTTTTTTGGAAACAGTTTTTCTCAAACAGAGCCTTATTCTAAACTTGAAAATGACATAGCAAAAAATTTAAGATGTCTTATTTGTCAAGGCCAGTCTATATACGACTCTAACTCAGAATTTGCTTTAAGTATGAGAATATATATTAAAGATCAAATAGACAACGGTTACTCAGAAAGTCAAATTTATAACCTGCTAGTCAAAAAATATGGTCAATGGATTGTTTATGATCCTGGATATTCAAAAAAAACCTTTTTATTGTGGTTTATACCAATATTGTTTTTTTTATTAGGTGGTGCAATAATATATTTAAAAATATATAAGAGTAAAAAAATATGAAAAATTTTTTTAAAATTTTATTGTTAATTTTCTGCGCTATAATGACTTTTGAAAAGTCCTTCGCTGAAGAAAACCAAAAAATGGATAATGGTCATAAATATAATATTTATACCGGAATGTTTGATTTCAGCGATGGTGGAAAAAAATCTCAAATTATTGGGATCCAACACTTAAATGATAATCTTTTTAGAGATAGCTTCATAGGCACAATTAAACCAGTCACTGGTTTTATGTTAACTGCTGACTCAGCGTCATATCTTTATACAGGAATTCAAGCTGAATATAATATTGGTAAACTAAATTTAATACCAAGTTTCACACCGGGTTTATATCATGAGGGAGATGGAAAAGACCTTGGCCATTTGGTGGAGTTTAAAAGCGAGCTTCAATTATCACTAGATTTATCACCAAGTACAGAATTTGGTTTTTCATATAATCATATATCTAATGCTAGTTTAGGAGAAAAAAATCCTGGGGCAAATAGTTATATGTTTAATTTCTTTAAAAGCTTTTAAATTATCAATATGAATTTAAAAGATTGCCACAATTTTAGTGACTTTAGAATTTTAGCTAAAAAAAAATTACCGTCACCAATTTTTCATTATATTGATGGTGCTGCGGATGATGAGATTACATACAACCGAAATACATCTGCATTTAATGACGTAGATCTTGTTCCAAACGTATTGAGGGGTGTTGAAAACGTAGATTTGTCTACAACAATTTTTGGGAAAAAGATTGATTTACCTTTTTACTGTTCCCCAACCGCTTTACAAAGATTATTTCATTATGATGGGGAAAGAGCAGTAGGAAAAGCGGCACAAAAATTTAATACAATGTTTGGTGTCTCAGCCTTAGCTACTGTAAGTGTTGAAGAGATCTCATCTTTAATTGATACACCCAAAATGTTTCAATTCTATTTCCATAAAGACAGGGGATTAAATGACTCTTGTTTAGAAAGAGCAAAGGCAGCCAATTTTGATGTTATGGCTTTAACTGTTGATACTATAACAGGTGGAAATCGTGAAAGAGATTTAAGAACAGGTTTTACATCACCACCTAAACTTACTATATCAAGTTTATTTAGTTTCGCGACCAAACCAATGTGGGGAATAAATTATTTAACAAAAGGAAAATTCGAACTACCACATTTACAAGATTTTGTAAAAGAAGGTACAAGCACCAATTCTTCAATTGGTAACTATTTTTCTACTATGTTGGATCAATCCATGAATTGGAATGATGCTGAAAAGTTATGTTCTAAGTGGGGTGGTCATTTTGCACTTAAAGGAATTATGAGTGTAGAAGATGCAAAAAAAGCAGTTGATATAGGATGCACTGGAATAATGGTCTCCAATCATGGAGGTAGACAACTTGATGGATCTAGATCACCATTTGACCAACTAGCAGAAATAGTTGATGCTGTAGGTGACAAAATTGACGTTATTTGTGAAGGTGGGTTTCAGAGAGGAACACACATGCTAAAAGCTTTATCCTTAGGAGCAAAGGCTTGCGCTGGAGGAAGATTATACCTTTATGCTTTAGCTGCTGCGGGACAAGCAGGAGTAGAGAGAGCCTTAGGGCAATACAAAGCCGAATTAGAACGTGATATGAAATTAATGGGATGTACCAAGATTAGCGATCTAAACAGAAATAATTTAAGGTTTAGATATACTTAGAAAATTCTATGAGTCTTAAAAACTGTTATAATTTTGAGGACTTTAGAAAACTAGCAAAAAAAAAATTACCTTCACCAATTTTTCATTACATTGATGGTGGCTCAGATGATGAAACTACTCTTAAAAGAAATACAGAGGCCTTTAACGATTGTGACTTAATACCAAATGTTTTGGCAAGCGTAGGTAAACCAGACTTATCTACAACTATTTTTGGAAGGAAAATTGATATGCCAATTTTCTTATCCCCATGTGCTATGCAAAGATTGTATCACCACGATGGCGATAAAGCCTCCGCAAAAGCTGCTAATAAATTTGGAACATTTTATAGCATGTCTACAATGGCAAATAATACAATTGAGGAAATTTCTAACTTATCTAGTGGTCCTAAATTATTTCAGCTTTATGTCCATAAAGATCAATCGATAACAAATGATTTGATTGATCGCTGTAGAAGGTCAGGATTTGATGGAATGTGTTTAACCGTAGATACTCTTGTTGCAGGGAATAGAGAAAGAGACCACAGAACAGGTTTTACCACACCACCAAAACTAACTTTGAAAAGTCTTTTAAGTTTTGCTGCACACCCTACTTGGGTATTTAATTATTTAACTCATGAAAAATTCAAATTAGCTAATGTTGCAACAAAAACTGATAAAGGAACTAATATTGCTAAATCAGTTATTGATTACATTAATGAGCAGTATGATCCAGCTATGAATTGGAAAGACGCAGAGTATTGTGTAAAAAAATGGAATGGTCCTTTTGCTCTAAAAGGAGTTATGTCAGTTGAGGATGCAAAAAAAGCGATTGATATTGGGTGCTCAGCTATAATGATCTCTAATCATGGTGGGCGACAACTAGATGGCTCTAGATCACCGTTTGACCAAATTAAAGCGATATCAGATGCTGTTGGTGATAAACTGGAAATTATTTTGGATGGTGGCATTAGAAGAGGTTCTCATGTCTTAAAAGCAATTGCCGCTGGAGCTAAAGCTTGTAGTTTTGGTAAAATATTTTTGTTCTCTTTAGCCGCAGGTGGTCAGCAAGGAGTTGAGCATTTATTGAAGACAATACATGATGAAATTAATAGAAATATGGTTTTAATGGGTTGTAAAAATTTAAAAGAGTTGAATAGTTCAAAATTAATTTATAGAAATATTAGATAATTATAAAAAATTATGAAATTGGCAAAAAGTTTAGATAGACTGGGTACAGAAACCGCATTCTCAGTTTTAGCGGAAGCAAAAAAACTAGAGGCCTCAGGAAAACCAATGATACATCTTGGATTAGGTCAACCTGATTTTAAAACCCCAAAGCATGTAGTAGACGCTGCAAAAAAAGCTTTAGATGATGGCCATCACGGTTATGTTTTATCAAACGGAATTCTAGAATGCAGACAAGCAGTTTCAAGAAAAATTAAAACACTTTATAATCAAGATGTTGATCCAGAAAGAATTATCATAATGCCAGGTGGTAAACCAACAATGCACTATGCGATCCAATGTTTTGGAGAACCAGGTGTAGAAATAATTCATCCAACACCAGCTTTTCCTATTTATGAGTCTATGATTAACTATACTGGATCTACTCCTGTTCCATATGATCTTACAAAAGATAAAGATCTTAAGTTTAATGCAGAGGAAATATTGTCTTTAATCACTGATAAGACGAGATTATTAATTTTAATTAATCCAAATAACCCAACAGGAAGTTTTGTTGAAAAATCTGAGATTGATAAACTTGCTAAAGGTTTAGAACAACACCCACATGTTACAATTCTGAGTGATGAGATTTATAGTAGACAAATTTTTGATGGTAAAGAGATGCCAACCTTTTTTAATTATCCAAAATTAAGAGAGAGACTCATTGTATTGGAAGGATGGAGTAAAGCTTATTCTATGACTGGATGGAGATTAGGTTGGAGTTTTTGGCCAGAACATTTAGTAGAACATGTTAATAAACTATTAATAAATAGTGTTTCTTGTGTTAATGCTGCTGCTCAATATGCGGGTATTGCTGCACTAGATGGACCAGATGACTCGATACACGAAATGATGGAAAAATTTACAGCAAGAAGAGACCTTATTCACAAAGGCCTAAATGATTTGCCAGGTGTTGAATGTAGCCTACCAGGTGGTGCATTTTACGCTTTTCCAAAAGTTAAAGAGACTGGAATGAATGGAAGAGAATTTTGCAAAAAAGCTATGCACGAAGCTGGTGTTGCAATCGTGCCAGGAACGGCATTTGGTCAGACTTGTCAAGATTACGTGAGATTTAGTTTCGCAGCATCAAGAGATAACATTTCACAAGCATTAGAAAACATAAAAAAAATGCTTAAATAATTTAGGTATTTTTTTTGTAAGATTTATATAGTATCATCATCACATGAATAGCGAACTTCAGTCCGAATTAAAAAAAATACTAAATTCTAGATTTTCTGAGTCTGAATCTACAAGATTAAATTATGCAAGAGGAGAAGACACCTATGATCCAATTTTATCTAAGGCTGTAGTATTTCCAGAGACTAATGAAGAAGTTTCTAAGATATTAAAATTATGCAATCAACATAAGATACCTGTTGTTCCGTTTGGAACAGGGACCTCTTTAGAGGGTAATGTTGTTGGGAACGATCAAGGAATTACCATTTCTCTTGAAAAGATGAATAAAGTATTAAGTGTAAACGTAGAAGATTTTGATTGTAAAGTTCAGGCATGTGTAACTAGAGAACAATTGAATGACTATTTAAGGGAAGATGGTGTATTTTTTCCAATCGATCCAGGTGCAAATGCTGCAATTGGTGGAATGGCCTCTACTTCAGCGTCAGGAACAATGGCGGTTAAATATGGAACTATGAAAACTGTTATTACTGGATTAACAGTTGTTCTTCCAAATGGAGATATAATAAAAACTGGCAGCAGAACAAAAAAAACTTCAGCTGGATATAATTTAACAAATTTGTTCATTGGTTCTGAAGGTACACTTGGAGTTATAACAGAGATTCAGCTAAGATTGTCACCAATCCCAGAAAGTATTATGAGTGCTGTATGTCATTTTAAAACTCTAGAGGATGCAGTTAAAACTGCACAAGAGGTAATTCAGTATGGCATTCCAATTGCAAGAATTGAAATGCTTAATAAAGATCAAATGGAAATTAGTATCGAATACTCTAAATTAAAGGATGTGGAAGCTACACCCACTTTGTTTTTTGAATTTCATGGATCAGAAACTTCAAATAAAGAGTCAATCGATATTGTCGAAGAAATATCGAAAAATAATAATGGAAGCTCCTTTAAATGGGCAAAAGATTTAACGGATAGAAATAAGCTATGGAAGGCAAGACATGACGTATATTATTCTGTCAAAGCGCAAATTAATAATGGCAGAGTTTATTCAACTGATGTTTGTTTGCCAATTTCTAAAATAACTGAGTGTGTAAACTTTGCTGATTCAGAGGCTAAAAAATTTGGTTTAAGAGCCCCGATGGTTGGTCATCTCGGTGATGGTAATTTCCATGTTTTACTACCTTATGACCCAGAAAAAAAAGAGACCTATCAAAAAATACGAAAATTTAGTGATATTCTTATAGAAAAAACGTTAGAATTAGAGGGCACAATTACCGGAGAACATGGAGTTGGGCTTCATAAAAAAGATTACCTTCTTAAAGAACATGGCGATAATTTACCTGTTATGAAGTCTATCAAAAGAACGATCGATCCAAATAATATAATGAATCCTGGTAAGATTTTTGACTTAAATTAATAAGTTGAATGAAAAAAATTTTAATCACCAGAAAACTTCTAAGATCAAATGAGGAAAAAGCTTCAAAATTGTGGGAGGCTAAACTGAATTTAAATGATGAACTTTATTCTCAATCTAAATTAGTGGAATTAAGTCAAGGCTGTGATGGAATATTAACATCGCTAACTGATAAAATGGATGAGGCAACTATCAATAAATTACCAGAGAGTATAAAAATTTTATCAAATTTTGCAGTAGGATTTGGTAATATTGATTTAGTAGCTGCTAAAAAAAGAAATATAGCAGTGACAAATACACCAGATGTTTTAACAGACGCTACAGCTGAAATAGGAATATTATTAATTCTAGGAGCTTGTAGAAGAGCAAGTGAAGGTATTCAAGCAGCAAAAGAGTCTAATTGGAAATGGTCAGCAGACTATTTGATTGGCAAACAATTAACTGGCTCAAGGTTAGGAATTTTAGGGATGGGAAGAATAGGTCAAAAAATTGCTAAGATAGCAAAGTCACTTGGTATGATAATACATTACCACAATAGATCTAAATTGAGCTCTGATAAAGAACAAGGAGCTACTTATCATGATAATCTAAAAAGTTTAATGGAAGTTTCAGATGTATTATCTGTATGTTGCCCAGCCTCAAAAGAAACAATTAATCTTATAAATAAAGAAACTTTGGAGTATTTACCAAAAGGTGCAGTAGTAACCAATGTAGCTAGAGGAGATATAGTCGACGATGAAGCTTTATTGGATGCATTAGATAGAAGAAAAGTTTATGCAGCAGGTTTAGATGTTTATAAAAATGAACCTAATTTAAACCCAGGATATCTTAAACATAAAAGTGTTTTCATACTACCCCATCTTGGAAGCGCCACTAAAGAAACTAGAACAGCCATGGCTAATCTTGCTATCGATAACATTGAGGAATTTTTTATGACGGGTAACTGCAAAAATAAAGTAAATTGATAAATTTATACTACCAATAGTTGTAAATAATTAAGTTTAGAACAATTTTAACCTAAGACTCTAAGTTTATTTTGTGCTTTAATATTATCAAGTTAATTAACTAATAGAGGAGAAATAAATGATTAAAGAAAAAAAATCGTTGAAGGGAAAAATTCCTTCAAGACGTAAGTTCTTTAAGGCAGCGGCAGCAACTGGTGCAGCAGCAACAGCAGCAGTAGCAATGCCAAACATTGCATTCGGAGCTCCACAAACTCTAAAAATGCAAGCTGCATGGCCAAGTGGTGCTAACATCTTTTTTGAAATGGCAGGAGACTATTGCAAAATGGTTAGCGACATGTCTGGCGGTTCTTTAAAAATCGATCTTCAACCAGTCGGAGCAGTTGTAAAGACTAGTGAGATCGGTCAAGCGGTAAGTTCAGGTGCTGTAGATATGGGACACTGGGTAACTGCTTATTGGTATGGTAAAAATCCAGCAGCATCATTATTTGGTACTGGACCATCATACGGTATGTCATCTCAAGAAGTAATGGGATGGATGGAGTACGGTGGCGGAAGAAAACTGTATGAAGAAACACTTGCAAAAGTTGGTTTCGATTACACAGGTGTATTCCACATGCCTATGCCAGCACAACCTTTCGGTTGGTTTAAAAAGAACGTAACAAAAGTATCTGACGTTAAAGGTATGAAGTACAGAACAGTTGGTCTTGCTACTAACGTTCTTACTGCAATGGGAATGGTCGTAAGACAGTTACCAGGTGGTGAAATCCAACCAGCTATGAAAACTGGTTTGATTGAAGCAGCTGAGTTTAACAACCCAACTTCAGACTCTCAGTTTGGTATGCAAGATGTTTCTAAGCATTATCACTTAGGAAGCTTCCACCAATCCCAAGAGATGTTTGAAATACCAATTAACAATAAAACATTTAATAGTCTGTCACCAGCAAACAAAGCAATATTGAAAAATGCTGCTTACGCTGCAAACACAGATAACTACTTTAAAGCATTAGTTAGATATTCAGCTGATTTATCTAAATTAATGAATCAACATAAAGTAAATGTTTACCAAACTTCAGATGAAATTTTAGCTCAACAGTTAAAAGGTTGGGATAAAGTTATCGGTGATTTCAATAAGAAAGATCCTTTCTTTAAGAAAATCGTCGATTCTCAAAAAGCATATGCTAAGAGAGTAATGAAATACTTGCTGATGAATCAGCCTAATTACAAGCTAGCTTATGAAAATGAGTTTGGACCAATTGCTAAAGTAAAAATATAATCAAGATATAATCTTAATTAAGGGGGCCAATGGCCCCCTTTTTTTTGTTTGATTAATAGATAGAATTTAACATAAAGTGATATTATGAAATCTTTCATAAAATTTGCAGACACACTAAGTGCATCAATGGGTAAAGCCTTCTCATGGTGCATAGTTATACTTATGGGTGGAACTTGCTATGAAGTAATAATGGCTTACGCTTTTAACAGCCCTACACTTTGGAATTTTGACTTTAGTTTACAAATGTATGGTGCAATTTTTATGATGGCAGGTGCTTATTGTTTGTCAACAGAAGCACATGTTAGAGGAGATGTTATTTATAGATTGTTTCCTACAAAAGTTCAGGGCTGGATTGATTTAATTTTATATTTTATTTTTTTCTTTCCAGGAATTTTGGCTCTAGTATTTTATGGATACGAGTATGCAGCATTAGCATGGAAAATTAAAGAAACTAGTTGGAACAGTCCAGCACAAATACAAATTTATATGGCAAAATCTATAATACCACTGTCAGGACTTTTATTAACGATCCAAGGAATTAGTGAAGTTTGTAGAGCGATCATTTGTATTAAAACAGGTCATTGGCCGGAGAGAATGTCAGCAGGTGCTGAAGAAACTGAAAAAATATTAATGAGAACATCTCAGAAAGACGAAAAAGCTGATGTTATTTGAATTAACAAATCCAGAAATTGCAATATTAATGATGAGCTTATTTTTATTTGCAGTTCTTTTAGGTTTCCCAATTGCATTCACTCTGCTAGCTATGGGTGTTGGGTTTGGATATTACGCTTATTTTGATCCAACTAGGATGGATCATCTGCTTGATAATCGAATATTTTCTTTATTAGTCCAAAATACTTACACCATAATGGATAATACAGTTTTAACTGCTGTGCCTTTATTTTTATTTATGGGTTATTTAGTTGAAAGAGCTGGGATAGTAGCAAAATTGTTTTTTGCTATAAGACTTGCTTCCCATAGACTACCAGCCTCAATGGCAGTTGCAGCACTTGTAACATGTGCATTATTTTCTACAGCAACAGGAATAATTGGAGCAGTTGTAACTTTAATGGGCCTTTTAGCTTGGCCAGCAATGATAAGAGCAGGATATGATAAAAAATTTGCATCCGGAGTTATATGTTCAGGTGGATGTTTGGGAATTTTAATACCTCCAAGTATTATGTTAATTGTGTATGCAGTAATAGCTCAATTATCTCCACTAAGACTTTTTGCTGCCGCTATATTTCCTGGCTTAATGTTAGCAGGCCTTTATATTTTATATGTAATTATAAGAGCATACTTCAATCCGTCTTTAGCACCTAAGCCCGCAGCAGAAGAAATTCCGCCAAGATCAGTAATTTTAAAAGAAGTTCTAGTTTCTTTTGTTCCATTGTTCTCATTAATAATTTTGGTTTTAGGTACAATTTTAGGAGGACTAGCTACTCCAGCAGAGGCGGCCGCAGTAGGAGCATTTGGAGCTTTAATTTTATCTTTTTTTTATAAGTCATTAAAATGGAAAAATTTTAAAGAATCTGTTTTTCTAACAGCCAAAACAAGTGCAATGATTATGTGGTTATTCGTTGGATCTTGGACATTTGCATCAGTTTTCTCATATTTAGGCGGCCATGAAGTTTTTGAAGAATTTTTTAAATCAATGGATATTCAACCTTGGCAATTTTTAGTTATCACACAAATTATAATATTTTTACTTGGTTGGCCACTAGAGTGGACTGAAATCTTAATTATATTTGTCCCAATATTTTTACCGTTAGTAGAATTTTTTGGAGTAAACCCGTATTTTTTTGCAATGTTAATAGCTTTAAATTTACAAACATCTTTTCTAACTCCACCGATGGCAATGTCGGCTTATTATTTAAAGGGTGTGCAAAGTAGAAACGTTGAATTAATGCAAATCTTTAGAGGAATAATGCCTTTTCTTGGAATAGTAATATTTGCAATGGTTTTAATGTATATGTTTCCTGGTATCGCTTTATGGTTACCAGATGTTTTATTCGCAGAATAAATTTTAATGTCCAATATATTTCAATTAACTGTCTCTGAAATAGCAGAAAAAATAAAAAAATCTGATCTAAACTCTGTTGATTTGTGCAAATCATACATTGAGCAAATAGATAAATTTGAAAAAGATGTAAAAGCTTGGGCCCATTTTGATAAAAAGCTACTTCTGGAAAAAGCAGAAGAGGCAGACAATCATAGAAGGTCGGGCAAACCCGTAGGGCCTCTCCATGGAATTCCGGTAGCACTAAAAGATATAATAGGAACATATGATATGCCAACTGAGTGTGGAACTGTTTTAAGAAAAGGAAAAACAGAGTCACAAAATGCAGAGATAGTAGATTTGCTTAAATCAGCAGGAGCATTAATCATGGGAAAAACAAATACTTCTGAATTAGCTTACCTTGCTCCACCTAAAACAACAAATCCTCACGATTATTCAAGAACTCCAGGTGGATCCTCTAGTGGGTCGGCAGCTGTTATAGCTTCTCATATGGCGCCTTTATCAATTGGTTCTCAAACAGGAGGTTCAGTGATTAGACCAGCGTCTTACTGTGGCGTCGTTGGGTATAAACCAAGTTATGGATTAATTTCACGTAATGGAGTTTTAAGAACTTCGTATAATCTTGACCATATAGGAGTTTTTGGAAGAACCGTAGAAGATGTTGCATTACTTACGAAAGTGTTAATTAAAAAAGACTCTTACGATAAAGCGACCATACATTACTCCTCAGAATTTATGTTAGATGAGTGTAAAAAAGGACCTATGTTTGATCCAAAGTTTATTTTTTATAAGACAGATAGTTGGAAGAAAGTTGATAAAAAATCCAGAGAGGTATTTGAATATTTTATAAAATCATTTAAAAAAAATATTGAAGTATTTGATACTCCTTCATACTTTAAAGATATAGACAAATACCACAGATTAATACATGAAACTGATTTAGCTAATAACTTTCAAGTTTATTTCAAAAAATCAAAATCAAAACTTTCAAAGGAAATGCAATCAGCTATTTCAAAAGGTATGAAGCATTCTGCTAAAGAATATTTAGATGCTGTTGACTTTATGGAGAGGAGTTATGAGTCTTATAAAGAGGTATTCGAAGATTATCATGGAGTGTTAAGTCCATCTAGTACTGGTGTAGCTGATAAAGGTTTAAAAAGCACAGGAAGTGCTGATTTTAATAGAGTATGGTCGTATATGCATACACCAGCAATTTCTCTACCTTTACTTCAAGGAGAAAATAATTTACCATTAGGAGTCCAATTAGTTGGCGATAGGCATGACGATAACAGATTTTTAGGTGTAGCTAACTGGCTGGAAAAGGAGAGCAAAAAATTTAATGAATAAAATCACAGTTATTATTGGTCTAAGTTTTGCAATATTTTTTTTAGTTGGACTCGCAACAACACTAACAAGATCTATGATGATTGGTTTTTTGGATGTTTTGCCAGTATATATCTTAATGGGTATAGCGATAGTAATGATGATATACGAATCTTTTTTCGATAAATCATAACACGTTTCGTGATTAAAAAAGAGCTTCTAGCTTATTCTTTGTTAGTAATTCAACCAATATTTATGGCAAGCAACCTTGTAGTTGCAAGAGGTGGAGTTGAATACATACCGCCAATATCTCTTGCTTTTTGGCGGTGGTTAACAGTCTTTTTAATTCTTCTAATTTTTAATTACACAATTTTTTCTAAAAAAAAAATTATACTTAAAGAATATAAGAAATTGTTTTTTTTGGGTTTTATGGGATGCGGAGTTTGTGGAGCTTTTCCGTTTATTGCAGGTCAAACTACGACAATAATAAATATGGGTATAATTTATACTTCTTCTCCAATTTTTATAATTTTAATAAGTTATTTTTTTTTTAAGGAAAAAATGAGTTTACTTAAAATAATAGGACTAATATCATGTTTATTGGGAGTTATAATTATTATTATCAAAGGAGATTATTTAGCATTAATTGAACTAATGTTTACCAAAGGTGATCTCTGGATGCTAGGAGCATCAATTGGTTGGGCTTTATACTCTATTTTTCTATTTTATTGGAAGTCATCGCTTAAAGTATTTGAACGTTTTACACTAATATCTTTATTTGGTGCTTTAAGTTTATTACCTTTTTATCTGACTGAAGAAATTTTTATAAAAAGTACTACGTTTGATACAAACTTTATAATTTGGGTAATATTTGCTGCAGTCTCACCAGGGATAATTGCATTTTCCTTGTATACCTATGCTCAAAAATATTTAGGAGCAACTACAACTGGTTTCACTTTATATCTTTTTACTGTGTATGGTGCTTTTTATGGAATTTTGTTTTTTGGTGAAAATTTAAAAACTTTCCATGTATATGGAACAATATTAGTATTTTTAGGTGTTTATTTAGTAAAATATAAAAAAAAAAATGTATAAGAAAATTTCAATGATAATTTTAAATTCAGCTATAGCTTTAACAGTCATTTATCTAGTGGTTGTAATCGTCATTTTTCTTTCACAGAGAAAATTAATGTATCACCCTAATGAAAATAACTATCTTGAGGAAAATCAATTAAATCATAAAATTGAAAAAGTTTATATAGATTCAGATTTTAAACTTTTAGGCTGGCATTATGTAAAAAATAAAAAGTTTAAAACATTGCTCTTTTTTCATGGTAATGCAGGAAATCTTCAAAATAGAATTTATAAATTAAACGATATTTCAAAACTTGATTTAAACTATTTGATTATAGCTTACAGAGGATTTAGTGGTAATAAGGGTGAGCCAAATGAAATCGGTCTTTACAAAGATTCTGAGGCAGCAAAAAAATGGCTAAATAATATTGGTGTATCTGACAAAGACATAATTTTATACGGTGAGTCGTTAGGAACAGCAGTGGCTGTTGATTTAGCATCAAAACATAATTTTGCAGGAATAATTTTAGAGTCTCCTTTTACATCAATGGTTAAATTATCAAAAATATATTATCCATATTTGCCAGTAAAAATACTTTTGAAAGATAAATACGAGTCGATAAAAAAAATTGATAAAATAAATTTTCCTAAAATGGTAATGCATGGTGACAAAGATAAAATTGTCCCTTTCAGCATGGGAAAAGAAATGTTCGAAAAGTTTTCCGAACCCAAGTTAAGTTATTTTAGAAAAAATGATGACCATATGATGGAATTTGATGAAGAGTTGTTAGAAAAAATTAAAAATTTTTTAAAAATTATATAGTGATCAATTAAAATTAATGAAATTTTTAGAAAAACTTTCACTATCAAAGATTTGAAGATCATCCTCTTTTTCACCAAACCCTAAAGCGATAATCGGTAACTGAAATTTTTTAGAAACTGCAATTAAAATACCACCTTTTGCTGTACCATCAAGTTTGGTCATAATTAACCCTGTGATTGGTATAATCTTATTGAATTCTTCGACTTGATTTATAGCGTTTTGACCAGATGTAGCGTCTAAGACTAAAATTACATCTTGTGACGCTTTCTCATCTATTTTTTTTATTACATTTCCAATTTTTTTAAATTCATCCATTAAATTTTTTTTATTTTGCAATCTACCCGCTGTATCTATTAAAGTAATATCTACATTATTTTTCTTTGCAAACTCCATAGCCTTATAGGCAACGGATGCAGGATCACTTCTTGGTTCAGACTTAATTATTTCGCAATTTAATTTTTTTGACCATCTCTCCAGCTGATCAATTGCTGCTGCTCTAAATGTGTCACAAGCTGCAAAAATTACTTCATTATGATTTGATTTATAAAGTTTTGACATTTTTGCAATTGTTGTGGTTTTGCCTACACCATTTACTCCAGAGATAAGAACTGCTTTTCTCTCTTGAGTTTT
>CACIDF010000014.1 GCA_902585365.1 uncultured Pelagibacteraceae bacterium
TGGACTTGATAATTTAAAAATAATTAAAATTTTATCAATTTTAAGTTTTTCAATTGGATTAATAATTATAACTATATATTATAATTTTTCATCAAGTTTGAAATATTCTTATCTTAATCTTAAGAATTCTTATGCCAAAGATAATAAGTACTTAGCGGTAATAACAGAAAACGGAATTTGGATAAAAGATGAAGTAGAAGAAAATATAAATATTATAAATGCTTACACTTTTAAAAATAAAAATTTATATGATGTTGACATATTACAATTTGATAAAAACTTCAATTTTTTAAGCAACATAGCATCAAAAAAAATATTAATTGAAAATAGATTATGGACAATTGAGGAAGCGCAAATATCAAATTCTAAAGGCAAAGTAGAATATGTAAAAAACTATAATTTAAAAACTAATCTTAACTATAATGATGTTAATTCACTTTTTTCAAATCTGTCCTCCTTAAATATATTTGAATTAAATGATTTAAGAAAAAAATATGACAGCATTAATTATTCATCAATTGAAGTAAATTCAGCTATACAAAAATTAATATCATTTCCTTTTTATTTAATGGTAATGACAGTTTTAGCTGCTACGATAATGCTTAATATAAAGCACAATAAATCTAAGATTTTTCATCTTATTTTTGGGATTCTAATTTCTGTCATAATTTATTATTTAAGTTTCTTTTTTGAGGAACTAGGGAAAAATGAACAAATACCGATAGGAATTTCAATATGGGTGCCATTAATTATAATTATGTTAATTTCTACTACAAGCTTGATTAGAATAAATGAAAAATAAAATTAAAAAATTTACATTTTTTTTGTTGTTAAACATATTTATTTTAACAAATGTTATAGCTCAGGAAATAAGTTTTGAGGCAAATTCAATAGAATTAAAAGATAATGATAAAAGAATAATTGCAAAAAATAATGTTAAAATTTTTAATGAGAAGGAAGTAATTTATGCAGATGAAATGGATTACAATAAACTTAATCAAATTATTACAGCAAAGGGAAATATACGTATTGAAAACCTAGAAGGAAACATAAAAGTTTTTAGCGATGAATTAACTTACATAAAAAATGAAGAAAAAATAATCTTAAATAAAAATGTAAAAATTGATTTCGGTAAGAAATTAACATTTAACACTGATAAAATTATTTATGACAAAATCAAAAAACAAATTTTGATCAATAATTTTTCTAATTTTACCGATAATTTTGGCAATAAGATTATTTCTAAAAGCTCTCAATACTTATTTGTCCAAAAATTATTAAAAATCAACTCAGTAGAAATGACTGATGTAATAGATAATAAATATTATTTTCAAAATGCAATTTTAAATTTTCAAAATAATGAAATGATTGCTGATGGTGTAAAAATAGATTTTTCCAAAAGAAGTTTTGGAAATCAAGATAACGATCCTAGACTACGAGGAAACTTTTTATACAGTAACAATAATCAATCTTTGATTAAAAAAGGGGTTTTTACAACATGTAAAATACGAGAAGATAAGTGCCCACCATGGCAATTTAAAGCTCAAGAAATAAAACATGATAAATCTAAAAAAACTATTTATTACAAAAATGCATGGTTAGAAATTTACGATAAGCCTGTGATATATTTTCCAAAATTTTTTCATCCAGATCCAACTGTTAAAAGACAATCTGGTTTTTTAATGCCTAAATTTGAGAGCTCAAGTTCTTTGGGTGACTCTGTTTCACTTCCTTATTTTAAAGTAATTTCAGACAACAAAGATTTTACTTTTACACCAAAAATTTTTAATGAAAGTGAGGGTTTATTTCAGAATGAATACAGGCAAGAAAATAAAAATTCATCTCATATTACTGATTTAAGTATTAAAAAAGGCAAAAACGAATCGAAGTCTCACTTTTTTTCTAATACCTTAGCTAATTTAGAATTATCATATTTTGAAAATAGCGAACTTGAAATTAACATCGAGACTACATCAAATGAAAACTACCTAAAGTCCCACAAAATTAAATCTGGAATTACAAACAATAATTCATTACTAAATTCTTTTTTAATTTTAAGGGGCAGTAATCAAAATACATATTTTGAAGCAAAAATGGAGACTTATGAAGATTTAACAAAAGAGAAATCAAGTGATAGGTATCAATATTTATTACCAAGCTTTGAAATTTCGAAAAATTTTAAGAATAATTTAACTTTAATATCTAATGGGTATCACAAAAACTACGATACTAATATTTATGAAAAAGTTTTAATTAATGATTTGAAATATGCCTCAGTGCCAAAAATCAACCCTAATGGTTTTGTAAATAAGTTTAATCTTTTTTTTAAAAATGTGACAACAGAAGGTGATAACTCTGGGGAATATTCTAGTGATTTTAGATCCCAAAATTTTGGTTCTATTTTGTACGATATTTCTTATCCACTTAAAAAAGAGGGGAATAAATATAATAATTTTTTATCTGGAAAAGCATCATTTATGTACAGTCCAAATAAAAATAAAAATATAAAAAACCTTGATAGGAAAATAAATACTAAAAATATATTTAATCAAAATAGATTAGGATTAAACGATAGTGTGGAGGGAGGTCAATCATTAACATTCGGAGGCGAATATAAAATAACGGATAAACAAAATAGAAGTTTTTTAACAGCTGGATTAGCATCAGTTTTAAGAGACAAAAATGAGGAAAAGCTCCCGACAAGCTCGACTATTAACAATAAAAGCTCAGATATTATAGGTTCAATAAATTTTAAACCTAATAATAATTTTAACTTAGACTATAATTTTTCTGTAGATAACGATTTAACTTCTACTAATTATAATTTTATAAAAGCAGATTTAACTATAAATAAATTTGTTACAAGTTTCGAATTTTTGCAAGAAGACGACGAAATTGGTACAGAAAATCATTATTCTAATGAAATGAAGCTTATTTTAAATGACACTAGTTCTTTAAAATATAGAACTAGACGAAATAAGAAAACTGATTTAACTGAATATTATAATTTAATTTATGAGTATAAAAATGATTGTCTTACAGCTGCAATCCAATATAACAAAGATTATTACTCTGATAAAGATTTAAAACCTAATGAAGAAATCTTCTTTAGTATTTCTATTTTACCGTTTTCATCAATAAATTCACCTAGCAAAAGAAAATGATTAAAAAATTGATACTTGGAATTTTTACGATTATTTTATTTATAAACTTTGAAACAGCATATTCAGAAATATTCATAAAAGCGAAAGTAAATAATCAAATTATTACAAATTTTGATATCAAAAACGAAAAAAACTATTTATTGGCATTAAATCCAAGTTTAAAGAATTTACCAAATGAAAACCTAAATCGTTATGCAATTGACTCTGCAATAAATGAAAAGATAAAAAAAATTGAGATTGAAAAAAAATACCAAATATTAGAAAATAATAATATTATTCAAAAAATCATAAAAGATTTATATTCTGAAATAGGTATTTCAAATATCGATGAATTCAAAAATTATCTTAAAAAATATAACATTAACTTAAACATTGTAAAAAAAAAGATAGCCATTGAAGTAGCCTGGAATGATTATATTGTGCAAAAATTTAATAACTCCATCTTAGTTGATGAAGCTAAAATAAGAAATAAAATAAATGAGTTGAGTAAGCAAAGTTCAGTGGAAAATATATTGCTATCTGAGATAATTTTTACAGTAAACGAAAACGAAAATTTTGAAACTAAATTTAACAAAATTAAGGAGAGTATTAGTAAAATAGGATTTGAAGAAACAGCAAAAATTTATAGTGTTTCTGAAAGCAAAAAAAATGGTGGAAAAATAGGTTGGGTTTATAAATCTCAACTTACAAATAAAATTTCAGAAACTATTGAAACAGTTCAAATTGGTGAGTTTACTGATCCAATAACAGTCCCTGGAGGCTTTATGTTGTTGAAACTAAATGAAAAAAAAAATCAATTATTAGAAATTGACGAAGAAGAACAATTCAAAAAAGCAGTTAATTTTGAAAAGAATAGACAGCTAACAATGTATTCAACACTTCAGTATAAAAGAATTTATAATGAGGCTGTAATAAATGAGTTTTAATCCTATTGTTATTATAGGTGGTGAGCCGCAAAGTGTTTTTATTGAAATATTGCTTAAATCTATAAAAAGAAAACATCTCCCAATTATTTTAATTTCATCTGAAGACATTTTGATTAAAAATATTAAAAAATTTAATTTTAAAACAAAATTTAATTATTTGAATAAAGATTTAACAAATTTAAGTAAAAACAAAATCAATCTTGTGAATATAAATTATAATAAATTTTCATTCTTAAAAAAAAAAATCACAACTGAGTCAAATAATTTTATTAATTTATCGTTTAAAAAAGCTCTAGAGGTAATTAGTAAGATAAAATGTTCAGGTTTAATTAATGGACCAATATCAAAAAAAACATTTTTAAAAGGAAAATTTAAAGGTATTACTGAGTTCTTAGCTAAAAAAACCAATTCCGATGAACCTGTAATGCTAATTTATAATCAAAACCTTAGTGTTTGCCCTCTCACAACTCATTTGCCAATTTCAAAAGTTTCTGGAAAAGTAAAAAAAAAACTTATAATTAATAAAGTAAAAAAAATAAATTTTTTTTATAAAAATATACTTAAAATAAGTCCAAAGATTGCAGTAACTGGACTAAATCCACATTGTGAAAGTTTTGACAAAGATAATAAAGAAAAAAAAGAAATTATCCCTGCAATAAAATATTTAAAAAAAATTAGAATTGATGTTGAAGGTCCATATTCACCGGATACTATTTTTTTGAGAGAAAATACTAAAAGATTTGATGTAATTGTTGGTATGTATCATGACCAAGTGCTTGGACCGATGAAAACTTTGTATGGTTTTAAAGCTATCAATATAACAATAGGTTTACCATTCATCAGAATTTCTCCTGACCATGGACCAAATATTCAAATGCTAGGTAAAAATAAATCAGATCCTAGTAGTCTTTTAGAGTCTATAAGATTTCTAAAAAAATATGCGCATTAAGGCTAAAAAAAGTTTAGGACAAAATTTTCTCATTGATAAAAACATTTTAAAAAAAATTGTAGATGTTGGAAATATTAATTCTAACGACAAGATATTAGAAATAGGTCCTGGAACTGGAAATTTAACTGAGTACATTGTTAAAGCAAATCCAAAAACTATAATTCTAGTTGAAAAAGATTTTAATTTAACAAAGTTACTAGAAAATAAGTTTAAAAAAAAAGTAAAAATTATTAATGATGATATACTAAAATTATCTGAAGATTTTTATAATGAAAAATTTATAATATACGGAAATTTACCATACAATATATCAACCCAAATTCTAGCTTTTTGGTGTTTAAGCAAAAAAATAAAATTTAAAAAATTGATATTAATGTTTCAAAAAGAAGTTGCAGATAGAATAGTGGCTAAAGTAAATACTAAGAATTATAGTAGAATAACTATTTTATCTAATTGGAAATTTTATATCAAAAAACTATTTGACATAAATCCAGAATGTTTTTCACCTAGGCCTAAAATTAAAAGTTCCCTGCTGGAGTTTACACCTAAAAAAAATATTGTTGATATAAAATATCCAAAAAATATTGAAAAAATAACAAATATTTTTTTTAGTCAAAGAAGAAAAATGGTTAAAAAAAATTTTATTAAATTATTTAAAAACTTCGATGAAGTTTCCAAATTAGTTAATATTAAATTGACCGATAGGCCACAAAACATACCTATTGAAAAATTTCTAGAGATAATAAAAATATTTGAGAATAAATCAAATTAGATTTTTTATGTGATTTTCAATAAAAATTTTATCGTATTTAGATTTTTTATCGTTAATTTCAGCATCTAAAATATCTATAATTTTATCGTAACACTTTTTTAAATCATCATTGACTACTACATAATTATATTTTTTCCAATGAAGAACATCTTTATCAAATTGTTTCATTCTTTCCTCGACAATCAATTTATCCTTCATATCCCTGTTTGATAATCTATCATACAAAACACTTTTACTTGGTGGTAAGATAAATATTGTTATCAATTTATAATCTAATTTTCTTGCTATAATTTGCTCCGTACCTTGCCAATCAATATCAAAAATAACATTTTTTCCCTTTTCTAAATTGTCAATTATATTTTTTTTTGAGGTCCCGTAATAATTGTTAAAAACTTTTGCGTACTCTAAAAATTCATTTTGTTTTATTAATTTTTGGAATTTACTCTCGTCTACAAAAAAATAATCTTTACCATTATTTTCGTTTGATCTAGGTGTTCTTGTTGTATGAGAAATAGATATGAAATAATTTTTATTTTTTGAAATTAGATTTACTAAAGTAGTCTTACCTGCTCCAGAGGGGGATGAAAGTACTATCATTACGCCCCTTTTTTTCAAGGACATTTAAAATTAATTACTTTTGCTCTCTATAAATTTTATAGCATCACCAACAGTAAGAATTTTTTCAGCTTCACTATCTGAGATTTCAGAACCAAACTCTTCCTCAAAAGCCATAACTAATTCAACTGTATCTAAGCTATCAGCACCAAGGTCGTCTATGAAACTTGCTTCATCTGTAACCTTGGCTTCGTCTATACCTAAGTGGTCTGCTACTATTTTCTTTACTTTACTCGAAATATCATCTGACATATTGAATCCTTTGTTTTTTTCTTAATAAATAAAATAGAAGTTTTGTCAACCTAAATACATACCTCCATTAACATGAATAGTTTCTCCAGTTATATAATTGGCTAAATCTGAAGATAAAAATGCGGTAACATTTGCTACATCGTCGGGAGTACCAAGTCTATTTGATGGTATTTTTGAAATAATTATGTCTTTAAACTTTTGATCAATTTTGTCCGTCATTTTAGTTTCAATAAATCCTGGAGATACACAATTAATATTAATATTTTTTTTTGCGTATTCTAAGGCTAAGCTTTTAGAAAGTCCTATAATTCCTGATTTTGATGCTGCGTAGTTAGCTTGACCAACATTACCTGTATGACCTACTACAGATGTTATGTTCACTATTTTTCCATATTTATTTTTTATCATTTTCTTTAAGGAAAATTTACAAAGTAAAAATGTAGAGTTTAGGTTTATATCTATCACTTTTTTCCATTCATTAAATGACATTCTTAATGAAAGATTATCCCTAGTTACACCTGCATTATTTATTAGAATATCAGGACCGCCTTCTAGAATTTCACTAGAATGCTCCACAAACTTTTCAATTTCTTCGTGATTTGATATGTCAAATCTACTTGTATATATTTTGTCATGTTTATCTTTTAACAATTTTAATTTTTCTATATTTGTTCCAGTTGCAAGTACTTTAGCTTCTTGATCAACAAAACGATTTACTATCGCATCACCAATGCCACCTGTTGCTCCAGTTACAATCACTTTTTTATTTTTTAAATCAAACATTTATATTAAACCTCTAATATCCTGCTCACTGTTAATTGATTTAAGATTAGCATTTGTATTTATTCTTTTAATGAGCCCAGATAACACCTTTCCTGGTCCAATTTCTATAAAATTTTTTGTTCCTTCATTAATCATAAATTCTATACTTTCTAGCCATCTAACCCTACCTTCAATCTGAGAAATCAATAAATTTTTTATCTCTGTGCCAGAAGTAGTAGGTTTTGACGAAAAATTAGAAATAATAGGAATTTTGATATCTGCTACACTCAAATTTAAAATATTTTCTCTCATGTTATCTGTAGCTTTATTCATCAGTTTACAGTGAAAAGGAGCACTTACTTTAAGCTTAATATTTTTTATTTTTAATTTATTCAGATCTTCTGAAAGTAAATCAATATTTTTTCTTAGACCACTTATGACAACTTGTTGAGGTGAATTATCATTTGCAACATAACACTCATGATTATTTTTTTTTATAATTTCCTCAATTGCTTTGAAATTAGATAATACTGCCAACATACATCCATCGTTTGCTGGAACAGCCTCCTGCATAAATTTACCTCTTCTCTTTAATATTTTCAGAGTATCTTCAAAAGTTATTGCGCCAAAACAACACAGAGCAGAATATTCACCTAAAGAGTGTCCAGCGATATAAAGAGATTTTTTAAAATTAAATCCAAATTCTTTTCTTGCAACATTAAAGATTGCATAACTAGTTAAAAATATAGCTGGTTGTGTATTTTCAGTTAGATTTAATTCGGACTCTGGGCCTTCGAAAATAATTTTTGATAATGGTATTTCAAGTAAATTATCTGCTTCCTTAAATATTTTTTTTACAATTTCAAATTTATCGAAAAATTCTTTGGCCATACCAATTTTTTGTGATCCTTGGCCCGGAAAAACTACAGAAAACATTTGTATTATTTATAATATTAACTCTTGTATTAAAACTATTATAATAGTATATCAACTTTTTTTACATCTAATTTTATGACAAGTAATTACGAACACACAATTATAGCTAGACAAGATACCTCAGCATCTCAAATTAAACAAATTAAACAAAAATATTCAGATTTTATTACTAAAAATAAAGGTGATGTAGTTCAAACTCAAGAATGGGGCATCATGAATTTATCTTACTTAATAAAAAAAAACAAAAAAGGAAACTATATCCACTTTAAAATAAAGTGTGATGGTAACTTAATAAAAGAACTTGAAAAAAATGAAAGATTAGACAAAAACTTATTGAGGTTTCTAACAGTCAAAGTAAAGAAATTTGACTTGAAAACTAACTATTTTGCTAAGGAAGATAACTCTAATGAAAAATAAGAAAAGTAATTCAAATAGAAAAAAATCTAACAGCTTTTCAAAATTAAGTATTTTTCAACCTAATAGATATAGATTTAGAAAGACTTGCCCTTTGTCATCCAAAGGAGCACCAATTGTAGATTATAAAAACATCAAATTATTGAAAAGATATGTCTCAGAAAATGGTAAAATTTTACCGTCAAGAATTACCAATATTTCACAAAAAAAACAAAGAGAGCTATCCCTTTCTATAAAAAGAGCTCGAAACCTGGCGTTGATCTAAATATGAAAATTATACTGTTAGAAAATTTAAAAAAAATCGGGACAATTGGTGAAATAATTAACGTAAAAAGAGGTTTTGCAAGAAATTATTTAATAGCAAACCAAAAAGCTCTTTATGCTTCTAAAGAGAATATAAAACAAGTTGAAAAAATAAAAGTAGAACTAGGTAAGAAGGATTTAGAAAAAAAGAAGTTAGCAAAACAAATAATGGAAAAAATTAATAACAAAATTTTGACAGTTAAAAAGTTAATTACAGAGAATAAAGATCTTTATGGGTCCATTAAGCCTACTGAAATTTCAAAACTAATTAACGAAAACGAAAAAATTGATATAAAACCATCTTTAATACAACCTTTAAAAGAAATTAAATCCTTGGGGACTTTTAAAGTGAGAATAGACCTACACCCAGAGGTCCAGGCAGTAATTAAAATTAAAGTGGATTCATTAGACCAAGCCAAATAATTTATACATTTTTTTCCCCAGCGATTAAAAGTAAATAAATTAGTTTTTATAATTTTGCAAAATATGTATGTTTAATTGTGAGTAAAAATTTGACACTTGTATCAAGTGATATTAACCAACTACCAAATAATATAGAGGCTGAGCAAGCAGTTATAGGATCAGTTTTAACATCTAATGAAATATTTGACGACATAAGCTCCATAATATCAGAAAATAATTTTTATGACCCTTTACACCAAAAAATCTATTCTGCTATAAATAATCTAATCTATAAAGGGATGTTAGCAAATCCAATAACTTTAAAAAGTTATTTTGAAAATGAAAAAGATGATTTAAATATTCCAGAATATTTAATTAAAATTACTAAATTTGCAACTTCATCAAGGCAATCTATAGAATACTCAAAAATTATTTATGATATGTATGTTAGAAGAGAACTAATTAAAATCTCTGAAAATATAATAGATAATGCTAAAATAAGTAATTTAAATACTAGTGGTCAGTCTATAATAGAGGATTCTGAAAAAATTCTTTACGATTTAGCTGAAAAAGGATCGGTTGGCTCTTCACTAATAAAATTTGATGATGCTGTCAAACAAACTATAGACATGGCTTCAAGTGCATATAAAAATGAAGAAGGGATAGTTGGTGTGCCAACTGGATTAAGAGATTTAGATGATAGGTTAGGTGGTTTGCATAAATCTGATTTAATTATAATTGCAGGTAGACCTTCAATGGGAAAAACAGCATTAGCCACAAATATTGCATTTCATGCAGCAAAAAAAATACAAGAGTCTGGAAGAAAAGGCGCAATAGCTTTTTTTTCTTTAGAGATGTCCTCTGAACAATTATCAACACGTATACTAGCAGAACAATCAAGAATAAAATCAAATGATATAAGGAGAGGAAAAATTTCTGAGGAACAATTTGAACAATTTATCGAAACATCGAAAGATATTTCCGAACTTCCTTTATATATTGATGAAACCCCAGCAATTAGCGTTGCAGCTTTATCTAATAGAGCAAGACGAATTAAGAGGCTATATGGTTTGGATATGTTAGTGATAGACTATATACAATTAATGAAAGCTTCATCTGCTGTAAAAGAAGGTAGAGTTCAAGAGATATCTGAAATAACTCAAGGGCTAAAAGCACTTGCCAAAGAACTGACAATTCCTGTTTTAGCTCTTTCTCAATTGTCTAGAGCGGTTGAACAAAGAGATGACAAAAAACCTTTACTTTCAGATTTGAGAGAGTCTGGATCGATTGAACAAGACGCTGATGTAGTTATGTTTGTTTATAGAGAATCTTACTATTTAAAAGCTAAAGAACCTAGACCTGCCACTGTTGAACATGCTGAGTGGCAAGCTAAAATGAATGAAGTATCACACCTAGCAGAGTTAATTATTGGTAAGCAAAGACATGGTCCAACAGGAAATGTAATGTTAGAGTTTGAAGAAATGTTTACTAAATTTAAAGATGCTGTAAATAATTAATATATGGTAGTATATATACTACTTGATGATTTCTAAAATTTACCAAAATTTTATACTAGGTAAGCCAAAAATAGTCTTGTTATTATTAATAATTATAGCTTTATTGTTTGGTTATAAATCTAAGGATTTTAGATTGGACGCATCTTCGGAAACTTTGCTGATTGAAGGTGATCCGGATCTTAAATATTTACAAGAAATTAATGAAAAATTTGGTGCTAAAGAGTTTTTAGTATTAACACTTACTCCTAAAGACAAAATTACTTCTGAAAATACAATTAACAATATTTTAAGTCTTAAGTACAAAATTCAAAGTTTAGATTGGGTTCATAATACTATCACTATTCTAGACATTCCCTTATTAGATAGTTCTGATGAGCCTTTAATGGATAGAATAAAAAATTTTAGAACTCTTAAAGATGAAAATGTAGATAAAGAAAGAGGATTCCAAGAAATTTTAAATAGTCCAGTTTTTAGAAACTTTGTTATAAGTGCGGACTCAAAAACAACTGGGATTATTGTAAATATTAAACAAAAGAAAAAACCTCAATTAAATGCTTTCAAAAATAATCAAGAGATTGAAAAATATAAAGACTCTCTCAAAAAAGAGAGGCATCGAAATATAATTGAAATAAGAGAAATCATAAAATCCTTTGAAGATATTGGAAAAATTTATTTAGGTGGAATACCAATGATTGCTGATGATATGATGACTTTTATCAAAAGTGATATAATAGTTTTTGGTCTAGGAGTATTTCTATTTATCATATTAACCTTGTTCTATGTTTTTAGAAGTTTGATTTGGATAATAATTCCAATTAGCAGTTGTTTTTTTTCGGTTCTAATAATGATGGGTTTTCTTGGTATAATGAATTGGAAAGTCACTGTCATTTCGTCAAATTTCATCGCTTTAATGTTAATATTAACAATGGCAATGAATATTCATATGAGCACAAGATTTCTGCAATTAAGAAAAGAATTTCCAAATTTATCAATAATTAAAATTATTAATTTAACTACTGAAAAAATGGTTTGGCCCATTATCTATACTGTACTTACTACCATGTGTGCTTTTGTGTCATTAATATTTAGTGAAATAAAACCAATTATAGATTTTGGTCTTATGATGTCATTTGGATTATTGACCTCATTTGTTGTAACATTTACGTTGCTTCCAACTCTCTTAAATTTATTTAATTACCGAGAAGTTGAGGTTGAAGAAAAATCATTTTCATCATTCACACATTTGCTTTCAAAGTTTTCGTTAAAAAACCCTAAATTAATTACATTATTATCAGCGCTATTAATTATATTAAGTGTGTTTGGTATTTCAAAGTTAAAAGTTGAAAATAGTTTCATCAATTATTTTAGTAAAGACACTGAAATTTATAAGGGCATGAAATTAATAGATGAAAAGTTAGGAGGAACTACACCTCTAAACGTAATACTTAAATTTGATAGTGATGAAGATGCTATAATTAATGATGGGGAGGATGAATTTGATGATTGGGATGAAGAAAGCAGTGAAACTGACCAAAGTAAATATTGGTTCACAAAAGATAAAATAGATAGAATTAAAAATGTTCATACATACTTGGAAAGTTTGGATTATGTAGGAAAAGTTTTATCTTTTTACTCAATTATTGAAATAGCTACTAAAT
>CACIDF010000015.1 GCA_902585365.1 uncultured Pelagibacteraceae bacterium
TTTTGACCATAATTTATTAGAGAACATACCTAACAATTTTAAAAAAATGGTGGCGGGAAATATTAAAATTCATGATATCTTAAATTTAAAAAATAAAGAATACATTATTGATGTGAGCGGAGCTTTAGAAGATTCTTCTGGAAAAAAAAGTGTGAATAAAATAGATCAGTTTTTAACCGAGGTCAATAAAGCATGAAGCTAAAAAAAAAAATTTCAGTATTAGATCAACACGATAAATTTGGGTTTTGGGGAGGTAAGTTTGGAGGAAATTTTGTTCCTGAAACCCTAAAAAAACCTATTAATGATTTAGAATTATTGTTTAATAAACTTAAAAATAATAAGAAGTTTTTAAGTGAAAGAGATAGATATTTCAAGAATTGGGTTGGAGCTCCTACTAGATTTATTAAATTAAGTAATCTCACAGAGCATGTTGGTGGGGCTGAAATATGGTCAAAAGTAGTGTCTGATGCAAATGGAGGAGCTCACAAAATTTATAATGCTACAGTACATTGTCTGTTAGCTAAAAAATCAGGTAAAAGAATTATTTGTGGGGATACAGGAGCTGGTTACGCAGGAAAAATGCTTAGCATGGCTGCAAAAAAATTTGGCCTAAAATGTAAAATTTTTATGGGTGCAAAAGATATTGAAAGGCAACAACCAAATGTCAAAGCAATTAAAAGTAATGGTGCAGAAATTGTTCCAGTTTACTCAGGTAGTCAAACCTTAGTGGATGCTGTCTCTGAATGTATGAGATTTTGGGTAGCTAATTGTGATACAACAGCAATGTGTGTGGGTTCAACAGTCGGGCCTAATATATTTGTTAAGATTTGTGGCTGGTCTACTAGTCAAATTTCACGAGAATTAAAAATTCAAATACTTGATGAATTTGGGAATATACCAAAAAGATTAAAACTTTATAATTGTGTTGGTGGAGGGAGCTCAAGTTTTGGTTTTTGGAACGAATTTATGGATTATGATAAAAAACAGGTTGAATTTATTGGAGTTGAAGCAGGTGGGTCATCAAAAAGTAAAAAACATGCAGCTCCATTAACTTATGGATCTAAAATAGGTATATTACATGGGGCAGCTCAATATGTTAATCAAAATTCAGAAGGTCAAATTGAGGAGACAGAGTCAATTTCAGCGGGCTTAGATTATCCAGGAGTTTCCCCGCTTCATTGTTTTCTGAAAGATACTAAGAGAGCAAGATATACTGCTGCAAGTGATGAAGATGCCCTAAAAGCTTTCAAAATTGTATCAAAGTATGAAGCAATAAGACCTTCATTAGAACCAAGTCATGCCTTTTCAGTTGCAATCTCAGAGGCTAAAAAACTCTCTAAGGATACAATAGTGGTAGTTAACAGCTGTGGAGATGCATACAAAGATAGAAAAATTTTAGAAAAAAAATTAGGTGTAAGATTATGATTAATTCTATTTCGAAAGCCTTTAACTCAGCAAAAAAAGAGGGTAGACCAGCTTTGCTTACATATACAGTTGCTGGAGATAATACAAAAAAAAATTCTTTAAAAATTTTAAAAGCTATATCTAAGTACGCTGATATTTGTGAGCTTGGATTTCCACATAATACACCAATTGCTGATGGTGGACAGATACAAACAAGCTCTTATAGGGCAATAAAGAATGGTACAAAAATTAAAGATGTTTTCGAAATTGTTAAGGACTTTAAATCTAGTAAATTTTCAAAGCCAATAATTTTAATGGGATACTTTAATATGATATTACAATATGGTCAAAATAAGTTTTTAAATGATTGTAAGAAAAACAAGATAGACGGTTTAATAGTCGTTGACTTACCTTGGCCAGAAAATAAAAAATTTGCAAGCAAATGTAAAAAAAAATCTATTTCTTTTGTTCAACTTATTTCGCCTACCACATCAAAAAATAGATTAATTTCAATTATAAAAGATTCTCACAATATGATTTATTATATTTCAATGTTGTCGACTACAGGAGGCAAGCTAAAAGTTTCACCAAAAAAAATTTTATTAAACTATGAAAAAATTAAGAGTATCAATTCAAATAAAAACTGTGTTATTGGTTTCGGTATAACTGAAAAGTCTATTTCTAGCTTAAAATCTGCAGATGGACTAGTTGTAGGAAGTGCTATTTGTAGAGAAATAACTAATAGTTTGAATAAGAGACAAAATCCTGTCACAAAGGTTAGCAAAATGGTAAAAAAATTGAAAAACAAAATTTTATGAATTGGTTAAAAAAAACGCTAGATTTTGGTCAAAAAATAAAAAGATTATTTAAAAAAAGACCTTCGCGTCAAGATATGGAAGAAAGTGACTGGATGTCTTGTTGCAAAGGTCCAATTTTAAAAAAAGATTTAGAAGAAAATTTATGGGTATGCCCAGGTCCGTGTCACAAACATTTTAGGATTAATCCTAAACAAAGATTTGATTTATTGTTTGGTAGTGAGGGTTATGAAATTTTAAAAACACCTATGCCACCAGATGATCCCTTAAATTTTGCTGACACAAAGTCATATAAAGACAGATTAAAAAGTGCTAGAAAAAAAACTGGTTTAAATTGCAGTATGGTAGTAGCGGATGGAACAATAAATAAAATAAGATTAACAGCAATCGCATCCGACTTTAATTATATGGGAGCTAGTATCGGTGCTGCTGAAGGTGAGGCTTTTTTATTTGCCGCTCAGCACTCAATAGAAAATAATCAACCATTGTTGGTAGTTGCAACAGGGGGTGGAATGAAAATGCAAGAGTCTATAATTTCATTAAACCAAATGACAAGAACGACATTAGCTATCAATGATTTAAAGGCTAAAAAAATTCCATATATTGTTTTATTTGCTGATCCTGTTGCTGGTGGAATTACAGCTTCATATGCAATGCTTGGTGATATTCAAATTGCTGAGCCAGGAGCCTTAATAGCTTTTGCTGGAAGACGTGTTATTGAAGGAACTGTTAAAGAAGAATTGCCAGAAAATTTTCAAAAATCAGAGCACGTTCAAGATTGTGGTTTTGTAGACACAATAATACAAAGAAAAGATCTACCAGAAAAAATTGGTATTTTGTTATCTATCTTGCTAAAGAAACAATCTGAGGTAAAAATAGATGATAGTGACAAAACTTCAGAAGATAATATTGAAAATAGAGAAGCGTCATAATAAGAAAATTGACCTCTCGCTAGACAGAACCTTTAATTTATTAAATAAATTAGGAAACCCACAAAATAAATTAGATAATGTTGTAACTGTAGTTGGAACCAATGCAAAAGCCTCGATGGCTACAGCTTTAAGCACTATTTTAAAAGAATCTGGCTACAAATATAATTTATATACTTCTCCTCATTTACAATCCTATACAGAGAGATTTGTTTTTAATAATAAAGAGATAGATGAAATCGATCTCGCTACTCTTCTAGAGGACATAGACAGAATTCTAGGAAATGATAGTGCAACAGTTTTCGAAATATTAACAAGTGCCTTTATAAAATATGCTGAAAATTTTAAGGATAATGTAAATATTATAGAGGCTGGTCTATTTCATAGATTTGACAGCACAAATGTGTTTAAACAAAATTTGCTCACCCTTTTAGGAGTAATTCACTTAGATCATTTAAATTGGTTGGATAATAAAACAATAGAAGGTGTAATTTATGAAAAAACTAGTTCATTACCGATATCCAATATATTCGTCAACAATCAAATGAATTCAGAGATAAAAACAAAAATTAAAAAATCTTTAATAAAAAATAAATCTAAAAAATATTTTTTTGGTGACGACTTTAATGTAGTAAAGTCTGAAAATAATTTTATTCATTATCAGGATGAATTAGGAGAGATAATATTACCTCAGCCTAATTTAATTGGTGATCACCAAATTTACAATATAAGCACTTCAATTGCAGCTGCTAGAAAAATATTTAATATATCTGATGCTAATATCAAAAATAGTATGAAAAAAATGAGATTAAAAGGACGTTTGGAAGAAATTAAATCTGGTAAGTTAAAAAATTTAATTGGTAAAAATAGGCTTATAATAGACGGAGGTCATAATATTAATTCAGCAATTTCAATTTCTCAATGGGTTAAACAGCAAAACAAAAAAGTTCATCTTATTTGTGGGATGATGAATGACAAGCCCCATAAAGAGTTTGTTGATCAATTTGAGAAATCTGTAAACTCAATAACTCTAATAGATATTCCTAATCAAGAAGGTTCGATTTCTAAAGAAGAATTTAAAAAGAAACTTGGTAATAAGAATATTTGTACTGCAGAAAGCATTGAAGAGTCTTTAATGTTGAATAATAAAGATGAAGATTGTATTTTTTTATGTGCTGGCAGCCTTTATTTGGCTGGTGAAGTTTTAAATCTTAATTAAATATTTTCTTTAATCCAAGATACGATATTTGATTTTGTGGTTGCTCCAACTTTTGTAGCTTTTAGTTCACCATCTTTAAATAATAACATAGTAGGAATTCCATTTTATGACTGGCCGCCCCAATCTAAAAAGATTGGGGCGCCAGCGCCCGCGCACGCCATACTTAGTTGGAGTGTTCGGTTCAGAGTCAATATTATGTTTAGCTATAACTACTTCTGACATTTCGTTAGAAATCTCCTCAAGCAGCGGCCCGATCTGTTTACATGGTCCAAAAATTTTTAGTGAAGATAGTCCCCCTAGTAAATACTAGGGGGACTATCAACACCATTCAGCCCAGAAGTCAACGATCACTGGTTTTCCAGCTTTAATGACCTCTGTCTCAAAATTCTCATCTGTTACGTTTACTGTTGGCATATGTTTTTTATATTTATTTAAAGATTTTAATCAATGCATAAATTAAAATAATTTAGTTTATCCACATTATGCGTTTTCAAATTTTAATTTCATTTCTTCTACATAACTATCGTATTCATCCAAAATTTTAAGTTTAGATGGATTATTTTTATATTTTTCTCTGTAATCATCACATTCCTTTGCAAAAGATGCAAAAGTTTCCCATTTTTCATTGTTTAATGAAGTTAACCTTTTTGCAAAATGTCTGTGCATCTCATTGAATAAATTTTTTGGTAATTCATTTTTTGAGTATTCCTCATAAATTATACATTTGGCGAAATATGCGTATCTTTCTTCTGTAAATTTTTCGACTGTGCTTAATTTCCCTGATAAGTCAGATTTATGAAACAACTCCATATTTTTTTTATCTTTATCAGAAATGTTTAATCCCCCTTTGTATAAAGTTTCCTCTAAAAACGGTTCAATTTGATTATTTTCTATTTTTTCTCTAGCTAACTCCTCCATAATTATACTTACGGAATGTGCAAAATTTGGGTTTTCATCGAGTGTTTTAGCCCTGTTTAAAATTTCTTTTAATCCTATTTGAGCGTAAGGCTCATAATTTAAACCTAAATCTTTTTTCATTATCACGTTATTTTTATTCTGTTTAAAAGTTCTAGTTTTCTTAGGTGTTTTTTGCAATTCATTGGCTAGTTCTTCTTTGCTTAGGTTTATATAATCCTTTGGGTCATGTTTTAAATCCCAGCAAATACTCCATCTAAATGGTTTATGATAGAATAAATGTTTTTGAACGAACGGTCTTAACTTTCCATAAAAGAATTCAAAAGCTGTAAATATCTTTTCATTACCAATTATTAATTCTACATCAGTTCTGTGTGCTGACTTTAAAGATGCATTCCAAAGTTCTGGGGTTCCCTCTCTAATTTTCTTGGAAACCTCAATAGTGTTCAGACAGTCAACTATACTGCTATGAGATACTCCGTGATTAAAATTTCCAACCTCAGATAAATCTTGGAGCTTAAACGAATCGTTGCCTTTTTCATTTAATTTAGTCGCAATCACATTTCTATTTATGAATTTGGCAGCTCTGACTTGAGGTAAAACATCATGAATTTTATTTCCGTTAGTATTTGTTTGGTACCAATTAGGTATTAAATTTTTAAAAAGCATTCTACGGTAAAACTCAATATCAAATGAAGTTATATTAAATCCTGTGAAATAAATTGGTGATAATTTCTGAAACCAATTATAATTTTCCATTACAAGCTCGTAATGTGAAAGTTCGGCATTTGTAAGCATTTTTGGAGATATATTGTTTACTAGCATTGCACCAATACTAGGTACTACATTTGATTTTAATCTACACTTTAGCTCTTTTTTATTTAGAATATTTAAGTTACTGTCAGTATGAACAAAACTAAACTCTAAAACTTGACCAAAATCCACTCTGCTATCAGATGACTCATAATCAAAATAACAAAAATCCATATTACTTATTTAATCTGTTCATAAAATTTATCAACTCTTTGGAGGAATTTTTGTTGATAACTTTTTAAAAGATCCCCTGCAATTTTAAAATCCTGATACAAGCCATCAACAGTGCAAATAAGTATTACTGCCTGATCAATGTCGGATTTATGTACCTCGTTATGGGCCAATGAATAAGCGCCAACCTGAAGAAAATAGGACTCTATGTAATCCTCTCTTTTTGGCTTATTCGCGCTTTTAAAATCCAAAATGCTTTTTTTTCCCTCGTAAATTCCAATACAATCAGCTGTACCAGCAAAACCTTTCGCACCAGGAAAATAAACAGTAGCTTCAGCGCCCCAAATTTCTGTTAATTTATCTTTGAGACCGTTATCAATAATTTTATTAGCCATTAATTTTGAGATGCTTGTATCATCAATAAGTTCTTGGTTAAGTCTACCATGTAAGAATTGCTCAATTATCGAATGCATTGAATTTCCCTTCGAAGATGCCTCATTTTTTATTCTTTCTGCTTCTGCCTCTCCCACTCTTTCTCTCCAGGCAGCTAAGGCAGCTTTTTCTTCGGGACTTTTTGTCAGTGAAAGTATGCTTGTTACTGAAGGTAAATTTGATCCATCTAAAGAGTAATGTCTTTTACCATTAATTAAAGCACGAGTTGAATTTGGGTAATCATATTTTTTATTCCATTTCATGATGAATCGAGTGGTACCTTGTACTATTAAGTTTAATAATTATCTACTAATTATGATAAAAAAAACAAATACAGAAAAAATTGACACATACGAACAGCTAGTAAAGAAACTAAAATCGGCAGAAGTAAGCCCCCAAGAAGCGTGGAATTTAATAGAAAAAATAAAATTAAAAATACCAGCAAAAACTATTTGGAAGTTAGATAGGTTCCATCAATATCTTGTTTTAAGGATAATAGCTTTTGCCAATGAAAGAGAAAATATAGAAAAAGATCCAAAAATTAAAAAACTTATTAAAACATCTAGTGCTGATGATTATCTAAAAGCCATCAAGAAATATCTGCCAAAAAGAGTTACTACAATTAGAGAATTGGTAAAAACTCCAGAATATCAAATCAAATTTAAAAAGTTTCATAAAGGTAAAAAAATGGATGAAAGGGCTGAAATAAAAAACTTAGAAAAGTTAATCGTCGACTCAAGACAATTACCCTATTGGGACGTAAAATTAATAAATATGATAGAAGAAACAAAAAGTCGAGTTGAGGGCAGAAAACCGATGAATTTTGATACACTTCCTGCTGAGAAAGTATTGAAATTTCTTCGTTAAAAGTTCGACGAATTGAATATTTATTCGTCAAAGTTTCGACGAGTCGATTAAAGTTAGAAAAAAAAAAATTTATCATTAAGTTTATTTCCATGACCAAGGAAATAAAACTGTTACCTTTCTATAGAAAAGAGGATAAAAAAGCCTATTTTTCTGAATATTTCCTATCATCAATCAATTTTAATGGCATGACTGAGAAGCTAGTTAAGGAACGCCCTGGCATGCCATTAAGAGTTGCTAAAGCTGTAACTTTAGCAACTGTATATGCATTACATGCTGATCTTGTAATCGAAGAATGTAAAAAAGAAGATCGATTTGACGATATTATAGACGAGGATGTTTTGTATGAAGAAAATTAATAAATTATGACAAAAATAGTTAAATTCCCAAAAGACAAAATAGAATACTCAGATCACTTTTTTAAAAAAGTTGATCCAAAGGCAGTTACTCATTGCATCAGGATGTCTAATCCTAAATTATCAGCAAAAGTAGCTCATGCTATTGCTTTAGCGTTAGTTTACACAACCTATGTGGAGCTAGTTTTAGATGAGGAAAAAATTCCTCAAGATATAGTTGATAAAGTAAGAAATAACGATTTTCAGTCGTTTATTGATAATAGTCATGATAAAAGGTTAAATTAAATTATGGAAGCAATTTTAGGAGTAATAGTAGGTTTTGTAGCATTTGGCATTGTTTGGTTTTTTCTATTAAAACCAAAAAAAGATGAAGTACCAACGGATGAATTAAAAATTAAGGAAGAAGAACTTAAAAAATCTCAAATTGATTTAGCTAGAAGAGAAGAAGAAATAAAAGCTGCTGTAGAAGCCAAGCAAAACTTAACTAATCAACTTGAGGAAAAAAAGGGTGAAGTAAAAGATCTTTACGAAAAAGTTGATGAAATTACTAAAGGAGTAACTGAATATAAATCCATATCAGAAAAAGCAATTAATAAACATGATGAAGCGATAGCACGTCATACTAATTGGTGGGAAAAACTAACAACTAACATTACTTATCAAGGAAAATTTAATCAAGAAATTTTAGAAAATCTTTTGACAAGTGCAAATCTTGTAAAAGATAGAGATTTTTTCCCTCAAAAAAAACAGACAACTTATGACATTGATGACAATAAAGATAAGGATGTGATTCCAGATATGCTTTTAAAATTTCCGGAAAGAAATTACATAGTAGATGCTAAAGTATCATTAACTCATTGGACAAAATATATTAATGAGAAAGATGAAAATCAAAAAAAGCAGTATCTAAAAGATCATCTAGCCTCAGTCAGAAATCACTTATTTGGACCAAAAGGTTTGGTTAAGAAAAATTATAATAAGCTCTATGGAATAAAATCTTTACAATCTGTTATTGTTTTTTTTCCTGCAACCAATTTATATTCGATAACGCTTGATGCAGATAAAACACTTCAAACTGAAGCTTTAAAAGCAAACTTTATTTTATCATCCCCTACTGATCTACTCAACATGATTAAAGTTTTTGAACAGATTAAAAGTGAAAAAAAACAAATTGAAAATATTAGTAAGATTATAACTTCAGCCAGTAAAATCTTTGATAAATATTCTGACGTTAAAACTGCTATCAAAGGAGCACTACAATCATATAAAACTCATGCAAACCAACTACAAAATATTGTTACAAAATCTTGGGGGTCTCAAGGACTAGAAAAACAAATTAAAAAACTTGAGGATGAGCATGGTGTTATGCCTGGCAAACAAATACCTGAGATTCCAGCAGAACAATCAAATATAGCTGATGTAGCAGACCTTGAAGAGGAAAAAGATAAGTTAAATTAAATACAATTTTTCCCATGAAGATAAAAATACATAAATTTTTACATGAAAATAAAACCATAGAACTAAAACTATTAACATTTTCAGCTACAGATCAAAAAATTTTTAAAAAAACTTTTAATCTATGGAAACAGTTAAATGGGATCATAAAAAGTAAACTAAAAGGAACAAGAATTTTAAATCTTCCTGATGCATTATCTGAGTCGATAGTTTGTAAAGAGTTAGAATTTGGGAAATTGATCAGTGCTAAATCTACATCTAGTTACAGTACATCTTTTGATGCTTTCGATTATAAAAATAATAAAAGGATACAAGTAAAATGCTCAACTTCAACAGGGCCTTCAAGTTTTGGACCTAAATCTGTATGGGATGAAATTTATTTCTTAGATATGTGGAACAATGGAAATTTAAATGGAGAATATAAAATTTATCTAATTCCTAATGATTTTATTTATAATATTAAAGTGAATAAAAACCAAAAAATGTCTGATCAACAGGATCAAAGTAGAAGACCAAGATTTGATTTAAGAAGTTCAATTATAATTCCTAATAAAATTGAACCTATTAGAGAAGGAAAAATTTAAACTATAGATTTTAAAATTATCTTTGCAATTCTATTTACAAGATCCACTGTGACGGCGTTTCCAGCTTGTTTATACCTTTGGCTTTGACCTACATCATCAGGAAACTTATATGATTTTGGAAACCCTTGAAAGTTTAGACACTCTCTTGGGGTTAGTTTTCTAATACCAACATCATCTAAAATTAAAGGAACGTTGTGACCCCCTGTTCCCATATTTGCAGTTAGTGTTGGACATTCATTACTTTTATTTTTTCTGACATACACTCTTCTCCATTGATACACAGTATCTTTTGATGTGATACTTTTTTTAAGATCTTTGTACATATAAGCATCTTGCTTGTAATAAAATCTTTCATGAACATCACCCTTTTCTAGAAGTTCTCTAAAACTCTTTTTTTTCTTACTTTTAGATAGAGGTAATTGTTCACTAAATTTTCTACTACAAGAGGGTTTGTCGCTAAACTCCCAATCAGCCTCATCTTTAAAACATATAATAAAGGTTCTCTCTCTATTTTGAGGAATGTCAGTGTGAACTGATGTATTGAATATATTCCAAAATACTGAATAACCTAATTCTCGTAAAGAATTAACGATTACTCTTGCTGTTTTACCTTTGTCGTGACCTGTTAAATTTTTTACATTTTCTAACATTAATACTTTTGGCTTTATTTTTAGCTCCTCAATTGCTCTACAAATCTGAAAAAAAAGATTACCTCTTTCATCTTTAAATCCTTTTCTGTAACCAGCGACTGAAAATGCCTGACAAGGAAATCCTCCTACCAAAACATCAACTGATTTAATTTTTTTAAAGTTAATATCTGTTATACTATCAGTATAAAGTTTATGATTTAGATTATGTTTAAAAGTCTTATTACAACTTTCATCAAATTCATTAGACCATAAAATTTTAAATCCAGCTTTTTCAAAGCCTATCTCAATACCACCTATGCCTGAAAATAAACCACCAACTGTTACCATTTTTACTATTTATAAACTTATTATTTGAATGTATATAATTTATTATCATGAGAGATAACATTGATACAGACTATTTAATATTAGTTTCATCGGATGGTAAGAAAAATGGACTTGAAATATTTAAAGATCGTATAAAAAAAAACAAATGGCCTATTTACGACAGAACGCCACAACTATTGAATGTAAAGGCTGGTAAAAATGTTATTTTTTATATTGCTGGAACTGGAGAAAAAAAACAAAGCTTTGTTGGAACAGCGAAAATAAAGAAAAGAATTAATACACAAGATGATGTATCTGATCCACATCAAGAATTTAGAAAAGTTATGTTTTATATTGAATTTGAAGATATTAGATTTTTTCAAAAGTCGATTAGTATTAAAGATCACATAGAGAAACTTGATTTTATTAAGAATAAAGAAAAATACGGTCTATATTTTCAAGGTGGTGTTTGCAAAATAGATGAAATTTCACACAATTATATAATTAATTGTTCCAATAGATAAAATCAATTATTTTGATAGAAGTTTAATCAATTTTTTAAATCCTTTAATCTTAATACTTTTTTTTGATGCAAAAATACAGGCTTGCGACATCAATATTTGTCCATCCTTTAAAATACGTAAATTGTTTGCTTTGAGAGTTTCACCTGTAGAAGTTATGTCTGAAATTAATTCAGCAGAACCTGTGAATGGATATGACTCGGTTGCACCTAAACTTTCAACTAATTTAAACTGGGTAACACCTTTAGAAAATAAAAATTCTCTTGTCAAATTTGGATATTTAGTTGCAACTCGGAGTCTTTTTTTCTTTTTATCTCTAAAGTCGAAAGCAATTTCTTCAAGATCAGCAACTGTTTGAACATCTATCCAGGGATCTGGAATTGCAACGACTAAGTCGGCTTTTCCAAAATTAAGTTTTTTTACAAAACCAATTTTATTCTGAGTGCTAATTTCACTTTCTTTTAACAAATCGAAACCCGAAAAACCTATATCTAATGATCCATCACCTAATCTTTCTATTATCTCTCTTGCATGTAAATAAAGTATTCTAATATTTGGATAATTTTTAACAGTTCCTATTAATTCTCTTTCACCACGATTAAAAATTAATTTTAATCTTTTTTTTTTAAAAATTTCTAAAACCCCAATTTTTAGTCTACCTTTACTTGGTATGCCAATGTTAATAACATCTCTCAT
>CACIDF010000016.1 GCA_902585365.1 uncultured Pelagibacteraceae bacterium
TGAGAAAGAAAAGACAAATTTAACCATTAAAGGTGACTTAATAAGAAATATTTTTGTAACTTCTACCATGGGAGTTGCTTATAAAGTGAAATTAGGAAAGAATTTTTAATTATGATAAGTAAAGAAAAAAAACAATCATATATAAAAGAAATGACTACTCAGTTTGATAAATCTGAAGCAGTAATAGTCGCTCATTATCAAGGACTAACCGTTAAACAATTAGATGAATTAAGAAAAAAAATGAGAGAGCATGGTATTCAATTCAAAATTACTAAAAATAGAATTACCAAATTAGCATTAGAAAAAACTAGGTGCAAAGAATTATCCAAATTGTTTACTGGTCCAACAGCTGTTGCTTTATCATCTGATGCAATTACCTCAGCTAAAATATTAACAAATTTTTCAAAAGAAAATTCTAATTTAAAAATCCTTGGTGGAATCATGGGCGAGGATATTTTGGATGTTACTGGAGTACAAAATGTTGCTACTTTGCCATCTTTAGATGAAGCAAGAGCGAAAATAGTAGGAATATTGAGGTCTCCCGCGCAAAAAATCGCAAGTATTTTACTTGCGCCAGCCTCAAAAATCGCTATTTTAGCGCTCGAAAAATCAAAAAAATAACCTTGGAAGAAGTATGGCAGATCTAAACAAAATCATTGACGAACTATCGAACCTTACTGTTGTTGAAGCAGCAGAATTATCTAAACAATTAGAGGAAAAATGGGGAGTTACAGCAGCAGCAGCAGTTGCAGCACCTGCAGCAGGAGCAGCAGCTGGTGGCGCACCTGCAGAAGAGAAAGATGAATTTACAATTGTATTAGCTTCAGCAGGAGACAAAAAAATTAATGTAATTAAGGAAGTTAGAGCAATTACGACATTGGGCTTAAAAGAAGCAAAGGATTTAGTTGAAGGAGCACCTAAAGAAATTAAATCTGGCGTAAACAAAAAAGATGCTGAAGAGATGAAGAAAAAACTCGAAGCAGCTGGCGCAAAAGTAGAACTTAAGTAAATAAAATTTAAACAGGCTGTTAGTTTAGTTATTAACAGTTAGGACTTGATGCAATTATCTTTTACTAAAAAGAAAAATATTAGAAAAAATTTTGGAAAATTAAAAGAAGGTCTATCTATACCTAACCTAATTGAAGTTCAAAAAAACTCTTATAAAGAGCTTACTGAATTTAAAGCTGATGTAGACCAACAATTTGTAAAAGGTTTTGATAGAGTTTTTAAGAGTATTTTTCCGATTGAAGATTTAAATGATAAAGCAACTCTCGAATATGTGAGTTATAAACTTGAGAAACCCAAATTTGATGTTGAGGAATGTATACAAAGAGGCCTAACTTATTCGTCTGCATTAAAATGCAATTTGAGACTTGTTGTATATGAAATAAACCAAGAAAATAATACTAAAGATATACTATCTGCCAAAGAGCAAGAAGTATATATGGGCGAAGTTCCAATGATGACTAACAGTGGAACTTTTATAACAAACGGAGTTCAAAGAGTCGTTGTAAATCAAATGCACAGAAGTCCAGGTGTATTTTTTGATCATGATAAAGGCAAATCTCATGCTAGTGGTAAATTATTATTTAATTGTAGAGTAATTCCTAATAGAGGTTCTTGGCTTGACTTTGAATTTGATGTCAAAGATCTATTATATTTTAGAGTAGATAGAAAAAAGAAAATTTTAGTATCAACATTATTGTTAGCTTTAGGATTTAATAAATCCGATATGATTAATGAATTTTATGATAAGGAAGTTTATAATTTTGATAGTAAATCAAAAAAATGGAAAACAAAGTTTAATCCTGAAAACTATAAGTCCAAAAATTTTTCTGAGGAAATAATTGACGCAAAATCAAATAAGGTAATTATTAAAAAAGGTGAAAAAATAAATTATTTAAAAGCAAAAAAACTACATTCTGATGGATTGAAAGAAATTATTGTATCTAGTGAGTTTTTATTTGGAAAATATTTAACAAAACAATTTATATTAGGTGAAGATACATTTAAAATTGGAACCGAATTAAATGAAACTATAGTAAATAAAGTTATTGAGCAAAATATTACAACTATTGAAACCGCTTATACAAATTCTATAAATAAAGGTCCTTATTTATTACAAACATTGTTTAATGACAAAAATGAGAATAAAAATGATGCGATAAATGAAATTTACAAAGTACTTAGACCTGGTGAGCCACCAACTATTGATATAGCTTCTCAAATTTTTAATAACTTATTTTTTAGTTCAGATAGATATGATTTATCTGATGTAGGAAGAGTAAAATTAAATTCTAGATTAAATCTTAACTGCTCAGATAAAATTACAATACTAAGAAACGATGACATCATTTCAATAATTAAAAAAATGTTAGACCTAAGAGACGGTAAAGATGAGGTTGATGACATAGACCATTTAGGAAATAGAAGAGTTAGATCGGTGGGCGAGCTTGTAGAGAATCAAGCAAGAATTGGTGTTTACAGAATGGAAAGGGCAATCAAAGAAAAAATGACAACTTTAGATGTAGAGTCCGCCATGCCGCAAGATTTAATAAATGCAAAACCTTTAACAATTTCATTAAAAGACTTTTTCGCAACTTCTCAACTTTCTCAATTCATGGATCAAACAAATCCACTGTCTGAAATAACTCATAAAAGAAGAGTTTCTGCTTTAGGACCTGGTGGTTTGACAAGAGAGAGAGCTGGTTTTGAAGTTAGAGATGTTCATCCTACTCACTATGGCAGAATATGCCCTATAGAAACTCCTGAGGGACCTAATATTGGTTTAATAAATAGTTTGTCAACTTACTCAAAAATTAACAAATATGGTTTTATAGAATCACCATACAGAAAGGTAATTGAAGGGGCTGTACAAGACAAGATAGAATATTTGTCTGCAATGGAGGAAACAAAATATACAATTGCTCAAGCTAACTCAAAAATTGACAAAAATGGAAAATTAACAGAGGATTTAGTTTCAAGCAGACAAAATTTAAATTTCATATTATCTAAACCTGAAAATATCGATTACATTGATGTTTCCCCAAAACAATTAGTTTCAGTGGCTGCATCATTGATACCATTTTTAGAGAACGATGATGCAAATAGAGCTTTAATGGGATCTAATATGATGAGACAAGCTGTGCCTTTGCTTAAACCAGAATCTCCTCTAGTTGGAACGGGAATAGAAAGCGATGTTGCTTTAGACTCTGGAGTAACTATTGTAGCAAAAAGAGATGGTGTAGTTGATAAAATTGACGGAAAAAGAATAGTAATAAAAGCAACTAGTGAAACAGATTATTCAAAATCTGGCGTAGATATTTACAATCTACAAAAATTTAAAAGATCAAACCAAAATACTTGTATTAACCAGAAACCACTAGTTAGAGTTGGTGATAAGGTTAAGAGTGGAGATATAATTGCAGACGGCCCATCTACTAAAATTGGTGAATTAGCACTAGGCAAAAATGTAACAGTAGCATTCATGCCTTGGCAAGGTTACAACTTTGAAGACTCAATATTAATTTCTGAGAGATGTGTAACAGACGATGTATTTACTTCAGTCCATATTGAAGAGTACGAGGTAATGGCAAGGGACACAAAACTTGGTGAGGAAGATATAACAAGAGATATACCCAATGTTAATGAGGAAGCATTAAAAAACTTAGACGAGTCAGGTATAGTTTATATAGGTGCAGAGGTAAAACCAGGAGATATATTAGTTGGTAAAGTCACTCCAAAAGGTGACACTGCTTCAGGTCCTGAAGAAAAATTATTAAGATCAATTTTTGGTGAAAAAGCTATTGATGTAACAGATACATCATTAAAGATGCCTAGCGGTAGTGGTGGAACAGTAATTGATGTAAGAGTATTTAACCGACATGGAATTGAAAAGGACGAAAGATCAATTACTATCGAAAGAGCAGAAATTGATTTAGTACAACAAGATAGAATAGTCGAAGAAGAAATTTTAAATAGAAGTATAAAACAAAGAGCGCTACAAATTTTAACTGGCTTTAAACTACCTAAAAAAATCAAAAACTTAAATCAAGGTACTGAAATTAATCAAGAAAATATATCTGACCTATCTAGTGCTGATATTTTTAAAATTGATTTAAATGATACAAAAAAAAATGAAATTTTAAATAAACTTAAAGAACAATTCGATAATGCAAGTTTGGATATAAAAGAAAGATTTGAAGATAAAGTTTTAAAAATTAGACAAGGTGATGATCTTTTACCAAGTGTGATGAAAATGGTAAAAGTATTTGTTGCGATTAAAAGAAGATTGAGACCTGGAGACAAAATGTCTGGAAGACATGGAAATAAAGGTGTTGTTAGTAAAATCGTGCCAGTAGAGGATATGCCTTATAGACAAAATGGTAAGCCCGTTGATATTGTATTAAATCCATTAGGTGTTCCAAGCAGGATGAACGTTGGTCAAATTCTAGAAACTCATTTAGGCTGGGCATGTACAGAGTTAGGCGACAAACTAAAATCATTAATTTATGAAAATCAAAAAAAATTAGAGTTAACTTCAAAAATCAAGGAATTTTTGAAATCTGTTTATGGTCAAGAAATACTTGGAGATTCAATAGAAAAATTATCTAAGAATGAATTTTCCGATCTTTGTGAAAATTTAATGAATGGTGTACCTATATCTACTCCGGTATTCGATGGCGCGAAGGAAAGAGATGTGACTGAGATGCTTGATTTAGCAAAGCTACCTAAGTCAGGCCAAACAGAACTCTGGGATGGAAGAACTGGTGAGAAATTTGATAGACCTGTAACTGTTGGTACAATTTATATGTTAAAACTCCACCACTTAGTTGAGGATAAAATACATGCAAGATCTACAGGTCCTTACAGTCTTGTTACTCAACAACCTCTAGGAGGAAAAGCACAACTTGGAGGCCAGAGATTTGGCGAGATGGAAGTGTGGGCACTAGAAGCTTATGGTGCTTCTTATACTCTTCAAGAAATTTTAACTGTGAAATCAGATGACGTTGCTGGTAGGGTTAAAGTTTATGAAACTATAGTCAAAGGTGAGGAAAACTTTGAATCCGGTATACCAGAGTCTTTTAATGTTCTAGTTAAAGAAATAAAATCTCTTGCATTAAACGTGGAGCTTAACTAATTATGAAAAAATTAATTTTTTTAATATTTTTGTTTTTTACAAATCTTTCTTACGCAGAGGATTTAATAAATATAGGTGAGAATATTTTTTATAACAAAGAGGCTTGTGTAAACTGCCACATATTAAATGCAGCAGATGGAGGAAATAATCAATTATCTAAAGAGCATGTTATAAACATAGTAACAAATGGTTACGGCGTTATGCCAGCATATAAAGATACATTGACTGAAAAAGAAATAGAGGCTGTAGCTATATTTGTTTCTACGGAAGGTAAAAATTGGAAAAATAAACTGAGCTCATTTGTACAATAATTATGAAAAAAGATTTAAGTAGCATATTTAAAACTAGTGAAATTTCTGATGCACAAAATTTTAATAGTATAAAAATTTCTCTAGCAAGTCCCGAAAAGATCAAATCTTGGACTTACGGTGAAATTAAAAAACCTGAAACAATAAACTATAGAACTTTCAGACCTGAAAAAGACGGTTTATTTTGTGCAAGAATTTTTGGTCCCATAAAAGATTACGAGTGTCTGTGTGGTAAATACAAAAGAATGAAATTTAGAGGCATAATTTGTGAAAAATGTGGTGTTGAAGTAACCAAATCAAATGTCAGACGTGAAAGAATGGGTCACATTAATCTAGCAACACCAGTTGCACATATATGGTTTTTAAAGTCACTACCAAGCAGAATATCACTAGCTATTGACATGAAACTAAAGGAAGTTGAAAGAGTTTTATATTTTGAAAATTTCATAGTTATAGAACCTGGATTAACTGGTCTTAAAAAAAATCAGTTATTGTCTGAAGAGGAATTAATTAAATATCAAGATGAATTTGGTGATGAAGCATTTACAGCAGGTATTGGTGCTGAGGCAATTTTAGAAATATTAAAATCAATAGATCTTCAAAAGGAAAAAGAATTACTGGTTAAAACTATTAATGAGACAAAATCAAAAGTCTCTGAAGAAAGATCAATTAAACGTTTAAAGCTTATAGACTCATTTATTAAAACAGGTAATAAGCCCGAGTGGATGATATTAACTGTAATTCCAGTTATCCCACCTGAATTAAGACCGTTAGTACCTTTAGATGGAGGTAGATTTGCCACATCTGATTTAAATGATCTATATAGAAGAGTTATAAATAGAAATAATCGTTTAAAAAGATTAATGGATCTAAAAGCTCCAGATATAATAGTTAGAAATGAAAAAAGAATGTTACAAGAGTCAGTTGACGCTCTTTTTGATAATGGAAGAAGAGGTAGAGTAATAACTGGCACTGGTAAAAGACCATTAAAATCTTTAGCTGAAATGTTAAAAGGTAAACAAGGTAGATTTAGACAAAATCTTCTTGGTAAAAGAGTCGATTACTCCGGTAGGTCAGTAATTGTAGTAGGTCCTGATCTAAAATTACATGAGTGTGGTTTACCAAAAAAAATGGCATTAGAATTGTTTAAACCTTTTTTATATGCAAGATTAAATAAATTAGGTTTAGCCTCAACAATAAAACAAGCAAAAAAATTAGTGGAGAGAGAAACAAATGCTGTTTGGGATGCATTAGAACTAATTGTTAGAGAACATCCTGTTATACTTAATAGAGCCCCAACATTACACAGACTTGGTGTTCAAGCTTTTGAACCTAAATTAATAGAGGGAGATGCTATTGAATTACACCCATTAACATGCGCAGCATTTAATGCTGATTTTGATGGAGATCAGATGGCCGTACACATCCCTTTAAGTTTGGAGGCGCAACTTGAAGCTAGAGTATTAATGATGTCAACAAATAATATTTTAAGTCCATCTAATGGAAAACCTATAATTGTCCCTAGTCAAGATATGATATTAGGAATTTATTATTTATCTTTACCTCCATATCAAGAAAAAAAAGTTGAGGGTTATTTTGTAAATAACTCTGAAATTGAACAAGCCTTAGAATCTGGGAGTATAAAAATCCATTCACGGATTATATCTAGATTTGAAACTGTCGACGAAAATGGAAAAGTAAAATTTGAAAAACATACAAGTACAGCTGGAAGATTTTTATTAGCAAATCTATTGCCTAAAGATAAAGATATTACTTTCAGCTTAATTGACAGAATACTTCCTAAAAAAGTCGTCTCTGAAATAATTGATATTGTTTTCAGATTTACTGGACAAAAAAGTACAGTTATATTTTGTGACAAACTTAAAGACTTAGGGTTTAAGCATGCATTTAAAGCAGGTATATCTTTTGGTAAAGATGATTTGATTATTCCAAATAGCAAAGAATCATTGATAGAAGAAACGAAAAAATTAATTAAAGACTACGAAAATCAATATTCAGAGGGTTTAATTACAAGAGGAGAAAAATATAATAAAGTTGTCGATGCATGGTCAAAATGTACAGATAAAGTCGCGTCTGAAATGATGAAAGGCATATCGGCTACAGAAAAAACCGATGAGGGACTTAATATAAATTCCGTATTTATGATGGCGGACTCAGGTGCTAGAGGCTCTGCTGCTCAAATGAAACAACTAGCAGGGATGAGAGGTTTAATAGCAAAGCCATCTGGTGAAATTATTGAGTCACCAATTACATCTAATTTTAAGGAAGGTCTAACAGCATTAGAATATTTCAATTCAACTCACGGTGCTAGAAAAGGTCTTGCAGATACAGCATTAAAAACAGCTAATTCAGGTTATTTAACAAGAAGATTATGTGATGTTGCTCAGGATTTAACAATTACAAGAAAAGATTGTGATTGTAAGAGCAAAGGAAGCATTACTTTATCTGAAATAATTGAAGGTGGAAATATTATTGTCAGTTTATCAGAAAGAGCACTTGGAAGAGTAGTTGCTGATAATGTCAAAAATCCAATATCTGGCGAAGTTATAATAAAAAAAGGTGAAATGATAGATGAGGCTGGTTGTGAAAAAATTGATGCAGCTGGTGTAAAAGCTATAAATGTTTACTCCGTTATAACTTGTGGTTCAAAAGAGGGTGTTTGTGCAATGAGTTATGGAAGAGACCTTTCAAGAGGACAAATGGTTAACGTAGGTGAAGCTATAGGAATGATTTCTGCACAATCGATTGGTGAACCAGGTACACAATTAACAATGAGAACTTTTCACGTTGGTGGCACCGCTCAAATTAAACAAGATTCTCAAATTGTTGTTAAAAACGATGGTGTTTTAAAAATAATTAATACGAACTTATTAGAGGACTCTAAAAAAAATCAAATAGTAATGGGAAGAAATACACAAATTTCTTTAGAGGATGATAAAGGAATGCAAATTGCAATTTATAAAGTTCCTTACGGATCTAAACTTTTCTTTAAAAACGGCGATAAAGTTAAAAAGAATTCAAAAGTTTGTGAGTGGGATCCTTATACAACACCAGTTATCGCTGAAAAAAGTGGAATAGTTAATTTCGTAGATTTAATTGATGGAGTTTCTCTTTCTGAAACTCAAGATGATACAACTGGGATATCATCCAAATCAGTTATTGATTGGAGATCACAATCTAAAAACACTGAGCTTAAACCAAGAATTACTTTAAGAGATGAAAAAGGTAATGTTGTTAAAAAAGCAGATGATAATGAAGCTAGATATTATTTAGTTCCTGACTCTATCTTATCAGTAAAAGATGGACAAAAAATTAGTGCTGGTGATGTGATTGCACGATTACCTAAAGAAACCTCAAAGACAAAAGATATTACTGGTGGATTACCAAGAGTAGCTGAATTATTTGAAGCAAGGAAAGCCAAAGATAGCGCTATTATAGCTGAAAACGATGGTAAGGTTATGTTTGGAAAAGAAGTGAGGGGAAAACAAAAGGTTTCAATTGTTTCAGATTCTGGCGAAACATCAAATTACCTAATACCAAAAGGAAAACATATAAATTTTAACCCTGGCGAAGAAATCAAAAAAGGTGAATATCTTTTAGATGGTCAACCATTACCTCATGATATTTTAAGAATTTTAGGTATTAAAGAACTAACAGAGTATTTTGTAAATCAAGTTCAGGAGGTTTACAGACTTCAAGGTGTTATAATCAATGATAAACATATTGAAACCATTTTAAGACAAATGCTTAAAAAGGTTGAAATAAAAAACTCTGGAGACTCAGATTATCTGCCAGGTGAAATAATAGATAGGTTTAGACTTGAGAATGTAAACGAAGAATTAATTAAAAATGGTAAAAAACCAGCGGTTGGAGAAAGAGTGTTAATGGGAATTACAAAAGCTTCATTACAAACAGAGTCTTTTATATCAGCTGCTTCTTTCCAAGAAACAACAAGGGTTCTTACAGATGCTGCCATAAAAGGAAAAGTCGATACTCTAGCTGGATTGAAAGAAAACGTAATTGTTGGAAGATTAGTTCCTGCTGGAACCGGTTCAATTAAAAACAAATGGAATAAAAAAGCGTTAGAAGACGATCAAAAATTTTTATCTGAGCAAGAAAAAGTAGAACAAGCTGAAACGCCTGCAAATCCATAATAATAGAGCGTTTTTTTTATTGTTTTAATTTGACAATTTTAAAAACTATAGTATTTTCACCAAGATTTTGGTTGGATAGTAGTGCTATTTAGGTACTAAACGCGACCACAGACATTAGACTACTTTAATTTCTACCTTAATCATTACTGTATTATGCCAACGATAAATCAATTGTTGAAAAAAAGAAGGACTAGACCAAAGGCTAGGGACAGAGTTCCTGCCCTTGAAAAATCTCCTCAGAAAAGAGGTGTATGTCTAAAAGTTTATACAACTACACCTAAAAAACCAAATTCTGCATTAAGAAAAGTTGCAAGAGTAAGATTATCTAATGGACACGAAGTAACATCTTATATACCTGGTGAAGGTCATAATTTGCAAGAACACTCGGTTGTTCTTATCAGAGGTGGCAGAGTTAAAGATTTACCAGGTGTAAGATATCATATCTTGAGAGGAAATTTAGATACACAGGGTGTAACAGCAAGAAAACAGCAAAGATCTAAATACGGGGCAAAAAAAGGTAAATAAAATGTCTCGTAAAAAAAGTTCCTCAAAAAAAAATATCTCATTGGATGCAAAATTTAAATCTCCAATAATTCCTAAACTAATAAATTCTCTTATGTACGATGGTAAAAAAACTATTGCTGAAAAAATTGTATATGACGCAATAGAAAAAATTAAATCTAAATCTAAAGATGAGCCTATAACAATATTCAATCAAGCAATTACAAATATTAAACCAACTGTTGAAGTAAGATCAAGAAGGGTAGGTGGTGCAACTTATCAAGTTCCTGTTGAGGTTAAATCTAAAAGATCACAAGCTTTAGCAATAAGATGGCTTATAGATGCATCAAGAAAAAGAAAAGATAAAAAAATGTCTGATAAAATTTTTAACGAAATTTATGATGCATATCAAAACAAAGGATCAGCAATTAAAAAAAAAGAGGACACTCACAAAATGGCAGAGTCTAACAAAGCTTTTGCTCATTTTAGATGGTAATACCAAATGGCACGAACACACAAATTAGATAAATATAGAAACATTGGTATTATGGCACATATCGATGCTGGAAAAACAACAACTACTGAAAGAATTTTATACTATACTGGAAAAAGTCATAAAATTGGTGAGGTACATGACGGTGCCGCAACTATGGATTGGATGGAGCAAGAACAAGAAAGAGGTATTACAATCACCTCTGCTGCTACTACTTGTTTTTGGAATGATCATAGAATAAATATTATAGACACCCCTGGTCACGTAGATTTTACAATTGAAGTTGAAAGATCTCTAAAAGTTCTTGACGGTGCAGTTGCAGTTTTCGATGGTGTTGCAGGTGTTGAACCTCAATCAGAGACAGTATGGAGACAAGCAGACAAATATAAGGTTCCAAGAATATGTTTTGTAAATAAACTTGATAGAACTGGAGCAGATTTTTTTAGATGTGTTGACATGATTAAAGACAGGTTAGGAGCTAAACCTTTAGTTATGCAAATTCCAATTGGCATTGAATCTTCACTTCAAGGTGTAGTTGACCTTGTAAAGATGAAAGCTATTGTTTGGAAAAATGAGGATCTAGGTGCTGCATGGGAAGAAAAAGATATTCCTGAGGACCTAAAAGAAATTACAGATAAATACAGACAAGAGTTAGTTGAAACAGCTGTTGA
>CACIDF010000017.1 GCA_902585365.1 uncultured Pelagibacteraceae bacterium
GTTCTTAAAGTATTTCTCCCCCTAAATTCTTGATTGGTACATGCCATTGTCGAAAGATTGCAAACTTTAAAAAAGCCACCTCTTCTCCACGGACCACCCAAAAACATATAATATGTGCCCCCAATTTCTTTAATATCAAGATCATGAATTCTGGCTCGTTGTGACTCAGCACGTAAAGCGAATAAACATTCTGTTCCATCCTCAGTAAAACCAAAGACCATATCTCTGTCGTGTCTTTCTAGGGCATTAAAGAAAAACATATTTTTATTTGTAATGTTTTGACCAGAAAATCCTTCTACAAAACGTAATCCTCTATTTCTTCTTACATTTCTTCTTACTGTGGACCTGGTAGTGTCATAAACATTAGTGCATCCAGCTGCAGGAGTTACTCGAATTGGTGTAAAGTCAGTATCTCTTTTACCAGCTGAAGTATATCTAACTATTCCAACAGCTCTTCTGCCACTTTGATTAATTAATATGTTTCCATTTGAGTCATAAACTGCTTTTGGAGCTGCGCCTAACCCATCAGAACCAATCCATGATTGCATACTCGCAGAACTATCAACCAAAAATAAAATATTTGCTGCAACATCACCATCTCCTGCACCTGGTGGCACAGGTTTTGAATAAGTAATATTATTATTATTGATTAATAAAAAAAGTATCGGTATTAATTTTAAATATTTCATTAGTTTATCCAGTTGCATTCATCACCCTTTCACCTACGGTAAAATCCAACATCTCGGGGCTTGTTATTTCTAAATATTCAATTGTTTCGTTTGCAATTTTCGTTTTACCATAAAAGATGAGTAATTCTCCTATGCTTAAATTTTTATAGCCTGTCCAATTATTACTCTTAGTTTCACTTCCTGGGTCTGATATAAAATTTTTTACAAATTCATAAATTTCATTTTGACTATTATTGTGTGAGTTTACTAAATTTATCCCTGCAATTTTAGAGTTATAAACTATAACTTCTAAATCTGAATTCTCAAGTGATGAGCCCTCACAATAATCTTGGGCATAATCTTGATATTTTGCTGAAAATTCATCTCCATAAATATCTGTACTATATGCATCTATAAATTCAAATGTAGAAACCGCGCTACTAACATTTGATCCAATTGGGACATTTAGAAGCTGACACGCAAACGACTTGTTAAAGATAAGTAATAATAAAATAATATAAAAATATATTTTTTTCACAGATATAAATTTAAATAATTGAGAAAATTTTTCAACACAGTTAATAAATAATTTATGTTCAATTTGACCAAGCATTTAGTGAGATAATATGGCTATGGTCTCTAACGGGACTAAAATTTCTGGTTTTGAAACACTTCCCATTATACCGCAGGCATAGATTCTGTAAGCGGTTCCTTGTCTTTGAACACTTGAGGAAGTTTTCTTTAAGCTGCCTCCAACAGATTTATAATCAGCAGAACCTGCGTTCACAGAAAAGTATTCATATTTAAATTTTTTCATTCTATTAATTTCACCTGTTACCTGTTTGCTGCTACCGAAATTAGAAGTTTCGTCTAATATAGGAGAAATAATATCATAAAAACTTACATCTTGAATGTGCTCAACGACCTTAAAATCTTTTCTACTTATATTTCTAAAACTTTTGTAACAAGGGGTTCCGTCATCTAATTTAGAGATTGCTTGTTCTACATTTGTTGGTATATGCCTTTTATCCTCATCTCTTGTTCCATCATCTTTTACTTTTCCCATCATGCTATTTATTAGGGATTTTTGAGCTTCTAATAATGCGTGTTCTGCAACATAAAAAGTTTGTTGAAAGTCGTCACTGCTATTATTGCTTTGATGGTCTGATGATGAAATAACTATTAAACCACCTCCCATTAGTGACATTGCAAGAAGTAAAACTAAAGACATCACTAATGTAAAACCTTTTTCATTTTTTTTTATCATTAGAATAAAGTTCCTCCAATGTTTCTTGTATTAACTGTTACAATTACTGAATCTCTTAATAGTCTATCTTCGGCCTCAATCTTTCGATCATCTAATCCAACTACTTCTCTTTTTTGTGTCTCTTTATAAAAGTTGTCTTTAGATCTAAAAGTTAACCTGACATCTACACCTGCAATATCAAATAATCTGTCTCTCAAATTATCAATCTCAGGAGCAGGGTAATTCCCTGCACTATCTCTGATTATAAGTCCATCTCTATCAAATGGAATAAATTCCATATCTTCAATATGATCCCTCACAAGATCTTTCTCTATACATTGTGGACAATCAGTTACCCATTGACCACCTGTTGCAGGGAAAATACAAATGTTTTCACCTTCCCCAACTTCAGCAACGTCTGAAGCAACTCTTTCTTGTTTCCATGACTCGACTGTTTTGTAGACAGCTAGTCTAACTATATTTTTTTCACCTATCTTTTCATCAGCATAATATGTAATCCTATACCTTTTAAATGGCTGGTCTAAATCGTTTTGATTGAAATCTTCATAGACTATCTCTATTTGGTCACAACACTTATTTGTTGAATTTGCTTTCGATTTAATTGAATCACTACCATCACTAGATGTTTGGAAACCAAGTCTATTTTTTCTTATAACAATCGGGTTATGACTTAATTTGTGATCATTAAATCCATTATCAAAAGTTAGATAACTTTTATTAGGAAGAACGAGACCAGGGTTACAACTTCTCTTTTTAGAGGTATCTTCGGCAAATTTGGCTATTGTTTGTGATCCAGCGTAATATTTAAATCCAGCCATTCGAATATCTCTCATCAACATTGAAACTAAATCTCTACTTGATCTACTAATTTTTGCTTTTTCACTAACTTGTGAATAAGTGTTATTTACAACATTATACGTGGTATATAATGCGCCCATCATTAATGTTGTGATTAAAATACCAATTAAAATTTCAACAAGTGTTAAACCTTTTTGATTTTTAAAATACTCTTTATTCATTTGTTTAATTTATTCCTTGTAACTTATAATCCGACTGAAAATATAAGTACTTTCTTTTTTTTCCGTCGTTTAAATTGATTTGAACTCGGCCAATATACATTTCTAAATCCTGCATGTTTGGATTATTATTAGTGCAACCCGATCTGCATATTTTGTAAACTTGAAATTTTCTAGTTTCATTCGTTCCTCTACATCTTAAATATGACTTGCTATCTAAAATTGCTTCCCATTTACTTTTTTTCCTTGCATGTGCATCAGTTCCTGTAGTGTTATAAATTTTTCCTGCGTTAGTAGATCCAGTACCATCTTTTACTTTACATGCCTCAGACTCGAATATTGGTTTGCCATCATCTGCGCCAAGTAAATATTCTGTAAAATTAGAGTCAGAAGAAGTTGCGGTATCTCTTGCGCTTATAACGTCCTCAGCAATTATATTAGTCAAAAAGTTTGCTTTAGTTCTTTCGCCTGAGGAATGCATTGATTGAACTGAGTAATTAGTCATCTGTAAAATTGCAACAAATCCAATTCCAATAATTGCAGTAGATACCAAAGCTTCTAATAAAGAAAGACCTAATATATTTTTGTTTTTAAAAATCATTTATTCAATCCAACCACTGCCACTCCATTTAGTTATAGCAAAGTTTCCAAACCTAGACCATTTAATAGCATTTAAGTATTCTGCGGTATTTCCATCATCATCTGTACCAGGGGGTAATTCTTTATCTAAATCACTATCACTATACCCAACATTACAATCCTCACCTTCATTAACTCTTCTGCAAATATAAATGAAATCATATGGCTTGTTTGAATTGCTTAATAAGCCTGCATTGGCCTCATAAAATTTTCCATTCCTTGAAAAGCAAACTGCTCCAACATCCCCTTGTGCGCCTGCTCCATCATCATCACCTAGCATATCTACTGGCACGGCATCTCCCTCCTCGCCACCTACAGCATCAGCTTGTTCCTGGTTCGCTTTCATTGATGCTGTGATATCACTAAAATTTGTTTTACTAACAAAATTTTTTATTTCACCCGCATCTGCAGCATCTGTATCCCAATAATCTTCATCTAAGGAACATCTACTTTTAACGTTATCAGGGAATGCTTGGTTCCAAGGATCATCTCCATTGTTTATTTTTGATGCGAGTGTATCCATAGTCATCCCTTTAGTTTCAACCTGTAAATATTTGTCAGTATTAGTAAATTTTACTTGTACATAAGCAAATGTTCCTTGTTGTGTTTGTATTTGAATATTTTTTACTATGGATAATATTTTATTAACTGCACTCCTAACCTTTCTTTCTTTATTCCATGAAGAAAAATTTGGATATGCTACAGCTGAAACAATTCCAACAATAGTTAAGACGACTATTAATTCAAGAATGGTGAAAGCTTTAGTGTTCTTTTCCAGCACCCGCATCTATTTTTCCTGCTTTAACTAATTCTTCTAAAGACTTAGTCATGGTAATCATACCATCTTTTACTGCAGTCTGCATGATGCTTGGAATTTGATGAATTTTTGCTTCTCTTATTAAGTTTTGAATTGGAGCTGTACACTTCATCACTTCAAAAGCACCACAACGTCCTTGACCGTCTTTAGTTTTTAAAAGTCTTTGTGTAACTACCATCTTCAATGATGTTGAAATCTGTGCTCTGATTTGAGCTTGTTGCTCAGGTGGAAAAACGTCAATAATTCTATTTATTGTATTTGGTGCACCACTTGTGTGTAACGTTCCAAATACTAAGTGACCCGTTTCTGCTGCAGTTAAAGCAAGTCCAACTGTTTCTAAATCTCTCATCTCTCCAACTAAAATTACATCTGGATCTTCTCTTAATGCAGCTTTAAGTGCACTTGCAAAAGTTTGTGTTTGTTTTCCAACTTCTCTATGAGAGACAATACTTTTTATATCTTTATGAATAAATTCAACAGGATCTTCAACTGTAATAATATTTGCAGTTCTAGTTTTATTTATTTCATTTACTATCGCAGCTAGTGTTGTAGATTTTCCTGATCCAGTAGGTCCTGTAACTAGTACTAAACCTTTATGCATATCAATAATATCATAAAGAGCAGGAGGTAAATCAAATTGGCCCATTTCAGGGATTACGCTTTCTACTCTTCTTAGTACTGCTGCTGGACCATTAATAGTTTTATAAAAATTTGCTCTAAATCTTAAACCACTTAATGTAACAGACGAGTCTAGCTCATGTGTTTCATTAAATTTTTTCATTTCTACTTCATTGCAATTAGTTGAAATTAGATCTTGTAGATCTTGAGCCTTAACCATTACTTCTTGGACTTTGTGAATTTCTCCAGTTTGCCTGTATGCTAAAGGCCAACCACTTCTAATATGAAAATCTGAAATCTTTTTATTATTTTTTGCAAGTTCTTCTAATTTTTCAAACATTTTAATAATATTATCTCAATTCCTCAAAATTTTCCAGACACTTCTAGGTTGGTAAAATACTCAGAACTGTTCTCTAAGCTTTGATTTGAGTTAATTTTAAAGTCTAAACCATGAATATTTTTTGAATAGCTCAAATTGGTTTGATGGGCATTGATCGGATCATAATTTAAAGCAAATTGATTATCCTCTTCTTTTGAACGACTAAATTTTAATATGAAAGTTTCTGTTTGGTATTCAGGAGCGTTTTTTGTGTCATTTAAACGAATTAATCTTTGATAATCTGCAGACACTGTAAAGCCATTTAGATGAACCGCCTCAAAACCAATTGAGGTCTTTAAATTTTGTCTTGAAAATGGTGAGTGAATTGTTTCCTTGCCTACAGAAGTCTCACCTTGAATCATATATTTATAGTCAATATCATTAGTTAAATCATACAATATTTCTATGCCTCCCATTGGCTGAACTGTTCCTTGATCAGTTTCAATGATGTCAGTTTCAAATAAAAATCCACCCGCAAATTCTCCACTAACAAAAGTATCCTTTTTATATCTTACATCTTGTGATGAAAGACCAGATGCTTTACTTAAAAAATCAGTAAACTCAGACAACCTTGTCACACCATATGTGAGTTTACCTGTTGGTGTTACATTTAATATTCCATACTTATCTTTGGTTCTATAATTAATTGATGCAAAAGCTTGTTTTCCTTTTCTTTCACCAGACAGATTGCCCTTATACCTATGGTCAAATCTTAAATGACTCAAGCCTATAACAGCGTTAATGTATTGATTATCCTTAGAGGGGGAAATTCCATAAAGATTTAGTGTTAAGGACTCCATAGTGAGATCTTGTTTAGAAAGTTTAATATCAGAACTACCATCACTATATCTTATTGCCCATCCTAAAAATTTATTATTTCCAAATTTTCTATCAGCTCCTATTGTTAATCCTCTAGTATTAACATCTTTTGCTTTAACAGTGCCATCTTGTCCAAAAATTCTTAAGGATATATCAGCTAAGCTCCAACTAGACCACTTAGATTTTTTATCTTTTGATTTATGTTTACTTATAAAATTTGCAACATTGTTTTTAACGGATGGTTCAAATTTATTCGCTAACGTTTGTATTAAAGGGTCATGATAATTAATGTTAAAATTGTGAGCAGATAAATTTTCATTATCACGATTTCTCTTAATCCACTCAAATCTTTTAAATATAGTATCAACGTTTAAGCTGATGTTTTGTTTTGCTAACTCAACTTGAGATTCTATTGAAGAAGAAGTATTCGATACACATTGCACTAATCCATAAGGACATTCTAATTGATACGAATTAATTTGGTCAACTCCGGCACCATCTCTTTCTTCAACTATAAACAATCTCATACCATCACCTGAAAAAACAAAGCCATTTGGTTCAGGGTTTATGGCAGCTCTATTTTTAAAATCAATTGTTTGATATCTACCGACTAGTGTTGCTGTTGATACATCAAAATTTTTCGATAATGTAAATTGATAGATAAACTGATCCTGAAAAGTAGAAGCCTCCCCCCCATTAGCTTCATAATTTGTCATCATGACAAACATTGCGTTACCAGTGACGCTAAATTCGATATCTCTTGCTTTATCTTTACCATCAAATAACTCCACACCTAAAGTAGTTAGATTAACCTCGTGAATTTGGGTTTTTGATGAAATGTCGAAGGGTCCAGGTAATTGATAAGTGGTTACTATTGGACTTTCAATAGTTGCTGTATTTACTGAATAAATTTTTGTACCATCAGTACTAAATGCAAAATTTAGTTCATCAGACGGAAAAGATGTTTCGTTTACAAAAGTGTGTGTTGTAAAATCATTTGGTGTTGATAAATCAAATCTACCAACTTTCCCATTTAGATCACCTATAAAAAATTTTTTACCGTTATCTACAATCATTAGATTACGTAATCTGGCATGAAGAGTGGATGCATCATCAATTCTGAATGCGTTAAGATCAGTGCAGCCTCCATCTGTTTTTACTGATGCTACATCGAAAGGTGTATTTAATACGTTCATCGATAAATTACCTACAGATCTAAGTTGTTGTTGTAATTTATTTGTTGTAAATACTTTCAAACCATCTGAACTAAAAGCAACGTCAGTCGGTTCTTCAGTAGAGTCTGAATTCAAAAGATCGCCATCAAAGCTCTTACAGGTAGTAGTTCCCTTACCTGGGGGGATTCTTCCATCTATCCAAGTAACTGTTGTGCTTGCTGCATAAACTAATGTTGAAAAAAATAAAACAAATAAAATTAAGAATGCTTTAGGTTTAAGCGTACTTATCAAAATTAATCTTTTAAATTTTTTGAATTGTTTCAACATTTTTACTTAGTCTTTTTAATTAGCTCAGTGTTTTCAATGTTGATTGCCATACAAGTAATATCGTCCCTTAATTTTTCTGCCCCCCAATTGAGCTCTTTTTCTATACCGAGTACTATATTTTTTGGGTTAATATTTTCAATACCATTAATGATATTTTGAACTCCTTCTGCCCCTAATTCCTCACCATTTTTTAAGTATCCTTCTGTCACACCATCCGTATAGACCACAAATGTTTTGTCTTTTAGATTAATAGTATTTGATTTAACCATAGACTCTGTAAAATATTTAACAATCCCAATAGGCGGCATATCAGACTTTATATATTCATAATTTTTATTCTTATCAAAAGTTAAGATACTTTCATGACCTGCATTTATAAATACTAGTTCTCCTGTTTTAATATTTAGTTTTCCAAATACAGCAGTTACAAACATGCCTTTAAATTTAGCCTCAACAAGTTCATTGTTAACTCCAAAGACAACTTTTTCTAACGGAAACTTTAAATTTGTTAATGTTCTAAATATGGAAGATGCTTTAGCCATGTACATACCTGCTTTAACTCCTTTACCTGATACATCGGCTAGAGTGAAAAAATATTCTTCAGGTGTTGATCTTACAACATCAAAGTAATCTCCTGATACATCCCTTGCAGGAACGTTTTTAGCAAAAATAAAGTTTTCAAATTTTGTAATATCTGGAAATAAACTTTTCTGAACTCCTGCAGCAAGTTCTCTTTCTTTTAAAAGTTTTGCTTCTTTTTGTAAGTTTGCAAGCGCTAGTTTGTTTTCTTCTATAAATCTAAAATACAACCCCGTTAAAAAAGTAATCGTTAAAATAAATATTGGATAACTTATATCAACAAGTTCAGATCTAAATTTATAGATAGAAAATCCAATTATAATAATGAATAATAAATTACCAAAAAAAACAGATAAACTGTATTTTGGTTTAATTTTTTGAGACAAAATAAAAGTTAATAATGCAACAATTATAGAAAATAATAATTCAAAAATATAAGTATTAGGATTTCTAACTAAATAAGATTGATCCAAAATATTTTCTATAACATTAGCGTGAACTTCAACTCCAGGAATTGTAATTCCAAGTGGAGTTTTAACTAAATCGAATAATCCTTGAGCCGATGCACCAATTAAAACATATTTATTTTTAAAAAAATCTGATTGAAATTTTCCATCAAATACATCTCCAGCAGATATATATTGTTTTTTTTGAGGTTGCTTATATTTAATCCAAATAATTCCATTTGGATCAGAATCTACTTTATAGGGTCTTGCACTTATTCTATTAATTCCAACTTCATTTAACTCAATGTAAATATTTTTTTGATTTGCTCCTACTCGAACCATTTCTAAACCCATAGTTGGATATATTTTATTATTAAATCTTACAATTAATGGAAGTGATCTAATTATTCCGTCTAATTGATCTAAAAAAGATATTGATCCTAAACCTTTAACTTCTTTTTCTAATTTCTCTAGTGAACCAATTGAATATGGATAAGAATAAGTAAATTGTTTTGGATCACCACCTTTAGATAAAAATCTAGCTTTTGCTTTACGATCATAATTTGAATGGGATGGAACGTTGCTGCCTAAAACTGCTGTTACTGTTTTTGCACCTTTTAATTTATCAGCAAATACATCGTCATGTCCTTTTAATTTTTGAAGATCAACAATATCAGAGGGTATTAAACCATAAGATTTTATAATTTCATCTGGGGATTGTTTATCTTTTTCAGTAAAAAAAATATCGAAACCAATTGCTTTCGGATTTGAGGTTTCAACTTGATCTATAATTTTTGCAAAAACAGATCTACTCCAAGGAAACTGACCAAATTTACCTAAGCTTGTTTCATCAATGTCTATAATCACAACATCAGTATCGCCCTTTTTTTCAACAAATACTTTTTGATATAAATCAAAACTTAAATAGGAGATTGATTTAATTATAGAGGGATTAATAATTTTTAATGAAATTAGAATTAATAAAATAAATGAAAAGATTACATAATTCAGATTTTTTTCAATAAAAGAACGCACATCAAAGAGTGTATATCTTAATTATGTAATGTAAATCTTTATGAGATTAAGCTAATTATCTCTTCTTCTTATTTCTTTTCTTTTTAGCTTTTTTCTTTTTAGCTGCTTTTTTCTTTT
>CACIDF010000018.1 GCA_902585365.1 uncultured Pelagibacteraceae bacterium
TTCATTAATAGAATCGTCAAAAACTTTTTTTTCTATTGAGATTTTTAATTTCATTAATTTACTTTCTAAATAATAAATATGTTTATTTTTTGAAGAGCTATTGTCAAATAAGATGGTTTTTTTAGTCTTTTTTGAACTTTTAATTATTTGATCTAAGTTTGAATTTAAAGGATCTGTAATTATAAACAAATCTGATAATGGATAATCTTTTCTAATTATTTGATCGATCTCATATGCCGAAAATCCATAGCAAACTAGAGTCACTTTTTCTCCAAACTTATATCTTGTGTATCTCCCATCTTTATCTACTTCGACATCTTTAAAATTATCGTATAAATCAAATTTGTTTATATTTGCATAATTCTGACTTAAACAAAGTATTGTCATGCCTTTTTTTTTTAGTGCTAGACTTATATTTTTTTCTATATCATTTTTAAAAATTAAGTATCTGCAATTAATTTTAGACATAGAAGCAAACTCAGATAAACAATTGAATCTTGATTGTGGACCTTCAGTATTAGTATCGACAATATAAGTTACGATTACAAAAGTTCCTTTTGAATTCTGAAGTAAAACTGAATTATAAGTATTAACAATGTGATCCATTGATAAAAGAATAAAATCTAATTGTTTAGCTACATATAAAGCTGAATTGCCCGAAATCATGGCTCCCATTCCAAGGCCAACAAGGCTTGACTCTGAATTTTGAGTATTAAAGATATTCACATTTTTTATTTTTTCAAAGCCACTCGAGATACCGGACACCCTTGAGCCTGCCAGGATATTTTGCCCAAATATTAATGATTTTTTTTTAATAAATTTTTTTAAAAAAAAATTTACATAATCTTTTGGAGATAAGCTCGTCATCTTATTTTTTTTTTAATCCGAAATAATAAATCGTTTTTTTCAAAATAAATTTTATTATAAATTTTTACGTTATTGCTTAAAACACCATGATGATAATTTACATACTTTTTTTTTTTAAAATCACCATAAGTTTTAACTGGAAGCTCTAAAACTATTGGTGAAGAAGTAGTTCTACAATAACTGATCATTTTTTTATAATTTTTTATACTTTTTTGAAAATTCTTTAATTGTAGTTTTAAAAATTTTATTTGCATAGATTCACACACTTTTTTTAAATTTATATTACATCTTCTCTCATTTATTTTTGTATACATAGACCAATTATTATTCTCAATAAGAAAAACTAAAGGTAAATTTAAATACTTTGCAAGTGATAATGTCTCATAAAAAGATCCTTCCTCTATTGCACCGTCTCCAGCAATACAAATTACTACTGATTTTTTTTTTGCAAAAAAACTGATACCACATGCGACTGAAAAATTATTTCCTAGAACACTCGATGTGTAAGCTATCTGATTATTTTTTTCATGATAGTTCATTGATCCTAAATTATTTTTTTTTTTGTTAATAAATAAATTTTTATAATAAATCTCTGGATTTTTTGAAAAAAGCGACACAAAATGTATATTTCGATGTGACAAAATTAATTTGTCGTTTTTTTCGATAAATAGTTTTACTAAACTAGATACAAATTCATGGCCAAACGCAAAATGGACCGGAAAATTAATTTTACTTTTTTTTGCATATGAATTGACTTTGAATTGTAAATTTCTTGACCTCATGCAGTATCTATATATTTTGTAAAGTTCTTTCATTATATAAATTTATAATTTACTGTTTGTTATAATACTTCTTGTATATACGATTAATTCCTTCACTCACAAATATTTTTGGTTTCCAATTCAAATTTTTATTATAATTGTTTGTTATTTTTCTTATACTAAAATTATCTGGAGATATTTCTTTAATTTTTATTTTTCTTGGGTATTTTTTTGATAGTAAATCTAGTATTTTTTTTACTGAAACTAATTCGGGTCCTTGGATATCAAAAATTGAGTTTTTTGTTATTTTTAAAGATTTTATGGTTGCTTCAACTATGTCATCTACATGAATAAAAGATCTTGCCGATTTTTTTGAAGTCACTCTAATGACAGGGTCTTTAAAGTACGAATTAGTTATACTTTCAACAGCTGAACCGTAATGTCTATCACCATAGATAATTCCAAACCTTAAAATTACAGATATTAAAGATTTATTTTTACTTATAATTTTTTCACATAAAATTTTGGATAATGAATAATCATCAATTATGTTGTTTATGTTAAGATTTTTATTAAAAGATTTTAAGTTTATTTTATTTCCATATACCCATTCAGAGGAAGCAAAAATAATTTTTTTAATTCCTCTTTTTTTTGCAAAATTTAATATATTTATTGTACCTAATACATTATTTTTATAACAAGTAATTAAATCACTCGCACAATCTTTTGAATTAGATATAGCAGCTAAATGAATAATTGATTTAATATTATGTTTAATTTTTTTATTAAGGTTCTTGTCACAAATATTAATTTTAAAGCAATTTTTAATATTAACTTTTTTTGAGTCTATACCAATAAATCTAATTTTTTTTTGCTTTAATCTCGTAATTAATTTTTTTCCTATAAAACTTGAAGATCCCGTAATTAAAATTGACATTTTATTTTTTTTTTAAAAAGTCTACTACAGAAAGAAGCCAGGTTAAATGAACTGTCTCAATGTGATTGTATTTTTTACTATTGACCCAAAAATTGATTCTGCCTAATTTACTTAAAGGATTATTTTTTTTAAAACCAGAAAACGTTACAATTTTTATATTCTTAGTATTTCCATATTTTGCTGCATTTAAAATATTTTTTGATTTTCCACTACTGCTCACTAGTATAATTAAATCATTTTTATCTGCGTAAAATTCTAAAGCTTTTTTTAACCAATTTTCATAGCCATAGTCGTTAGCTAAACAAGTTATCAGGTTTGATTCATTAAAATTTATAGTTTTAATTCCTGCGATTTTCGTCAAATCTGTTGCAAAATGATTAGCTATGGATGCGCTTGCTCCATTACCCATGATCATTACTTTTTTTTTGCTTTTTTTAATATCCTTTAATAACTTAATAAATAAAGTAAATTTTTTTGTGTCGTACGAACAAATATTTTTTGAAATCGCATTTAGATTTTTTTTTAGAAAAAATGAAATATTATTTATTTTCATTTACAATTAAATAATAAATTATATATAAACTTTTTTTCTTTTTTTCATACAAAAAAATTTAATTTCTTGATTTTTTTTAAAAATATCTTTAATAATTTTCTAGTTTGTCTTTCATTGATTTATGAAATTTTTAAAACAAAAAATTAAAGGTGTTTATTTAATTAAGCCAAATATCTTTAAAGATGAAAGAGGTCTTTTTAGAAGACATTTTTGTAATTCAGAGTTTTATAAAAACAGAGTTGAAAATAAAGTTAAACAAGCAAACATATCGGTAAATTATAAGAAAGGTACTTTAAGGGGATTTCATTACCAAAAAAAACCATTCCAAGAAGATAAATCAATGTCATGTTTAAAAGGTGAAATATATGATATAGTATTGGACTTAAGAAAAAAATCTAAAACCTATGGAAAATGGCTAAGTTTTAGATTGTCAGAAAAAAATAAGTATTTACTACATATTCCTAAAGGGTGTGCAAATGCTTTTCTTACATTAAAAAATAATACTATAGTTCATTATTATTGTAGTGAATTTTACAATCCAACTCACGAGTGTCTCGTAAATTACAAAGATCCAATTTTCAAGTTTAAATGGCCAATTAAAATTAAAAATATTTCTAAAAAGGATAATTTATCACCATTTATAAAAAAATTATAATATGAAAATTTTAGTTACTGGTGCCACAGGTTTCATCGGAAAAAATCTTATAAAATTTATAGATAAAAATAATAACGAAGTATGCTTGATTGGAAGAAACTTAAAAAAAAAATCAAATTTAAAAATAATAAATACAGACATTTACAGTTCAAAAATATCAATAAGCGAAATTAAAAAATTTAATCCAGAAATACTAATACATTTAGCGTGGGCTGGCTATCCTGAAGTTAGTAAAAAAATATCAAAGAAAAATCTTGATGGTCAAAAAAAATTTTTTTTTAATCTTATCAAAGTGAAGAGTTTAAAAAAAATTCTAGTAACAGGATCGTGTTTCGAGTACGGTAATTTGGATGGTCAATGCAAAGAGAACAAAAAGATAACTAGATTTAGTTACTTTTCTAAAGCTAAAATTGATACATATAAATTCATTAAGAAGAAATTTTCAAAAAGCTGTAAAATAATGTGGCTTAGATTATTTTATGTTTATGGAAGATATCAAAGAAAAGGGTCTTTAATTCCTTATTTAATTGACTCTTTAAAAAAAAACAAAAAGATAGAGTTAAAAGAACCATTTGCCTCAAGAGATTTTATTTATGTTGATGATGTATGTAAGCTAATATTAAAATTTTGTGATACGAGCTCTAATGGAATCTACAATATTGGAACTGGAAAACATTTTAGCCCATATAAGATTGCTTTTACCCTTAAGAAATTTATTAATTCAAAATCTATAATTATTTATGATAGAAAAAAAATTAAAAGTAATTTTTATGCTAATACTGAAAAAATAAACAAATTAAATTTTAAACCTAAATCAAACTTATTGAATAATTTAAAATATTTAGCAAGAATTAAATAAATTATTCCCCACCAGACACAGATATAACTTGACCATAAATATATTCACTATTTTCATCTAATAGAAATTTTACTAGATTAGATATGTCTTCAGGTCTACCAGCCCTGCCTGTTGGAATAAGAGTTTGTCTTTTTTTAAAATTTTTTTTAGAATAGCCCAAGAGCTTGGTTGTTTTTTCAACTTTTATTAGTCCCGGTCTTATAATATTTGTTCTTATTTTATTTTTACTAAACTTATTTGAAATAAATTTTAGACTTGTTTCTAAAGTAGACTTTGAAATAAAATATGGAAAGTTTTTATCTGATCCCAAATATTTTATAGTATTTGAGCTTATGTTAATAATATTTAATTTTTTTTTTAGCTTAATGTTTCTTTTTAATATTGAAAATATTATTTTAAAAGGAGAAAAAAAATTTATATTAAAAGATTGATATATATCTTCATCTGAAAGACTAGTGAAGTTTTTATAAGGGTTGCTATCACCTACGTTATTTATAACAATGTTAAAATTAAATTTGTTTAAGAGCTTAATTTGTTTTCTTACACTATTTTTTTTTGAAAAGTCTATTCTTATATATTTTAAATTTTTTTTTTTTAAATCAGGTTTTTTTTTACTAAATGTTAAAAAATAGTTATTTTCTTTAGAGTAAATTTTTTCTAATATAGACTTTCCTATATCTCCATTAATTCCAAGTAATAATATATTCATTAATCCTTTTGCAAAGTAATTATTTCTGTTCCATTATTATATATTTTTACTTCTTCATAAACATAATTTTTAAAAATTTTGTTATTTTTCTTGCCTAGATATAAAATAAAACCTCCACCTCCAGCACCTAGTAATTTTGATCCAATATTTTTTTTTTGCAATACGGAGATGATTTTTTCTGCTTTTTTAAAAATTATTAAAGGCGATAATTTCTTTTTAAGTCTCCAACTTTGATTGATATATTTTGAAAGAATTTTATGATCTATTTTTTTATTTTTAACCAATGTATGATAAAATTCTACACAAAGTTTTTTCATAGCCTTTAAGTTTGCTGTGTTTTTTTTTAATCTTTTTTTTTGATCATTAAGAGTTAAATAAGAGTCTCTACTTACATTGGTCCATATGATATTTATTGGAACTTTAAGTTTTATATTTCTAATTTTATTGATGAAAATTTTATTATTTCTAAAATATTTTGTAAATATTATGCCTCCATAAATTGCAGGTATATGATCTTGTTTTCCAATAGGTTTTTTTAAAATATCAATTTCAATTTTAGTTGCATACCTCAATAGTTCAAATTTAGATATTTTAATATTTTCTAGTTTACATAGAGCATTAATTAAACCTATGATAAAACTACTTGATCCGCCGAGGCCAGATCCGGTTGGAATATCAGATATAACTGATATGTATAAGGGAGTTTTTATTTTAAAGAATTTTAAAGTTTCTCTAATAATTGAATTTTTTATTTTTGAAACTTTGTGACAAATTTCTGTGTCGTAATAATTTAATCTATAATTTTCTATAAAATACTTAGAATGCCTTTTAACAGTTACATATACAAATTTATTTATTGCAATACTAAAAGTAGCTCCGCCATATTTTTTATAAAAATATGGTATATCAGTACCTCCCCCAAGGAAACTTATTCTAAGAGGTGTTTTAGATACAACATAACTCAATTTTTTTTTCATAAAACTTTAGTTAAATGAAATCTTTTTTCTTAACTTTTTCCCTCCAGAATTCAAGTGTGTCTAAAAGGATATCATCAAATAATATCTTTGGTTTCCAGGCTGTTAACTTCCTAAATTGAGAAGTATCTGCAATTAGTCTCGGTACCCTTGTAGGTCTCGTAAATTTTGGAACTTTTTTATATTTTATATTTTTAATTTTTGATAGAGCTATTAACTTTTCAAGAGCCTCTTTAAATGTAAAAGTATTTTTTTCATCTTCTTCACTTCCTACAAGATAAAGTTCGCCTGGTTTACATTTTTCCACAGATAACCAATATGCCTCTACAATATCTTTGACATGAGTAAAATTTCTTCTATCATTTAATTCACCAACCTCCATATTTGGTTTCATTAATCTATTTTCAATTAATGCTATTTGGTAAGCATACCAAGATATACCAAATACTTTTTCTCGACGTGGACCCTCATGATTAAAAGATCTAGTTCTAATTACTTTTATGTTAAAAGATTTAAAATAAACGTATCCTATTAAATCTTGTGCTATCTTACTGACAGCATACGGATTTACAGGCCTGAGAACAGTTTCTGGTCTAATGGGAATTTCATTTTTGTATATTTCACCATATTCCTCTCCCGAACCTGGAATATGGATTATTGTTTTAGGTGAATGTTTTTTAATTGACTCAAGAAAATTTAGTGTTCCATTATAATTTACAGACATATATCTATGAGGATGATCCCAAGATGGGCTAACAAAACTTTCTGCGGCACAATGAAAAATTATATCAAATTTATTTTTTCTAATTAAATTTTCTACAGAAATAGGATCAGTTATATCACAATCAAAAAAATGAATTTTATTAAAAATATGTTTAAGATTTTTCATACTTGATAAATGCCATCTTTTTATTCCATAAATTTTACATTGCTTTTTATTTTTAATAATAAAATCTGCGAGATGTGAGCCCACAAAACCTGTTATGCCTGTAATTAAAATATTTTTTTTCACAATTAATACCAAGTCTTTCTGTTTTTATTCCATTGCAAGTTTGCATATTGTAAATCTTTCAAATTATCAATGGGTAAATAAAAGCTTTTATTTTTAAAAGCTATAATCTTAAATTTTTTGACTTTATTAAAAATATAACTTTCAAAATTTGATTTTTTATTCTTAATGTGATTTAAAACATTTTTTTTTAAAACCATCCAACCTGAATTAACCCATTTTCTTTTATCAACTTTCTTTTCAGAGAAAGAAATAACTCTTTTGTTTTGAATTTTTGCTATTCCAAATTTTTCTTTAGGATTCGATAACGTTAACAAAATGTCAAATTTTAAATTTTTCATTAAATAAGACTTATATTTTTTTTTATTTAATTTCAATAAAGTATCTCCATATAATATAATTAAGTTTTTATGATTTAATTTTTTTTTTAATTTATAAATTCTTTCAGATGTTGAACTGTCTTTATCTAAACATGAAAAATGTAAATTTGGCTCTTTGATATTTTTTTTTTTTAAACTATCTAAAATATTGGCTGAGTCTTTGACTATTCTTTTTTTACAATATTCTATTATTTTATTATGATGATATCCAAGGCATAAAAATATCTCATCAACTTTTAGTAATTTTAATTGTGTGTATAAGTGAGATAAAATCGTATATTTTCCAATTTTTAGAAGTCCTTTTGGCTTTTTTTTAGTTAAAAATCCCATTCTTGTTCCTTTTCCACCTAATAATATAACTGCTGAATATTCTAGTTTTTTATTTTTCATGTAATTCTAATGATTTAAAAGATTTATGCCAATTTGATATAATTACTTTTTTTTTGAGATATCTTTTTATTTTTTTAAATACATTTTTGTCTTTATAATTAATTCCTAAGTAATCTTTTTTATTATAAATGTTATTTGCTAACACTAAAACTTTTGAATTATCCAAAGAATATGAGCCATGTGCATAACCTTTAGGAACAAATAAAAGCTTATTTTTCTTTAAACTAAAAATATCAACCTTTCCATAATATTTATTTTTTTTTAAATTTATAGTAAACCAAAATACTTTTCCCTCCAATAGCTGTATTAATTTCATTTCACTCGATCTGCCTAGTTGTGCATAAAATCCTCTGAATACATTTTTTTTATATTCTGAAATTTGTGCCTCTATTAATTTGAATTTTATTTCTTTTATAACTTTGTGATTTATAAATTTATATAAAGAGCCTCTTTTATCAGAAATAAATTTGGTATTAATCCAGTATGGAATTTTTTTATCTATCATCAATTAATGTATCTCTTTAATTTTGAAATCCATTTTTTATCATAAAATAAGGATTTATCATCTATCACTAAATCAAAGCTAGGCTTACCAAAAAAAATACTATGATATTTTAAATTCCAATCAGATAATTGTTTAACAGTAAATCTTTTTATTTTTTTTTCAGCTATTTTACGATTGTTTTTATACCTTCCCATGTATCTTGCTGTATGAAGAGTAATTGTATATCCAGAATTATATAAATTATTGATAAATTCGATATTTTTTTTTATCGGTTTCGATTTTTTGTAATTATTGGATTTGTTAACTGTACAAATTATTCCATCTATATCAAAACATATATTTTTTATTTTTCTTTTCATTTAATTTTTTGGCCTTGCAATTATTTTGAGACTATAATGTCCTCTTATTTCTTTTCCAGATTTAATAAAAAAAACTTCGTAATTTAACTTTTTAAGCATTAAAGATATATTAAAGGGATTCCAAAACCATAAATGACATGAGTTAAAAATATCATCATGTTTTTTTAATTTTTTAAATGAAATTGAGTGAGGAACTTCAATATATAAAAGGCCATTTTTATTGATAAAATTTTTAATAATTCTTAGCGTTTCCAAGGGTTTAAGTATGTGTTCGAGTGTATAATTTAATGTTACAAGGTCATATTTTTTATCCAACTTCAATCTATTATTTATTTTTTTTTCAATGTATCTAATATTGAGATTTTTAATAAAATTTCCTTGTATCGAAGGGTCGAGAACAGTGGAGGACCAATTTTTGTCTTTAAATTCATAAGCAAAAATTCCACTGGCTCCACCGACATCAAGTAATTCTCTTTTTTTTTTTATTGGAATTATCCTTGAGTTTTCTAAATTTTTTATATATTTTTTGATTAAATTAATCCTTTGTTTAGTTTCAGAGTTCTTATATTTCAACTTTACAATTTTTTTTAGCAATACCATCGGATTGTGCAACCTGTTACTTCTATAATTTTTCTTGTAAATTTTTTCCATTGGGTTGTTATAAAAAATATAATTAGAAAAATGAAAGTCACAATTTTTACAAGTAAATATTTTTCGATTAAAATTTTTCTTGTAAAAATTTATGCCAATTTGTTTCTCATACTTGTCAGGCTTAGTGTAATTAAAAACT
>CACIDF010000019.1 GCA_902585365.1 uncultured Pelagibacteraceae bacterium
GAGTATGATAAAATAATATCGGATGCTAAAGATAAAGCCAAAAAAACCTTTAATTTGGCAAAAGAAAAAATTCAATTAGATCTGGGTAAAGAAAGAGAAAAGATAGAGAGCGAACTTAATTCTGAAATTCAAGATGCTGAAAATGAGATAAAAGATCTAAAAAAATCATCTCCAGAAAAAATAAGTCTAATTGCTGTAGATACTGCAGCCGAAATTATTCAAAAATTAATTGGAGTAGAAGTAAATAAAAGTAACGTTTCAGCAATAGTTAACGAACAAGTCAAACTTATGAAGGGCAAATAATGGTATTTGATGCAACTTTTTGGGTAGCAATATCTTTTATTATATTTTTTGGAGTTTTAATTTATTTAAAAGTACCTTTAAAAATAAACGACAACCTAAATAAATTAATTTCCGACATAAAAAATGAGCTTAATGAAAGTGAGAAATTAAGAAAAGAAACGAAAGTATTTTTAGATCAATCCCAATCAAAACTTAATAGCGCTTCAGATGAAACAAAAGTTATAATAGAGAATGCTAAGAAAGACGCTGACGCTATGGTTCAACAAATGAAAGATAAATTTAACAAATCAGCAGAAATTAAAAAAAGATTGACTGAGGAAAAAATTACTCAAATGAAAGAACAGGCAATAAAAGAAATAAAAAATACCTCTATAGATATTGCAGTCAACTCGGTTGAAAAAATAATAAAAAATACGATAGATAAGTCTAAATTAGATAACATTTTCCAGAAAAATATTGATGAAAGTAAAGAAGCTCTAAAAAAATTAAAATCAAACTAAATATTTTCTTACTTTCGAATTTAAAAAAATATAAATTAACAATATGAAAACTGTAATAGTTGGATCAGGATTTGGTGGATTATCAGCTGCTTTGAGACTTAAAGCTAAAGGACATGAAGTTACTTTAGTTGAAAAACATAAAGATTTAGGTGGTAGAGCAAGAGTTTTTGAAAAGAATGGTTTTAAATTTGATGCTGGGCCTACTGTAATTACAGCGCCTTATTTGATTAATGAATTATTTCAATTGTTTGGGAAAAAGGCTGAAGATTATTTAAATATTAAGCCATTGCAAACTTGGTATCAATTTGTATTCGAGGATGGTTATAAATTTGATTATTCTGGGGATGAGAAAGAAATGAAGAGACAAATCTTAGAAGTTTCTAATGATGACGTGGATGGCTATTTTGATCTAGTAAATTTTACTAAAAGAATTTTTGACAAAGGATATATGGAACTTTCTGATGTACCTTTTAATAAACCTTTTTTTATGCTCAAACAAATTCCATCTTTGCTAAAACTAAAAAGTTATAAATCTGTTTACTCACTTGTTTCTTCATATGTCAAAAATGAGAAGCTAAGAAGAATATTTAGTATGCATCCGCTTTTAGTAGGAGGGAACCCTTTTACAACAACATCTATATATGGATTAATATTATATCTTGAAAAAAAATGGGGAATTCACTACTCCATGGGTGGCACAGGTAATATTGTTAAAGGGTTAGAAACTTTAATGATAGAAGAAAATATAAAAGTGATTAAAGGAGTAGAGGTTAAAAGAATTATTGAGGATAATAAAAATGTAAAGGGTGTTGAATTAAATAATGGTGAAAAAATATTAGCAGATAATGTTGTTTGTAACGCTGATCCACCAGGAGTGTATGAAAAATTATTAAATAAAAAAAAAAGTAATCTATTTTTCAATTGGAAAAGAAATAGAATGGATTATTCAATGGGTTTGTTTGTTTATTATTTTGGAACAAAAAAAGTTTATAAAGATGTAGAGCATCATACTATTAAATTTGGAAATAAGTACAAAGAACACCTTGATGATATATTTAATAAGAAAAAACTAAACGATGATATAAGTTATTATTTACATAGACCAACTGCTACAGATAAATCAATGGCTCCTGAGGGATATGATTGTTTTTATGTTTTAGTGCCTGTTCCAAATAATCAATCAAATATTGATTGGTCCATAGAAGGAGAAAAAATTAAAAAACTTGTAATAAAAAAAATGCAGAATGATTTATTGCCAGATCTTGAAAAAAATATAGTAGAGGATTTTTATTTGTCTCCTGATTATTTTGAAAATGATTTAAATACAAAGTTTGGGTCAGGTTTTTCAATTCAGCCGAAATTTACTCAATCTGCATACTTTCGTTTTCACAACAAGTCAGAAATTTACAAAGGATTATATTTCGTTGGTGCGGGCACTCATCCTGGTGCAGGAGTGCCTGGTGTACTATCTTCTGCTAAAGTATTAGATAAAATATTGTAATGTCAAATAACCTAATCTCAACTCACGCGAAATCATTTAGTTGGGCAGGTTTTTTTTTAGCGAAACAAACGTTCGAAAATGGATCAAGACTTTATGATTTTTGTAGAACCTTAGATGACATAGCAGATGAAAATACATCTTTAGACTCAAAAAAAACAAAAATTTAATAAAATGAAAAAAGATTTCATTGAAAGAAACTTTGGGAATATTTTAGTTAAAAATATTGATAATCTTATTAAGAAATTCAATATTTCAGAAAAAGTAGTTCTGGATCTTTTTGATGGTATTGAGTCTGATATTAAAGAAAATATTGAATTTAAAACAAAGCGTGAGCTACTTGTGTATTCATATAGAGTTGCTGGCACGGTAGGACTAATGATGGCAAAAATATTGAAAGTAGACTCAAAAATTGCTCTTAGATCTGCAGTAGATCTTGGTATAGCAATGCAGTTAACTAATATAGCAAGAGACGTTGTAGAGGATAGTAGTCGAAATAGAAAATATATAGATCATGATTTTGTAAAAATTAAAGAGACATTAGGTATAGCTGAACTATTTTATAAAAGCTCTTTTAAATCGATAAAGGAAATTCCTCTGGTAAATAGATTTGCGATCTTAGTTGCACGTAGAGTTTATAGGGAAATTGGAAATAATATAATAAGAAAGAAGAATTTAGAAAATTATAATAATTCTGGAAAAATTTTTGTTAATAAAATTGGCAAATTAAAACAGACTATATTTAGTATATTTGATCTATTTGTATTAATATTCTCTAAATCAAATATTCATTTAACCGATGATGAGCATATGGAAATTGGTAAGGAAATTAATTTGAATGAAAGATTTTGATTACATTATTATTGGAGGCGGATGCGCTGGCTTATCTCTGGCTTATGAATTAGATACCAAAAAAAAGTTAAAGGATAAAACTCTTGCTATAATAGAAACAAGAGGTGACTATAAAAGAGATAAGACTTGGTCATTTTGGAAGGTTATGGATCACAATTTTCAGGATTGTGTTATCAAAAGCTGGGATAATTTTTCAGTGAATACAGAAACAGGCCATCACGAAGTTAAAAATAAAGATTACCCTTATCAAACTATTGATAGCGGCCTTTTTTACGAAAAAATACTTAAGCAAATAAGTTTAAATAAAAATATAAAATTTTACAAAAATACTAATAATCTAAATCTTCAAAACTCTATAATATTCAATAGCGTTCCACCTAAAAGTAATAGTGAGTTAAACCTTTGGCAACACTTTAAGGGTGTGGAAATAAAAACAGAAAAAAATATTTTTGATGACGAAATTTTTAATTTAATGGATTTTAATTGTGATCAAAGGGAAAATGTTCATTTTTTTTATACTCTTCCTTTTGCAAAAAATAAGGCATTAATTGAAACAACCTGGCTGTCTAAACTAAACAACAATATGTTAAATGATTATGACACTCAGCTTCAAGATTATATCAAAAATATTTTAAAAATTAAAAATTATGAAATTAGATACAAAGAACAAGGAGCAATACCGTTATTTTTTCCAAAATCTGAAAAAAAAAATAATACAATTAATATAGGATCTGCTGGTGGTATGACAAGGTTGAGCACAGGATATACTTTTTTAAATATTCAAGATCATTCTAGATATATTGTTAATCAAATAGAAAATATTAAAAATGCAAAAATTTATAATATTGGAAGGAAATATCAATTTTTAGATAACATTTTTTTAAAAGTTTTAAATAGACACCCGGAAAAAATGCCAAATATATTCTTTAATATGTTTCAAGCGCCTTCACGATCAGTAATTAAATTTTTGTCGAACAAAAGTAATATTTTAGATGACTTAATAGTAATTCTTAAAATGCCAAAGTGGTTATTTATAAAAAATATTTTTTAATATAATGAATAAGATTAATTATTACCATTCTTTAATTTTCTTTAATTTTTGTATTTTTTTATCAGCATTTGAATATTTAAGAAATAATGACCCCTTAATTATTTGCTTATTTTTAATATTGAGTTTGGGTATATCACATGGTGCGCTTGATAATCTTAAAGGCATAAAACTTCTAAAAATTTATAACTATAGGTCCACCTCATTATTTTATGTTTCATATATATTTGTCGGATTATCTGTAATTATATTTTGGCTTATATTCCCAAAATTAATATTGATGATATTTTTGATAGTTGCAAGCTATCATTTTGGTAAAGAGGATTCAGAATTCATTAAAAGCTCATCTAATTTTGAATTTATATATTTCTTAAAGGGTTGTGTTATTATTGCAGCTCCATTAATTTTTCATAAATCCGAGACGTTAGCTATCTTTGAATATTTAAATTTTGAAATTTCTCAAAGCTTTTTGGTAAATAATTACTTTCTTTGGTTAATTTTGATATTAGGCTTTATTGCAAATATATTAATCTCATTGAGTCAAAATTTTGAGATAAAGTCTCTACTGCTTATGGACTATATCTCAATCTTAATTTTGAATTACTTTTTAAATCCTTTGTTGGCTTTTACAATTTATTTTTGTTTTTTACATTCAGCTAGACATTCATTTAAACTATCTAACGAACTAAACAATAAATCACTAATAGAGGGTTTCAAGAAATTCACTTTAAAGGCAATACCTTTGACAATTTTAACAGCTATTTTATTTGTAATATCTTTAATTATTTTAAAAAATTATTATGTACTAGATAATGCTGTATCGAAAATTATATTTATTGGTTTGGCGTCTTTAACCTTTCCGCATATATTACTTGAATATCTTTTAGAAAAAAATGAGAAAAAATGAATTAAAAATTTATTTGGCATCTCCAAGAGGCTTCTGTGCAGGCGTAGATAGGGCAATTGAAATAGTAAAAAAAAGTATTGATAAATTTGGTTCACCTGTATACGTGAGGCATGAGATTGTTCATAATAAACATGTTGTTGAAAGTTTAAAAAAAATTGGTGCAATTTTTGTTGAGGAGATTAGCGAGATTAAAGATAAATCTAGGCCTGTGATATTTTCTGCACACGGTGTTCCTAAAAAAGTTCCGAAAGAAGCAGAGGAATTAAATATGAAATATGTTGATGCAACTTGTCCTTTGGTGTCAAAGGTTCATAGAGAAGCAGAAAATATGTACAAAAGTGGATATCATATAATATTAATTGGCCATAAGGGACACCCAGAAGTAATTGGAACGATGGGTCAAATTCCAGGAAATGGTATTACGCTTGTTGAAACAATAGAAGATGTAAAAAAAATTATCTTTAAAAAAGATGAAAAGTTATCATTTATTACGCAAACTACCTTATCTGTGGATGACACAAAAGAAATAATAGAATGTTTAAAGAAAAGGTTCCCAAAAATTAATGAGCCAAAAAAAGAGGATATTTGTTATGCTACTACAAATAGACAGGCTGCAGTAAAAAAAATTGCTAAACTTTGTGATATGTTTTTTGTAATTGGTAGTAGAAATTCATCTAATTCAAAAAGGTTAGTTGAAGTTGCTAGTAAAGCGGGATGCAATGAGTCTGAATTAATTCATTCAGAAAGTGAAATACCATTAGAAAAAATCGGCAAATGTAAAACTATTGGTATTTCCTCAGGAGCATCAGCACCTGAAATAATTGTGCAAGATTTTATAGGTAAAATAAAAGAAAAATACGAGGTTCAAATTGAAGAAGTTGAGATTGTTAAGGAAAATGTATTTTTTAAGATCCCCGGTATGCTAAATTAATGGCTGTTTTTACCAAAATAAGTAAAAGAGATATATATAACATCCAAAAATTTTTTAAAATCGGAAAAATTGTTAGTTACCATGGAATAAAAGAAGGAATAGAAAATACAAATTATCTTATTTCCACTAAAAAACAAAAGTTTATTTTAACGATATTTGAAAAAAGAGTTAAAAAAACAGATCTCCCATTTTTTATGAAACTAATGGACAAATTATCAAATTTAAAAATTAAATGTCCTAGTCCACTTAAAAATAAAAAAGGAAATTATTTATTTAACTTAAGGTCTAAAAAAGCCTGCTTAGTCAGTTTTTTAAAAGGTAAAGATAAGAAAAAATTAAAAAAAAAGGATTTATACGTGATAGGTAAAAATATCGGTATGATGCACAAAGCCTCAAGAAAAATTAAATTATACAGGAAAAATTCTTTTTCCCCCCTTAAAATAAAAAAATTATTAGATGATATAAATAAAAATAAGATTAATAAACTTTCAAGAAATTTAGCTTCAGAGATGCAAAATACATTTATGGAAATTAAGCAAGAGTGGCCAAAAACATTGCCCAAAAACATAATACATGGTGATCTATTTATAGATAATATATTTTTTCATAAAGGAAAATTTTTAGGATTTATTGATTTTTATTTTTCATCTAATGATTTTGAGGCCTACGAGTTAGCTACATGCATAAACGCCTTATGTTTCAATAAGAGAAAAAAAAAATTTTCCTATGACAAAGGCAAAACTTTACAATTGATTAAGGGTTACGAAACTATAAGAAAATTGCAAAAAAAAGAGAAAGATTGTTTGAATATACTTTGTAAAGGATCTGCACTTAGATATCTCGCTACTAGATCTTATGATTATATAAATACTCCAAAATCAGCAATTATAAAAAAAAAGGATCCAAGAGAATATATTCAAAAATTAGCTTTTCATAAAAAAATGAATTCTTTTAGCTCTTATATTAAATAATGATTAAAATTTATACAGATGGTTCATGTATTGGAAATCCTGGGAAGGGTGGCTGGGCTGCGATAATTTTTAAGAATAATGAAAAAAAAATTTTAAAAGGCTCAAAAGATTTAACAACAAACAATCAAATGGAACTCACAGCTACTATAAAAGCATTAGAATATATTAGTACAAAAGATAAAATTCAAATTTATACAGATTCTAAATATGTAAAGCAGGGAATAACTGAATGGATAACAAAATGGAAGATTAATGGATGGAAAACATCAAAAAAAGAAGATGTTAAAAATAAAGATTTGTGGCTTGAATTAGACAATTTAACTTCTAAGAATTCTATAGAGTGGGTTTGGGTTAAAGCTCACACAGATAATGATTTGAATAATGAAGTTGATTTATTAGCTAGAAAAGAAGCTGGCCTATAATAATTTTAAAAAATTCTCAGCACTTGAGATATCACAAACTCCGGTCTCTTTTTCCTCTTGAATTTTTAAAACATTCAAATTGTCAATTAGCATGGTGTATCTATTTGACCTTAAGCCAAGTCCCCTCCCCGACTTGTCAACTTCTGCACCTATTGACTTTGTAAAATTTAGAAAAGGATCAGCTAACATCATAATATTGTTTTCAACCCTATTTATTTTGCCCCAAGCATTCATTACAAATGGATCATTTGCTGCAATACAAAAAATCTGGTCAACTCCTTTTTCATAAAATTTTTTTGAAAAGTTAATGAAACTTGGTAAATGTTTCGCAGAGCAAACTGAAGTAAACGCTCCCGGCATTCCTAATAAAATAATCTTTTTTTTTGAAAACAAACTGTAAATTTTAATCTTTACTGGTTCTTCATTAATGAGCTGAAAAACTTCACTATCTGGAAGTTTTTCGTTAATTTTTATTTTCATCTATCTTTTTTAAAATATAATTTTTTACTTGATCTAAGCTATTTTCTATAATCTCAAATTTTTCTTCCTCTTTTAATACATTTCTTAATTCTGGAGGAAGTTCTTCATTTTTACCTAATGCATTTTTAATAGCCTCTGGAAATTTACTAGGATGTGCAGTTGATAAGATTACACAGTTATTGTCTTGTTTAAGTTTTTTTGCAACTCCATAACCTATCGCAGTATGTGGATCCAAAACTATACTATGATTTTTAAATACCTCTTTTATTTCATTAATTGTTTCATCCTCATTGAGTTTTTCGGATAAAAAATCTTTATTAATTTTATTTAGAGAAGTTTCATCTAATTTGTAATTATTCTCTTTTACCTTAGCCATTATATTTTTTGTTTTGTCTGAATTACATCCTTGTATCTCAAATATAAGTCTCTCAAAATTACTAGCAAGTTGTATATCCATGCTAGGTGAAAAAGTTTCAGAAACTTTTTTTGATGTGTAATCGCCTTTAGAAATAGCTCTGTGCAATATATCGTTCTGATTAGTTGCAACAATTAATTTATCTATCGGTAGACCCATTTTTTTTGCAAGATATCCTGCATAAATGTCTCCAAAATTTCCTGTGGGAACAGAAAAATTTAACTTTTTGGATTTTAATGAAAAGAAACAAAAAAAATAATAAACCGTCTGCGCTACTATCCTAGCCCAATTTATTGAATTAACACCAGACATATTAATCTTTTTTGAGAAATTTTGGTCAACAAACATTGCTTTAACAAGGTTTTGACAATCATCAAAATTACCTTTTATGGCTATATTAAAAACATTTTTTTCTTTAACAGTGCACATTATTCTCCTTTGAACTGAAGAAATTCTATTATGTGGATGAAGAACAAAAATATTAAGATTTTTTTTTCTTTTTATTGCATCTATTGCAGCTGCTCCAGTATCACCAGATGTTGCAACTATTATATTTATAAAGTTTTCGTTTTTTGATAGATAATATTCATAAAAATTACCAATTAATTGCATAGCGATATCTTTAAAAGCCAATGTTGGGCCATGAAATAATTCTAATATGTTGAAATTTCCAACTTTTCTTAATTTAACAACTTCTTCCGATCTGAAAGATGAGTAAGATTTTTTAACTAATTCGTATAAATTATCTTTTTCAATGAAATCTCCAGTGAATTTGTGTACGATTTCAGTAGCAAGCTCATAATAACTCATGCTTTGTAGTTTTGACAAATCTTTTTCGTCAAATTTGTAATTTTTCTCTGGTAAAAAAAGTCCACCATCATCAGCAAGGCCTTTAATAAAGACACTTTCAAAAGGTAAACTTTCTGAACTATTTCTTGTGCT
>CACIDF010000020.1 GCA_902585365.1 uncultured Pelagibacteraceae bacterium
TTATAATCTTTATTTAAGATTTCTGATGCCTCTAACATTTCTCTTAATATTGAACCTGATCCTAAAAGTGTGATTTTTGTTTTTTTATTATTATTTATAGATTTTATCTTATACATTCCTTTTAAAATTGAATCCTCAATACCTTTTTCATTTGGTATTTCTGGATGTGGGTAATTTTCATTTAATGTTGTTATATAGTAAAAAATATTTTCTTTGTTTTCATGCATTCTCTTTAAACCATCTCTAAAAATTACAGCTAACTCATATGCAAAAGTAGGGTCATAGGAAACGCAATTTGGTATAGTTGAGGCTAGTAAATGACTATGTCCGTCTTGGTGTTGCAATCCTTCACCTGCGAGCGTAGTTCTTCCTGATGTTGCTCCGATTAAAAATCCTCTTGCTTGACTATCTCCAGCAGCCCATGCAAAATCTCCTACTCTTTGAAATCCAAACATTGAGTAAAATAGATAAATAGGGATCATTTCAATATCATGGTTTGAATATGCTGTGCCAGCTGCTATCCAAGATGACATTGATCCAGCTTCGGTTATACCTTCCTCTAAAACTTGACCTTTTTTATCCTCCCTATAAGAAAATAATTGTTCTGAGTCTACTGGCTCATACTTTTGTCCTTCGTGAGCATATATACCGATTTTTTGAAAAAAACCTTCCATTCCAAAAGTTCTTGCTTCATCTGGAATGATAGGAACCAATCTTGGCGAAACATTTTTATCTCTTAAAAGATTGGTGAGCATTCTTACTAGTGCCATTGTAGTGGACATTTCTTTTGATCCAGTTGACTTTTTAAGAGCATCAAAAATGTCTTTTGGAGGAGTTTTAATTGATTTAGCAAAAGTAGACCTTTCAGGAATATTTCCACCTAGTTTAATTCTTCTATCTTTTAAATATTTAATCTCCTCTGAATTTTCGTCTGGTTTATAATATTGAATATTTTTTACTTGCTCATCTGTTAATGGAACATCAAACCTATCCCTATAATACATAAGATCTTTTACATCTAATTTTTTTTGTTGGTGAGTGGTATTTATACTTTCTCCTGATTTACCCATTCCGTAGCCTTTTATCGTTTTTGCTATAATAACAGTGGGTTTTCCAACATTGTTAACTGCTTGATGATAAGCTGCATAAACTTTATGTGGGTCATGTCCACCTCTGTTAAGTTTCCAAATATCTTGGTCTGTCATAGCAGACACCATATCTTTTAATTCTTTATATTTTCCGAAGAATTTCTCTCTTACATATGATCCACCCTTAGCTTTAAATGCTTGGTATTCACCATCAACAGCTTCATTCATCCTTTTTACTAACAGACCTTTTTTGTCATTTGCTAATAGCTGATCCCAGTATGACCCCCAAATTACCTTAAGCACATTCCAGCCAGCTCCTCTAAAAATACCCTCAAGCTCTTGAATAATTTTACCGTTACCTCTTACTGGTCCATCCAGTCTTTGAAGGTTACAGTTTACTACAAAAATTAAATTATCTAATTTTTCTCTAGCAGCTAATCCTATAGCTCCTAAAGACTCCGGTTCATCCATTTCTCCATCACCTAAGAAAGCCCAAACCTTTCTACCTTCATCTTTAATGAGGCCTCGATTGATTAAGTATTTCATAAATCTTGCTTGATAAATTGCAAGCATAGGACCTAACCCCATTGATACGGTTGGAAACTGCCAATACTCTGGCATCAACCATGGATGTGGATAAGATGACAGTCCACCCGGTTTAACTTCTTGTCTGAAATTATCTAATTGTTTTTCTGTTAATCTTCCTTCAAGATAAGATCTTGCATAAATTCCTGGCGCACTATGACCCTGAAAATATATTAAATCTCCACCAAATTTATTATTTTTTGCTCTCCAAAAATGGTTCATTCCAACATCGTATAAAGTTGCGGCTGAAGCGAAAGTTCCAATGTGTCCACCTAATTCTGGGTTTTTTTTATTAGCTCTTACAACCATGGCAGCTGCGTTCCATCTAATTAGAGATCTGATTTTTCGCTCTATATTTTGATCGCCTGGTAATTTTTTCTCTTCCTCAGGGGGTATTGTATTAATGTACGGAGTATTTCTAGACATTACTAATCCAGAACCCTCTCTGTATGAATGCTCTATTAATTGTCTAATTATATATTGTGCTCGTTCTTTACCATCGCTATTAAGTACTGCAGATAATGACTCAAGCCACTCTTTGGTCTCACTAGGATCTATATCATTTGTATCTGAGACAATCTCAATTTTTGAATTTTCTAGTTTGGAAGTTTTTTTAGTCTCAGAAACTTCTTGTCTGATAATTTTTGGTTCATCAATTTTTTGTATTTTTTCTGCATCACTTATAATTTTTTCTGTATCTTTTGGTATTTCCGTCTCTTTTTTAACTTCCTTAACTTTAACGTTTTCTTCACTTTCTCCTTCTACAGAAATTGAAATTAATTTATCACCTTTTGAAACTTTATCTCCTATCTTGACTGATATGCTTTCTACAATACCTTCCTCAGTTGATGGCACTTCAACACTAGATTTATCACTTTCTAAAGTTACTATTGGATCGTTAATAGAAATTTTTTGGCCTTGTTTTACTAACAGCTCTATAATTTCAACGTTTTCAAAATCACCAATATCAGGTACTAAAAGATCTTTTTTCATTATTTGAAGCTATATTTATAACATATTTATATCTTTTTTTTGACATCCTTAAATATGAAAGTATTTAAATGATTAATTTATTAAAAAAATTATTACTAAAAAGAGATAATAGCAAAAAATTTGACGCAAGAGTATGGATACAATTAGCGCTATTAAATAAGAATTTAAAATCTTTAAAATATTAATCGCGAGCAATACACATAGAGATACCCATACCACCACCTATACAAAGTGTAACCAATCCTTTTTTATTATCTCTTTTGATCATTTCATGGATTAATGTGACTATCAATCTTGCACCTGATGCACCGATTGGATGACCTATAGCAATTGCACCTCCATTAACATTTAGTTTTTCTTTAGGGATTTTGAGTTCTTTAACAACAGCAAGTGTTTGTGCAGCAAAAGCTTCATTGCACTCTATTAAATCTAAATCATTTATACTCCAACCAGCAATTTCAAGAGCTTTTGTAGAGGACGGAATTGGTCCCAAACCCATTAAAGATGGATCAACTCCAGAAGTTGCCCAAGAAACAATTTTTGCTTGGATATCTAAATTTTTTTTCTCGGCTAAATCTCTTGTTGTAAGTAAGACGCCAGCTGCACCATCGTTTATACCAGATGAGTTACCAGCAGTAACAGTACCATCTTTTTTAAAAGCAGGTTTTAACTTTTTAAGATTTTCAATATTTAAATTAAACCTTGGGTGTTCATCTTGATTATTATCAATTATTTCATTTAAAAATTTTTTACTTTTGATTGAACTTTCAGTTTTAGATTGTGAGTCTAGAGCAAAATGATCTTGTTCATCTCTTGAAATATTAAATTTCTCTGCAACATTTTCTGCGGTAATACCCATATGGTAATTGTTAAAAGCATCTATCAAACCATTTGTTAACATTTCTTTCTCATCTGAATTTGACATACTTTCTTGCCCGCCAGTAATAATAAATTTCGATGAGCCCATAACAATTGATTGATATCCTAAAACAATAGCTCTTAGTCCTGATCCACAAACTTGATTAATATTAAAAGCAGTTTTTTCTTTTGGAATTCCAGATTTTATTAACGCTTGTCTTGCAGGATTTTGTCCGCCCAAACTTGGTAAAACTTGACCAAGTATGACTTCATCTATCTCTAGCGGATCTAAGTTGGTTTTTTTTAAAATACCTTTTATAATAATTGAGCCTAATTCATGGGCTTGAAGTTTCTTGTGAATGCCTCCGAATTTACCCACTGATGTTCTCAGGGCAGATGTTAAAACTATATCTTTAGAATTTTTTGACATTACGATAGAATAAACTTAAATTTAAAAATTACATTAAAATATAGATGATTTATATTAATTTATTAGCGCCTGTAGCTCAATTGGATAGAGCGCTTGGCTACGGACCAGGAGGTTCTGGGTTCGACTCCTAGCAGGCGCACCAATTATATGAAAATTTCCTTACAGAAAAGTGTTATAATTTTTTTTACAATTGTATTTTTATTTTTGTTGTTACTAACTGTAATTCTTTAATTATATATGAAACAAGATTTTGAACAAATTAGTAGAGTATCTGGATTTATGCACCACAATGGTGGACTTTATTTTAGAGAAATTTCTGAAAATGAATATGAATTTAAAGCTACAATTAAGGAGTTTCATTTAAATAAACGAGAAATTACCCATGGTGGTTTTATTTGCTCATTAGTAGACGCTGGAGCAGGAACTGCTGTGCATAGAACAACTAATCAAAAATCTTGTGTGACCGTATCGCTTGATATCAAATTTATAGCACCGTCAAGGAAAGATGATGAGTTGATAGGAAATGTACAAATACTTAAAAAAACTAAAAGTATGGTATTCGTTAATTGTACCCTAAAAAAAAAAGATCAATTAATTGCCTCTGCAACAGGGGTTTGGAAAGTGATTAGGAAAATATGATTGGAATTTTAGGTGGCATGGGAACCCAAGCAGGATTGGATTTTTGTAATAAGATTGCAGTTTTAAATAGAGGCAAAAAAGACCAACAATATCCTAAGTTTATATTATTTAATAAATCTGATACTCCAAAAAGACCAGAGAATTTAAAAAGATATTTTAATGTTCTTGATGAGCTTGTTAAAGGTTGTCGATTACTTCAGAAAAATAATTGTAAGTTTATTGTAATGCCATGTAACACAGCACATTACTGGTATAATGATTTACAAAGAAAAATAAAAATTCCAATAATTAGTATGCCTAAAGAAGTTTTTCTTCATACTAAGAAAACATGTAAAAAAAATTGTAAAATTGGATTATTAGCAACCGAAGCCACTATAAATACAAAGATTTATCATAATTATTTATCTAGAAATTTTGAATTAGTTACACCAACTAAAAACTTACAAAAAAAATGCGTCAATAAAGCTATTCAGTTAGTTAAATCTGGCAAGGTTAAAGAAGCTGAAAAAATCATTGGTCCTGCTGTAAGATATTTAATTAAAATTAGGTGTAAGAAAATTATTCTAGGATGTACAGAAATACCAATTGCAATTTTTGCATATAAGTCTTTCAAAAAAGCTAAGAAATCAAAAATATTTATAGATCCTAATTTGTTATTAGCAAACGTATGTATGAGAAAATATAAAGGTATTAGAATTTAAATTAATTATAAAATTTATGAAAATGAGAACTTTTTTTTCTTCGATTCGGTCATGTTTTAGACCATTTTTGTTCTTACTGGGTAACAACATATAGTAGGTAAAAATTTTGACACACAAATAATAGAAATGAAAAAAAATAAAATTACAGCAGTTCTAGGTCCGACAAATACTGGAAAAACTTTTTTAGCAATTGAAACGATGCTTTCATTTGATACTGGAATGATGGGTTTTCCATTAAGATTATTAGCAAGAGAAGTTTATGACAAAGTAATTAAAAAAGTTGACCCAAATAAAGTTGCTCTGATCACAGGAGAGGAAAAAATAATACCCGCTAATGCTAAGTATTATTTTTGCACCGTAGAATCTATGCCAGTTGATAAGATTTTGGAGTTTGTTGGAATAGATGAAATACAAATGTGTAGTGATCACGAGAGAGGCCATATTTTTACAGATAGATTACTAAATTTGAGAGGAGAAAAGCTAACAATGTTTATGGGCTCAAACTCCATGAGAAATATAATTGAAAAATTAGATGAGGATATTGAATATATTGATAGAAAAAGACTTTCTAAATTAACTTACTCGGGTCACAAGAAAATATCTAGAATTGATAGAAAAAGTGCAATAATTGCTTTTTCAGCTGAGGAAGTTTACGCAATTGCAGAACTAATAAGAAGACAAAAAGGCGGTGCTGCAATAGTAATGGGGTCATTAAGTCCTAAAACTCGAAACTCACAAGTAAGTTTATACCAGTCGGGTGATGTTGATTATTTAGTAGCTACTGATGCAATTGGAATGGGTATTAACATGGATTTAAATAATGTTTATTTTTCTAATCTAAAAAAATTTGATGGTAAAAAATTAAGAAGATTAAAACTTTCAGAAATATCTCAAATAGCAGGTAGAGCTGGCAGAAATTTAAATGATGGATCGTTTGGAATAACTGGAGATTGTGGAGAAATAAGCGCAGAAGAAATAGAATTACTAGAGAACCATAAAATAGATGAAATACATACAATTTTTTGGAGGAATCCAAATTTAAATTTTAAGAGCGGAGACAAGTTAATTAAATCTTTAGAGGAAAGACCTAGTAAAAGTTGGTTGAGAAAAGCATCAGAGTGCGAGGATGAAAAAGTATTAAAATATATTTTAAAAGATACAGAGAAACTTCAAATATTTAATAACGAAAATGAACTAAAATTACTTTGGGAATGTTGTCAAATACCTGACTTTGTAAAAAAAACTTATGGAAACCATTTGGAAGTTGTTGGTAGAGTATTTAATTTTTTAAGAGAGTCTCCAGGAAAAATAACAAGTAAATTTATGAAACAACAATTATCTATATTAGATAAATTAGATGGTAATGTAGACTCTGTTTCAAATAGGATTGCAAATGTGAGAACATGGTCGTATGTAGCCAATAAAAACGGTTGGGTAGAAAATCAAGATTATTGGGTGGAGAGAACTAAATTTCTTGAAGATAGATTATCTGATCGATTACACGAAGAACTTACAAAAAGTTTTATAGATAAACGAGCAAGTGTTCTAGCCAAAGGCTTAAAGCAAGATATAATTTTTGAAACTGAAATAGTAGATAATGAAAAGGTTATGATAAATAATCAATTTATTGGAAATTTAAAAGGGCTAAAACTTGAACTTGATTTTAAAATTGGAGACTTAGATTCTGATATAAAATCCCTAAAAAAGGCCTCAAGACAAAATGTTGGTCCTGAAATACTAGAGAGAATTAATCAAATAATTAAAACAAAAAATATTGAATTAAAAAAAGATCTTAAAATTTATTGGAATAATTTTCCTATTGCTTATTTAACTAAAGGTAATGATTACTTAAAACCTGAAATAAACGCAATTGTAGATGATGTTGTAGAAACTGAGGATAAAAATAAATTACAAAATTTTTTAAAAGAATGGTTGAATAAAAAAATTAATATTGAACTTGGTAGTTTGATAAAATTAAAAGATATAAAATCATCTAATTCTTCAACAAGAGCTTTATCTTACATGTTGTATGAAAACAATGGTGTTTTGAAAAGAGATAATATCGAAAAATTTTTAAAAGAAATTGATCAAACAGAGAGGAAAATTTTAAGAGATCAGGGAGTAAAATTTGGAAGGTATCATATATTTTTATACAAACTATTAAAACCAAGCATTGTTTCATTAAGATTAATTTTATGGAAAAATTACAACGAAAAAAATTATAATCTAGAACCACCGACTTTTGGATTAAATTTTTTAAGCGATAAAAAATTTTCCGACAAAAATTTTATGTTGCTATGTGGCTTTGAAAAGTTTGATGAATATTTCGTTCGTATAGATATCTTAGAAAGATTATTTTTAGAAATAATAAGTTCAGGTAACACAAAAGGTGATAAAATTGAACTTGTGCCTAAAATGTTAAATCTTTTAGGTTGTAGCAAAGAAAATTTTCTGAAATTAATAAAGAAAATGAATTACAATGTGTCACTTGAAAATGACAAATATTTTTTTAAATATAGCCCTAATAAAAAAACTAACAAACTAACTAAGAGCAAATTTCAAAGTGATAACCCATTTGCTGCTTTGAAACAGTTGAATATAAAATGATACTTAAATTTTTTAATAAAGAGAATAGTTTAGATAATGATACTGATCTACTTAATGTGGCTTGTTTAATGATACACGCAGCTAAAATAGACGAAAATTATACGGACAAAGAAAAGAAAATTATAAAAGAAACTTTGAATAAACTTAGTAATAATGAAGATTTAGATAAATTGATTTCAGAAGCTGAAACAAAAGAGTCAGATTCAAATCATATTCAAGATTTTACTAAAAATATCAAAGCTATGGATAGAAATGACAAGATAGAAATAATAAAAAATATTTGGAGTATTATTTTATCAGATGGTACTTCGGATATGTATGAAGAAAATCTAATGAGGCGATTAGCAGGATTGCTTTATGTGGATGCCAAAACTATGGGTGATATAAAATTAGATATTCTGACTAAAATAAAATAATGACATATATAGTAAATGATAAATGTATAAAATGTAAGCTGATGGATTGTGTTGAAGTTTGTCCAGTTGATTGTTTCTATGAAGGAAAAAATATGCTTGTAATTAAGCCTGATGAGTGTATAGATTGTGGCGTTTGTGAACCAGAATGTCCAGTCGATGCGATAAAGCCAGATACAGAAAAAGGATCAGAAAAGTGGTTAGAAATAAATCAGAAATATTCAGAAATTTGGCCAAATATTTCCCAAAAGAAAGATCCACCGAAAGACAACGAAAAATATAAAAATGAAGAAAATAAATTTGAAAAGTATTTTAAAGAAAACCTTTAAAAAGAAAAAAAAAGTAAAAAAAGTTAAAACTAAAAATAAAAAAGTTCCAAAAAAAATTATCAAAAAAGTTGGAAGACCAAAAATTTTAAAAAATGAAATA
>CACIDF010000021.1 GCA_902585365.1 uncultured Pelagibacteraceae bacterium
TCTAATTCAATTCTTGTGAGTATTAAAAGATCATTAATTAAATTTTCCATTCTATTTGATTGATCAGTCATTATTTTCATAAATTTTTTTTTAGCCTTTTCATCATCAGACGCTGGGCCCTCAATTGTTTCTAATGATCCTTTGATTGCCATTAAAGGTGTTCTTAATTCATGGCTTACATTAGCGACAAAATCAGTTTTAAATTTTTGTGCTTTTGTAATTTCAGTAAAATCTTTTAAAAATAACACAACAGAATCTGGTTCAGTAAATAAATGAGTTGGACCAGGAATAATATAAATTTTATAAAATTGATATGATGGGAGGTCTATTTCAATGTCAATATTTTTTGTTTTATTTTCAACTATAGCTTTTTCAATATTTTCTATTAATTCTGGCTTTCGAATTACAGCAGATATGTTTTTATCAACTAAACTACTTCCAAATCTTTTTAATGCACTTGGATTAGCATATTTAATTATATTAAATTTATTTAATGCAAAAAACTGATCTTCAAGCTCGTCTATAATTACTCTTTTTGTTTTTTCCTCTCTTTTATTAACTATTATGGCAGTATTTATTGGTTTGTTTTTTTTTTGATTAAGTAAATATAGGAGATAAATTATAACAATTACAAGTAGGATGACTAAATATTCCATAAATTAGATAGTTTAATTTTGCAATATTACACTTTTTAATGCAAACAAATTAAGAAAAATAACTAATGGTTAGGTGAAATATTGTTAAAAAATATTTTTGCTGTTTCTTCCCAAGTGAATTTTTTTGCAAATTCAAGACAATCATTTCTATCAACTTTTAAAGCTTTTTGGGCTGAAACTTTAAGATCATTGTCTAAACAATTTATTTTGGATCCTTCAAATATATCTTTAGGACCTGGAACAGGATACGCTGCAACAGGTGTTCCACAATTTAAAGCCTCGGTAACAACAATTCCAAATGTATCTGTTTTGCTAGGGAATACAAAAACATCGGAGGATGCAAAATGTGATGCTAATTCACCGTTGGTTTTTTCTCCTAAAAAAATATCTTTAGGGAATTCTTTTTTTAATTTTTTTAAATCAGGTCCTTTTCCTATTATTATTTTTGTACCTTCTAAATCACATTCTAAAAAAGCTCTTATATTTTTCTCAACTGCAACTCTTCCAACATAAATCCAAATTGGTCTTTTGTGGGGTAAATCAATTTTTTTAGGGTTCTTAAATGCTCCGTGATTTCCACCTCTGGTCCAAGTAATCATTTTATTATCATCTATACCTATATTAATTAATTCTCTTCTCATAGACTCTGTTGTTACTAAAATTCTCTCAGCCTTATTATGAAAATTTGCTAAAAATTTTTCAGCCCATTTTGCAGGTATAATTGGAAAATATAATTTAAGATATTTATCAAACCTTGTATGAAAACTTGTAGTAAACTTTAGATTATTCTTTAAACAATATCTTCTTGCCATAGTTCCTATAGGACCTTCAGTAGCGATATGAATTGCATCAGGTTTTATTTTTTTTATCAAACTACCAACTCTTGGCCAAACATTAATAGATAATCTAATTTCATTATATTTGGGCATCGGAAAAGTTAAAAATAAGTCTGGAGTGATATATTCTACTAAATGACCCTGTTTTTTTAAAACTTGCCCTGTTTCATGAAGAGTTCTTACTACACCATTAACTTGAGGGAAATATGCATCTGTCGCAATTAAGATTTTCATTTTTTAAGATGCTTTTTTAAGATTTTTTGTTTTTAAAGTTTGTGAAATTTCCTCATTATTGAAATATTTATCTCTTATTTTATCCCAATAAATAATTTCGAATTTTCCATTGTAATTTTCTACTAATGCGGTGCATGACTCAACCCAATCACCACAATTAAGATAATTTATTCCATTGAACTCTTGATCTTCCGCATGATGAATATGACCACAAATTATTCCATCATATTTTTTGTTTTTTGCATAATCTGAAAGTGTTTTTTCATATTCACCAATATATTTTACTGCATTTTTAACTTTATATTTTAAGAATTTAGCAAGTGACCAGTAATCTTTGCCTCTTAATTTTCTAAAGAAATTTATAACCACATTAATTCTTAGTAATAAATTATAAGCAACAGATCCAATTTTAGATAACCATTTAGCGTGTTTCATTACCCCGTCCCACGCATCACCATGTACAATTAAATATTTTTTTCCTAAATTAGTTTCGTGAACAATTCTATTTAACATATGTATGTCACCAAAATTCATAGGAATAAATTTTCTAAATAATTCATCATGATTGCCTACTATGTAGAAAACTTTAGTACCATGTCTTGCTTTTCTTAATATTTTTTGAATTACGTCATTATGTTCTTGAGGCCAATAAAAATTTTTTTGCATCGCCCAAACATCAACAATATCTCCAACAAGATAAAGATTTTCTGATCTAGAGTTTTTAAAAAATTCTAAAATCTTACTTGCCTGACACCCCTTTGTTCCAAGATGTAAATCTGAAATAAATATACTTCTATACTTTAATAAAGGTGATTTATTTGTCATATAAACTTGTTTTATTTTTTGATTCGCTTATAAGTAGAAACATAATTATCTTGTACATAATAATGTTACAGAATTATTAAATTATGAAATTTTGTTTGATATATAATAAAAAATCTGCCGGTGGAAGAAAGACTAATTTTATTAAAAAGATTGTTTATGAAATTCGAAAACAATACCAGGTTGATTTTTTTGAGACAAAAAGTGAGAACCAAGCATCAGAAATAATAAAAAATATCCCAAAAAATCAATATAACAGATTATTATTAGCTGGTGGAGATGGGTCAGTTTCATTTGCTATTAACGAACTTATAAAAAATAATTTTAATTTTAATAAAGATTTTGCAATTGGATATATTCCAGCAGGAACAGCTAACATTCTACAAGCTGAATTGGGTATGTCTAAAAACATTAAACAAATTGCAAAAACATTAACCTCAAATAATTTTAATAAATCTAATTTAATGAAAATAAATGAAAAACATTTTGTTTTGATGGCAGGATTAGGATGGGATGCTCAAATAGTTCAATCAATTAATTCCTCGATTAAAAAAATAATGGGAAAATTAATATTTGGTATTAAAGGTTTACAAAAATTTTTATTTATGAAGAATAATAAAATCAAGATATTTATCGATAATGAAACTATTTATGCAGATTGGGTTCTATGTACAAATAGCAAATATTATGCAGGTCATCATTCAATAGCAAAAACAAATATCTTTGATGATAAAGTTGTTACATACATCTTTGAAAACTTAAATCGATTAAAATTATTATATTACATATATTTAGTAGCTATTTATGGTAATTTAGAAAAATCAAAATCAGTGATTACAAAATATGATGATAATATTAAATTTGAAGGTATGAATAGTAAAATACCAGTGCAAATTGATGGTGACAATTTTGGTAATTTCAAAGAAGTTTTAATTTCAAAATCAGAAAAAAAAATAAATATATTAAAGTCTGCTTAATACTATTTTACCCTACCATATACATCCTGATATCTAACAATATCTGTTTCTTTAAGGATTGAGCCTATTTGTGCTTCAATAATTTTTACCGGTTTTTTAAATGGATTTTCAATTCTATGAACAGCTCCTAATGGAATATAAATAGTTTCACCAGGTTTCTTTAAGAATTTACTTTTATTTAGAGTAATTCTTGGAATTCCATGAGTAACTACCCAATGTTCTGATCTATGGAAATGTTTTTGAAGACTTAAAATGCCTTTAGGTTTAACAAATAATTCTTTAATTAAGAATTCTTTGCCTTTAAATAAGTTTGTGTAGCTACCCCATGGTCTATGAAATACGCTTTTCTTTTTAAAGTATTTATTTTTAATCTTTCCATACATTTTGCAGATTTCTTTCCAGCTCCCTAGATCTGACCATGGAATATCAAGCTTGATCGCATTAATATTTTTAGTTTTTTCTAGTATTGCATAATCAAAAGATTTTGCTGTAGTTTTAGAAAACGATTGTTTATTTAAATAATACACATTGCTTTTATATTTAGCTTTTATTACAGCTTTTTTACAGTTTCGAAAAATATTAGGCTGATATTTCTTAAAATTATTAATAATTGAGTCTTTTCTCAAAAAAAACATCCCAGAGTTCCAGTATCCTTTTTGTCTAATTACTTGTTTTGCTCTCGATGTTTTAGGTTTTTCAATAAATTTGGTGACTTTATTAATACTCTTTTTTTTCTTAGTAATGAAATATCCATACTCACTAGATGGACTTGTTGGCTTTATGCCAAATATAAATATATTTTTTTCATCTAAATTTGACTTATTTTTATTAATAGCTGTAATTAATTTGTTAGGCTTTTCAATTAAATGATCTGCAGTAAAATACATTAATGGCTGATTATACGGTACATCTTTAATTAATGCTGATGCTAAAATTGCTGGAGCAGTATTTTTTTTTGCTGGTTCTAAAATAATTTTATATTTTGTAATTCTGCTTTTCTTTAAAGCTTTTTTTACATCCTTAATATACTTTGAATTAGTGCTTATAATTGGATAATCAAAAACTTTACTTTTAACTCTTTCAAAAGTTTTATTAATTAAAGTCCAGCCTCCAAAATCTATGAATTGTTTTGCTTGATGATTAGATTTTTTGGGCCAAAGTCTTGTTCCAGCCCCACCGCATAAAATAACCGGTCTAATTTTCATTAAATATCAGCGTATACTTTAACCTCGTTTTTACCACCAGGATGTGTTGGTGCTCCTAAATATGCTGGACCAACTGTTTGTGCATACTTCCATAGAGTTCCATTACCAAAGTTAATCTTTTTAGGTCTCCATTTTTTACGTCTTTTTTGCAATTCTTTTTTGGACAATCTAACATTGATAGTTCCTTTTTTAGCATCAATGTCTATTACATCACCGTTTCTAAGTAATGCTATTGGTCCTCCAACAGATGCTTCTGGGCCGACGTGACCAATACAAAAACCCCTTGTTGCACCTGAAAATCTACCATCAGTAATAAGTGCTACCTTCTCCCCTTTTCCTTGGCCGTAAATTGCACCAGTTGTCTGTAACATTTCTCTCATACCAGGACCGCCTTTTGGACCTTCGTATCTAATAATAATTATGTCTCCGTCTTTATATTTTTTATTCTTAACAGCTTTATAAGCAGACTCTTCTGTATCAAAACATCTTGCTATTCCTGTAAATTGTAATTTTTTTAATCCAGCAACTTTTACAATTGCTCCTTCTGGTGCAAGATTTCCTTTTAAACCTACAACACCACCATCATTAGAAAGTGGATTGTTATATTTTCTCATAACTTTTTGTTTTGGATTAAATTTGATATTTTTAAGATTTTGTCTCATAGTTTTTCCAGTAACAGTCATACAGTCACCATGGATATATCCACCGTCTAACAAAGTTCTTAATAACATTGGTACACCACCTGCTAACCACATATCTTTTGCAACATATCTTCCGCCTGGTTTTAAATCTGCAAGATAAGGAGTTCTTTTAAAAATTTTAGCAACATCCATTAAATCAAATTTAATACCTATTTCATTTGCAATAGCTGGTAAATGTAATGCAGCATTAGTTGATCCTCCAGTTGCTGCAACAATTGTTGCTGCATTTTCTAATGCTTTTCTTGTTACAATATCTCTTGGTCTAATATTTTTTGCTAATAAATTCATTACAGCTTTTCCACTTTGTAATGCAAATTTGTCTCTTTGTTCATAGGGTGCTGGAGTTCCAGCTGAATAAGGTAATGCTAATCCCATCGCCTCTGAGACACATGCCATAGTGTTTGCTGTAAATTGACCTCCACAAGCACCTGCACTTGGACAAGCTTTTAATTCTAATTTTCTTAAAGCATGTGCATTCATTTGTCCTGAAGAATATTTTCCTACACCTTCAAAAACATCTACTACAGTTACATCTTTACCGTTAAATCTTCCAGGAAGTATAGAACCTCCATAAATAAATACACTTGGCACATTTAATCTAACCATCGCCATCATCAAACCAGGTAAAGATTTATCACAACCTGCAACACCAACTAAAGCATCATAACAATGACCTCTTACAGTAAGCTCAGTTGAATCCGCAATTACATCTCTTGAAACTAATGAAGATTTCATTCCCTCATGTCCCATTGCAATACCATCAGTAACTGTGATTGTGCAAAATTCTCTTGGTGTTCCTCCCGATGATTTAACACCTTTTTTAACTGATTGAGCTTGTCTCATTAAAGCAATGTTACAAGGTGCAGCTTCATTCCATGTTGAAACTACTCCTACAAAAGGTTTTGCAACATCTTTTTCTGTCAGTTTCATAGCATAATAAAAAGATCTTTGAGGTGCCTTATCTGGACCTAGCGAAGTGTGTCTACTTGGTAGTTTTTTCTTATTAAATTTCATTACAAACCTTTAACTGTGATTGATATTTTATCAATATTTTTCTGTAATTCATTATAGTTATTTTTCTCTTGATCAACAATATTTTTTGGTGCCCTATCGACAAAACTTTTATTGGATAATCTTTTTGATATTACATCTAATTCTGCCTCATATTTGCTCTGCCTTTTAAGTAAATTCTCTTTAATTAATGACAAATCAACTGATTGATCAAAATAAATTTTAAATATATCGCCTGCAATAACAAGATTTGCAGATGGTTTGTTTTTTTCACTATCAAAGAAATTACTAATTCTACCCAATCTCTTTAGTACAATTTCATTTTTAATAATAAAATCCTGATCTTTTTTTGGTAAATTAACTAATGACATATCAACAAAAGAGCCAGGACTTACATTTAGTTCATTTTTAAAAGATCTTAGTTGGCTTATAAGGTCAATTATTTTTTGTACTTCTTTAATATTTTTGTCACTTTTTATTTTATTTAAAGTCCAATTTGTATGCATTAAATAACTACTATTCAATTTATCGAGTTTATTCTTTAGCCAGAGTTCCTCTGTTATAAATGGGATAAACGGGTGTAATAAAACTAAGATTTCTTTAAAAACGTAAGATGTTGTTAATTTTACCTCATTTATAGATTTTTTGTCTTTAGAATTTAAAATGGTTTTTGAAAGCTCTAAATACCAATCACAATAAGAATGCCATACAAACTGATAGATATTTCTAGCAGCTTCATCAAATCTGTAATCTTTTATGTTTTTTTCTATTTCCTTTGTTGTTTGATTTAACTCTGAAATTATCCATTTATTGATATTAAGTTTAATTTTTGGTGATTTTTTTGACTTTTTAAAATCACATTTATTCATAGATAAAAAATTATTAGCATTCCATAGCTTATTTAAAAAATTTCTATAGCCTTTAACTCTATCCTCTGAGAGTTTCACATCTCGACCAGGTGAAGCCATTGATAATAATGTAAATCTTAATGCATCAGCACTGTACTTTTCTATTAATACTAAGGGATCAATAACGTTGCCTTTAGATTTTGACATTTTTTGACCTTTTTCATCTCTAACTAAAGCATGAACATAAATATCTTTAAAAGGCTCTTTATTTAAAAATTCCATTCCAAACATCATCATTCTTGCAACCCAAAAGAAGATAATATCAAAGCCTGTAACTAATACGGATGTTGGATAAAACTTTTTTAGATATTCATTTTTTTTTGGCCATCCTAAAGTTGCAAAAGCCCATAAACCTGATGAGAACCATGTATCTAATACATCTTCATCTCTAACTAATTCAACATCTTTTTTATATTTTTTCTTAGCAATTTTTTTTGCCTCTTTTAAATTATTTGCAACAAATATCTTTTTATCTGGGCCATACCAAGCAGGTATTTGATGACCCCACCATAACTGTCTTGATATGCACCACGGTTCTATATTGTTCATCCATTGAAAATATGTTTTAGACCAATTTTTTGGAAAGAAACTTGTTTTTTTGTTTTTAACTATTTTCTTTGCTTTTATAGATAACTTCTTTGCATCTGCAAACCATTGTTCAGTTAAATAAGGTTCGATAATAGAATTTGATCTATCACCATATGGAACTTTATTTTTTATTTTTTCCTCTTTAATTAATTTGTCACCTAATTCATCAAGTATTTTTTTTCGGGCCTCAAATCTATCTAATCCAACATATTCGCTTGGTGCGTTGTTATTAATTTTACCATCTTCGGTGAAAATATTTATAATTTCTAATTTATTTCTTTTACCAACATCATAGTCATTAAAGTCATGCGCAGGTGTTATTTTAACAGCTCCAGAACCTTGCTCTGGATCTGCGTAATCATCAGCTATTATTTTAATCTTTCTGTTTGTAATTGGTAAAATAACATTTTTTCCAACTAAACTTTGATACCTTTCGTCTTTAGGATTTACAGCTACCGCTGTATCACCGAGCATAGTTTCGGGCCTAGTTGTCGCAATTGTTATAAAATTTGACGAATTTTCTATTTGGTAATTTATGTAATACAGCTTTGAATTGACCTCTCTTTGATCAACCTCTAAATCTGATATAGCAGTTTTTAGAACCGTATCCCAATTTACCAATTTTTTTGACTTATAAATTAATCCTTTATTATACAAATCTATAAAAACTTTGATTACAGATGAGGATAAATTTTTATCCATAGT
>CACIDF010000022.1 GCA_902585365.1 uncultured Pelagibacteraceae bacterium
CCTAGAACGCAAATTAAGTGACTTTAAAATTTCGTTACCTATTTTTATTTCTCTAACTGGGTCATCCGATAATGAAACTCTGATTGTGTCACCTATACCCTCAAGAAGCAAAACACCTAAGCCGATTGATGATTTTACACTACCTGGTATAAAACTACCTGATTCTGTAATTCCAAGATGTAATGGATATTCTGTTTTCTTAGATAATTGCCTGTAAGCTGCGATTGATAAAAAAACATCAGAAGATTTAACGCTAATTTTAATCTGTTCAAAATTATTATCTTCGACTAATTTAATGTTTTTTAATGCACTTTCTACCAATGCCTCAGGGCAAGGTCCTTTATATTTTTCTAATAAATATTGTTCTATTGAACCCGCATTCACGCCAATTCTTATTGAACAGTCATTATATTTAGCTGACTTGATCACTTCTTTTAATTTATCTTTCGAACCTATGTTACCTGGATTTATTCTTAAACATTTTGCTCCATTATCAGCGGCCTCAAGCGCTCGTTTATAATGAAAGTGTATATCAGCAATTATCGGAACTTTAGAATGTTTACATATTTCTTTAAGTGCTTTAGTGGAATTTTCATCAGGGCAGGATACTCTTACTAGATCAGCGCCTTCGTTTGTAAGATCTTCTATCTGTTTAATTGTTGCTTTCACATCAGTAGTCAACGTATTTGTCATAGATTGAACTGATATAGAATTTGATCCTCCTATTTTGACATCTCCAACATTAATTTCTCGTGTTTTTCTTTTTTGTATATCTCTGTAAGGTCTTAAATTCATAAACTACTACTTAATTTAAATTCTTGGTGAAGTATTTCAACAGATTTTTTTAGGTTTTTTTTGTTAATTAAAACTGATATTTTAATTTCAGAAGTAGATATAACTTCTATGTTTATTTTTTTTTTGGCCAAAGCCTTAAACATCCTATAGGTCACTCCAGGTGTTGTTATCATCCCAACGCCAACAATTGACACTTTGGAAACATTTTTATTTACAATTAATTTTCTAAAATTGATCGACTTATTATTTTCTAAAAGCTTACGAGTTTTATACAAATCCTCTAATTTTATGGTAAATGTTAAATCAGTTTCTTTACTGCCTGCTGATATATTTTGTACAACCATATCAACATTTATAGAATTTTCATAAAGGGGTTTAAAAATAGAAGCAGCAATACCTGGTTTATCTTTAACACCAAGTAAAGTCAATTTTGCATCATTTTTAGTAAAAGAAATTCCTCTTATTATGTTTTTTCCAGTTATATTTCTTTTTTTTGTTATTGTAGTTCCACTTTTTTTAGAAAAAGTTGACCTGACGTCTATTTCTATTCTGTTTAGTCTTGCCTCTTGAATTGATGCTGGTTGCATCACTTTAGCACCTAAAGACGCCATCTCTAGCATTTCCTCATAGGAAATTTTACTTATTTTTTTTGCAGATATAGTTAGATTAGGATCGGTTGTGTAAACGCCTTCAACATCAGTATAAATTATACATTTTTTAGCATCAAAAAATTTTGCACATAATATTGCGCTCGTATCTGAGCCACCCCTTTCAAGAGTAGTAATTCTAAAATCAGAATTTATACCTTGGAATCCTGTTATAACTGGAATTCCACCTGATTTCAGATATTTAATAATTTTAGTTTTTTGTATTTTTATAATTCTAGAGGAACTGTGTTTGCCCTTTGTTATAATGGGTAATTGCCATCCTAACCATGACCTTGATTTATAACCAAGTAAATTAAGTTTGCCTGCAATTAGTGCACAAGAAATTTGTTCACCTGTTGATAAGATCACATCTTTTTCCTCATTTGGGAAGTTTTGAGAAATTTTTTTCGTTTTTAATAATAACTGATTTGTTACTCCACTCATGGCAGAAGACACAACAATTACTTTATATTTTTTTTTTGCGTAAGAGGCGATTACTTTAGCCACTTTTGTAATTTTACTTAAAGTTCCTACAGATGTTCCACCAAATTTTAAAACAATTATTTTCATTGATATATTTAATTTAAATTTTATATTTAGATAAATATTATCATTAACAAAAAGTCAACTATCAATGAAAAATAAAACAGTTAATAAAAAGGAAATTGATAAATTTTCAAAGTTAGCGAAAGAATGGTGGGATCCAAATGGAAAATTCAAACCTTTACACAAATTTAATCCTGTGAGGCTAGATTATATTAAAAAAAGTATATTAAAAAAATTAAAAAAAGGAGACGGTACTTATCTTAAAAATGTAAAGATTTTAGATATTGGGTGTGGTGGGGGACTTCTATGTGAACCGCTGATGAGATTAGGTGCTCAGGTTGTTGGAATAGATGCTTCAAATAAAAATATAAAGATTGCTAAAATTCATGCAAAAAAGAGTGGTCTGAAAATAAATTATTACTGCACAACGCCTGAAAATTTTAATTATAAAGAAAAATTCGATGTCGTGTTAAATATGGAGATTATAGAGCATGTGGAAGATGTGAATTTATTTTTAAAAGAAAGTTCTAAATTTTTAAAAAGGAATGGAATAATGTTCATTGCAACCTTGAATAAAACTTTAAAATCTTATTTTTTTGCAATATTAGGCGCGGAGTATATCTTAAGGTGGTTACCAATTGGTACTCATGATTGGAACATGTTTGTTAAGCCTAGTGAACTTGTGGAAATATGCAAAAAGAACTCTTTAAAATTAGAAGAAATTCTTGGTGTAAAATACAATATTATTTCAAGAGATTGGGAACTTTCCACTGATGATAATGTAAATTATATGGCACTGTTTAAAAAAATTTAGTTTTTTTTATCTTCTATCCAAGGGAAAGAGTGAGTTTCAATACCTTCATCATGTAATTCTTTAATCTGGTTTTTCGTTGCATTTCCATAGATACCTTTAGTTTTTTTTCTATCAAAGTGTATAGACCGAGCTTTATAAGCAAAGTCGTCACCGACATTTTCAAAATTATTTTTAATAAAATTTTGAAACTCCAAAAATTTTTTTCTAATATCTTTGTTTTTTTTAATTTTAATTTCATTTTTTAAATTTTGTTTTAAACTTAAGATATTAGGTGCCATAGGATTTTTAATAATTTTTTTTGAATTACAGAAATGACAATTTAGAAATTGATTTTTTTTTAATTTTTCAAATTCTAGTGATGAAGAAAACCAACTATCAAATGAATTTTCACAATTTTTACATTTCAACCGGTATTTAATCATTTTCTAAGTCCTATAATCAGAATTAATTTCTACATATTTTTTTGTAAAATCCATTGTGTAGCAAGTAAAGCTTTTTTTTCCTAAATTAACATCTAAAGTGATTTTTATTATATCATTTTTCATATATTCCTTAAGATTATGCTCTGAATAACTTTTGGCAATTTGACCTTTTTCAAAGACTTTGTGCTCACCAAACATTAAATTTACTGAACTGATATTAAATTCTGCATCATTTTTTCCTGCTGCCATCATTATTCTTCCCCAATTAGGATCTTCTCCTGCAATAGCCGTTTTTACTAGAGGAGAATTTGCAATTGAAAAAGCTATTTTTTTTGCATCTTCCTCGTGCTTGCACTTAGTAACATCTATTTGAATAAACTTTGAGGCCCCCTCGCCATCGCTTACAACTCTTTTAGCTAAATTTAATAAAACATTATTTACCGCTTTATCAAAATCTTTAAGTTTTAAGTCATTTGCATTACTGATATGTTTATTTTTTGCTGCTCCAGTGGAAAAAAATGTTATCATATCATTTGTACTTGTATCACCATCACAAGTAATCGCATTGAAAGTATCATTAACATTTTTTTTTAATATCTTTTTTAAAATACCAGAAGATAAATTTGCATCAGTAAAAATATACGATAATGTAGTTGCCATATTTGGAAAAATCATTCCAGAGCCTTTTGCAATTCCGTAAATTTTAACCTTGGTATTACCAATTTTACATTCTTCCATTGCTAACTTAGGTTTTAAGTCAGTTGTAAGTATACTCATTGCAGATTTAATCCATAAATACTTATTTTGAGTATATTTTATTTTATCAACTAAGTTTTTTATAGATGATTTAATTTTAGCTAATGGAAATGCTTCGCCTATGGTTCCCGTGCAGCCAAATATTATATCTTTGGGTGAAATTTTTTTTGGGTTGTCTTCATCAGATTTTTGTTTATTAGATAATAATTTTGCGGCTTCCTCAGCAATTTCTCTCAAAGAATTGAAACCTTTAGAACCTGTTAAGCAATTTGCATTGCGCGCATTAACTATTAGTGCTCTTATTCTTTTACTCTTAATTGACAAATTCCACTTTATATTTTCTGAAATCACTTTTGATTTAGTATATACAGACGCATACTCTGCTCCATTTCTGAAATAAAACAGAACAAGGTCATCCCTATTATTGTTATATAAATTTGCTGATGTGACAGAAATTGATACCCCATCTAGGTGATCTAAGTCTTGAAAGTCAGCCATTTTTGACTTGTCTTTTTTAGAAATCAAGAAATTGCTTAAATTTAGAGCCATAATATTTAAATTTATTAGTTAATAACTATATAATTATTTAATTATTAATGTATATCAAAAATTAAAAAATGCTTAATCCTATTAGCTTTATTAGTAGAATTTTTAAAAGTAGTAATCAACATGAGATTGATAAAATCAAATATTTGTTAAATAGAATAAATGATCTAGAAAAAACAATTTCAAAATTAGATGATGAGGAATTTCCAAAAAAGACAAAATTGCTGAAATCAAGACTTTTGAGTGAATCTTTTAATGATGAAATAATATGTGAAGCTTTTGCTCTTGTAAGAGAGGCATCAAGAAGGCAAAGAGGAGAAAGACATTTTGATGTTCAGATACTTGGTGGATTAATATTACATCAGGGTAAAATTGCTGAAATGAAAACTGGTGAAGGCAAAACTATTACGATTGCATTAGCGGCATATTTAAATTCTCTTAATGGTAAAGGTGTACATATTGTTACGGTCAATGATTACTTAGCAAAAAGAGATTGTGAGAATATGTCAAAAATTTATAATTTTTTAGGAGTTAGCTGTGGATACATAAACAATAATCAAAACGATGATGAGAGACTAAAAAATTATTCATGCGATATAACATATGCAACTAATAGCGAACTTGGTTTTGATTATTTAAAAGACAATATGAAACTCTCGATAAATCAAATAGTTCAACAAGATCGTTATTATGCAATTGTTGATGAAATTGACTCTTGTTTAATAGACGAGGCCAGAACACCTCTTATCATATCTGGACAAGCAGAGAATATGAGCAAACAGTATAAATCTATAAATAATTTTGTAAAAAAATTAAAAGACTCAGAATATGAGATAGATGAGAAAGATAGAACTATAATATTATCCAACAAAGGTATTGACAAAGTAGAAAATATTTTAAGTGATGCAGGTATACTAAAAAATAATAATTTTTATGATCCTTCTAATCTTCATATAGTCCATCATGTAAATCAAGCGTTGAAGGCAAATTTTATTTTTAAAAAAGATAAAGATTATGTAATCGAAGATCATAAAATTAAAATAATAGACGAAATCTCAGGGAGAATATTAGAGGGGAGAAGATATGCTGACGGATTACATCAAGCTATAGAGGCAAAAGAAAATGTAACAATTGAAATAGAAAACCAAACTCTTGCATCAATCACTTACCAAAATTATTTTAAACTATATAAAAAACTTGCGGGCTGCACTGGAACAGCATTGACAGAGAGTCAGGAATTTTACGAAATATATAATTTAAAAGTAGTTTCAATACCTACAAATAAAAACATGATTAGAAAAGATCATAATGATAAAATATTTAGGACTGATGAAGAAAAAAAAATAGCTATTATCGACTTAATAAAAGAATGTAATGAAAAAGGACAGCCAGTTTTAGTCTTTACATCAAGTGTAGATAAATCAGAAATTTACTCTGATCTCTTAAAAAACAAAAGAATTAAGCATACTGTTTTAAATGCAAAAAATCATGAGAAAGAAGCTGAAATAATCGCAAATGCAGGAAAATTAAATTCAGTAATAATTACAACTAGTATATCAGGAAGAGGTGTTGATATTCAGCTTGGCGGTAAAAACGAGTATTCTAATAAAATAGATAAAAATAAAGTTATTGATGAAAAAGAAAAAGTTAAATCTTTAGGAGGATTATACGTAATAGGAACAGAAAGAATGGAGTCAAGAAGAGTTGATAATCAAGCGAGAGGTAGATCTGGAAGACAAGGGGACGAGGGAAGCTCAATTTTTTTTGTAAGTTTGGAGGATGATTTAATGAGAATATTTGGATCAGAATCTATAAACAATATGTTAGAAAAACTTGGATTAAAAGATGGAGAAAGTATAGAACATCCATGGATTAACAAAGCATTGGAAAGAGCTCAGCAAAAAGTTGAGGCAAGAAATTTTGATATAAGGAAATCCCTTCTAAAATTTGACAATGTTCTTAACGATCAAAGACAAGTAGTATTTAGTCAACGTAAAGAAGTTTTGAGCACTGAGGAAATAACAAAGTTTATAGACAAATTGCTTGATGATGAAATTGAAAATATCATAATTGAAAAAAATAAGTCAGTTAGTTTGGAAAAAAATAAAATTTTGAAAAGTAAGTTTGAAGTTCTACTTCAAAATAATGATAACGATTATTTGAATAAAATTTTAAGATCTAACCAAAGTGAGATTATTCATACTATTAAGGAAATTTTTTTGGAAAGAAGGAATCAAAGAATTAGTAAAGTTTCGGAATTAGGTAATAAGGATATTGAGAAAAAAATATTTTTACAAATAATAGATCTAAATTGGAAAAATCACATACAATATCTTGAACAGCTTAGGCAAGTGATAGGTTTAAGATCCTATGGGCAAAGAGATCCATTAATTGAGTACAAGAAAGAGTCATTTGAATTATTTGAAAAATTGCTGGAAAAAATTAGACAAGATACATTAGCTATACTTTTAAATATTAGAATTGAAAACAACACAAAAAGACCAAAAAAAAACTATTAATTTAAAAATTATAAAGTTCTAAATTGTTAATCAATCAAAGTATAACGATAATTAAAAAATGCATCTTATTTTAAGTTAAAAAATATAAAGATGTAACAAAAATTATAAAAATTAAAATATATATATTAATTTTATTTACTATGATTTTATTTTTGATAGCAGCAAAATTTTTCACACTGTTAGAAAATAATTTTTCAGACGATAAAAAGCCATTGGATAAGCCTTTTTCCCTACCAATATTTAAAAATTTATTTTTTCTATGGGCAATTATATCTTGTCGTGTCATATCTTTTAATTCACTTAAATTTATTTTTAAAGATTTTTTTAAATTTAAAAGTGTTAGGTCTTTATCCCTATGAGCGCCTCCGCTTGGCTCTAAAATAATTTCATCAATAATTTTAAGTTCCAACAAGTCCTTGGACGTAAGTTTCATAGCTGTAGCAGCTTCAAGTGTTTTTTTAGGGTCTCTCCAAAGTATAGACGCACATCCCTCAGGTGAGATAACAGAGTAAATTGCATTTTCAAACATCAAAATTTTATTTGAAGATGCTAATGCAATCGCGCCTCCAGACCCACCTTCTCCTATTATTATTGATATAGTTGGGACACCCAATGACAAGGAACATTCAATCGATTTAGCTATTGCCTCTGCTTGCCCTCTTTCCTCAGCGCCAACTCCTGGGTAGGCTCCAGGTGTATCTATAAAAGTAATAACTGGTAAACCAAATTTATCTGCAATTTTCATTAGTCTAATTGATTTGCGATATCCCTCAGGTTTCATCATGCCAAAATTTCTTTCAATCCTGGACTCAAGATCATCACCTTTTTCCTGCCCAATAACTAGAACAGACTGTCCTTCGAAAGTAGCCAACCCTGCAATAGAAGATTTGTCTTCTCCAAAAAGTCTATCGCCGGATAAAGGGAAAAAATTTTCAAAAATATTGTCGATAAAAAACTTTGATTTTGGTCTTTCCTCATGGCGGGCTACTAAAGTTGTCTGCCAGGGGTTAAGATTAGAGTAAATCTCTTTTAATTTTTTGTTGAGATCTGATTGTAATTTATCAATTTTACTTGTATCAACCTCAGAAATACCCTCTTTGTTATAAGGATCTTTTAACCTATCTAATTCTAACTCTATATTTTTAATATCATTTTCAAAATTTAGATAGTTTTTCATATATCTTAATATTCATTATATTTTAAAAAAGGCAATAAAATGATTGTGTTAATATTAACAGAAATAAACC
>CACIDF010000023.1 GCA_902585365.1 uncultured Pelagibacteraceae bacterium
ATAATTAAATTGTTAAATTTAAATAATGTCTTAAAAAAATTTCCTCATCAAATAAGTGCTGGTGAAGCTCAACGTGTTTCTCTTGCAAGATCACTAGTATTTGAACCAGACTTATTACTTTTAGATGAACCACTGTCAAACGTTGATCAAAGCTTAAAAGAAGAAATACAAATACAGCTAAAAAAAATCTTAAAAAATTTAAAGATAACTACAATTGTAGTAACTCATGATTCCTATGAAGCTTTTTATTTAGGTAATAAATGTGGAGTAATTTTAGATGAAAAATTAAAACAGTTTGATGATCCCTATAAAGTGTACCATTATCCAAATTCTGTAAGTGTAGTTAACTTTCTAAACAGGGGAATTTTAATACCAGCTAAAGTTACTGGAAAAAACACATTAGAAAATGATGATTTGGGTACTATAGAGGGTAAATTTGTTAAACCTGCTGAAATTGGTTCTAATGTTAAATTATTATTACAACCCGAAGATCTTATTCATGATGACAAAAGTAACTTAAAATTTGATGTGGTAGACAGAAAATTTAGAGGAACTAATTTTATTTATACTCTTAGAACAGAAAAGGGGAATTTATTACCTGTTTTCGTTCACTCCCACCATATTCATCAACACGATATAGATGAAAAATTTGGTATAAAAAAACCAGTTTATATTGATCATTTAGTTTGTTTTTAAATTATTTATCTGTAACGTAAACAGAAACTCCCCTTGAGTTTATATCTACATCAAATTTTTTATGAAGAGGAGGAAATGCTCTTTGAGAACAATCTAATCTATCACAAGTTCTACAAGATACGCCAATAGGTATTTCAGTTTTTTTATCGTTTAAATTTAAATTTTCCGTATATACAAAGTCCTTTGCATATTTTGCCTCACAACCTAGGCCAATAGATAACATACTTTTCTTTTTACCATATCTACCCACACCTTTTTCAACTGTCCGAGCGATACAAACATATTTCTTACCATTAGTCATTTTACTTACAGCAGCTTGAATTACTCCTGGTCTAGTAAAAGCTGAATAGACGTTCCATCTTGGACAAGCTCCACCGTATCTAGGTATTTCAATACCAGATAAAGAAAATCTTTTTGATATATTTCCTGCTATATCCACTCGCAACATATGAAAAGGTATTCCTGGTAATTTTGGATCTTGTAAGCAAGTAACTCTATGCGCTACTTGCTCAAAAGAAGTTGCAAAAGTGTTTTGTAGTAATTCTAAATCATATTTCAATTTTTTACATTCAGAGTGAAATAATTTATAAGGCATTAATATTGCAGCACCACAATAATTTAGTAATGCTATTTTTGTTAATCTCTTTGCTTCATCAGAAGGAAACTTAAATTCAGACAGGTAACTATTAATTTCTTCTTCTGCACCTTCCTGAGCTATTTGAGCTGCAGCGTGTAATTTTTTAGTCTCCAAAGAATTATAGTCACTTAAGAGAAGTTCTTTTTTATTTTTATTAAATATTTTTGAGAAAGGTTTATCTTCTTCCGGAATTACATCTTTAACTTTAATTGAGTATTCTGAATTTAAAAAATCACAAAGTGCAATATATCTAGTTCTATTATTTACTTGAACTTTTTCAAAAATTTTATTTGCAAATTCCTCAAGTTTTGGAAAATAATTTTGTTTATCTTGTAGAAAATCTGATATTACTTCTCCTGGAAATGAAGTTTTACGACTGTCTATTATTTTACCAGATAGTGTTTCAACTTTATTGATAATTTCATTATCTTTCTGTTTGTAGTTATCACCTAATTTAATTAATGCTCTTGCTATCTTAGGATTTGTATTGACTAAATCTTTAACTTCAGGTCCAAGAATATCTAAATCCTCAAATAATTGATCATCCAATAATTCCGATATATCATTTACCAAGTTTAGATCAGACTTATTTGTTAAGTCTGAAAGCTCTATTTTAAGTTCTTCACAAACTTTTAAAAGAAGATCACCATCAATTTTTCTCTTGCCACTTTCAATTAAATTTAAATAACTCGGGGATATTCCTAGTTGCTCAGCTAGTTTGTTAGCTTGGAGTCCCAATTGTCTCCTAAAAGACTTGATTTTTGGGCCTATTTTTACATCTAATTGACTCATAGTTTTCTATTTGTAAATTTTGTAAATAATAATTTACAACAAATTTATTGATTTTACAAGCATTATTAACTTATTTGTAGATTTTGTAAACTTTGTAAATTATAAAGTTTACATGAACAGCAAAAACAAGATAAAAAATCAAGTAAATAAGGCTTTAAATTCTGACCATGAGAATCAAAATCATACTGACAACTCTGGTATTTATTTAAGAGATGATCATTGTGATTGGGGCTCAAGTGGAATGAATGAGTTTACTAACGAGTATAACAGTAACTAATTTTTAAGTCTTAATTATTAACCTTTTCAAAGGAAAAAATGAGCTCTGAGTCTAAAATATCATATGACCTAAAGAGATTTGCTGGAGTAAAAAGAGATTATACCCAGGAAGATGTAGAAAGATTAAGAGGATCTATAAAAATAGAATATTCGATGTGCAAACATCAATCTCAAAAATTGTGGAGATTGTTAAACTCCGAGCCTTATGTTAATACATTAGGATCATTGTCTGGAAATCACGCAGTCCAGCATGCAAAAGCTGGCCTTAAAGCAATTTATCTAAGTGGTTGGCAAGTTGCAGCAGACGCGAATAGTGCAGGAGAAATGTACCCTGACCAATCTTTGTATCCTTATGATAGTGCACCAAAATTAGTTGAGTCTATGAACAACGCCTTATTAAGAGCTGATCAAATTCAACACATGGAAATCAAAGATGGACAAATGAAATCAAAAGATAGAGTTGATTACATGCTACCAATAATTGCTGATGGTGAAGCTGGATTTGGTGGACCACTTAATGTTTTTGAATTAGCTAAAAAATTTATAAAAGCTGGAGCTGCTGGGGTTCATTTTGAGGACCAGTTAGCAAGTGAGAAAAAATGTGGACATATGGGAGGAAAAGTATTGGTTCCGACAAGTACAATGATAAAAAATTTAAAAGCCGCTAGGTTAGCTGCTGATATTGCCGATGTTCCTTTGATAATTTTAGCAAGAACAGATGCTAATGCAGCAAAATTAATTACAAATGATCATGATGAAAATGACAAACCCTTTTTAACTGGTGAAAGATCACCAGAAGGATTTTATTATGTTAAACACGGAATTGATCAAGCAATATCTAGAGGAATTGCATATGCACCATACTCTGACCTAATTTGGTGTGAGACAGCAACTCCAAATTTAGAAGAAGCTAAAAAATTTGCTGACGCAATACACAACAAATTTCCAGGTAAATTATTAGCTTATAATTGTTCACCATCTTTTAATTGGAAAAAACATTTGTCAGACTCTGAAATTGCAACTTTTCAACAAAAAATTAGTGCGATGGGATATAAATTTCAATTCATTACACTCGCGGGCTTTCATACACAAAATATTGCAATTTTTGAATTAGCAGAAAAGTATAAAAAAGAAGGTATGACTGCATATTCAAGAATTCAACAACAGGAATTTGCTAGAGAAAAAGACGGATACACTAGTGTAAAACATCAAAGAGAGGTTGGAACATCATATTTTGATGCTGTATCAAATACCATTAGTGGTGGAAAAAGTTCAACAACCGCTATGGAAGGCTCTACGGAAAAAGAGCAATTTTAAATTAATTATTTACAATCAAAAAATATTTATATAAATTTATTTCATGGGGTGCTGTTAAGGCTGAGAAATACCCATTGAACCTGTCCGGTAATTCAGAAAGGGATAAATGGAACAACAAAATTTTTTAAATCCAACTTCTGCTATTATATTAATTTCATTAATTAGTATTTCTTTTGTTCTAGTTGGTTTTTTTTATTCAAAAAAATTCAAAGGGCTAAACAATTACTTAGTAGCTAACAGATCAGTTGGAACATTCTCATTAACATGTAGTTTAGTAGCCTCTGCTTTGGGTACTTGGATTTTGTTCGGTCCTGCATCGGCCGCAACGTGGGGCGGGATAGGTGCGGTTATTGGTTATTCATTAGGAACTGCATTTCCCTTATTTGCAATTATTTTTATTGGTAAAATGTTTAGAAATTCTTACCCGAGAGCAAAAACTTTAATTGAAGTTATTAGATTAAGGTTTGGAAAACATATATTTAAGCTGATCTTAATTTTATCTATATTTTACATGACCATTTTTTTGATTGCAGAGGTTACAGCTGTATCTATTTTGATAAATTATATTTCAGGAACTAAACTATGGGTCACTGCTTTAATAGTCATTTCTAGTTCACTTATATATACACTATATGGTGGTTTGAGAGCATCAATATTCACTGATAATATTCAATTTATAGTTTTTACATTATTGTTGTTAATAGCTTTTTCTTATTTATTTTCATTTAATACAAACGAATTCAGTTTTGAATTTATAAATAAAAATAAACCAAATTTATTAAGTAAAAATTATATTCCTAACTTTACCGCAGGATTAACATTCTTTATTGCTGTTGCAGCTACTAATCTTTTTCACCAAGGAAATTGGCAAAGAGTTTATGCTGCAAAAAATAACGATGTTTTAAAAAAGAGTTTGTTGTTTTCCTTTTTTATTATAGTCCCAATTGTATATATGATGGGTTTTACAGGATTGGTATCCGTATCTAAAAATTTGAATGTAATACCTGATCTTGCTTTTTTTTCCTTATTATTAAATAAAGAAATACCTACGTTGTCCATTATTGTCATTGTGCTGGGCATATCTTTAACTATAAGCAGTATTGATACACTTATAAATGCTATATCAAGCCTGATAATAGTAGATGGAAAAAAAATTTTAAATTCTAATAAAAATTACTTAAAATTATCAAGAAATATAATTATAGGGCTTTCTTTTATTGCTTTGTATGTGGCCTCAAAAGGATTTAGTATATTGTATCTATTTTTGCTAGCTGACTTGTTTTGTTGTGCAGCTGTTTTAAGTATATTTTATAGTTTTTTCTCAAAATCATTTAGTGAAAAAACAGCTTATATCTCAATTATAGTTGGATTGTCAGGTGGTATATTGTTGTTTCCAAGTCCTGATTTTTCAAAAAGTGTCTTAGTTGGTATTCTATTTCCTACAAGCTATTTCCCAGAATTTGTAACGCAATCTCTTTTATTTCTCTCGTTTATAGCGGCAACATTACTTCCAGTTTTGACTTGGAAAGTAAAGTAAATATATTATTATATAAGAATGTTTGAATTTGTTTTACCTTTTATAATATTAATCGTCGTTGTAGTTTTTGTTCATGAATATGGACATTATTATTTTGCTCGTAGATATGGCGTAGGTGTTACAGATTTTTCTATTGGTTTTGGTAAAGAGTTGTTTGGATGGAACGATAAATCAGGTACTCGTTGGAAAGTATGCTGGATTCCTTTAGGGGGTTATGTAAAATTTTTTGGAGATAGAAATGTATTTTCTCAAGCAGATCGTGATGAAATTATTAAAAAGTACAATGAAAAGGATAGAGAAAAACTTTTTACCTTAAAACCATTATATCAAAGGGCATGGATTGTTTTTGGGGGTCCACTTGCTAACTTTATATTAGCTATATTTATATTTTTAATGATAAATATTTTTGTTGGAAAAGATTTTACTCCGGCAATGATAAGTGAGGTCACGAAAGACAGCCCTGCACATGTAGCTGGATTAAAAAAGAACGACATAATATTGTCCATCGATAACAATAAAGTTAAGAGTATTTTAGATGTATCTAAATTTATAACTTTATCGACATCTGAATTTATTGATTTTAAAGTTTCACGGTATGATCAAGAAGTAAATTTAAAAGTAAAACCTAATTTTGTAGAGACCGAGGACAACTTAGGAAATAAAATTAAAAAAAGGATGGTTGGTATTCAACTTTCACCTTATAAAGATACTGTCAATCACCAAAAACTTGGACCTGTCAAAGCTCTTTATTATTCAGTTACTGAGGTATATTTTGTGTCAACTTCCACACTTAAATATTTAGGTACCATTATTACTGGAAAAGGTGATAGCTCACAGCTTGGTGGACCAATAAGAATTGCAAAAATTTCAGGACAAGTTGCAGAATTTGGAATAGTGCCGTTTTTAAGCATGATGGCTTACATATCTATAAGCTTAGGTTTAATTAATCTTTTTCCTATCCCTCTTTTAGATGGAGGTCATTTAATGTTTTATGGAATTGAAAAAATTCTTGGGAGACCTTTAACACAAAAAACTCAAGAAGGTTTTTTTCGAATCGGGATGTTTTTATTGTTATCCCTAATGTTTTTTGCAACTTTTAATGATCTTAAGGATTTAGGCTTATTTTAAGGGCTTTTTTTAACCCTAAAAAATTCAATAAATTCAACGTTTTTTTTAACACTACATATTGTGTTAAGAACCAAATTAAACACTAAAAAAAAGCTTGATTTATAAAGCATTTTGTTAACTATAGAAATAACCTAATACCGGAGCTAAAATGAACAAAAAACAACTAGTCGCTAAATTAGCTGGTTCTTTGAATCAAAGTAAAGCTGATGCTGAGCGAACATTTGATACCATAACTAACACTATTTTAGATGCATTAAAAAACGACGATTCTGTAAAAATAGCAGGTTTTGGTACTTATAAAGTTGCTAAAAGAAAAGCTAGAATTGGCCGAAACCCAAGAACTGGAGAACAGATCCAAATCGCGGCTTCTCAAAAGGTAAAATTTTTACCTGCAAAAGCACTTAAAGAAATATTCAATAAATAGATATTTCCTCTAGACAGCCTTTATTAATTCAAAGTTAATAAAGGCTGTTTTTATATGCATTTACTGCATATCTATTAAATAGTCTTAGCAATAGTTATTGATTTTATAAAAATTTATAAACTTCGTTTTAACAGGGAGAAATAATGAAAAAACTTTTAAATAAACTGTTGGTTCCAGCGGTAAGTTCAATGTTCTTACTGAATATGACCAGTGTTGGTTACGCTGAAACTACGGTATCCGCTGAAGTCGGATTTGTATTTAACACTTTTCTCTTTTTGGTTTGTGGGTTTTTAGTCATGTTTATGGCTGCAGGCTTCGCTATGCTAGAGGCAGGAAGTGTAACTTCAAAAAGTGTATCAGTAATTTGTGCAAAAAATATTGGATTGTTTTCAATAGCCGGAATGATGTTCTGGCTAGTTGGTTATAATCTTGCATATGGTATCCCAGAAGGTGGATATATCGGAAAATTTTTGCCGTGGTCGGATGCAAGTAAAATAGAGACTGGTTATTCGGATGCATCAGACTGGTATTTCCAGATGGTATTCTGTGCAACGACAGTATCTATTGTTTCTGGTACATTAGCTGAAAGAATTAAATTGTGGCCGTTCTTATTATTTGCTGCAATTTTATCAGGTATTATTTATCCAATCGTAATGGGTTGGAAATGGGGTGGTGGATGGTTAGCCGCTGCTAATTTCCAAGATTTTGCTGGATCAACACTTGTTCACTCAACTGGTGGTGCAGCTGCGCTTGCTGGAGCATTTTTGCTAGGACCAAGACTTGGAAGATTCACTAAAAAAGGTGAACCGGCTCCAATGAAACCATTTGCAGCTTCTTCAATTCCATTAATTACAATTGGAGTATTTATTTTATGGCTAGGTTGGTTTGGATTTAACGGTGGTTCGCAACTTGCAATAGGAACAGGTGCAGATGCAATCGCTGTAGCAAAAATCTTCATGAATACATTCTTAGCAGGTGCTGGTGGAGTAATGGCAGCCGCAACAATGACAAGATTGCATTTTGGTAAAACAGATGTAATTCAAATGTTAAACGGATGTATTGGTGGATTAGTTGCTATTACTGCTGAACCATTAATGCCATCTCCATTCGCAGCAATTTTAATTGGTGCAGTTGGAGGCGTAATAGTTGTCTACGGTACTAAGCTACTATTTGCATTAAAAATAGATGATGTTGTAGGTGCTGTGCCTGCACACTTATTTGCTGGAATTTGGGGTACACTAGCTGTGCCGATAACAAATCCAGATGCAACATTTGGAGCTCAATTACTTGGAATAATATCAATTAACGTCTTCGTATTTGTGGTTGCCTATATAGTTTGGGCAATTATGAAGAGTACAATTGGAATAAGACTAAGTAAAGAAGCAGAGCTCAAAGGTACAGACGTCGTTGAAACAGGCGTAATAGGTTACGCTATACGAGATTAAGCATCTCTCCCTCTTTGGTT
>CACIDF010000024.1 GCA_902585365.1 uncultured Pelagibacteraceae bacterium
TAACCATTCTAATATTTTCATTTATAAATGGAATTTTTTTACCTTTTAACATTAAATCTTCAACAGTTTTTAGTTTAGCGCCAATACTTCCTGAGGGGTGAAATTTTTTAAATTCTTTTTCACCAAAATTTTTTTGTTTCATTGTTGAAATTGCTATTGCATCGCCAATAGCTAGTTGCATTATAGTTGATGAAGTTGGAACTATATTGCCGGGTCCAGCTTCTTTAACTTCGGGCAATAAAATTTTTAAATCTGAATTTTTGTAAAGTAATGAATTTTTTTTTGATACTATACCTATTAAAGTAATATTTTTATTTCTATTAGCATGTTGAATTATATTTTTTAATTCAGCAGACTCCCCGCTATTACTGATTAGAATAAGCACATCATGAGAGCTAATTTGTCCTAAATCGCCATGTGAACATGAACTGGCATCAACAAAAAAAGACGGTGTACCAACAGACGAAAGTGTAGATGAAATTTTTTTAGCAATTATACCAGACTTTCCAACACCAGATAATATTATTTTTCCTTTTTTGCAATTAACTATTGTTTCAATTACTTTGTAAAAATTTTTATCAATTGAAGCTTTTAGTTTTTTTAAAGAATTAATTTCTGACAAAATTACTTCTTTTGCTATCTTTTTATATTTACTTTTATACATTAGTGTGACCAAACATCATCTGGAAAACATTCTAGATCTAAATTTACTCTAGTATTAATAAACTTTAAACAGTCTTTATAAAGGTTTATACGATTTTCTCTAATAAGCATTTTATTTAATTCATTGTTTATTTTATGTAAGTAAAGAACATCATTCGCACAGTACTTAATTTGTGCAGATGAAAGTTCACCACCAAAATCAGATGTTTGATGTTGTTTACTTATATCTATTCCAACAAATTCTTTAACCAGGTCTTTTAAACCATGCTTGTCAGTGTATTTTCTGATTAGTTTTGACTGAAGTTTTGTATCTTCGATATTTTCCACATCGATTTGTAAATATTTTTTAATAAAAACTAAATCAGCTCTTGCAAAATGAAAAATTTTGGTGACTGAATTGTCAGATAAAATTTTTTTTAAGTTTGGAGCATCATAATTATTTCTATTTAATTGAATAATATGGGCATCAGATTTACCAGTTGAGATTTGAACTAAACACAATTTATCTCTTAAGAAATTTAATCCCATAAATTCACAATCTATGGCAATCTTATTGCCAAATTCTAAATCTTTTGGTAAATCGTTTTTGTGAAGTTTAATATCCATAAAATTTTAAATATTTAATATATATATGAAACCAAAAAATTGTCTAATTTTTGGCGCAAGCGGTCAAATTGGCCGTAACTTAATAAGAGGGCTTACTCAGAAGAATTTAAAAGTTACTGCAGTTACAAGAAACTTACACCAAAAAGGGTATATTTTAAAAACACAAGCAAACCCAGGATATCTAGATATTGTTGAAACGAATATATTTGACAGTGATAAAATTGAAAACCTAATTAAAAAAGCAGAAGTTTGTATTAACTTGGTTGGGATTTTGTATGAGAAGGGTTCAAATAACTTCAAAAACATTCATGAAAAATTTCCAAGTATGATTTCATCTCTTTGTCATAAACATAAAATAGATAAATTTATACACCTTTCAGCACTGGGCATTGAAAATGCAAGTGACTCTAAGTATGCAGAAAGCAAATTAAATGGAGAAATCGTGGTTCGTAAAAATTTTAAAGATGCAATTATTTTAAAACCATCTATTATTTATTCTGTTGATGATAATTTTACAACCATGTTGATGGGATTGCTAAACTTATCACCCTTTTTTCCATTGTATTACGATGGAAAGACCAAATTCATGCCTTTACATTGTACTGATATATGTAATTTGATTTTTGATTTAATTGAAAATGATATTGATGATAAAATAATTGAATGTATTGGGCCAGAGGAATTAACATTTAAACAAATTATTGAAAAATTGTTAAAACTGATTGAAAAAAAAAGATTTTTTGTACCAATACCAATATTTGTGGCAAATATAATGGCTACATTTCTTCAAATGTTGCCTAAACCATTAATAACTCGAGACCAAATTAAATTACTTTTTTACGATAATATTCCGTCAGGAAAATATAAAACGAACGTTGATATTGGAAAACAATTCGGATCAAATTTTGAAGAAGAGGTTGAGAAATACTGCTATATGTGGAAAGAAACGGGAGAATACGCTAAAAAAAAAATGTAAGTTAAAAATATGATAACCTGGATAATTTATATTATAGTCGCTTTGATATTATTTTTCGTTTTGTACTTAGCTTTGCAAGGAGTTAATAGAGGAGTAGAAGCAAAAAATCTAAACAAAATTACGAAATCAAAAAATAATTTAAGTTCTAAGAAAAGTATAACAAGTGAATTAAAAAAACTAAAAAAACTGTATGATGAGGGTGTAATTAGTAAAAAAGAATTTAATTTAGCAAAAAAAAAATTATTAGGCTGATTTAATTTTTTTTTGAATAAATTTTGGAACTTCGCTATCTTTTTCCACAACTTCTTCTTTTTTGTTCTTTGGTTGAAATGCATACAATAAGTGAAGTTTGCAATAAGAAAAATCCTTTAATGAAGTTCTGCCACAAAAGTAAAAATTCTTCTCGTTAGGATGTCCGATCGGCCATTTACATGAATTCTCGTCTAACTCCTCAAGTTGCTTAGGGTTTTCTGGTTCAAAATCTTTTTCAATTACTAGCGATTTAAACTTTCCTCTACGAATTTTTCTCTGATTTAAATTTTTAACTTTATTATTTTTATTGTTTAAAGACCCTTTTTTTGTAATTATTTTTCCTGATAAATTTAGTCTATGTGCTTTTCCGATAACTGCATTTCTGCTTACTCCACCTAATATTTCAGCTATTTGGCTTGCAGTACTACCTTTACCCCAAAGTTCTTTTAGTTTAGCAACTTTTTCATCTGTCCAACTCATTAACTATATTTTGTTATTTAATTTTTATTAAATACAATATATAGCTTAAATATATTTATTTTTTTAACAAGCATATTATTTTATTTCCTAACAGTTTTTTTAAATTATTAAGAATTATATTTATGGTTGAATTAAATAATAAATACAAAATTGGAAAAAGAAGATTCGGATTAATAAATTGGATAGGTCTATATTCTTTATATAAAAAAGAAACTTTACGATTTTTAATTGTGTTTGGACAAACAATATTAGGTCCAATGTTAACAGGAATTCTATTTTTGATTGTAATATCGATTGCTCTCGGAGAAGTTAGAGGCGAAGTTTTAGGTTTACCTTTTATTGAGTTTTTAGCTCCAGGACTAATTTCTATGCAAGTAATTCAACAATCTTTTTCCCACTCATCATCTTCGATATTAGGAGGTAAAATGATGGGAAATATCATTGATTTGATTGGAAGCCCACTTTCGGCAGGAGAAGTTACATTTGCAATCATTTTTGCTTCAGTTACAAGAGCTTTTATAATTTGTTGTTCATCAATTATTTGTTTTAATCTGTTTGTAAATATAACAGTTTTAAACTATTTCTATTTCATAATTTTCTTATTATTTTCTTCATTTTTAATGGGAGCTTTAGGTTTTATAGCTGGCTTATGGGCAGATAGATACGATAACATGGCTACCATCACAAATTTTGTAATAGTGCCTTTATCTTTTTTATCGGGAACATTTTATTCAATCGAGAGACTTCCAGATTTACTAAAAGAAATGAGTTTTTATAATCCCTTTTTTCATATGATAGATGGTTTGAGGTTTTCAATGATCGGTATGAGTGATGGATCTACAACGTTTGGGTTAATTTACTTGCTAGTTCTAAACTTATTTATGTGGGGTATTGCTTATTATTTGTATAAAATAGGGTATAAAATAAAGTCATGAGCTACTTGGCAAAAAACTATAATAGAAAAAAAATCTCTTTTAAATTTGGCAAAGGGAGCTACTTATTTACTTCTGATAATAAAAAGTATCTAGACTTTGTTCAAGGTATAGCGGTAAATTCTTTGGGTCATTCGCATCCTAAACTTATAAAAACTATAAAAAATCAATCCAAAAAACTATGGCATGTTTCTAATGCATTTCAAATTCCAGAAGGTGAAAAACTTGCAAAAAAGCTATGTAATAAAACTTTTGCTGATTTTGTAATGTTCCAAAATAGTGGAACTGAGGCAACAGAAGCTGCAGTAAAAGTTGCGAGAAGATACTTTTACTCAATTGGAAAACCAAATAAAAATAGAATTTTATGTGTTAAGAACTCATTTCATGGAAGAACACTAGCTGCAATTTTTGCTAGCGGATCAAAAAAAATGACTGAGGGATTTGGTCCCAAAATACCAGGATTTGACCATTTTAATTTTGGAAATCATGACTCATTAAAAAAAAAGATAAATAAAAACACCGCTGCAATAATGGTTGAAACAATTATGGGGGAAGGTGGGATAAAAGTAATACCTGATTGGTGTTTGAAAGAATTAAGAAATTTGTGCAACAAAAAAAATATATTATTGATTTTAGATGAAGTGCAATGTGGCATTGCAAGATCTGGAGACTTTTTTGCGTTTGAAAAATCTAAAGTAAAACCTGATATTGTCCCTATTGCTAAAGGAATTGGTGGTGGATTTCCTATTGGAGCAGTTTTAATGAATAAAAAGGTTGCCTCAGGAATGATTGCTGGATCTCATGGATCAACATTTGGAGGGAACCCTTTAGCAATGTCTGTTGGAAATACAGTTATGGATATTGTAACTAAAAAAAGTTTTTTAAATAACGTAAAAAGTCTATCTAAATATTTTTTAGAAAGCCTCAACAATATTAAATCTAAACATCCAAATACTATCAAAGAAATAAGAGGCAAGGGTTTACTAATCGGTATTCAACTTTATAAAGACCCAACAAAATTTATACAAAAGTTAATGGATAACAAATTATTAACAATCCGTGCAGCTGAAAATGTTATTCGAGTTTTACCGCCATTAAATGTAAAAAAAAATGAAATAAATAATGCGTTAAAGATTATTTCAAAAGTTTGCAATGATTTTAAATGATATGAAACATTTTATTAATTTAAAAGATATTAAAACTAAAGATTTAAGAAACATTATTTTAGATGCTAAAAAAAGAAAAAATTACAGAAGAAAATTAAATACCTTAGAAGTTGACAAAGGATTACCTCTTAAAGGCAAATTATTGATACAGATGTTTGAAAAATCAAGCTTAAGAACTAGATTAAGTTTTTATTTAGCAATTAAACAGTTGGGCGGCGGCACAATTACTTTAAGATCAAACGAACTCCATCTTGGACAAGGTGGCGAAAGTATAGCAGATACAGCTAAAATTTTGTCGACCTATGGTGACGGATTTATGCTTAGAACCGATGATGATAAAAAATTAGAAAATTTTAAAAAATATCTTTCAATTCCAGTGATTAATGGTTTAAGCCCATCGTCTCATCCAACGCAAGTACTGTCAGATATTTTTACGGTTGAAGAAATTAAAAAAAAATCTATTTCAAATTTAAATATCTGCTGGATTGGAGATTCTAATAATGTTTTAAATAGCTTAATTGCAGCATCCGTAAAACTTTCATTTAATTTACGTATAGGTTGTCCAAAAAAGTTTGAACCAAACTTAGATGTTAAAAATTGGGTAAAAAAAAATAGGGGAAAAATTTATATTTATAATAATCCTATTAAAGCAGCCCACAACGCTGATGTAATATTTTCTGATAAAGTCATATCTCTTAACGATAAAGTTAATAAAAAAAAAAAATTAAAGGATTTTAAGAATTTTAAAATTAATAAGAAATTATTTAGCTATGCAAAAAAAGATTGTATTTTTTTACATTGTTTGCCCCGAGGCAGTGAAGTTACGGATGAAATTTTTTTAGGTAAGAGATCGTGTGTTTGGCAACAAGCTTTAAATAGAGTTCACGTTCAAAAAAGTATATTATTATATTGTTTTGGAAAATTAAGGTAGAGGAAGTGGATTATCTGAATACTTATTTAGATATAAAATAACTGAGGCTCTGTCTTTTTCTTTCCTTAATCCTGCGTAAGCCATTTTTGTACCTTTGATCCATTTTTGGGGTTTTATCAAAAAACCGTTCAGCTCCTCAAAGGACCAATTTTTTTTGTATTCGATTAATGCTTTTGAATATTTATAATCTTCTAAAGCTGCAATTTTTCTACCTACCACATTATATAATGCTGGACCGATTTTATTACCTCCGCCCGCTTCGATTGAATGACAAGCTGAACATTTTTTAAAAACCTTTTCGCCATGCCCGATATCACCTAACGCCATAAGAGCCGAAATATCTACTTCATCCTCAGCTTTCATGGTTTTCTCCTCACTTATTTGTTTAGCGCCATCATCAGGAAGCTCTACTTTATAAGCAGAACTATCTAATTTATTTACTTTAAATATGATATTTGAAATTTTACTAATACCAATTATTAGTAGTGCTACGAGAAGTATTGAGGCTATAATTTTATTTATCTCAAAAGAGTCCATTATTCTATGTATAAATTACCTATAACATGTTAATTGAAAAAAATGCTATCTAAAAAAAAGTTTGCGTCTCATAGACGCACAAAATTTGTAATTAATGTCTAAAACTATCATAATAATACCGTCAAGATTGAGCGCAACTCGCCTACCTAATAAACCTTTGCTCAAAATAGACAATCTATCAATAATTCAACATGCTTACAAAAGGGCCATAGAATCTAAAGTTGGGAAGGTTTATGTTGCAACTGGAGATGAGGAAATTGTAGAAGAAATTCGGAAAATCAAAGGCAAATTTATTTTAACTAAAAAAAAACATAAAACTGGTACCGATAGAATTTTTGAAGCATATAAAAAAATCATTAAAAAATTAAGCTGTGAATATATTATTAACTTACAAGGAGATGAGCCTTTTATCGATCCGAAAGATATAA
>CACIDF010000025.1 GCA_902585365.1 uncultured Pelagibacteraceae bacterium
AATTAAAAAATTACAACAAAAAATCAGCTTAGAAGATAGCACTGTAAAAGGTTTTAATGTTGGCACAAACTCAGGAAAAGTTGCGGGTCAATCTATTTTTCACTGTCATATACATGTGATTCCAAGAAGAGAAGGCGATGTAGAAAATCCCCAGGGCGGTGTTCGAAGTGTTATTCCTTCTAAACAGCATTATATAAGAAAAAAATAACATTTTGATTATTTAAAATCCTCATAATGGCTCTATAACGCAGTTGAACTATTTTTTTAAGTGTACTACTAATATAACGATTTTATAAATTTTATGTTTTCAACTAATCCATTTTCAATTTTATCTGAAACTGTTCCATTAATAGGAATACAATCTTTTGTAGTTATCATGGTTGCACTTGTGATTTTAGGAACTGTATTAGATATGATACACAAAAAAAATGTAAAATATTTTTTTAATAACGCTAGGAAAGCAAAGAAAAATGCTAAAAGAGAATTAGGTAGCGGTGAAAGGATTGCAGTAATAGCAAAAACAATTGTCCATGATATTGGAACTACTTCAGAATTAGGCTTAGGCAAAAGAAGAATAGCTCACGTTCTTGGAATGTATGGTACAATTTTATTCTGGATTGGTTCAGGTGCAATGATTTTCTTTTATACAACATCTGATACACCTGCAATCTGGCCGATTCTTTGGCATGTAGGAGCAATAATGACTTGCTTAGGTGGATATTGGTTCTGGTTATTTTTAAGGGTAGATGTTGCTGCAGAAGCTAACTCAGTATTTAGAATCATTACTGCAGATCTTTTTGTGTTAGCTTTATTAGCATCTTCCACATTCGGATTAATATGGTCCTACTTGCAGTTTAATAATATTTCTGGATGGGACAATTTATTTCTAGTTCTCTTTGCAGTATCAAATATAGTTTTATTTGGCGGAGTATATTGGTCTAAATTTGCACATATGTTTTACAAACCTGGTGCTGCGATACAGAAAAATTTAGCTGAAGCCGATGGTTCTAGAGATAATTTACCACCTCCAGCAGATGCTCCAGAACAATTTGGTCTTGGTATAAAAAGAGAAGAGCCAAAACACTATTAATATGATAGAATTTAAAAGGAGATAAAATAAATGTCAACATTTGTATATATGACAAGATGCGATGGATGCGGACACTGCGTAGATATATGTCCATCAGACATAATGCATATTGATAAAAATATTAGAAGAGCAAAAAATATAGAACCGAATTTTTGTTGGGAATGTTATTCTTGTGTGAAAGCATGTCCTAATCACGCAATAGACGTCAGAGGTTATGCTGACTTTGCTCCAATGGGACACAGTGTTAGAGTAAGAAGAGAAGAGGAGAAAGGAACAATTTCTTGGAAAATAAAATTTAGAAATGGAACTGAAAAAGATTTTGTTTCCCCAATAACCACTAAACCTTGGGGAAAATATATTCCTAAACTTGCAGAGGGAGATAAACCTAATCAAGGAGAAATAAACTCTCAAATTTTATACAATGAACCTCACGGTTTAAATACGGACAAAGATTTACCAACACTTGATAAAAGCTCCTTTAAAAAAGGAGTTTATTATTAATGCCAAAAAATAAAACTGTATTCGAAGATTGTGATGTTTTAGTTGTTGGCGGTGGAATGGCTGGAACAGGGGCTACTTTCGAGGCTAGACATTGGGGAAGAGATCTAAAAATAATCTGCGTAGAAAAAGCAAACATCGATAGAAGTGGTGCTGTAGCGCAAGGTCTTTACGCTATTAATTGTTACATGGGAATGCAGTGGGGAGAAAATCAACCAGAAGATCATGTGAGATATGCAAGAAATGATTTGATGGGATTAGTAAGAGAAGACCTTGGGTACGATATGGCAAGACACGTTGACTCAACTGTTCACATGTTTGATGAATGGGGTTTACCAATGATGAAAAATAAAGAAACTGGCAGATATCAAAGAGAGGGTAAATGGCAAATTATGATTCATGGCGAAAGTTACAAACCAATTGTTGCTGAAGCAGCAAAGAAATCAGCTGATAAAATTTATAACAGAATAATGATTACTCATCTTTTAAAAGATGAAGAAAATGAAAATAGAATTGCAGGTGCAGTAGGTTTTAATATGAGAACAGGTGATTACCACGTATTTAAGGCTAAAGCAGTTATTATTGCAGCTGGTGGAGCTTCTCATATTTTTAAACCAAGAGCAGTTGGTGAGGGAATGGGAAGAACATGGTACGCACCTTGGAGTAATGGCTCTGCATACGCATTACCAATTGCTGCAGGTGCGAAAATGACACAAATGGAAAATAGAATTGTGTTATGTAGATTTAAAGACGGTTATGGTCCAGTTGGCGCATACTTTTTACATTTAAAAACTTATACTCAAAATGCAAATGGCGAGAACTATGAAAAGAAATGGTATGATGCTACAAAAAAACTTGTTGGTGAGTACATTGATCATCATCCAACTCCAACATGTCTAAGAAACCATGCTTTTATTCAAGAAGTAGCAGCAGGTGGTGGACCAATTCACATGGTTACAAAAGAAGCTTTTCAGGATCCACACCTTGAAACAGTGGGTTGGGAAAATTTTTTAGGTATGACAGTAGGACAAGCTGTAGTTTGGGCATCTCAAAATATTGATCCAAAATACACTAATCCAGAATTAACAACTTCAGAGCCTTATGTTATGGGCTCACATGCAACATGCTCAGGAGCATGGGTAAGCGGTCCAGAAGACATTGCACCAGACGATTATTTTTGGGGATATAACAGAATGATGTCTGTTGAGGGTTTATTTGGTGCAGGCGACACTGTAGGTGGCAGTGCACATAAATTTTCATCGGGTTCTTTCACTGAGGGAAGACTAGCTGCAAAAGCTGCGGTTAAATACATTGAAGATAAAAAAGCAAACAATATTAAAGTAAGTGAAAAACAATATAATGATCTAAAAGAAGTAATTTATAAACCACTAGAGAATTATACGGTTGGTAGAAATGAAATAACTGGAGGCACAGTTTCACCAAGCTATATCTCACCAATACAAGGCTTACAAAGACTTCAAAAAATCATGGATGAATATTGTGGTGGTATCACTAATAACTATATGACAAACGATAATCTTCTTAAAAAAGCTTTAGAATTACTAGATTGGCTTCAGGAAGACTTGGAAAATGTAGGAGCTGAGGATTACCATCAGTTAATGAGAGCATGGGAGTTAAAACACAGAACTTTGACATCTCAGTGTGTTACAGAACATACTTTATATAGAGAGGAAACTCGTTGGCCAGGGTACTATTATAGAGGCGATCATATGAAACTTGATGATGAAAATTGGCATTGTTTAACTGTTTCAAGACGTGATCCAGAAACTGGCAAGTTCACTATGGAAAAAAAACCTGTCTATCACATAGTCGACGATAAAGAGAAGAAAAAAGCATCTTAAGTCCTAACAATTATAAATATGAGCTTTACATCAAAATCAGATGAACAAATAATAGAAATTGCTAATCCAATTTGGCATAATTTGATTAAGTCCTCAAATATGAAGGATTATGGTGGTTTTACCAAAGATTTTTCATCTCAAATGCTTTATGGAGCGAACGAAGTGGAGCTCGGGAAGCAATGGGCCAGCAACAAACTAATATGTAGTTTATCTCATGATTACAAGGCTTTTGGCTGTCTTAGAAGAGGATTACACGTAACAGTTCTTTTTAAACAGAAGAGCACCACTGAAGAAGGGGAGTTCCTTGGAAGATTAGTTCTCGGAGAGGAAGGGGACTCAGTCAAAGTTTTTGGCGCAACGATTTTTTAAATAAGACTTGATAAATATTCTTTCTAGGTGTACTTGATAAGTATGCTTGAAAATTTTAATAAAAACCTAAACATCTTCAAGCTAATTAAAAACTCTAAAATATTTTCATATATAAATGCTAAGTTTGTACTCTATATGAGTTTAGCAGCATATTGGGTAGTAATTCTTTCGAGCACATTTTTTGGAATTTAATAATCAAATAGTTGACTTCAAATATTTTCGGGATAATTAACAGTCATGGAATTCTTTCTTCCAATAGCAGAAGTTTACGTAAGCCTGCCATTCATATTTATATTAAGCTTAGCAGTTGGGATTTTATCAGGTCTTTTTGGTGTTGGTGGTGGATTTTTAATGACGCCTTTTTTAATTTTTTTGGGAATTCCACCAGCTTATGCAGTACCAAATGAGGCAAACAATATTTTAGGAACTTCTATATCAGGATCAACCACACATTATCTTAAAGGAACATTAGATTATAAAATGGGTTTGATGATAGTAGTTGGTGGAGTAGTTGGTACTGCCTTAGGAATTTATACCTTTAGTTATTTTCAAGATATCGGCAAAATTAACATCGTAATATCTCTTGCGTATATGTATATACTTGCAATCATTGGTACAATGATGCTTGTCCAGGGTGTCACCGAGATAGATAGAGCACGAAAAAAAATAATAGTTAAGAAAAAATTACATGATCATTATTGGTTTCACGGCTTACCATTTAGAATGAGATTTAAGAAATCAAAACTTTATGAAAGTGCATTTACTCCAATAGTAATTGGTTTTTTGGTAGGTTTTATTGCAGCAATATTAGGTGTCGGTGGAGCTTTTATTTTAGTTCCTGCCATGATTTATATAATTGGAATGCCTACAAAATTAATTCCAGGTACATCTTTATTTGTAACAATTTTTGTAAGCGCAATAGTTACAGTATTACATGCATTTAATTATGGAACGATTGATCTTATATTAGTTACAGTTTTAATTTTAGGTTCGATATTAGGTGTACAAATTGGACAAAAACTTGGAGAGAGAGTTGATAGCTCACAATTTAAAACTATTTTAGCAGTCTTATTACTGTTAGTAGGTGTCGCAATTGCTTATGATACTTTTTTTGCAGCAGAAAATGCATCAGAAATATATAAATATTCTAAACCTTCACTGGGACCTGTCTCAGAATTTGTAAGGGATCTATCTAAAAATGTTCCTTTTCTTTACGGTATGGCATCTATAGTTTTAGCTTTAGGATTAGGAGTTGGAGCTGCAGTTTTACGAAAAGTTTTGTCTAAATTAAAAGATAAGTATATTCCAAAACCAACAATATCAACTAAGTAATTTTAAGCGCTTCTATAAAGTTTTGTCATTACAAACTCTTTATGACCTAGTGCCTCTGCGCAAGTTAACCTACCATTAGCAACTTTAAGAGTTGCTTTTATTAATTCATCACCTGCTTGATCAAGATTCATCTCTCTAGAAAGTATTTTAGATACATCAAGATCAATGTGTTCACTCATAGTTTTAGCAGTTAATGGATTTGCAGTTAACTTAATAACCGGTTCTATTGGATTTCCAATTATATTTCCCTGTCCAGTTGGAAATAAATGAATATTAAATCCGCCTGCTGCTTGAAGAGTGACACACTCAGCAGCTGCTGAGGACGTATCCATAAAATACAATCCTTTTCCCTTACTCGGTTCTTCGGCAGGTTCAAGAACATCAATAAATTCTCTTGATCCAATTTTTTGAAAATTTCCAAAAGCCTTTTCTTCAATTGTGGTCAACCCTCCTGCAATATTTCCTGCAGTTGGCTGGCTTTCAGATAGGTCATTAGTTGCTTCTTTTAAAATGAAATCGTTATATGAGCTCCAAGTTTTCATAAATTTATCTTGCGCCTCTTTAGTTTTACCTCTTTTAGCACAAACATTTTCAGCACCTGTTAACTCAGATGTTTCTCCAAAACAAAGATGAACACCTAAAGGCTCAAGTTTATCCATTAAATTTCCAACTGTAGGATTTGATGCCAACCCTGATGTTGTATCAGATTCTCCACACTTTACAGAAATCCACAAATCGCTTATTGGGCATTCCTCTCTTTGTTTTTCAGAGGCCCACATTGAGAATTCTTGAGCTTTTTTAGAAACTTTTGCGATTGTATCAATATCTCCAACACCCTCGATACTAAATCCTTCTACAGGCTTTCCAGTTTTTGCAATAGCATCTACGATTCTTTTAGTCCATTTAGGCTCTATACCTATAACTATTACAGCTGCAACGTTAGGATTTTTACCTGTTCCTATCATTGTTCTAAAATGTAATTCAAGATCAGCACCAAATTGTAACCTTCCATAAGAATGAGGCAAAGCAATAGTCCCTTTAATATTGTTAGATACAGCTTCTGCACATGCATTTGAAATATCATCAACTGGAAGAATAATTACATGATTTCTTGTACCCGCTCTTCCATTTTCTCTTTTGTAACCTAAAAAACTTTTTGGAATATCCATTTTTACCACTTTTTTGTTTTTACATTATGCACATGAACATGGTCACCTTTTTTTATTGACTTAACTACTTTACCAATATCATGTCCATATTTTATAATTGTGTCACCTTCTTTAAAATCTTGTAAAGCAATTTTGTGTCCAAGGGGAATTTCTGCTTCAGATTTAATGTTATTTGAGGCGTCATTTTCCATGATCCAACAACCACAATCTTGGCCTTTAGTTACGTTTTCAACAACTATTACCCCAACATTGTCTTTTTTATCGTGAATTATTATGTCTGTTTTAGTCATTGTGACGATTTCTTAGTAGAAACTTTGGAAGAATTTATATATTAATCGTTCGATTGCAAACAAAATTTATTAAGTTTTTTTATGACTAAAATGACAACTGAAGAAGCTTTT
>CACIDF010000026.1 GCA_902585365.1 uncultured Pelagibacteraceae bacterium
GTAACAAGTATTTCGAATAAAAAAATGAACTATAAAATCATATTTAATGGGAGCCCTGATATGTTTTTAAAAATTATGAAAGAAAAAGACATAATTATTGATATAGAAAATGAAGTATGGAAAATAAAATAAAAGATTTAAGACAGCAGTTGCTTAATTTCGAATTCAGTAAGAGTTTAAGCAAAAATGATTTTTTTGTTAGTGAAAGTAATTTTTATGCATACAATTTATTATTAAGTTGGCCCAAATGGGAAAAAAAAATTATAAACATTCATGGTGAACGATACTCAGGAAAAACTCACTTAATAGAAATATTCTTAAAAAAAAATAAAGGTTTAATAATCGATGTAGAAAAATTTAAAAACTATGATTTAGATAAATTAAGATTTAATGAAAATATAATAATAGATAATATAAGTGACGAAATAGATGAAAGTTTATTTTATTCTTTTATTGATACAATCGACAAATATAATAAATTTTTAATTTTAACATCTAATAAGTCCTTAAATGATTTTAACTTTAAACTTAAAGATTTAAAATCCAGACTTAAAAATTGTTTATTTGCAGAAATTCAAAAACCTGATGATATTTTGATACAAGCTCTTATTACTAAAAATTTAGCAGATTATCAAATAACAATTGACTCCAAATTGATAGATTTTATTTCAAAACGAATTACGAGATCTTTCACTAAAATTAGAGAATTTATATGTACAATTGATGAAATTAGTTTAAAAAAAAAAAAACCAATTAATATGAAAATAATTAAAGAAATTTTAGAGGGTAAACTTGAAAAAATATAGAACTCACACATGTTGTGAATTGAATTTAAAAAATAATGGTGAAGAAGTCTTATTGTCTGGGTGGATTAATAAGAAAAGAGACCACGGAAACCTTTTATTCATAGATTTAAGAGACAATTATGGGATTACACAATGCGTTATAGATAACAAAAATAATTTATTTAAAAAAATTGAGAAAATACCATTAGAAACGGTCGTTAAATTTATGGGTAAAGTAGTAAAAAGAGAAAAAAATACTATAAACAAGGATCTAAACACAGGTGAAATTGAGGTACAAATTTTAAATTTCGAGATTTTAGGCACATCTAAAGAATTACCACTTCCAGTATTTTCTGATCAGGAATATTCTGAGGAAATAAGACTTAAATACAGATTTTTAGATTTAAGAAGATCTAAAATTCATAAAAATATTAATTTAAGATCAAGAGTAATATCTTTCATTCGAAAAGAGATGGAAAGTTTGGGATTTTTTGAATATCAAACACCAATACTAACATCGTCAAGCCCTGAAGGTGCCAGAGATTTTTTAGTCCCAAGTAGACTTAACCCTGGAAAGTTTTACGCTCTTCCACAAGCACCTCAACAATTTAAACAACTTATAATGGTCTCGGGATTTGATAAATATTTTCAGATTGCACCATGTTTTAGAGATGAGGATGCAAGAGCTGACAGAAGTCCTGGTGAATTTTATCAATTAGATATTGAAATGTCCTTTGTAAGCCAAGAAGATATATTTAATGTGGTTGAAAACTTACTAAGTAAAGTTTTTAAAAAATTTTCAGATAAAAAAATTAAAAATGAAAAATTTCCCAAAATTACATATTATGAGTCGATGCTTAAATATGGGACTGATAAACCCGATTTAAGAAACCCTTTGGAAATATGCGACTTAACTAAAATTTTTACAAGAAATGATGTAAAGTTTGAAATATTCAAAAAATTGGTAAACAAAGGATCAATTGTAAGGGCAATAATAACAAAAAATACAAATAATAAATCTAGAAGTTTTTTTGATAATATTGACAGATGGGCTAAAGAAGAGGGGTCCAGTGGTTTAGCATATTTTACATTTGAAAAAGAGAACAGCAAAATTGTTGGAAAAGGGCCTATAGGAAAATTCTTTTCATCAGAAGCTTGTCAAGAGATAATAAAGATAAGTAGAGCTGAAATAGGAGATAGTATTTTCTTTGCGTGCGGACAAAAAAAAGATGTAGAGAAATTATTATCTTTAGCAAGGGATAAAATTGCCAAAGAATTAGAAATAATTGATGAAAACGAATTTGCTTTTTGTTGGATAGTTGACTACCCAATGTATGAAATTGACGATAAATCTGGAAAAATTAAATTTAGTCATAACCCCTTTTCAATGCCTCAAGGCGATATAAGTAAATTAAATTTAGATCATCCTCTAGATATTAAAGCATACCAATATGATATAGTTTGCAATGGTATAGAGTTGTCATCTGGAGCAATAAGAAATCATATACCTAGTTTAATGTATAAATTATTTGCTGTAGCTGGTTATGATAATAAAAGTGTTGATGAAAAATTTAGCGGTATGATAAATGCGTTAAGTTATGGAGCCCCACCCCACGGTGGGATAGCACCCGGAATTGACAGAATAATAATGTTATTAGCTAATGAGAAAAATATAAGAGAGGTCACTATGTTCCCTTTAAATCAAAATGCTCAGGATTTAATGATGAGTGCTCCTTCAAATGTAGATGACAAACAACTCAAAGAGTTAAATATAAATATAATAAAAAAAAAATAACTATTTTTTGCCTTTAAGATTTATTCTTATATCAGAAAGGTCAACTAACTTTCTTTTATAATCATTTCTAACAAAACCCTTACTAGTGATATCTTTAACAATTTTAATAAGCTGATTATTTTCCTCAAATGTATTATTTTCTTTTTCATCAATATTGTCTGATTTACCAATAGAAGGAGTGTGGGCCAAATCTTCTCTATTTAGATAGGAAATTGCTAATTCTCTAAAAATATAATCTAGTATAGATGTTGCTGAAATAATTCTATCATTTCCATAAACTTTCCCGGAAGGTTCAAATTTTGTATCAACATATGCGTTTACAAATTCATCGAGAGGAACTCCATATTGCAAACCTAAAGATATTGCTATTGCAAAATTATTCATCAAAGCTTTAACAAGCTCACCTTCCTTGCTGGTATCAATAAAAATTTCTCCTATTTTGCCATCTTCGTATTCCCCTGTATGCAAGTAAACTTTATGATCTCCTATAGTTGCTTTTTGAATATAACCTTTACGTCTATCGGGCATGCTGAATCTTTTACTTATATTTTCATCGATATTTTTTACAAAAGTTGAATTTTTATTTAAATTTTTCATTTCCAGGTTAGGTGTAGCTTTATCAATTTTTACCTCAGAAATTTTAGTGGCATTTTCTATTTTGGAACTTTTATCGAGGCTTTTAGTTTTTCTTGTATCAATTTTAATATCAATTATTTCAAACTCTCCATCGTCTCTTTGCTCTAAATTATTTAATTCTTTTTGATCAATTTTGTTTAAAAAGTGTTTTACTTTGAAAGAACAGGTATAAAATGTTTCTACTAAGTACTTAGACATATATTATAAATAATTTTTTGAATCTATTAAAATATGTATATACAAATTTCATTTTTAGTCTAATCTATTTTTTTCAATTTTAAATTGAAAAAATAAAAAAAATTATGTTGACACTTTTAAAACAAATTTTCACTTGGTGGAATCATCAGACTTTAGGTACAAGAATTTATACTTTGCTTTTTGGTAAATTTAAGGGAAAAGATTATTTCGGTAATAAATATTATCAAAATAAATCTGGAAAAAGATGGGTTATTTATAATGGCGAAGTAGATGCAACAAAAATACCAAATGAGTGGTACTCTTGGATGCATTATTTAAATAACAAAATTCAGCATCATCAGGAATTAAAAAAGTTTAGTTGGCAAAAAAAAAATATTCCAAATCAAACCGGGACCTCAAAAGCATTTCACCCAAATAAAGACAGCAAAAATGAATACAAAAAATATAAATCTTGGAAAGAATAATTTTTATTTTTTAACGTTAATTTTATTTTTTTACTTTCAAATAGCTATAGCTCATTCAGAGGAGGAAACTTATTTTGGAAAAATGGTAGATGTAAAGATTTTGGACAAGTTGAGCTCAAAAAATAATTTAATTAACCTTAAAGTTGGGGAGGATTATATTTTTAAAAATTTAGTTTTAAAAGTGCTTAAATGTCAAAATTCAAAATTTGACGACAATCCAGAAATTACCTCGTATTTACAAGTAAGAGATCTTAATAATAAAAACAATAATGAGGTATTTGTATTTAATGGATGGACTTTCTCTTCCAGTCCTTCAATACAAGTTTTTGATCATCCTGTATATGATTTATGGATTTTAAAGTGTTATTAGATAAGTTTATCTTTATCAAGCCAGGTCACATTAAAGTTTGATTTAATAAATTTTTCGTGTGTTAGTAGTTTTTTATGAAGATCAATTGTTGTTGTGATACCGTCAATGACAAATTCATCTAATGACCTTAAAGTTCTTTGTATAGCCTCAGTTCTGTTTCTGCCATGACATATAAGTTTGCAAATCATGCTATCGTAATAAGGGGTTATATTGTAACCTTGATAAATTGCACCATCCACTCGTGTTCTAAAACCTGAAGGTTGATGACACATACCAATTAAACCAGGAGAAGGTTGAAAATTTTTACTAGGGTCTTCAGCATTAATTCTACATTCAATAGCATGTCCCCTCGGATTAACATCTTTTTGATGTAACGCAGTTTCTCCAGAGAAAGCTATCCAAATTTGCTCCTTAACAATATCGATACCGGTGACCATCTCAGAGACAGGATGTTCTACTTGTACTCTAGTATTCATTTCTAAAAAATAAAATTTTCCATCTTCATATATATATTCAACTGTTCCCGCACCTTCATAGTCAATTTTTGAGACCATGTTTACAGTTTTTTCAAATAAGTCACGTCTTAACTCATCGTTTAATACAGGGCTAGGCGTCTCCTCAATCAGTTTTTGATGCCTTCTTTGAACTGAACAATCCCTCTCATGTAAATGTACAGTTCTATTTTTACCTGATAAAATTTGAACCTCAATATGTCTTGGATTTTCAAAAAATTTTTCAATATATAATTCATCGTTAGCAAAAAATTTTTTTGCTTCAGATTTTGCTGTTAAAAATAAGTTATCAAATTCATCCTCGGATTTAACAACTTTCATTCCTTTACCTCCGCCTCCACCTGCTGCTTTGATTAAGATAGGATAACCAATTTTTTTTGCGATATTTTTACCTTCATTAAGGTTAGATACTCCACCTTCGGATCCCTCAATCACAGGTATTCCGTATTTCTTTGCGGTATTTTTTGCCTCAATCTTATCTCCCATCATTTTAATTACCTCTGGAGATGGACCAATAAACTTAATATCACTGTCTTTTAGTATTTTGGCAAAATTATAATTTTCAGATAAAAAACCATAACCAGGATGAACGGCATCAGCGTTTGTAACTTCTATTGCGGATAAAATTGCTGGTATATTTAGATAACTGTCAACAGGTTGTCTCGATCCAACACAAAGACTTTCGTCTGCTAACTTAACGTGCATACTTTCTTTATCAACGTCAGAATGGATCGCAACAGTTTGGATACCCCATTCTTTACAAGCGCGTATGATTCTAACAGCTATCTCACCTCTATTTGCGATAAGAATTTTTTTAAACATTACTCCAGGATCACAAGAGTTTGACCATATTCAACTGGCTGTCCATCTTCAACAACAACTTTTTTTACAACACCATCTTTAGTCGATGGTACATGATTCATAGTTTTCATTGCCTCTACTATCATGACAGTGTCTCCCTTTTTGATTTTTTTTCCAATTTCAACAAATTTTTTACCACCAGGCTCAGGCGCAAGATATGCGGTACCAATAATAGGTGATTTAAT
>CACIDF010000027.1 GCA_902585365.1 uncultured Pelagibacteraceae bacterium
TAAATCTTTAAGTTTGTTAATTTCTACAAAACGTTTTGATTTAGGGTAATTAACTATAAAACCAATAAACTTTGGAGGGAACTTGTGATTAACAATAAAATTTAATATTTTTACATCAGATACACCACAGATTTTACATTCCAGTGTCATTGACCTAGATGATCACTTAATTTTTTGAAGTTACCTTTAATATTTCCTTTTGTTACATCCCTACCTATTACTATCCAGTCGCTTCCTTGCTTAAAGGCCTCTCTAGGAGTCATTACTCTTTTTTGATCATTTACTTTTGAGGAAATTCTTATACCTGGTGTTATAATCTCTTTGTAAAAATATTTTTGTACAAATTTTATTTCATGGGGGCTACAAACAATAGCATCAAGTTTAGCTTTGCTTGCCAACTTTGCTTGAAAAGTAACAATATCTTTTAAAGATCTCTTATGTCCAACACTTTTTAAATCTGCACTATCCAAAGAAGTTAATGTTGTAACTCCTACTATTTTAGTTTTACCAGACACTTTTTTGACCTCTTTTAAAGCTTTTAATCCTGAAGAAATATGAACTGTAAGATAATCAATCTTCAAATCTTTTAAAGCTATTACAGCTGATGACATTGTATTTGGAATATCATGAAGTTTTAAATCAACAAAAATAATTTTTTTTTTTAACTTTGAAATAAAATTTCTTCCATTTTTTGAATTAAGAAATTCCAAACCAAATTTAAAACCAATTTTAAAATTTTCTAGTTTAACTTGATTTATAATTGATTTTGCCTTATTTAGACTTTTTGTATCGATTGCAATAAAAATTTTATTTTTCATTAATTATTTTAAATAATTCTTTGCTCATTTTAAAATTTATATTTTTTTTCTCTGGAGTATAAATACTCTCACCAGTTTTAGGATTCCTTGAACTCCTACTTTTTTGAGTTTTTTGGTAAAAGATACACCATCCTCTTAATTCAACTCTTTCATCATTTTTTAATGCCATCATTATTTCCTCAATGAATATATCAAAAACTTTTAATAAATCCTTTTTTAATATATTTGGATATATTTGTTTTAATTGTATTATTAAATCTGACTTGGATACTGACAATTTTTTTGTAATACTATTTTTTAGCTTTTTTATTGCTTAGTTTATCAGACAATGATGAAAAAGGTAGATTTTTTCCTGATAAAGGTGAGCTAAATTTAGAAACAGCCTCTTTATTTTGCAACTCTTCTAAAAGCTTAATGCTTAGTGAAACTTTTCTTTTTTCCATATTTAACTCTGAAATTGCCGCATCTATTCTTTCTCCTCCAACAAATCTTGAAGGTCTAGCATCTGATGAAGATACAGCAATCTGGGATTTTTTAATTAGCAGATTCATATTGCTGCCCTCAGGCTGAACTATCAGTCCCTTATTATCTGATGAAAGAACTTTAACCGTAACTGTATCATTCACTTTTTTATTTGAGAAGTAATCAAAAGGATCTTTTTGAGTTTGTTTCAGACCCACACGGACTTTTTGAGAGTCTTTTTTAATTTCGAGAACTTTAACTTTCATTTTATCTTTTATCTTATAATTTTTTGCTGTTTCCTCGGGAACACCTTCATAACTTAGATCATTAAAATGAAGAAAAGCCTCAATTTCATAATCGTCTAATTTTAAATAAATTGCGTACTCATTCATACTGCTTATAGTTCCGTTTACCTCTGACCCAACCGGGTTATTTTTTTCAATTTTATCAAAAGGATTCTCCTTAGTTAATCTGTAAGAAATAGCTATTCTTCTTTTATCCTTATCAATTTCAGTTATTACACAATCAATTTTATCACCAACTTTAAAAAACTTTTTTGGTTGAACATTTTTTCTAGTCCAGCTTATCTCGCTTGAGTGAAGTAATGTTGTTAATCCAGGTTCTAATTCTGCAAACGCTCCAAAGTCCATTATTTTTATGATTTTAACTTCATACTTGTTATTTAACTTGTAATTTGAAATTTTCTCGAAAGGATCTGGAGACAGTTGTTTGATACTACATCCAATTTGCAATTTCTCTTTGTCAACTGATATCACTAACAAATCATGTTTATCACCAATGTTAAAAACTTCCTCAGGATGATTAATTCTTGAATAACTGATTTCCTGCAAGTGAACAAGACAGTCTAACTCATTATTTACATTAAAAAAGCAACCAAAAGAACTATAACCCTTAACTACAGCATTTTTAATTATGTCACCTTCTTTATACTTTTCAATAATTTTCGCCTTATCTTCTTTTTTACCTGATGATATTATTTGTCTGCGTGATACACATGCATTTCCTCTCACTTTATCCATTTTGATTAATGCGAACTTTTGAGGTTCATTCATTAAGTGTGAAATATCTTTTATTGGTATATCAGATATTTGAGAACCAGGGCAAAACATAAGCGAACCTGTATCTATATGCTCAACAATTACCCCACCTTTACATTTACTAGTTATTTTTCCCATTATAGGTTCATTATTTTCATATGCTTTTACTAAGATATCCCACCCTTTTATTTTTTGGGCTTTGCTCGCTGAAACTATAACTTCACCGTCTCTCCCTTCTATACGTTCAAGCAATACCTGAATTTTTTCTCCAATTTTTAATTTGTTCTCCTGACCGAGTGTTTTAAGCTCATTTATATCCACCATTGCTTCTGATTTAAGACCGTCAGCGTGACACCAAACATATTTTTCACCGACTTTAGTTACAGTGCCTTCTATAATCTTGCCTTCAACTAAATCTTTAGTTTTAGAAATTTCGTTTTTAAGGAGTTTTTCAAACTCTTTTGATGCGTCTGTATTTGTTTCTTTATATATTTCCATTAATTATTTAAAAAATGAGCTTTTAAAGAAATTTTAAGTATTAATCAAGAAACAAAAAAAAACTAAATATCCTATATATTCCACAATTTTAGAGGCCGATTTTTTAATTTTTGATATAATTTAGAACTTGTAACCTATTTTTCTTAAAATCTTCATAAAAGAGGGGAAAGAGCTTTTATGTGACTCCATATCTTCTATAACCCATTCTCCACCAAAGCAAATTGCTGCAATTACAGATGTCATAAAAATCCTGTGGTCTTTGTAGTAATTGTTTATTAATATTTTTTTATTTATTTTTAAATTAGGGTTTCCGTAAATTTTGATATTATCATTCTTCAATTTTACTTTTACTCCTATCTTTTTAAGTATTGATGATGCTAATTTTAGTCTTGGACTTTCTTTTTTATTTAACTCATTAAGTTTTTTAAAAATAGATACACCCGAAGCTTTAGCGGCTAATAAAAAAATAATTAAAAACTCATCTATCGCATTACTATTTAATTCAACAGGACATTTGATAGGTTTAAAGCTTTTTTGACTATTAACACAAATATCTGCAAAATATTCTCCGTATAATTTTTTTTTTTTAATGAACCGTACTTTAGCTCCCATTTTGTTTATTATTTTAATAAACCCAATTCTAGTCGGATTTATATTGACGTTTTTTATTTTAAGTTTAGATTTTTTTAAAAGTAAAGTTAGTACAATAAAAAAAGCACTTGAGCTCATATCTCCTGGTATAATGTAATTGAAAGATTTAAATTGATTTCCACCAGTTAATTCAATTTTATCGAATTGTTTACTTTTAATTATTTTTAAAGGTATGTTTAAATATCTTAAAAATAGCTCAGTATGATCTCTCGATTTTTTAGCTTTTATAATTGTTTTACCAGGTGTATTTAGTCCAGCAAAAATCACGGAGCTTTTACATTGTGCAGATCCTTTTTTTTCAAAATAATTAATTGGCCTTAAATATTCTGAGCCCAATATTGTTAAAGGAAGATTTGATTCATTTTTTGAAACAAATCTAGCCCCAAATTGTTTTAATGGACTCGTCACCCTTTGAAAATCTCGCCTTGAAAGACTTTTGTCTCCTATAATTTTCACTGGGTAGCGTGATTTAACTAAAAGACCAAGTAAAAGTCTTGCAAAAGTTCCTGAATTACCAGCGTTAATTACAATATTTTTTTTGTAATCGAAGCCATTAAATCCGTTTCCATAAAGATAACATGTATTATCTTTAAATTGTATTCTAATACCCAATTTTTTAAGCCCATTTATAGTACTTATAATATCATCAGATTTAGGTAAGTTCTTAATTTTACATATACCATATGACTGTGATCCTATTAATAACGATCTAATAGATATACTTTTATCACCATCAACACTTATAACTTTATTAAAATCTTTGATTTTTTTTTTAAGTACTAATTTTACCATTAAATTTAATTAAACTTAAAAGAATCCCCAAAATATGCAGTTTTAGCATTTTGATTTTTTATAAGCTCGGTTGGTGTTCCTTTTGCAATCACTTTACCCTCAGAGAGCACCATTGCTACATCAACACAAGATAATAAATCCCTTGCTTGATGATCGCAAATACATATCGTTATGTTATTTTCATATTGAAGATTTACAATAATTTGTTGCAACATTTTTATTGTCATAACATCAAGAGCTGCAAAACATTCGTCAAGCAAAAGTAATTCAGGGTTTCCCAATAAAGCCATTGCAATGACTAATTTCTTTTTTTGACCACCTGACAAAAATTTTGCTTTAATATCTCTAATTTGACTTAAATCAAATTTTGAAACCAAATAATTAATCTTTTCAGCTCTATTTCTTTGGTCTTTTATTAGTATTTCCGCTACCGCTTTAAGGTTTTCAAAAAGTGTCAGGTCATAAAAATAACCACCATATTGTGGCACATACCCTATTTTAAACTTCGCAGTTCGCATAAAAATTGGATAATCATTTACTTTTTCGTCTTTAATTATAATTTCGCCACTATTAGGCTTTATCAAACCTGTTACCAGATTAAAAATTGTAGATTTACCAACTCCATTCGGACCAAGCATCCCAAAAATTTCTCCTTGATTAATCTCAAAACTAATATTTTCTAATATTTGCCTTTTTTCAAATGATAAGCTTATATTTTGAAGTTTTAATATAGTATTTTTCTTTTTAAAACTTTTTATTCGAAATTTTTTAATTATTGCCATTACTTAATACACTTCTTACTAAAATATTATTGTTTTTATCATTCATCAGAATTTTCGTATTTTTATTAAAAAAATCTATTAGTATCTTGTCTGCAATTAAATGCGAAAAGTTACTCTTGTAATTTACATTATCATATAAAACTGCAGTTTGGTCTTTAAAAGACAAATCCAGGTGTTCGGAATTTATCTTATGATCAACATAAACCATTTCTACTGATCCACTAAAAGTTGTATCGTTATTACTATCATTATATTTTGCCGCATTTGAGCTGATAAAAATTTTTTCATCATTAATTAAATAAACTATTGCCCTTACTTTATTCATCAATATTAGATTAGATTTATCTGGATTTATAACACCACTTTCTGACTTAATTTC
>CACIDF010000028.1 GCA_902585365.1 uncultured Pelagibacteraceae bacterium
TTAATTTAAATATATCGTTTTGACTTAACAGATGAACTTTAATACCTTTTTCTGGCTTTGAAATTTTAATCAAGTTTTTTGTATAATAACCAGTAATTTTAGTAGTTAATCGTCCAGGCTCAGTATAAAATGTTATCATTTTAATCAATTTTGATCTTGATTTGTATCCTGTTTCTTCTGTTAATTCTTTTTGAGCTGATCGCAGAGTTGTTTCATTTTTTTCTACTATACCGGAAGGAAACTCATAATTAATTTTATTAATCGGAACTCTTTTTTGAGAAACTAATATATATTTGTTTTTTATCTTTGCTATTACTAATGAAAGATTAGAAGTTTTAAAATAATGATAAAATTCTTTTTTCTTAAATTTTTTGTTAATTAAACTTATTTGATTGGTAAGCTTTATGTCTTTCAATTTTTCTCTAAAAATAACTTTTTAACAATAAATACAGCAATTAACATTCCTAAAAGCTCAGCCAAGATATAATAAGGAGTGTTTAGATAACTAATACCTGTAAAAGACTCTGTAAATGTTCTAGCAATTGCAACAGCTGGATTTGCAAAAGAAGTTGAAGAAGTAAACCAATAACCGGCGGTAATATAAAGACCAACACTAGCAGCAACAGCAATTTTACCTGAACTCATTGAACCAAAAATTATCACTATAAGTCCTAATGTAGCTATTGTCTCTGAGGTTAAAATATAAATTCCATCTCTTGACTTAGTAGATAATTCATAAATTTCATTTTCAAAAAAGAAATTAGCTAAACCAACACCAATCAAGCAACCAATCAATTGAGCAATGATATAGTAGGGTAACAGTTTCTTTTTTAATTTACCTGTTATTGTCATAGCTATACTTACAAATGGATTAAAATGAGCTCCTGATACATCAGCAAATACTGTAATAAGCACAAATAAACCTGCACCTGTTGCTATAGTATTCGCTATTAACATCACAGCAACGTCATTAGTTAAGTTTTCAGCCATTAAACCTGAGCCAACAATAATCATTACTAAAAAACAACTGCCTAACAGTTCAGCAAGAAAATAACGATTTTTATTTTTCATTTATAAGTTCCTTTATTCTTTTATGAATATCATTGTAAACTTTTTCTATTATTTCATCTTTTTTATTTAAGTCATTTGTTTCATTAAGTATTTTAACAGGATCCTCTATATCCCAATGAATTATCTTATCTTTATTTGGCCAAATAGGGCAGACTTCGTTATTGGCGTTATTACAAACTGTAATTACGTAATCCATTTTAAATTGACTATTTATAAATTCATTAAAATTTTTAGATTTATAATTTGAAAGATCATAATGTTTTGATAATAAATAATTCTTCACATCTCCGTTAATTTTTCCTGTTGGATTACTCCCAGCACTAAAACCTTTATACAAATCGTCATACTCATTATTTATAATACTTTCAGCAATAATACTTCTTGCTGAATTACCTGTGCATACGAACAATATATTCTTCATTTAAAAAATAACTTTATAAATACCAATTACGAATAGCGGTATTTGTAGTCCAAAGTTAGTTAAAATTGCCTTATCCTTACTTATAAATCCAGCTATAGTCCATCCAACAACTCCCAAACCATGAAAATATATATTTAATGGATATATATTTAAATTTGTTAGCAGTATTCCTACTAAAACTAAAAACGTACTAATCCATTTTAGGTATTTTTTTATAAACATAAAATTTCCTTTCATTATTATTATTTCAGTTATGTTAAGAATTTATTAAAATAAAGGATTATTTACACTTTTTACAAATACCAAAAAACTCAAGATTGTATTTGTTGTATTTCATACCTTCTTTGTCTTGAAAATTTGATAGGTATTTCGATAACTTTGAGCTACTAATTTCTTTTACATCTTCGCATGACTCACAAATAGAAAATGCTGTAGCATTTGCAATTGTACAAGCCGAATTTCTACAAGCAATAAATGCATTTCTACTCTCAATTTTATGAATTTTTCCTATTTCTACCAATTTATCTAACGCTCTATAAACCTGAGGAGGTGCTTTTAAACCTTTTTTTTGGACATTAAACAATATTGAATATGCTTTCATAGGTTGAACAGATTTTTCAATAATATCTAAAACTATTTTTTGATTTTTTGATAAATTTTGTTGTTTTTGTGCCATATTCTTTTTTATCAATTTATAGTTAGTTATTCAATTGTGATTTTTTTTTTATTTTAGTTAATGACAATATAAACAATATTAAACCTGAGGTTATTATCGATGGACCTGACGGAGTATTTATCTCCAATGATGCAAATAATCCTATAATAACTGATAACAAACCACCAATAATTGAAAATATTACCATTTGGTTTGGATTATCTGATAAATTTCTTGCCATCGCTGCTGGTATAATGAGCATTCCAGTAATTAATAATAAACCTACCATCTTAATTGAAATAGCAATAATAGCTGCCAACAATATTGTAAAGATTGCATTATATTTTTCAGGATTCATTCCTTCAGCCTCTGCTAATTCATAATTTACGGTTGATGCAAACAAAGGTTTCCATATTATTTTTAATACTATTAAAATTATAGCGCCACCTATCCAAACAACAGCTATATCGTTAACATTGACTGCAAGTATGTCTCCAAACAAAAGCCCCATTAGATCAAATCTGATGGTAGCTAAAATACCAATAACCACTAATCCTATTGCTAAAGATGAATGAGCCAACAGACCTAGTAAAGCATCTGCGGGTAAATTTGTTTTTTTTTGTAACTTTAATAATATTAAAGCAACAATAGATGAAATAACAAAAACTGAAAGTGCCATGTTAATTTCAGTCGTATAAGATAAAGTCACCCCTAACAATGCTGAATGAGCTAAAGTATCCCCAAAAAATGATAATCTTCTCCAAACAACAAAACATCCAAGAGGTCCTGTAACTAAAGCCATTCCAATGCCAACTAACAAAGCCCTTACAAAAAAATCATCTAACATCAGTTTTCTTTTTTTTCTATTGTTCCATCAATTTTGTGAATATGATCATGTGAATGTTCGTAAACAGATAATATTTTAGAAATATCTTTACCAAATAACTCCTGATATTTTTCATTGTTAGCAACATCTATTGGAGTACCAGAGCAGCAAACATGTCCATTCAAACATACAACATGATCGGTTTTAGACATAACTACATGTAGATTATGAGAAATTAATAATATTCCACAATTTAATGTATCTGATATTTTTTTTATCAGCTCGTATAAGGCTATTTCACCATTGAAATCAACACCTTGAACAGGCTCATCTAACACTAAAAGCTCTGGTTTTTTTGCTATTGCTCTAGCCATAAGAACTCTTTGAAACTCTCCTCCAGATAAACTTTTTAAATCTTTATTTTTTAAATGTGGCGTCCCCGTAGTTTCTAAAGCAGTTTCTACTTCTTCTTTTTTTAAGTTACTTGTTAAATTCATAAAATCATTAACTCTTATAGGCAAAGTCCAATCAATATTAATTTTTTGAGGAACATAGGCTATTTTGTTAGTGAATTTTTCGACCCTGCCTTCTATATTTTTATACAATCCTAAAGTGATTTTTGCTGTAGTTGATTTCCCCGAACCATTTGGACCTATTAAAGTTATTATCTTTCCTTTTTTGATTTCTAGAGAAACTCCTCTAACCAGCCATTTTTCATTAACTAGTACTCCAGCATTTTCTAATTTTACCAGTGTCTGATTTTGTTGCGTCATTTAATAAAATATCTATTGTTTTTCTTACGTTATATTATTACAAAGTTATATTATAACAATTAATTATAAAGGTATTCAAACATGAAAAATATTATCAGAAATAAATTATTTGCACCAATCATAAGCTTATTTTTAATTTTTACCCCACTAAAAGCAGAAATTAATGTCGTAACTTCAATTAAACCTCTCCATTCATTAACTAGTTATATTATGGACGGCGTTGGAGAGCCTGGTTTAATTATTGATGGCGTTGCCTCTCCTCATAATTTCCAAATTAAACCTTCACATGCTAAAATGTTACAAAAAGCTGACTTAGTTATATGGGTAGGTGAGGACCTTGAAAGTTTTTTACCAACAGCGCTTAAATCAATTCCTAAAAATTCAGTAGTTCTTGAACTTTTAGATCAAAGTGGATTGAAGAAATTAAAATTTAGAGAAAAGAATATCTTTGAGGGCCACGATGATCACGGACATGATGAACATGGTAAAAAAGAAGACGATCATGATGATCATGGAGATGAAGAACACGCAAAAAAAGAAGAAGGTCATGATGACCATGGACATGATGAACATGGTCATGCTCATGGTGAATACGACCCACATATTTGGTTGGACCCTTTAAATGCAAAAGTAATAGTAAAAAAAATTACTAATCAATTGGTAAAAATTGATAGCGCCAATAGTTCATTTTATAAATCAAACTCAAAAAATTTATTAAAAGATTTAGACGCTTTAACAAAAACAATAAAAAAAGACTTAAATAAAAATGCAAGCTTTGTAGTGTTTCACGATGCTTATCAATATTTTGAAAAAAGATTTGGTTTAAGTGTAGTAGGTGCTTTAACTGTTAATCCAGATGTAATGCCAGGTGCTGAACAATTATCTGAAATAAGAGAAGTCATTGGAGAAAAAAAAGTAAAATGTATATTTTCAGAACCTCAATTTAATCCTGCAATAATTAAATCTATTGCAAGTGACACAGGTGTTAAAACTGGTGTTCTTGATCCGTTAGGTGCAACTATAAATAAAAGTAAAAATATGTATTTTAATTTAATTGAAGATATGTCCAACGCATTAAAGGATTGTTCTTAATTAAATTTAATCAATTATTATTTCTATAGGTGTATGGTCTGAGGGTTTTTCTCTGCCTCTTGGATATTTATTTATTTTAATATCTTTAATACTATCTATTAAAGAGCTTGAGACTAAAAAATGATCAATTCTCATACCGTTATTTTTTTGCCAGGCTCCACTCATATAATCCCAAAAGGTATAACCTTCTTTGTCAGGATAAATGTACCTATAAGTATCAAAGAAACCTAAATTAATAATCTCCCTAAATCTTTTCCTTATTTCTAATCTAAACAGAGCATCATTTTCATATGATTTTGGATTATGAACGTCCTCAGCAGCAGGAATAATATTAAAATCTCCACCTATAATAATATTACTATTTTCTTTTAAATTTTTTTTTATTGTTTTTATAAAACTATCTAACCAATATAATTTATAATCATATTTTTCTGTATCTACTGGATTTC
>CACIDF010000029.1 GCA_902585365.1 uncultured Pelagibacteraceae bacterium
GATTCTTATCATTATCTATAAAAATGAGTATTGTTAGAAAATCTTTGTTTCTTTTTAATGATGGAAAAATATTTTTAATCTCGAAAAAATTTAGAGTTCTTTTTTTGTTAAAATTAACTTTAAATTTGGCTATATATTTTTTATTTAAAAAACTTTCATTTTTAATTTCAAACGACTCTATTAAATACTTAATATCATCTAGCTTTGTATATTGGATTTTTGGTTTATCACTAGTAATTATAACACTTGAGACTAATTCATTAAATGCAGCTGAGAAAGCCTTATTAATCACCTTTTCCTTGTCAAATTTAGTGTCAAACGGCACAGAAATTTCTATATCTTCTATTTTAAAAATTTTACTTAGAGCATCAGATGTTGCTGATAATGAAAAAATTAAAGTGGATAAATAAATAATTACAAAAGATAAAATTTTCAATAATTTTTTTTTAGTGTACATATTTTATATATATGAAAAAACATAAATTTACATATGAAAACAGTGGAGTAAATATAAATGCAGCTGATAAATTCGTAAAATATATAGCAAATTTTAATAAAAAAAAAAAATCAAGCATTAATAACAACAATATTGGAAGCTTCGCTTCTGTTACTAAGATTCCCAAAGGAATAAAAAAACCTTTATTAGTATCAAGCACTGATGGGGTTGGTACAAAAATTGAGATAGCAAATAAATTAAAAAAATTTGACACTATTGGTGAAGATTTAGTTGCAATGTGTGTCAATGATATTTTAGTTCAAGGAGCTAAACCAATCATATTTTTAGATTATATATCCATTGATAAAATTAATTTGTTTAAACTTAAGAAAATTATTAAAGGAATTCAAAAAGGATGTGAAATTAGCGGATGCAGTTTAGTTGGTGGTGAAACTGCTGAGATGCCAGGAACATATTCAAGAAATAAATTTGATATCGCAGGTTTTTCTTTAGGTATTGTTGAATCTAAAAAATTATTTAAAAAAGATAATATAAAAGAGAAAGATATTATTATGGCAATTCCGTCGAATGGTATTCATTCTAATGGTTATTCAATGGTAAGAAACATAATAAACAAAAATAAAATAAATATTAATCGAAATAATTTTTTGAAAAAAGAGTTATTAAAACCAACTAAAATTTATGTAAAAGAAATACTAAAATTATTAGATAAAGATTTAATACATAGCTGTGCTCATATTACTGGAGGCGGTTTACCAGGAAATTTGGTAAGGATCATTCCTCAAAATTTATGTGCTAATATTTATTTAAATAAAATTAAAATAAAACCCATTTTTAAATGGATCAAAAGTAAAGGTGTTAGTGACTTTGAAATGCTTAAAACCTTTAATTGTGGTGTTGGTTTTTGCTTAATTGTTAAAAAAAAAAATATTAACAAAGTTAAAAAATACTTTAACAAGGAATACAAACCATATGTAATTGGCCATTTTATCAATAATAAAAAAAATAAAATTTTATTTAATGAAAAAATTAGATGGTAATTTAAAAAAAAATATTGCTGTTTTTATTTCTGGAAGAGGTTCTAATCTTAAATCTATAGTTAGATATTCATCAAAAAAAAAAATTATTTATAAAGTAAAAGTAATTATTTCAAATAAACGAAATGCACAAGGTTTATTATTCGCCAAAAAACAAAAAATAAAAAATTATTATATTAATTTTACTAAATCAAAAAGATTAGGAAATAGAGTTTTAAATATACTAAAAAAAAATGATATTAAAATGGTGTGTTTAGCTGGATTTATGAAAATATTGCCAGCTTATTTCATAAAAAATTATAAAGGAAAAATTATTAATATTCATCCATCATTATTACCTAAATATAAAGGTCTTAATACCCATGCAAGAGCAATAAAAAATAACGAGGAATTTAGCGGATGTACTGTTCACTATGTAAACAATCTTTTAGACTCAGGTAAAATAATTATTCAAAAAAAAACCCGTATTACAAAAAAAGATACTGCAAATTCTCTAAAACAAAAAATTTTAAAAATAGAGCACAAGATTTATCCAAGAACTATAAATAAAGTTTTATCTAATCTTTAAAAAAAAAACTTATTTCTTTTTCCGCATTTTCTCTACTATCAGAGCCGTGTACAGAATTTTTATCAATTGAAATTCCAAATTCCTTCCTAATTGTTCCAGGATCTGCATCATGTGGATTTGTTGCCCCCATTAATTTTCTATTTTCTGCAATAGCGTTATCTTTTTTTAGAACCATGACTAAAACAGGACCTGAAGATAAATAATTACATAAATCATTATAGAATGGTTTTGTTTCGTGAACTTTATAAAATTGTTCTGCATCTTTTTTTTCTAATTTTACTTTCTTTTCCTTAACAATCATAAAATTATTTTTAATAAATATATCTTTGATTTTATCCTGAAGATTTCTCTCTATGGCATCAGGTTTGATTATTGATAAAGTTTGCTCCATCTTACTCGTAGTTATCCTCAACAAATTTATCTAGTAGTCTAACACCATAACCAGTAGCACCACTTGAATTTAAAGAACCGGCGTATTTTGAAAAAGCCATACCTGCAATATCCAAATGAGCCCATGGTGTTTTATTTATTATGAATCTTTGTAAAAATTGAGCAGCTGTCGTTGACCCTGCGCCTCCGACATAATTAATGTTTTGCATGTCAGCATTTTTTGAATTCATTAGTTTATCATAATTTTCGTGAAGAGGTAATCGCCAAACTTTCTCATCTACTTTTTCTCCTGCATTAAAAAGTTGTTTTGATAAGTTGTCATTGTTAGAAAATAAACCAGCATATTCTGACCCCAAAGCAACTACAATTGCACCTGTTAAGGTTGCTAAGTCAATTATAAAGTTGGGATTAAATTTTTTTTCTGTAAATGTAATTGCATCAGCTAAAACTAATCTGCCCTCTGCATCAGTATTTAAAACCTCTATAGTTTTTCCGCTGAAAGATTTTACAATGTCACCTGGCCTTTGAGCATTGCCACTAACCATGTTTTCTACTAACCCTACTACTCCTACAGCATTTACTTTCGCTTTTCTTAAAGCTAAACTTTTCATAAGACCAACAACAACAGCAGATCCAGCCATATCATATGTCATATCTTCCATAAATCTAGCAGGCTTCAAAGATATACCTCCAGTATCAAAGCAAACACCTTTGCCAACAAATGCTAAAGGTTTTTTTTGCTTTTTGTTTCCTTTCCACTCCATTGTAACAATATATGACCCTCTTGAACTTCCTTGCCCAACTCCAAGCAAAGCGTTACATTTCATTTTTTTTAGTTCATTGGTATTATAAACTTTAACTTTTAAACCTATTTTTCTTAATTGGACCAAACGTTTTGCATATTCATCAGGATGTAGAACATTACCAGGCTCAGATACAAGATCTTTAGTAAAGTTTACCCCTTTTTCTATTGCATTTAAATTTTTAATTAACTTTAAATCAATTTTCATTTTCGATATTACATTTATATTTATATTTTCAGAATTTTTTTTGCTTAAATATTTGTCAAAAGAATATGATTTTAATTTCATGCCATGAATTAATTCATGTAAACATTTAATAATGTTTGAATTTTCTATAGTGTCACCGAATATATGAATTTTAGTCAAATTTTGATTTTTAAAAAATTCTAATAGTTTTGCACCATTTTTTTCAAATGAACTTTTATTGTTTTTTATAGAGTAAACGATAATTTTTTGACTATGACTAATGTCAAAAGAAAAAATTTCTTTTTTTTTATTATTATTTTTTAAGTTTTTTTTTATCAAATTATTTTGTGAAGAGTTTAATAGACTTTTAATATTTTTGATTTCAAATTTACTATTAGCAAAAAAAATAATGCATCCGGAAAGATTGTTTAAATTTGCAGATTTTGTATATTTTTCTTTAATAATCATATTTTTATTCAATTTTCTAACAAAACGTGTATATGATTATTTTAGAAAATTTCAATGAAAAAAATTATTTTTAAAAATTTTTTAAAAGAAACTTTAGAGTTTTTTGTATTATCGAGTTGTGCTGTGACAATAATAGTTTGGGTAATACAAGCTGTAAACTATCTAGAATTTGTAACAGAGGATGGGCATAGTTTTAAAATTTATTTTTTATATACAATCTATAGTTTGCCAAAGATTTTCAATAAATTGATACCTTTTATGTTTTTTTTCTCAATTTTTTTCACTTTAATTAAATATGAAGAGCAAAATCAGACGTTAATTTATTGGACAAACGGTATAAGCAAAATAACTTTTATGAACGTTATAATCTTCTTCTCAATTTTTTTCGTAGTTTTAAACTTTTTTTTTAGTCTTTATATAGTTCCGATGTCACAGGATAAAGCAAGATCTTTTATTAGAGACTCAAACATAGATTACCTTCCGTTGCTTGTTAAACCAAAAAAATTTATAGATACTGTTGAAAGATTAACGATTTACACCGAAAAAAAATATCAAAAGACTTTGGAAAATATCATCATTAAAGATTCTTTTTCAAAAACAAAATCAAAAATTATTTACGCAAAAAAAGGTTATTTCACAGAAAATGGTGATGATAATTTTTTGATATTAAAAAGTGGTAAAATATTAAATATAAACGAAGGAAAAACAAATTCTTTTGACTTTAATGAAACTCAAGTAAATTTATCTAATTATACGTCAAAAACCACTAAGACTCCAAAAATTCAAGAGGTAAATTCAAAGAGTTTATTCAATTGCTTATTCAAAGATGAAATAAAAAAAAATATTACAAAAGAAAATAATTTTAAATTTGTATGTAGAAAAGACGTTCAATCAATGAATAAGATTTCACAAGAACTTCTATCAAGAATTTTTAAACCTTTATATATACCTTTGCTTGCTCTCATAAGTGGTTTTTTATTAATAAAATCAAAAAATTCTCAAGGTTTCTCTAAATTCAAATTTAAAATATTTACATCAGCTGTTATTATTATTTCTCTATCGGAAATTTCCACAAAATTTTATTCTGCAAATATTTTTGAAAGTTTTTTAATAATTATGATCCCCTTTATACTATTTTTTGTATGCTACTTATTTTTTAAAAATAAAATTAATATGAGAACGA
>CACIDF010000030.1 GCA_902585365.1 uncultured Pelagibacteraceae bacterium
TTTTGGAATAGCCTTGTTGGGATTATTACCAGCTGCAGGCATTTCAATTAATTTATTCTCCCCTAAAATTCTTGCAACTCTAGTAGTTGGTTTTGCTCCTTGACTTAACCAATATTTAATTCTCTCAGATTCAAGACCTACTATACTCACCTAATTCTTTTCTAATTTGTTTATAAGAATTAAACAAATCTTCCTCAGAAACATCAATTAAGTGTAATAGTGTTTTACATCTTTCTACATGTTTTAAAAACTTTATACCTAAACCGACGCCAGTGTGCGCTCCTTCGATTAATCCTGGTATATCTGCTAATGTAATCTCTTTATTATCATACATTGCAACACCTAGATTAGGATTTATAGTTGTAAACTTATAATTAGCAATTTTGGGATTTGCAGAAGTTATTGAAGCAAGTAAACTTGATTTACCCGCATTTGGTAAACCTATTATTCCAATATCAGCAATCGTTTTAAGTTGTAACCAAATCCAAAATTCCTCACCTTTTGTACCTTTTGTAAATTTTCTCGGAGCTCTATTTGTAGATGACTTAAATCTGGTATTTCCAAAACCACCTCGACCTCCTACAGCAACAGTAAATTCATCTTTTTCTTTTTTGAAATCAAAAAGTAAAGTTTTGTTATCTTCCTCAAAAATTTGAGTCCCAATTGGAACAGATAAGAATAAATCTTTTCCACCTCTCCCTGTTTGATTTTTTCCTTTACCATCACCACCCTTTTTGGCTTTGAAATGTTGTTGATATCTATAATCGATTAATGTATTTAAATTTCTTTCTGATTTTAATACAACAGAGCCACCCTTGCCCCCGTCACCTCCATCTGGACCTCCGAACTCAATAAATTTTTCACGTCTAAAGCTTGGTGATCCTGAGCCACCGTTACCAGCTTTAACAAATATCTTTACTTGATCTAGGAATTTCATAATACAACTTTTGTTTATGTTGTATGAATTTAATTGGGTTTTACTGAAACGTAAGTTCTATCTGACTTACTTTTTTTAAAAACAACTTTACCCTTAACAACCGAGAAAATAGAATGATCTTTGCCCATACCAACGTTTTGGCCTGGAAAAATTTTAGTTCCTCTTTGTCTAACTATTATATTGCCAGGCACAACGAATTGGCCACCATATTTTTTTACACCTAATCTTCTACCAGCACTATCTCTTCCGTTTCGAGAGGATCCACCTGCTTTTTTTGTTGCCATAATTTATATTACTTATCTTTTTTAATTTCAGTCTTTTTTTCTTTTTTTACTTTACTAATTTTTTCAGCCTCAGACAATACTTTACCATCTTTTGACATTATCTTATTGACTCTAATTAATGAGTATTGCTGTCTGTGACCGTTTTTTCTTCTAGAATTTTTTCTTCGTCTTTTTTTAAATATTAGAACTGTCCTATTTTTAGCATTTTTTAAAAATTCGGCTTCTACTTTTGCACCTTGAACAGTAGGCAAACCCACCTCAATATTTTTATCATCCCCGTAGGCAAGTATTTCTTTAAATTCAATTATAGAATTTGGTTTTTGATCTCCAAATTTTTCTATTTTAACTATTTCTCCAGCTTTAACTTTATATTGTTTTCCACCAGTTTGTATTATCGCAAAAGACATGTTTTATCCTTAAAAATTAAATGCAATATATAATTAGCTTTTTTATAGTCAAGATTAATAAGCTAAAAATTATCCTTTAAATCCCTGAGTTTTGAGAAAGCTTCAATATTTTCTGCCTTTAAAAATATGTTGCATTCTAGTTCTTCTTTTAAAATAGATGGAATTGTTGGTATTCCTGCCTTTAAATTTTTATTAATTAAGTCTATTTTTTTTTTAAGATTTTTATTATCCGGATCATGCTCAATACAGAATTTTGCATTACTTAACGTATATTCATGCCCACAATATATTAAAGTTTCTTTATCAAAAGTTTTAATTAATGATAATGATCTGAACATATCTTCATATGTTCCTTCAAATAACCTTCCACAGCTTAATGAAAATAAAGTATCTCCTGTAAACAATATTTTGTCGTTGAAAAAATGATAGCAAATATGACCTGAGGTGTGACCTGGAGTATGATAAGTTTTAAATTGAAAATCACCTTCTTTAAATATCTCCTCATTTTTGAGGCAAATATCTATGCCTGGTATTCTTTTTTTATCATTTATAAAACCAATTATTTTACACTTGTACTTTTCTTTTAATGTTAAATTTCCGTCTATATGATCAAAGTGATGATGTGTGTTTAAGATATATTTTAATTTTAGATTTAATATTTCTAATGATTTAATAAGTGGATCAGATTCGCTTGGGTCTATAACTAGTGCCTCATTATTATTATGCACTATATATGAAAAATTATCTTTTAAACATTTTACAATTTCAACTTTTATCATTTTTCTATTAAAAAAATACCAAGTTCAGAAGTTAAATTTTTAAAATTTAAATTAAACTTATTAATTGAAGATACTTTATTATTTGTAAGAGCTAAAGATTTAAATAAATTTATTTTTCTATCATTACAAAAGTTTACGAAGTCCTTAATTGAGCACATGTGGAGATTGGGTGTATTATACCACTCATTTGGTAGTGTCCTAGTAACAGGCATTGTACCTTTAAATAACAAGTTAAATCTCACTTTCCAAAATCCAAAATTTGGTATTGTTACAATTGATGTCTTTCCTATTCTTAATAAATCATTTATTACTTTTTCGGGATTTAAAAAAGCTTGCAAGGTTTGGCTTAAAATAACGTAATCAAAACTATTACTAGGAAATTGTTGTAAATCCATCTCAGCATTACCTTCAATTACGGTAAGCCCCTTTTGAATGCATTTTTGAACATTATCTTTAGATATTTCTAGGCCTCTAATTTTTTCAGATATATTTTCGTGAATAAATTTCATCAGTTCACCATCTCCGCAACCAACATCTAAAATTGATTTTTCTCTTTGAATAGAGTTTGCGATGATTTTAAATTCTTCTTTCATAATTATTTTTTATATGAGTTATCAACAAAATTCTTTAATGCATTTAGAAAATCAGGAACATCTAATAAAAAAGAGTCGTGACCTTTGTCAGATTTTACCTCTAAAAACCCTACATCTGCATTTATCGCATTTAAGGCAATTACTATTTCTCTATTTTCAGCTGTTGGATACAGCCAGTCGGAGGTAAATGAAATGATAAAAAATTTGGTTTTTGTATTTTTAAATATTTTTGAAAGATCACCGTTAGAATTTTTGCTAAGATCAAAATAATCCATAGCTCTTGTTATATAAAGATAGCTATTTGCATCGAAACGATCAACAAATATTGATCCCTGGTATCTAAGATAACTCTCAATTTGAAAGTCGGCATCAAAACCAAATTTAATTTTGTCTCGTTCTTGAAGTTTTCTGCCAAATTTTTCCTGAAGACCTTTTTTTGATAAATATGTTATGTGGGCCGCCATTCTTGCAACAGACAATCCTTTAGCAGGAGACTTATTTTCTAACTCATAATTACCATTTTTCCAGTTTTCATCTGCCATTATTGCTTGTCTACCTAATTCGTTAAATGCAATATTTTGAGCTGAGTGACTAGCAGAACATGCTATAGGAATAGCTATTTTTGACTTATCTGGGTAGTTAGCAATGAACTGTAAAACTTGCATTCCGCCCATGGATCCACCAGTGACACAAAATAATTTATCTATGTTAAAATGATCAAGTAAATTAAATTGTGCATTAACCATATCGTTGATTGTTATAACCGGAAAGTTAATACCAATTTTTTTTCCAGTTTTTTTATCTATGGAGCTAGGACCATAGGACCCCATACAGCCACCAATAACATTTGCACATATTATAAAATATTTATTTGTATCAAGTGCTTTATTTGGACCAATCACATATGACCACCATCCATCCTTATTAGTTACTGGATTTTTACCTGACGCAAACTGATCTCCAGTGAGTGCATGAAACACCATTATAGCATTATCTTTTTCTTTATTGAGCTTTCCATAAGTTTCATAAGCAAGAGGATAATCTGCAATAGTGACCCCGCAATCTAATTTTAGTGGTTTTTTAATAATTATTTTTTTTATATCGTTAAATTCGTTCATATTATCTGATGTGAATTGTGAGGAAAAAAACTTATTTAGCGGTTTTTTTAAAGCGCTCGCAATTCAGTTAAATCAGCGCAAAGATCTTCTATAGTAAGTTATCAATTATGTCAATTACAACTGATCGTTGTTTAATTTTATTTCAATTATTTTATTATTATTTATATATATCATTATGCAAAAAGTTATATTTCGGAAAATCGGAGTAAAAAGTTACAAACCTGGTAGGTCAGTGCTTTTAAACAAAAAAAAGGTAATTAAATTATCAGCAAATGAATCTGCATTAGGTTTCTCGCCAAGAGTAAAAAAAAAATTATCAAAAATTAATTTGTTATCTAAATATCCTGACTCAAAATCTAAAAGTTTACGCAAGGAAATTTCAAAAAAATTTAGATGTAATTTCGACCAGATAATTTGTGGCTCTGGTTCAGACGAAATAATTCAAATGATTTGTCAACTATTTTTGACAAAATCAGATGAAGTAATTGTCCCAAAATATAGTTTCTTAATGTATAGAATTTATTCAGGTATAATTGGGGCCAAAGTTGTCTATGCCGATGAAGAAAATTTTAAAGTATCAGTAGACAATATATTAAAAAAAGTAACTCGAAAAACTAAAATTGTTTTTTTAGCAAATCCTAATAATCCAACAGCAACTTATTTGTCTGCATTAGAATTAAAAAATTTAAGGAAAAGGCTCAGGTCAAATATTCTGTTAGTTGTCGATGATGCTTATGAAGAATATATGTTAAATAAAGATTATAAGTCTGGATTAAACTTATTTAAAAACAAAAATAATGTTTTTATTTTAAGGACATTTTCTAAAATTTATGGACTGGCTTCCTTAAGAGTTGGGTGGGGGTACGGATCAAAAGAAATAATAAAAGCGTTGATGAACATTAAACCACCATTTAATATTACAAAAATA
>CACIDF010000031.1 GCA_902585365.1 uncultured Pelagibacteraceae bacterium
ATTTTGAGTTTTTATGTTGATTTGAAATATTTCTAGCAATTAATAATCCAATTTTATCCGCGAAAATTTCGTTACCGCTATTATCTATAACTCCAACTCTGTCTCCATCACCATCAAAACCAAAACCCACATCTGCATTATTTTTTTTTACGCATTTTGCAATTTCATGAAGCATTTCCATATCTTCTGGGTTCGGATTATATCTTGGAAAAGTATAATCTAAATTACAATCTAGTTCTATTACCTCGCATCCAATACCCCTTAAAATTTCAGGTGCAAATATACCAGCTGTTCCATTACCACAAGCAGCAACAACTTTTAATTTTTTTTTTAATTTTGTTTTAGAAAGTTCTTCAATATATACTTTATTAAATTCCTTAACTTCTTCAAACTTTCCTTCTCCTTTTGTAAATTTTTGATTTAATACAATATTTTTAAGTTCTGACATTTCATCTTTGCAGTGTGTAAGACCTTTTTCAATTCCCATTTTGATGCCTGTCCAACCATTTTCATTATGGCTAGCAGTTATCATAGCAACCGCATCAGAATTTAGCTTGAACTGTGATAAATAAACTGTAGGAGATAAACACAGTCCAATATCTTTAACGTTGCATCCGGTAGATAGCAAGCCCTTTACAAAGTTTTTTTTAACATTTTCACTGTATGACCTGTAATCATGTCCAACTATTACAGTTGGATTATTCACTTTATTAATAACCTGAGTACCAAAACCTTTACCAACAGACTCAATTCCAAGCTCATTTATGCTATCCGGGAACAACCATCTTGCATCGTATTCACGAAAACCGAATTCATCTATTAAGATGTTGTCAGACATAGTTTATTTCTTTATTAATTTTGACCAAATTGACATGTTTTTCATTATAGCTAAAGAACTCTGAATATTTACTAAAAATTTATCATCTTTCTTGTTTTTTTCAAAATTATCAGAAACTTTTTCAATCTGATTTGCATACAAAGATAGATCAGAGTTTACTATCTTTTTATAGTAAGAACTTCCTTGCGATACTTCTAAGGTACTTTGTTTTTCAGGTAACCATGGGCTGTTGATAATTAATTTACCTTTTTGCCCCTCTATAATTGTCTTATTTTGATAATTTTCTTTAAAACTTACTTTAATTTGGCATTTTATCTTTTTATTAATTTCAATTTCTGCTTCTGCGAAGTCATCAACATTAGTGTGCGTTAAATTGCCTTTGGCATTTAAAAATTTATAACTATCTAGGTCTTTATAAAATAAATTTAAAATACTTAAAGGATAACAACCTACATCTAATATTGCACCTCCACCTAAATTTTTATTAAAAAGTCTAGAGTCTGGTTTTATTTTATTTACCTTAAAACCAAAACTTGATTGAATATTTGTTATTTCTCCTAATTCATTATTCTTAACAATTTCTTGAACTATTTTAGTTTGTGGGTGAGACCTGTAAGCAAAGCCTTCATAAAAAATTACATTATTCTTTAATACATAATCATAAACTTCTCTACCCTCATCATAATTTAATGTAAACGGTTTTTCACATAAAATATTTTTTTTGTATTCTGTACATTTTTTAATTAAATGAAAATGTGTATTGTTAAGGGTAGCTATATATATTGCATCTATATTTTTATCTTTTATAATTTCATCATAATTATCATATGTTGTTATTTCATTTATAGTATAATTATCTTTAAAATTTTTTACTTTATTTTTATCTAGACTTGCTGCACCAGCTAATTTTGAATTGCTAGTTTCTGTAATAGCATTAGCGAATTTTTGACCCATATTTCCAAGACCAACTATTCCCCACTTAATCATTTAATTAATCAAACCATTGTTTAAGTTTTGAGCGAATTTCACTAGATTGTAAATATTTAGGTAATTTGTCATCGCTTATTTTTTTTAATTTGTAATCAAAATTCCACCTGTCTTTATATCTTTCTTTATCGACAAAGTGATTAAAAAACATTTCTTTGTTATCAATTTTTTTTTGCAAGTCTTTTACTGTCAAACCACTTAATTGAAATTCATCATGATGACCAAAATTAGAATATTTTTCATACATCTTCTCAGCTGTCATAAGGTTTGTAAAATGCCAACCACCATCATCTATAATCTCAAGATTTATATATTTATTATTGGAAAACAAAGTATCTAATCTCCAAAAAGGGTATTGTTTATTTTTCAAATTTCTTAACCATGACATTGAAACCAGTTTTTTTTTCTTAGCCGCTTTAGATCCAAACCAAGGAATTAAGTCATATTGAAGATTAAATTTATAATAAAAGAATAATTGTTTGAAAATTAATATGTCTTTTTTTGAGTTTTTAAATTGTTTTGAGTTCAAGTTAGGTATTTCATCGTTGTCACTTAATATAATCAGATCATTTTCGTTAACATCTGATAGTGATTTAATCATATAGTCATAGGATAAATTTATTCTTTTTAAACTATCGCTCCTTTTTTCAAATGGTTCTGCTAAACCGTTTTTGTCTCCAATAATATTTGGTGGTTCTTCGTCAATTACAATATAAGAAATTTTATCTTTAAACTTTGGATAATTGTTAATATCAAAATTTAATTCTTTTTTTTTACCACTATGAGAGTATCTAGATTCGCAAACAATGAATTTTTCTACGAAATCATTCAACACATGGAATCGAATATCCATCATTAAATGTTCTGAATAGAAGGTGGTACAGTCAAAGATTCTCATTAATTCTTTTTAAATTCTAGGTAAATTGCCTCAATTTTATGGTAAGGCTTACTTTAAATTGTTAATAATTGTAATTTATTAGTTGAATTTTTTTTTGATTGTTCTATAAATGTTCTATTGATTTTTAATTTATATAGTGTATTTAAAGATCTTACACACAACATATAGTTGTTTTTACTAAAAAGTACTAAAAAGGGAGTTAAATGAACAAAGTTTTGTCTCAGGCTATTAAGAAAGCTGTCTCTGATTTTAAACCTAGGATTGAAATAAAAGATAAAAACAAGGGTCCGGATTTATTTTCATTAAATGATAATACTGAATTGTTCCAAAATTCTAAGGGCATTACCATAAAAATAGATAGATCAAGAGATAACAATTTAACAGACTTTGGAAGAGCGACTTTAAACGATAGATACTTAGGAGAAAACGAGTCTTTTCAAGATTTATTTGCAAGGGTTGCAAGTCATTATGCGGATAACAACTTACACGCTCAGAGATTGTACAATTATATAAGTAATTTATGGTTTATGCCAGCAACACCAGTTTTATCAAATGGTGGCACTACAAGAGGTCTGCCAATATCTTGTTTTTTGAATGAAGCAAACGATAGCTTACAAGGTATACTAGGCCTTTGGAGTGAAAATGTTTGGTTAGCAGCAAGAGGTGGTGGAATTGGAAGTTATTGGGGTAACTTAAGATCTATAGGTGAAAAAATTGGTAGAGTAGGCAAAACATCTGGAATTATCCCATTCATAAAAGTTATGGACTCTCTTACAATGGCAATAAGCCAAGGGTCACTAAGAAGAGGTTCTGCTGCATGTTATTTACCAATCGATCACCCTGAGATCGAAGAATTTATTGAGATGAGAAGACCGACAGGTGGAGACCCAAATAGAAAATCTCTTAATTTGCATCACGGCGTACTAGTATCAGATGCATTTATGAGAGCTGTTGAGCTTGACGAGCAATGGGCATTGAAAAGTCCAAAAGATGGAGCGGTTCAGCAAACTGTATCTGCTAGAAACTTATGGATAAGGTTATTGACGGCAAGAATAGAAACTGGTGAACCATATATTATTTATATAGATACTGTGAATAGACAAATACCTCAGCATCATAAATTAGCCGGATTAACCGTTAAAACATCTAATTTATGTAGCGAAATAACTTTGCCAACAGGAATAGATAAAGAGGGTAGAGACCGAACAGCAGTTTGTTGTTTGTCATCTTTAAATGTCGAAAAATACGATGAATGGAAAGATGACGAAAAATTTGTAGACGATGTAATGAGATTTTTAGATAATGTTTTGACTGACTTTATTAAAAATGCTCCAGAGGAATTCACTGATGCAGTTTACTCTGCAACAAAAGAGAGAAGTGTTGGACTTGGTGTAATGGGTCTTCATTCATATTTTCAAAAAAAGATGATTCCATTGGAATCGGTAATGAGTAAAGTTTGGAACAAAAAAATATTTGAAAATATACAAAAAAAAGTTGATAAATCTTCAAAAGATTTAGCTGAGGAAAGAGGTTCATGTCCGGACGCTGAAGAATATGGTTTTAAAGAAAGATTTTCAAATAAGACAGCGATTGCTCCAACAGCATCAATATCAATTATATGTGGAGGAACATCTCCAGGGGTCGAGCCTATAGCAGCAAATAGTTACACTCACAAAACTCTTTCTGGATCTTTTAATGTTAGAAATAAATACTTAAAAAAACTATTAGAAAAACATGGAAAAGATAATGATGAAGTTTGGTCAAGTATTACTACAAATCAAGGCTCAGTTTCTCACCTAGAATTTTTAACAAAAGAAGAGAAAGATGTATTTAAGACAGCTTTCGAATTAGATCAAAGATGGCTTGTAGACTTAAGTGCGGATAGAACTCCACATATATCTCAAGCACAATCTATTAACTTATTTTTACCTGCCGATGTTCATAAGAAAGATTTACATCAAATCCATTACCAGGCATGGAAAAAAGGTTTGAAAAGCCTTTACTATTGCAGGTCAAAATCAATACAAAGAGCTGAAAATGTCAACGATG
>CACIDF010000032.1 GCA_902585365.1 uncultured Pelagibacteraceae bacterium
TTCTTCACTCTTATTTAGATATTTTTCATCACTTGTCACTTCGTAAAAACTTACTAAAACTAGCGCAAAATATGCGTAATCTTCCAAAAATACATCTATTTCTCCCTGTTTATCGTAACAATGATAAATCTTATTTTTAAGAGTTTTTTGTAAAATTTCTAAAAGTTCAAATGATTTATCTCTAAGTGATTTATTCTTAAGGACAAATGATGAATGTAATAAAGTATATATCCAGAAACAGTTTAAATCAGTTTGACTTTTATCGTCAAAAAAAGGCTTTACTCTTTTTTTTCTTTCCTCAAGAAGCTTCTTTTCACTTTTATTTATGATTTCTGACTCATTTTCATTTAATTCATAATTATCATTTTCAATTAAAATATTTGATCCCTCAAAGTTTCCTTCCTCTGTAACTAAATATTTTTTTTTAAATATATCTATATCTTTAGCAAGTAGTCTTTTAATTTCTTCATTGCTCCAAGTATAATATTTACCTTCAATACCCTCACTATCAGCATCATAGGCTGAGCCTAATAAGTTTTTATCATTAAGGAATTCATTATCTATAAAATTGATTGTTTGGATTAGTTTATTATTCAATTTTTTATCTTGTTTATTAACTAAATAATTATTTAAGGTTCTTACGAACAAAATATTATCATAAAGCATTTTTTCAAAATGAGGAACTATCCATTTTTCATCGACAGTATACCTAGAAATACCACCACCAAGATGATCATAAATACCTTTAGATGAAATATTATTTAGTAATTTTCTAACTACATCTAAGAAAGTATTCTTTTTATTCTTGTCATAAAAATAAAATATCGTATCAAAAATATATAATTGTGGAAACTTTGGTGCTCCTTTAAAGCCACCATTTTTTTCATCCATGTATTGTAAAATTTTTTCAACTAATGGTTCAACTTCTTGCTTTATAACAGCAGTTTTTAAATTAAACTCTTTAAAAACTAATTTCATTTGCTCAACCTGATTTATAATCTTTTCCCTATTCTCTTTATAAACCTTCGAAACATTGTTTAGAACTTGAGTAAAACTTGGTCTGCCCTGCATTTCTTTTGGCGGAAAGTATGTTCCTCCAGTAAAAGGCACACCATTTTCGTCTAAAAACATTGATAACGGCCAACCTCCTTGAGCACCGGTTAATATCCCTAGACTTCTTTGAAATATAAAATCTAAATCTGGCCTCTCTTCTCTATCAACTTTTATATTGATAAAATTATCATTCATTACTTTTGCTATCTCTATGTTTTCGAAACTTTCATGGGCCATTACATGACACCAATGGCAACTAGCATATCCAATACTTAAAAAAATTGGTTTTTTTTCAGCCTGTGCTTTTTTTAAACTATCTTTATTCCATGCCAACCAATTAACGGGATTATTTTCATGTTGTTTAAGGTAAGGACTTTTTTCAGATTTTAGTTTATTAGACAATTTAAAAATGAGAATATGGTTTTCTTGAAAATATATTTCTCACCATAGGTTCAAAATCCTTAAGACTCATTGACTTATAATATGGATCAAAAGAACATTGATCATATTTTTCACAAAAATCTACTGTTGCTTGATAGTATTTGTGGTCTTTGTATTTCTCTCTCTTAAATCGATCAGCACCCAAATGATGAGCATAATAATACATTTGAAATTCACCATGTTTTTCTATAATCCAATGAGTTTTTTCAGAGACATATGGTTTCAAAACTGTTGCTGCGTACTCTGAATGATTTAACGGAGCAAGTTCGTCTCCTATATCATGCAACAAACATGCAACTACCATTTCTTCACTTTCTTTATTTTTATAAGCTCTAGTAGCACTTTGCAAAGAATGTTCTAATCTTGAAATTTTGTAACCTTCTAAAGTTGATGTCATTCTTGATAAAAAACCTAATATTCTGTCTGCGGTTTCACCTACATATTCTTTTTCAAGTTTATCTAAAAACATGTAGTCTTCTTTAGTACCATTTTTCATCTCTGTGAAATTTACTTTTTTCATAATTTAATTATTAGATGCAGTGCTTAATAATGACAACTGCGTCACTTTATTATCACCAAGTTTATCTATAAGTTTCACCGGATAATCACCTGTGAAATAATGATCTGTTAATTGAGGGTAAGTTTTATTTCTATTCTCAAATCCCATTGCTTTATACAATCCCTCAATACTTAAAAACTTGAGTGTTTTAGCGTTGATATATTTACATATTTGGTTGTTGTTCATATTTGCTGCTAGCAACTCCTTTTTTGTTGGTGTGTCAACACCATAAAAATCAGGATGTTTAATTTCAGGACAAGCTATCCTAACATGTACTTCTTTGGCACCTGCGTCATACAACATTTTAACAATTTTATGGGATGTTGTTCCTCTAACAAGAGAGTCATCGACTAAGACAATTATTTTATTTTTAATAGTAGTTTTATTTGCATTAAGTTTTAATTTAACCCCTAAACTCCTAATTTTTTGAGCTGGTTCTATAAAAGTTCTACCAACATAATGATTTCTGATTAAGCCAAGATCAAACGGTATTCTAGTTAGTTGACTAAAACCTATTGCTGCGGCATTACCTGAGTCTGGAACTGGCACTACTAAATCTGCTTTTAATGAGTTTTCTTTTGCAAGCTCAGCTCCAAAATTTTTTCTATATTCATAAGCACATTTACCATTTAATAAACTATCTGGCCTTGAAAAATATATATATTCAAAAACACAAGGTCTAATTTTTTTAACAGGAAAAGGTTTTATGCTTACTAACTTATCATCTTGAACAGATACAATCTCACCATTTTCAACATCCCTGATATATTTAGCCCCGATTATATCTAGTGCACATGTCTCTGATGCAAAGACATAAGAGTTATTTAATTTTCCAATAACCAATGGCCTTATTCCAAAAGGATCTCTTACTCCAATTAAAGTATTTTGAGTCAGCATCACCAAAGAATATCCACCTTGAATTTGAAATAATGCATCTACAATTTTATCTATTGTTTTTACTCTTTTAGATCTTGCAATTAATTGAACAATTGTCTCTGTATCTGATGTTGTATAAAAAATTGCACCATCTTCAACTAACTTCTTTCTGAGTGTAATAGCATTTGTTAGATTACCGTTGTGAGAAACACCAATTCCTCCAGTGTTAGTGTCTGCAAAAAAAGGCTGTATGTTTCTTAATGTTGTACCCCCAGTAGTACTATATCTGTTATGTCCAATTGCATATTTCCCCGGTAATGACTTTAAAACTTTTTCTTTATTGAAATTATCACCCACTAAACCAAATCTTTTTTCTGAATGATATTTTTTTCCATCAAATGATACTATTCCACAACCCTCTTGCCCCCTGTGTTGTAAAGCATGTAAACCAAGAGCAGTTAGAGTTGATGCATCTTCATTATTGCTTATACCAAAGACACCACACTCTTCTTTTAGTTTTGGATTATAATTGTTGAACTTTTTCTTTAGTATTTTGATAGTCTTTTTCATTAGGGAATTCTTCAATTAAATAATTACTTCCTTTAAGAACATATGGAAAGGTGTAAGAATGGTCAAGATTTATTGGCCACTTTTTATGATTATATATTATGTCAATAGTCGCAAAAATACATATAGATATGATGTAAGCTCTTAAAAATCCAAAGAAAAAACCAAATATTTTGTCCAATGTTCCTATTCCAGAGTAAGTTATAGCTTTACCGATTCCTTTGCTTATCATTAAAATTAAGAATATTAATATTACAAAAATAGATATTCCTAGGGCGATGTCTAAAACATATTCATTATCTATTATATCCTCTACATAAGGTTTAACTTTTGGAAATAATAATAATGTAAGAACATACGCCAATAACCATTTACTAAAAGATAATAAACTTAAAACGAAACCTTTAGATGTACATTTAATCAGTGATAAGATTATTAAAACTATGAAAATTAAATCAAATATTAAAATTTTGTCAAGAATTACTATAAATTGTTCAGGCATTTTCTTTAATGCCAAAAGGCCTGATTAATAAGATAAGGCTAGGTAGCAAAGTTAAAACTAACAACATTGCAAGTAGCATTGCTATACCTGTAAATATCCCAAAGTAAATAGTTGGTATAAAATTTGATAAAACAAGTATAGAAAAACCAAAGACTATTGTAATTGATGTATTTAATATTGCTATACCAACTGTAGAATGGCATTTCTTAACAACATCATTATAATTATTGACAGCTTTATATTCTTCAATAAACCTGTAAATATAATGGATACTATTATCAACTGCGATACCAATAGTAATTGCAGCAATAGTTATAGTCATCATATCTAATGGGATATTTAATAATCCAATAAGCCCCAAAATAGCAAATGCAGCAATAAAGTTTGGAATTACTCCAATAAGTGATATTTTTACATTCCTAAATAATATTAAAAACATTAAAAATATTCCAATCATTACTAATCCGAGAGTTAAAATTTGAGATTTGAATAAACTTTGTAATAAATTATTAAAAAGTATTAAAACACCTCCTAATCGAAAATCTTTTTCATTTAGACCAACTTCG
>CACIDF010000033.1 GCA_902585365.1 uncultured Pelagibacteraceae bacterium
TGACTGCTTTAAAAAAACAACAAAAAGAAGAACTTAAGAATAAATATATCAATAGAGAACTTTCGTGGTTAAAATTTAATGATAGAGTACTTTTTGAATCACAAAATATTGAAAATCCCTTATATGAAAGGGTAAAATTTTTATCAATTGCGGGTTCTAATCTTGATGAATTTTTTATGGTTCGTGTAGCTGGTCTATATAGTCAAATAAAACAAGAAGTTGACTCATTAAGTTCTGATGGCTTGACACCCGATGAACAAATGGATGAAGTAGTTCTTGAAACTAAGAATCTATTAAAAAAACAGAACAAAATTTTTATTCAACTGATTATGGAATTAAAAAAAAATAATATCAGTTTAGTAAAACCAGTTAATTTAAATACTAAGGATAAAAAAAAACTTCTAGAAATATTTATAGAAGAGATTTATCCTTTATTAACACCATCAGCTATTGATCCTGCCCACCCATTTCCGTTTATAATCAACCAGGGAAGAGCACTTGTAATGAAGCTAAGGAAGAAAAATAGAAAGAGGATTTTAAACTCAATAATTGTAATACCAAAAGCATTATCTAGATTTATTGAAATAGAGTCTTCCAAAAATCATAAGAAGTTTGTTATTTTAGATGACGTAATAAGTTTTTTTGCTAATGAAATTTTTCCAGATCATGATTTAGAAAAGAAAATGATTTTTAGAGTAATAAGAGATAGCGATGTAGAGATTCAAGAGGAAGCAGAAGATTTAGTTAGATCTTTTGAATTGGCTTTAAAAAGACGTAGAACGGGTGATATTGTTCGTTTAGAGGTCCTTGAAAATAGTGATAATGAATTGATAAGATTTATTACAAATAAATTAGATATAAATCCTGACTATATTTATAATGTAGCTGGCCTTGTTGGAATTCAAGATATAGATCAAATATGTAAAGTAAAAAATCCAAAATTAAGATTCAAACATTTTATACCTAGAGAAGTTGAAAGATTAAAAGAATATAATGATAATTTTTTTGAAACTATCAAAAAGAAAGATTTAGTTGTGCATCACCCTTTTGAAACATTTGATGCTGTAATTGAATTTTTAAACCAAGCAGCAAATGATAAAAAAGTTATAGCCATTAAACAAACTTTATACAGAACAACTCTAGACTCACCTATTGTTAAAGCTTTAATAACAGCAGCAGAAAACGGAAAAACAGTTACCGCTTTAATTGAAATTAAAGCTAGGTTTGATGAGGAGGCTAATATTCAACTATCAAGAAGTTTAGAAAAAGTAGGTGTTCAAATTGTTTATGGTTTTGCTAAATATAAAACTCATGCAAAATCATCATTAGTTTTAAGAAGAGAACAAGGAAAAATACAAACTTATTTTCATTTAGGAACTGGTAATTATCATCCTGTAAATGCTAAAATTTATACTGATCTATCTTTATTTAGTTGTGATAAGAAAATGGCATCAGATGTTGAAAAGTTTTTCAATTATGTAACAGGATACGCAAAACCAAAAAATTTAAATAAAATTTCTATTTCGCCAATAAATATGAGGCAAACCTTAAATGAAAATATTGATGCTGAAATTAAGAATTCTAAAAATGGTAAATTTGCAGCTATTTGGGCAAAAATGAATTCATTAGTAGATCCAGAAATTATTGATAAATTTTATGAAGCTTCGAATGCTGGTGTAAAAATTCATTTATTTGTAAGGGGTGTTTGTTGTTTAAGACCAGGAGTTAAAGATAGATCTGAAAACATAGTTGTAAAAAGTATAATAGGAAGATTTTTAGAGCATTCTAGAATTTATTGTTTTAGTAACGGTACAAAAAAAATGCCTAATAGAAATGCAAAAGTATATATTTCTTCAGCTGATTTAATGCCGAGAAATTTAAATAGAAGAGTAGAACTTCTAGTTCCAATTGAAAATGAAACTGTTCATGAACAGATTTTAGATCAAATAATGTTAGCAAATTATCTTGATACTAATCAGAGTTGGGAACTTAAAGCTGATGGTAATTATAAAAAAATTAAATATAGTAAGTACGATTCCTTTTCAGCTCATGAATATTTTATGAATAATCCGAGTTTATCTGGAAGAGGTAAAGCTAAACTAACTATGCAACCTAAAAAATTGCATCTAAAACTAATTAAAAGTGGAAGTAATTAATACAAAACAACAATCTGCTTCAAAATATTTAAAATTAGCCATTATTGATATTGGTTCAAATTCTATAAGAATGTTGATTTATGATGATTTTAGCTCAACAAGAGTCCCATCATTTAATGAAAAAGCAGTATGTGAACTTGGAAAAAATTTAGACAAATCAAGAAAGCTTCATAAATCTGGATCAGAATATGCATTAAAAGTTTTAAAAAGATTTTCAGAAATTTTGAATGTATCAAAAATTACAAATTTGAAAATAATTGCGACTGCTGTTTTGCGAGAGGCTACAGATGCAAAACAATTTATCAGCGAAGTAGAAACTCTTTTTAAAACAAAAATTAATATTCTGAGTGGTGAAGAAGAAGCAAATTGTTCTGCAGAAGGTGTAAAAATTGGTTTTGATAATGTTGATGGATTAGTAGCAGATCTTGGTGGTGGAAGTTTAGAATTAGCTAGAGTTGAAAATAATGTTGTTACGAACAAAACTTCTTTGCCAATTGGTGTTCTTAGATTAATAAATAATCCAATTGTTAAAAAAAGAAATTTATCTAAGTATGTAAAGAAATTATTAAGAGAGGAAAAATGGTTATCTAAAAAAAAATTTAATAATTTATATCTAGTGGGAGGAACATGGAGATCTTTATTTAAACTACATCTTTTCCAAAATAACCATCCTGTTCATATTATTCATCAATATTCTGTAAATAGATCTACATTGACAAAATTTGTTGAAAAAATTTCAAACTTTAACAAATCAAAACTTAAAACTGTGGAATATATTTCAAAATCTAGAACACAATATTTACCGTATAGTTCTATTATTTTAAATGAGATAATGACTATAACAAATCCAAAAAAAATATTATGTTCAATAAGTGGTTTGAGGGAAGGTTCTTTATCAATTGATCATTTAAAAAATACAAAAGAGATAGAAATTTTTAATAAATCAATTGAATATATTGCATCAAAAAGGGGGGATTTAGGATCTACCTACCAAAAATATTTTAAATTTATACTACCTGTATTTGATGGTAATGAGCACTATAACAAAAAATTATTATATCTAGCTTGTGTTTTAAGTCATATGGATTGGGGTCTTGGTGCTTTTCAAAAAGCAGAACTAGTGTTTCAAGAAACCCTTAATACGCCTTTGCTAAGACTTACACATAAAGAAAGGATACAACTAGCTCTCTCTTGTTATTGGAGATACTGTAGTATTAAATACAATCCAAAATTTGAATATCTTACTTTTTTAAATAATAACGAAATATTTTCAAGTAAACAAGTTGGTGCTGCTTTGAGATTCTCACAATCTTTAACATCTATATCAACAATTTTTCTTGAGGAATTTAAATTGTATAAAAGAGGTAATTCAATTTTTCTAAAAATTCCATCTCAACATCAAGAAATTATTTCCAAACAGGTAACAAAAAGATTTAAGGCTCTTGCTAGAGAATTATTTTTAGAACCAAGAGTTATTTATTCAAATAATTCAAAATGAATTTATATTAATCAAATTGTAATAATAGGTAAATATTTTTGTAACAAAAATATCTTAAAGTTTATCTACAAAATTATTCTTTAATTTATATTTATTCTTCCTCTAAAGATTTAATTTTGTTAACTTCCTTCTTTCTTCCTTGTCTTTGTCGATGGGGAAGAAAGACCCCATACAAGTTGTTAATTGTTTAAAGATGCAGTGCTTTCACTAGCTTGTTTTTTTGCCATTTTTCTTGCTTTTTTTTCTGCAACCT
>CACIDF010000034.1 GCA_902585365.1 uncultured Pelagibacteraceae bacterium
CAATTGTAGGATCTACATCCGAATTAGTTTCTAATCTTGTTAACAAATCATTAAAATAATTCTCTCTCCAAAAATGTCTCTGGAGTCTCAATTTCCATCTTTGGGGTATATCTAATTTATTTAATAAAAGTTTAAATATTTCAACATTTCCTATTGTTAGAACACCGGATGAAAATTTTAAATTAGACGTCGATTTAATAGCTGTATTAATAATATTTTTATCGTCATTTTTTTCATTATTTGATCCAATGATTTCAAAACCAATTTGATTTCGAATTATTGTACCAGATGGCTTCATTGTTTTTCTAAATGCTTGCCCGCTATAGAATACTTTCTTTACACCTTTGGCTTTTTCATTCATGTATTTTAAACATGATGCGATAGTTAAATCTGGTCTAAGGCATATTTCATTTCCCTTTTGATCATTAAATGAAAAAATAAAACGTCTAAAAGACTCACCAGATCTTTCGACAATATGGTTTGTTTCTATTACAGTGTCTAAATCAATATATTTAAATCCTTTTGATTTAATGGATTTTAATATGTTTTCAGATAATTTTTTTGATTTCATTGACCATATCCTCATTCTTAATGCTAGTTTCTTCTCCAGTTTTAAGATTCTTAATTTTTAATTCTGATTTTTTAATCTCCTCTTCACCACAAAAAATTACACATGGGGAATTAATTTTATTAGCATATTCCATTTGTTTTTTTATTTTACCCTCTCCAGGATAAATCTCTGAACTTATATTTTCTGATCTAAGTTTCTTTAGTATTTCTATATATTTTTTCATATTGTTTTGATCAAAGACACTAATCATTACAGGGCGCGTAACTTTTAAATCAAATTCTTTTTTTTGCATCAGTGCAAACACAAGTCTATCTATACCCACTGATATGCCAGTTGCTGGATAATCAAGATTACCAAAATTGCTTACTAAATTATCGTATCTCCCTCCACCACCTATTGATCCAAATTGAATAACTTGTCCCTTTAAATTTTTTACACTAAAATTTAGATTAACTTCAAATATTGGACCTGTGTAGTACTCTAAACCTCTTATTACCGAGGGATCGAACTTATAGTTGTCAAATTTGTAATCTTTAAAGATTTTTATTATTTGTTTTAAATCCTCACTCTCAGGTGAGTTAATATTTAAAGAGCTTTCAATAACTTCTATTTGTTTATCGTCTAATTCTGCCCCTTTTGTATAATCTCCTGATTTATCTTTTCTACCTGCGCCTAGTAATTTTTTAACTTCTGTCCACCCTAACCTGTCTATTTTATCTAAAGCTCGAAGGATTATAGAAATCTTTTCCTGAGACTGAATTTTTAGTTTTTTAAATAATTCATCTGTAATTTTCCTAGATGATATTTTGACTGTGTAATCATCATTAGTTAAGCCACAATTTTCTAAAATTTCTGAAATCATTACACACAGCTCTGCATCAGCTTGTAAATTTTTTGTACCAACATAATCAGCATCGAACTGAAGAAACTCTCTATATCTTCCTGGTCCAGGTTTTTCATTCCTCCAAACGGTTCCTAATTGATAGCGTTTAAAAGGTTTTGGTATTTCATTAAAATTTTTTGCAACATATCTCGCCAAGGGTGCTGTTAAATCATAACGTAAAGATAACCACTTGTTTTCATCCTTAAAAGAAAAAACACCTTCTCCAGGTCTTTCTTTATCAGGTAAAAATTTACCTATACTTTCAGTATATTCAAAACTTGGGGTTTCAAGATATTGAAAGCCATACTTAACCATAACCTCTTTAATCTTTGAAATTATGAAGTCTCTGATTAAAAGCTCTTTTTCTTTTCTATCTTCAAAACCTGAAGGTAATTCCTTTAGAGGTTTTATTTTTTTTTGTTTTTCCATTTTTTGGTACACGGGGACAGATTCGAACTGTCGACCTTCGGTTCCACAAACCGCTGCTCTAACCAACTGAGCTACCCGTGCTCCTACCTTTGTTTTATACTAATTGTGGATATTTTTAAATTTATATAATGATTAAATAGCTAGCTTGCAGCCAGCATGAAAATGGTGTCTGTGAGATAATATTAATTTTTTAACAATTTTAATCATTGCGATTTAATTAACAGTTTAATCAAAAAAATCAACAATTGATTGTATAGGAATACTATAAGCTTATTTGCTTTCTTATCCCTATACAATTATTTTGATGAATTAGAATTAAGAGGTTTTTTGCAGTTTTACTGCGGCAGGACCTTTTTCTCCGTCTTCAACTTCAAATGTAAGCTCGTCACCTTCGTTTAAGAATCTTAAACCTGCTTCTCTTACAGCTGAAGCATGTACGAATACATCTTTTTCTTTGTCTTCACGCTCAATGAAACCGTAACCTTTTTTTCCATTGAACCACTTTACTTTACCTTTTAGACTCATTTTACTCTTTCGTTAGTTATTATACTTAAGCTTATTAAGCTTTAACGGGTTGTTATTAGATTTCTAAATTTAATGCAAGCAATTTAAATTGACTTAATGTCACTTTAGTGGTGGCCTTGGTAAGAATCGCACTTACGACACATACCTTTTCAGGGTACTGCTCTACTACTGAGCTACAAGGCCATTAAAATCTAAATATGATACGCCCTTTTGTTAAATCGTAGGGGGTAACTTCTACTGTAACATTATCTCCTTGCAAAACCCTAATTCTATTTTTTCTTAGCTTCCCTGCAGTGTGTGCAGTTACAATATGATTATTTTCCAGCTTTACTCTAAACATTGCATTAGGTAAAAGATCTATAACCTTTCCTTTAAATTCTAAAGAGTCTTGCTTTGACAAATATTATTCTCCTATTCTTAATTTAACTGATTTAGCGTGTCCGTCTAAACCTTCATAAGTTGCAAGATTTATAACTTTTTCACCAATAGTTTCAATACCCTTTTTTGATAAATTTATATAAGAAATTCTTTTAAAAAAATCAAAAACAGACAATCCACTAAAAAATTTTGCAGAGGAGTGAGTTGGTAAAGTGTGATTACTACCCGCACAATAATCCGTTACGGCCATTGCTGAATATTTCCCAGTGCATATAGAACCCGCATTTTTTACATTTTTTAAAATAGATTTATATTTGTCCACACTAAGTTCTAAATGCTCTGGCGCTATAATGTTTATAATATCAGAAATTTTTTTATCTGAATTTGCAAAAATTAATAAACCATTTTTTTTTAAGCTTCCTGATGCAATTTTTTTACGTGGTAAACTTTGCAACTGTATTTTTAATTCCTTTTGGACTTTATCGATTAATACTTTATTCTTCGAGATAAGGATACATTGAGCATTAATATCATGTTCTGCTTGACCAATTAAATCTGCTGCAACCCATTTTACGTTTGAGCTTTTGTCTGCGACGACTGTTATTTCTGATGGGCCGGCAATCATATCGATACCAACTTCACCAAAAACTATTTTTTTCGCTGCTGCAACATAAATATTTCCAGGTCCAACTATTTTATCTACTCGTTTAATTGTTTTTGTTCCATAAGTAAGTGCAGCTATTGCTTGTGCTCCACCCACTCTATAAATTTCTCTTACACCACATTTTTTGGCTGCATATAAAACAGCAGCACTTTGATCTTTATCTCTCACAGGATTTGCAATAACAATTCTTTTGACACCTGCAAGCATAGCAGGAATTGCATTCATTAAAACTGTAGATGGA
>CACIDF010000035.1 GCA_902585365.1 uncultured Pelagibacteraceae bacterium
TTTATATATTTAGAGTCCTTGCATCTTTTTTTCATTTGAAAGTGATTTAAGTTACTACCGTAAGCAAAATATAACATTTTGATTTAAACTATTTGAATTTCTTTATCTTTAACGAATTTTATTATTTCTGATTTACAAAATTCAATTTTATTTTTATCTGTTGATCTAAGTACTATTGCAACACCAAGCTTGCCTGCTTTAAAAAAGGGATAGCTACCAATTTCAACATCAGTATTTTTATTTTGCACATCAGTTAAAGATTTTGCAATTTCACTTTCAACAGTCCGTAAGTTTATTGTTTCGCTTAATATGGGTTCGCCACCTGCAATTTTATTTGTTAAACTACCAAGCATCGACTGCATTATCGATGGTACTCCAGGTAAACAAAAAACATTTTCCACATTAAAACCTGGAGATCCACTTGATGGGTTGTATATTAAATTAGCTGTTACAGGCATTTTTGCCATTTTTTGCCGACCATCATTAAATTCTCCTGGTTTATAATAACTCTCTAAAATTGAATATGCCTCTTTATGAAAACCGTACTCTATATCAAAGGCTTTTGAAATTGACTCCGCTGTTATGTCGTCATGTGTTGGACCAATTCCACCAGTAGTAAATACATAGTCATAAAATTCACGATATTGATTAACAGTATTTATAATTGTTTGTTCGTCATCTGGTATAATTTTTACCTCTTTGACTTTTACCCCTAAAGAGTTTAGCCATGTGGCAAGTGTACTTGTATTGATATCTTTGGTTCTACCAGATAGTACTTCGTTACCAATAATTATAATTCCAGCAATTATTTCTTTCTTATTTGACATATACAAATATAAATTAAATATTATGAAATTTACCAATACTTTAATTAAAGGCAAATTAATCAAGCGATATAAAAGATTTTTTTCAGATATAAAAGTAAATAATTCAATTGTTACAGCTCATTGTCCTAACACAGGTTCCATGAAAGGTCTTTTAGATAAAGATAATACAGTATTTTTGTCTAAAAATGATGATCCTAAAAGAAAACTTAAATTCACTTTAGAAATTATAAAAGCTAATAAAAAATTAGTTGGAGTAAACACTCACAGAGCAAATAAAATTGTTGCCGATGGTTTAAACAAAGGATTGATAAACGAATTTAAATCCATCAAAAATATTAAAGCTGAATTTAAGTTTTCAAGTGATACTAGGTTCGACTTTTTATGTGATAAAAATATAATTGAAGTAAAAAATGTTACTCTTTTGAGAGATCAAAAAGTAGCTGAATTTCCTGATGCTGTTACTGAAAGAGGTACTAAACATCTAAAAAAGTTAATTGAAGCTTTAAAACAAGGGTACAAACCATTTGTCTTATTTTTAACTCAAATACAAGGTATTAATAACTTTAAAATAGCTAAAGATATAGATTTAAATTATTACAAAAATTATTTAATAGCTAAAAAGAGTGGCGTGAAGTTTTTAGCCTATAGATGTTTATTGAGTAACAAAGAAATTAAAATTGAAAAAAAAATAAATATTATTGATGAATAATTATTCTGAGAAATTTGAAAAAATGAGAAAAGCGGGGTCACTTGCATCTAGTACCCTAGACATGATTACAGATTACATTAAACCTGGTTTAAGCACTAATAAAATAGATGAGTTGTGTTATGAATTCATCAAAGATAATGGTGGCCACTCTGCCCCACTTTATTATCGTGGTTTTAATAAATCTATATGCACATCATTAAATCATGTTGTTTGTCATGGAATACCTGGTGAGAGAGTTTTGGAAGATGGAGATATATTAAATATCGATGTGACTGCAATACTTCACAATCATTACGGTGATACAAGTCGAATGTTTACAGTGGGAAAACCCTCGGTCAAATCAATGAATTTAATTAATGTTACTTATGAGTCTTTAATGAAATCGATTAAAATTTTAAAACCTGGGAAAAAATTAGGTGACATTGGTCATGAAATACAAACTCATGTGGAAAAAGCAGGTTTTAGTGTTGTGAGAGATTTTTGTGGACATGGTATAGGTGATGTATTTCACCAAAGTCCAAATGTATTACATTATGGAAAAAAGGATACAGGACCTGAATTACAACCTGGGATGACATTTACTATAGAGCCAATGATTAATGCTGGTAAATATGAGGTTAAAATTTTAAATGATGGATGGACGGCCGTAACTAAAGATAAAGCTTTATCTGCGCAATTCGAACATACAGTTGGTATAACTGATAATGGATATGAAATTTTTACAGAATCTGTTAAAAACTTAAAGAGGCCTCCTTATAATTAATGATATCTAGATATTCCAGAAAAGAACTCACAAGTATTTGGTCTGAAGAGAATAAATATAAAATTTGGCTTGATGTAGAAATAGCTGCGGCACAAGCAATGGAAAAGCTTGGTCAAATACCTAAGGGTGTATCATCAATTGTAAGAAAAAAAGCAAAAATTAATGTAAAAAGAATTCATCAAATTGAAAGTCAGGTTAAACATGATGTAATTGCTTTTTTAACTTCTGTTACTGAAAAAGCCGGTATAAAAGCAAGATATCTACATCAAGGTATGACTTCATCTGATGTTTTAGATACTAGTTTTAATATACAATTAGTTCAGTCTGGTAAAATAATTCTTAAAGACTTAGATCAAATTTTAAAAGTTTTAAAAAAACAAGCAAAGAAATACAAATTCACACCTTGTATGGGTAGAAGTCATGGTATTCATGCAGAGCCTATTACATTTGGCTTAAAGTTAGCATCTTACTATGCAGAATTTAAAAGAAATAAAAAAAGATTAGAATTAGCAATTGAAGAGATATCTACATGTGCAATATCAGGTGCTGTTGGCACTTTTGCAAATATTAATCCAAGTGTTGAAAAACATGTTGCAAAAAAATTAGGTTTAAAAATTGAACCGGTTTCAACTCAAGTAATTCCTCGAGACAGACATGCATTTTATTTTTCGGTCCTTGGTATAATCGCAGGATCTATTGAAAGAGTTGCAACCGAAATAAGACATTTACAAAGAACTGAAGTTTATGAATTACAAGAATTTTTTTCAAAAAAACAAAAAGGCTCATCTGCTATGCCACACAAAAAAAATCCAATATTAAGTGAAAATTTAACAGGACTAGCAAGAATGGTTAGAAGCTTTGTTGTGCCAGCACTTGAAAATATTGCTTTATGGCATGAAAGAGATATTTCACATTCAAGTGTTGAGAGAAATATAGGGCCTGATGCAAATATAACTTTAGATTTTGCATTGGTAAGGCTTACAAACATATTAGATAACATGATTGTTTATCCAAAAAAAATGCTACAGAATTTAAATATCACAAAGGGCTTAATCTTTTCCCAAGAACTAATGTTAGAGCTTACGAAAACTGGTTTATCAAGAGAAAAGTCATACAGAATGGTACAAAATTATGCAAAAAAATGCTTTGCTGAAAATTTAGATCTGTTTAATGTAATACAGTCTGACAAATATATAATGAGTAAAATTCCGTCTAAAAAACTTAAAACCATTTTCAGTTATTCTAAACATTTTAAAAATGTAAATTTAATTTTTAGAAGAGTGTTTAAATAATGAAAAAAGGTAAAAAACTTTACGAGGGTAAAGCAAAAATAATTTACGCAACTTCTGACAAAAATTACGTAATTCAATATTTTAAGGATG
>CACIDF010000036.1 GCA_902585365.1 uncultured Pelagibacteraceae bacterium
TGTAATCCTATCAACTTGAAAGAAGATTGTCATTCAATTAATGTGACGCATACGCGGCCGTGCTGAAACTGGTAGACAGGCTTGGTTGAGGGCCAAGTGGGGCTTCCCCATGAGAGTTCGAGTCTCTCCGGCCGCACCAAAAATTTATAATAATTTATTTTTTTTTCTCATGAAAACTAAAAGTTTACAACCTGTTTTTGTATAAGATGAATGACAAGTGCCAGGTTTATAACTCACAAAGTCTCCTTTGTTAAATTTAGTATTATCTTTATCAATTAATTGCCCATCTAAAATATAAAACTCCTCATAATTAGTATGTTTGTGGAAAGGAGTTCGAGTGTTAGGTTTTAATTTTAATATATAGCTTCCTTGGCCTGTTTTTTTATCATAAGTTATTTTGTGCCAATCCATGCCTTTAAAAACATTTCCATAATTATCAAATGGTTTAAATTTAATTTTAGAGGTTTTTGTTATTAACCTTTTTTTCATAAATTAAGCCAATCAGGTTTAAAGAATTTAATTTCTGCATTCCCACATTTAAAAATCTTATCAAAACTGAAAATATTATTATTTAATTTAACCAAACCAAAGTTATATTTTCTTGATATCAAAGCCTTTCCAATCTCTTTTTCGTTATATTTAATATTATCATCTTTTGACAATGAGCCATTTAGAATTTTAAAAGGTAAAAGTCTTTTATTTAATTTGTTTTTAAGTTTTATTCTTGAAGTATTTTCTTGTCCTATATAACACCCTTTTTTAAAATCTATTGCATTGAGTTCTTCAAAATTACATTCAATTCCAAATAATTTTTCTTTTAACAAATTAGTTTGTAATTGAGGAATTCCCAGATTGAAACTATAGTCATAATATATGTCAGGATCTTCCGATTTGAGATTTAATTTTTTTAAAGATAAATATAATTTTTCTAAATTAATTATTAATCTTCCCCCCAATTCTTTGTTTCTTGGATCTAGAAAGACTGGATCCTCTCTATATTTAGTGGTGAAACCAGGCAAGTCTTGAGCTCCTTCAAATTCTAAAAATTTAGAATATGAAAATGCAGCAACAACAAATTCGTTACTTAAATTTAAAATTTCAACTTTAGATCTCAATTTATAAGAGATTATTTTTTTATATAATTCTTCTGCAATACTTTTTTCACAATCTAAAAAAAAACCGTTTTTATGTTTTACAACTATGAAGTCATATAAATATTTACCTTGAGGTGTTAACAATGAGGCATAACAACTGTTTTTATCATTAACTTTATAAATGTCGTTTGTTATTAAATTTTGAAGAAACTCATTTGTGTCAGATCCATTAATATACAAAACTCCTCTGTCCTCTAGAATAAATACAAATTTTTTATTAATCATAATTGATAACTTATATTTTATAATATAATAAGATTTTTAAAATAATGTTAGATTTAAAAATTATAAACGGCAATTGTTATATTAATGGAAAACTTGAAAAACAAGATATAGGCATTAAAGAAGGCAAAATTGTAAATATAGGAAGTTTCGAGCAAGAATCGAAAGAGACTTATGATGCGGAAAATTTAACTGTTCTTCCTGGTTGCATTGATACACAAGTTCATTTTAGAGAACCGGGCTCAACAGATACTGAAGATCTTAATTCTGGAAGTAAAGCAGCAGTCATGGGAGGCATAACTTCGGTTTTTGAAATGCCAAATACAAAACCACCTACTACTAATTTTGAGGAATTCGAAAAAAAAATAAACATTGCAAAAAAAATGTACTGTAATCACGCATTTTTTTTTGGAGCAACGGCTGAAAATTGTGAAACTTTAGAAAAATTACAAGATTTAAAAGGATGTTGTGGAATAAAACTTTTTGCGGGATCCTCAACAGGAAACTTATTAGTAGATAAAGAAGATGATATAGAAAAAGTGTTTAAGCACGCATCAAAAGTAGTTGCTGTACATTCAGAAGATGAAGAAATACTTAAAATTAGAAAAAAATTAATTGAAAAAGGTAATGTGAAAACACATCCTGTTTGGAGAAACGAGGAAGTGGCTATGTCCTCAACTAGAAAAATTGTCAAAATTGCAAAGAGATTTAATAAAAAAGCACATATACTTCATATTACTACAAAAGAGGAAATAGATTTTCTGTCTCAAAACAAAGGCAATATAACATTTGAAATAACACCCCAACATCTAACGTTTTGCGCACCTGATTGTTACGATAAAATTGGCACTTATGCTCAAATGAATCCGCCCATTAGAGATAAAACTCATCAAGATCGTCTGTGGTATGCAATAAAAAATAACTACAATGATACAATTGGTTCAGATCATGCTCCACACTTAAAGGTTAATAAGGATAAAACTTATCCAGATTCTCCTTCTGGGATGCCCGGGGTACAAACATTGCTACCTGTTATGTTAAATCATATTAATAATGGAAAATTAAAATTAGAACAATTAATTAAATTTATTTGTGAAAACCCTGTTAAAATATTTGGTATTAAAAATAAAGGTTTCATCAAAAAAAACTTTGATGCTGATTTTACAATAGTAGATTTAAACAAAAAAATTACAATCGATAACAAGGATATGCAAAGCAAATGTAAATGGACACCATATCATGGAGAAAATTTTACAGGATCACCTGTGGCCACAATAATTTCTGGAAAAGTAAAAATGAAAAATGGATCATTAATTGGAGAACCTGAGGGAACCCCATTGGAATTTATTTAAAAAGTCTTTTACTTAAATTAATACTGTCTTTTCTTAAACTTTCTAAGTCATTAGTTATTTTTATTTTAGACATTAGTTTTTTATTATTTAAATAAAAACTCCCGGAAGGGTCTTTGCTATAATAGATAATTTTAATTTTTCTTTTATTAAAATGATTAAGCCATTTAACTAGCTCATTTAAGTAAACCTTCTTACCAATTGATACATTAAAAGTACCCTTTAAATCTTTGAGAATAATCATATTAATAATCTCACAAAATTTTTGAATTGATATGAAGTCTTTATAATTTTTTTTATTATCGTAAATTATACCTTTTTTGGCTTTCTCATAAAAAATATCTATGAATGTTTTATGCAAATTTTTGCCAAATTTTAATTTATCTCCTATTATATTTGATATTCTTAAAATTATTAAATTATTTTTGAATCTTTTATGCAATATTTTCTCTGTCATTAATTTATTTTTTGAGTAATTAGATTTTGGAGATGGTTTAGTTTTTTCAGTAATATT
>CACIDF010000037.1 GCA_902585365.1 uncultured Pelagibacteraceae bacterium
CTTTGTAGGATTTGTGGTTTGGGCCCATCATATGTACACGGTTGGCTTAGACACAGATACTAAAGCCTATTTTCTTGCAGCGACAATGATTATTGCAGTTCCAACAGGGATTAAAATTTTTTCATGGATTGCAACAATGTGGGGAGGATCAATTTCTTTTAAAACGCCAATGCTTTGGGCGCTTGGATTTATATTTTTATTTACCGTAGGAGGTGTAACTGGGGTAGTGCTTGCTAATGCGGGTGTTGATACAGCTTTACATGATACGTATTACGTTGTTGCACACTTTCATTACGTTCTATCTTTAGGCGCAGTTTTTGCAATATTTGCTGGATGGTATTATTGGTTTGGAAAAATGTCAGGATATCAATATTCAGAGTGGATGGGCAAACTCCACTTCTGGTTAACCTTTATAGGTGTGAATTTAATTTTCTTCCCTCAACACTTTTTAGGTTTAGCGGGAATGCCAAGAAGGTATGCAGATTATCCAGATGCATTTGCTGATTGGAACTACATTTCTTCAGTTGGTTCATATATATCAGTAGCTGGTGTAGTAGTTTTTCTAATAAATTTATTATACTCATTTATTGCTAAGAAAGCCTCATCATCTAATCCATGGGGAGAGGGGGCAACAACACTTGAGTGGACAGTACCATCACCACCAAATTTTCACACTTTTGATGAACTACCAAAAGTAGATGTTTACGAAGGAGCAGAAAAATCCAAATCTTAATTTAAAAGTAATTAAATGAACGCCCTTAATTCATTATTAAAACGAAATCTACTTGGTGAGATTAAACTATTTAATGGTTTAATTGATCTTATGAAACCTAGGGTGATGTCCTTAGTAATCTTTACTTGTGCGGTAGGATTACTTACGGCACCAAATCAAATACCAATTTTTGATGCGATTATAAGTATAGGTTTTGTTACACTCGGTGCTGGAGCAGCCGGTGCTTTGAATATGTGGTATGAGGCGGATCTTGATAAATTAATGTCAAGAACTTGCTTAAGACCGATACCCACTGGAAAAGTAAACAAGTCACAAGCTTTAATTTTTGGATTAGCTTTATCTTTAATCTCAATTTATGGATTATATTATTTTTCAAATCTTTTATCAGCCTTTATACTTTTTTTTACTATTTTCTTTTACGTTGTTGTTTATACAGTTTGGTTAAAAAGAAGAACACCTCAAAATATTGTAATAGGCGGTGCCGCTGGTGCATTACCCCCAGTAATTGGCTGGACAATCGTAACAGGCAATTTATCATTAGAGGCAATTTCATTTTTCCTTATTATATTTTTCTGGACACCCTCACATTTTTGGGCTCTTAGTCTCTACAAAGCAGAAGATTATAGATTGGCAAAAATACCAATGTTGCCAGTTATAAGTGGAGTGCAAAATACAAAAATAAATATTCTTATTTATTCGCTACTTATGTTACCAGTATTATATTTGCCATACTATATTGGTTTTGTAGGAAACTTTTTTGCAACATTTTGTTTACCTTTAACAATATATTATAATTATATTTGTTTTGATCTTTACAAAGACGAAAAGCACAAATTTAATATTTTAAAGGCCAAAAAGGTTTTTAGTTATTCTATAATCTATTTGTTTGCAATTTTTGTATTATTTTTAGTCGATAATTTCGTATGATGGAAATTGATAAAAAAGTAAAAAAGAAAAATCTTTTAACAGGAATCGGACTTGTTGTTTTTATAATTCTATTGTTTATTTTTACCTTGTATAATGTTGGGGTGTTTGAGAGGGTAATATGATATCAAAAAAAAAATTAACCCCACTGTTACTATCCTTAATATTTTTGCTAATGCTGGGTATGTCATTTGCTGCTGTTCCGCTATATGACCTTTTTTGTCGAGTAACTGGTTTTGGAGGTACAACGCAAATTTCAAAGGATATACCAAAAATCGTAATAGATAAGCCCGTATCTGTAAGATTGGATACCAATGTTCAAACTGATTTATCTTGGAACTTTAAAACTGAAAACAATTTGGTTGATGTCAAACCAGGCAAAGTTTACAAAGTAAACTTCGTAGTTGAGAACTTTAGTAAAGATCCTACTAGTGGTGTTGCAAGTTATAACGTTTCTCCATCTTCATTCGGTCCTTACTTTAACAAATTAGGATGCTTTTGTTTTGAAAAACAAACTTTAAATCCTGGTGAGAAAAAAAGTTATTTCATGACTTTTTATCTTGATCCAGAAGTAGTAAATGATCCAAAAACAAAAAATGTGAGTGATGTTACTTTGTCATATACTTTCTTCTCATCTGATTATTATAAACAAACTAAGGTAATAAAATAAATGTCTGCAAAAGATCAAAAACACGATTATCATTTAGTAGACCCAAGTCCTTGGCCAATTTATACTTCATTCGCTACGTTAATAACTGCTATTGGTACCGTCTATTATTTTCACTCAAAAGTTATGTGGGCTATGCTTTTTGGTTTTGCTCTATTAATTTATGGTGCCTTCATGTGGTTCAGAGATGTTGTTAACGAAGCAGAACATCAAGGACATCATACTCCAGTGGTTCAAATTCATCATAGGTATGGAATGACATTATTCATTGCGTCTGAAGTGATGTTTTTTGTAGCGTGGTTTTGGGCTTATTTCGATGCAAGTCTTTTTCCAGGTGAATTTGTAGGCAATGTTTGGCCTCCAAAAGATATTGAAACGTTTGATCCTTGGGACATTCCTTTAATTAATACTTTAGTTTTGTTGTTGTCAGGCACAACGGTAACATGGTCCCACCACGCTTTACTTGAAGATGATAGAAAAAGTTTTATTCAAGGTTTGTGGCTCACAGTTATATTAGGCGCATGTTTCACTGCATTGCAAATTTATGAATATCAGCATGCAAGCTTCAATTTTTCTGGTCATATATATGGTGCAACATTTTATATGGCAACTGGTTTCCATGGTTTTCATGTTTTAGTTGGAACTATATTTTTAGCAGTATGTCTATGGAGAGGTAAACTTGGTCATTTTAACAAAGATCATCATTTCGGTTTTGAAGCAGCGGCATGGTATTGGCATTTTGTTGATGTAGTTTGGCTGTTTTTATTTGCAGCAATATATATTTGGGGCAGTTAATCAATATTGAAAAATAAATTAGCATTTTCATTATTTGTATATTTTTTTA
>CACIDF010000038.1 GCA_902585365.1 uncultured Pelagibacteraceae bacterium
CAAAATTATTGGATAAAAAAAAAAGACGTACTACCAGTCAATTATAAACGGCAGACTTTTAAAAATATAAAAATTTTCAAAAATATCCCTTATAAATGGGGTGGAAGAACTTACAAAGGAATTGATTGTTCGGCATTAGTACAAATTTTCTTTAAATTTAATAACCAATACTGCCCTAGAGACACCAAAGACCAAATAAAATATTTTAAAAAACCGTGCAATATTAATAAGAATGCTATTATATTTTGGAAAGGCCATGTTGCAGTTTGTCTATCAAAGACCCTATTAATACATGCTTACGGACCTAAAAAAAAGGTTCTTTTTATGAACATAAAAAAAACAATAGAACTAATAAAAAAGACGGCAAAATTAAAGGTGATCGGAATTAGATAAATGAACGTCCAAGATTTAAAAAGTAAATTTAATGAGTTGAAAAAAAAATTTTTAGAGAGGAAATATGATGAAGTTATAGAGGAATGCAATCTAGTTTTAAAAAAAAATAAAATTGATGTTTTTTACAATTTGTTATGTCTCTCTTATAATAACAAAAATAATATCACAAAAGCTATAAGTGTGATGGAATCAGCTTTAAAAGTTAGTCCAAATAATATTGATTTTTTAAATAATTTAGGAATGTTTTATTCAAATATTTATCAATACAAAAAAGCTGAGGACTACTACAAGAAAGGACTTAAAATTGATAATGACAATTTAAGTTTATTAAATAATTTAGCGAATTTAAAAAAAAATTTAGATCAAAATGAAGAGGCAATATCTATTTATGAAAAAATTTTATTAAAGAAACCTGAGGAACTTGCGATAATGTATAACTTAGCAGGTCTTCACAACAGTTTAGGTAACTTTGAAAAATCTAAGAAATTATATTTGAAAATGTTAGAGCTTAAACCCAATTTTACAGAGGCAGATAGGATGATTTCTCAAATGGAAAAGTATAATTCTCAAAATAAGCACTTTTCTAGCTTAAGGCAAAAATTGTCAACCATGAAACTCGATGATAATTCATTATTGCATCTACATTTTGCTCTTGGAAAAGCATACGGCGATCAAAATAATTATTCAGAATCTTTTGAAAATTACAAGAAAGCAAATGACCTATCAAAAAAAATTAGTAATTATAATTTTGAAGAGGATAAAAAAAAATTTAATTCAATTAAAATTAAGTTTAAATCTTTAGATAATTATAAATTAAATTTAAAAAGTAGAAAATTTATTTTTATCATAGGTATGCCGAGATCAGGGACATCTTTAACTGAGCAAATTTTGTCATCTCATGAAAATGTATTTGGTGGTGGTGAGTTACCCTATATACAGAAAATTTATAACGATTATTTCAGATTTAATCAAAATTTAAGTGAAAATGATTTATTAAATTGTAGGAATGATTATTTAGACTATATATCTAATGCTGATAACTCTAAAAAATTTTTTACAGACAAAGCACCACTTAATTTTTTCTATATAGGTTTTATCATAAAGTTCCTACCAAATTCAAAATTTATTAATATTATTAGAAGTCCTATAGATAATTGTTGGTCAATATATAAAAACTATTTTCCTACAAAAATAAGCTTTGGGAATGATTTAAAAGATTTGTCTAACTATTATAAATCTTATAAAGATTTGATGTTTTTTTGGAAAAATCTTTTTCCTAATTATATATATGATCTAAAATATGAAGATCTGGTTAACGATACTAAAATTGAGGTAAAAAAATTATTAGAATTTTGTTCTTTAGACTGGGATGACAAATGTTTACAACATCACAAAAATAAACGAGTGATTAAAACAATCAGCTTTAACCAAGCAAGGAAACCAATATATAACACATCCTTAAAATCATATAACGGCTATGAAAGTTATTTAACTAGCCTAAAAGATTTGAATTAAAGTATATCTCTCCCAAAATTAGGTTTTGATACATCTTGTTTTAAATCAATTATTTGTTTTCGAACTTTTTTTGAATTCTTAAGTATCCTTAAAATATTTTTATTATTTTGATTTTTGATAAGTTTTTTAAAATTTTTTAAATTTCTTATAAAGATATTGATTGAATCAATAATATTATCTTTGTTTTCAAAGAAAATATCACGCCACATTATTTCATTAGATGCTGCTGTTCTAGAAAAATCTCTCAGACCCCCTGCGCTATATTTTATAATACTTTTTTTATTTTTCTTTTGAAAATCAATAGCGGTTTTCACTAGATTGTATGCAATTAAATGTGGTAAATGACTAGTTATTGAAAAAATTTTGTCATGATCAATAGAATTCATAAATATAATTTTTGATCCAAGTTTCTTCCAAAATATTTCAATTTTTTTTACATTTTTTTTAGGTTTATCATTACCTTTCATAATTATACACCACTTGTCTTTAAATAAATTTTTATCACCAAACTCCGGTCCACTTACTTCTGAGCCAGCTATTGGATGGCTTGGAATAAATATTTTTTTTAATTTTTTATTTTTATTAATTAAATTTTCAATATTACGTTTAGTTGAGCCTGTGTCTGTTATTAGATTTTTTGACGAAATATACCTTAGCAACTTTTTAATTAAATTATTATATTGGCTCATATGTGTTGAGAGTACAATTAATTCCATATTGGAAACTTTGTGATCTATCTTATTAAGAAATTTAATTTTCTTATCAATTTTTTTTATCAAAGAAATATTTTTTTTTGATTTTTCAAATACATAAATATTTTTTGAGATTTTTTTACTTAATGAACCTCTTACGATAGATGAGCCTATCAGGCCACAACCAATGATTAATATATTGCTAAACATTTTAGAATATTGACTTTAGTGTTTTTAGAAAAAAATTGTTTTCTTTGGAATTTCCTATTGTTACTCTTAATTTAT
>CACIDF010000039.1 GCA_902585365.1 uncultured Pelagibacteraceae bacterium
GAATTTGGAAAGGTAAGAAACTCAAGTAGAAATGAAATTATTCTAGCGGATGAAATAAGTCCTGATACATGTAGATTGTGGGATGCCAAAAGCGAAAAAAAATTAGATAAAGATAGATTCAGAAAAGATCTTGGAAATTTAATTCAAGCTTACAAAGAGGTCGCATCCAGACTTGGGATTTTATATGAAGAATCAAATATAAGAGAAGTAAATTTCAAAAAACCAAAAGCTGTTAAATTAAAAAAAAATAAATGAAAATCAAAGTAATCGTTACACCAAAAAATGGTGTTCTAGATCCACAAGGTAAAGCTATACAACAGACATTAAATAGCATGAATTTCATAGATGTGAGTGAAGTTAGACAAGGTAAATACTTTGAAATTGAAACAGATTTAAAAGATGAGCAAGATGCAAAAAAAAATGTTGAGGATATGTGTAAAAAGCTCTTAGCAAATCTTGTGATTGAGGATTACAAAATCTTATAAATGAAGTCATCTGTTATTATATTTCCAGGATCTAATTGTGATAGAGATATGGATGTAGCTCTAAAAAAATTTGGATTTAAAAATAAAATGGTATGGCACAATGATAATGTAATACCAAAATCAGATTTAGTTGTTTTACCAGGCGGTTTTTCGTATGGAGATTATTTGCGATGTGGAAGTATTGCTGCAAAGTCAAACATAATAAATTCAGTTATAGAATTCGCTAATAAAGGTGGTCTGGTTATTGGTATATGTAATGGTTTCCAAATTTTAATAGAAACTGGTCTTGTTACTGGTGCTTTATTAAGAAATAAATATTTAAAATTTATTTGCAAAAATATATTTGTAAAAGCAAATAAAACACATAATAAATATTTTAATAAAATTAAAAAAGATATTCTCGAACTACATATAGCTCATAATGAGGGTAACTATTTCTGTTCACAAGATGATTTAAAATCAATGCAAGATAATGATCAAATTGCAGTCAGATATTGTGATAGTAATGGAGAAATATCAGAAAATTCTAATCCGAATGGATCAATTCAAAATATAGCTGGTGTCTTTAATGAAAAGAAAAATATTTTGGGTATGATGCCTCATCCAGAGCGTGTTATTGATAGTTGTTTATCAAGTAATGATGGATCTTATTTTTTTGAAAATCTTTTGAGTAATATGAAATGATTGAAGTAAATGAAAAAATTGCAATAGATCACGGTCTAAAAAAAGATGAATATAAAAAGATATGTGAACTTTTAAAAAGAAATCCAAACCTAACAGAATTGGGAATTTTTTCTGCAATGTGGAATGAACATTGCTCGTATAAATCATCAAAAAAACATTTAAAGAAACTTAACACAAAAGGTAAAAAAGTTATTCAAGGTCCTGGAGAAAATGCAGGTGTTATCGATATTGGTGATGATGATGCAATAGTATTTAAAATTGAAAGTCATAATCACCCTTCATTTATTGAACCTTATCAAGGAGCAGCGACAGGTGTTGGGGGAATTCTTAGAGATGTTTTTACAATGGGAGCGCGTCCAATAGCTAATTTAAATTCTATTCATTTTGGTTCCCCTTCTAATAAAAAAACAAAAAGTCTTTTAAGAGGAGTGGTTCAAGGAATTGGTGGATACGGTAATTGTATAGGTGTACCAACTATTGCAGGCCAAACAAGCTTTGATGAGTCATATAATGGTAATATTCTTGTTAACGCAATGACACTCGGTCTAGTTAAAAAAGATAAAATTTTTTACTCCAAGGCCGCTGGACTAAACAAGCCAGTTATTTATGTTGGTTCAAAAACTGGAAGAGATGGAATCCATGGTGCAAGTATGGCTTCAGCAAAATTTGACGACAAAATTGAGGAAAAAAAACCTACAGTTCAAGTAGGTGATCCGTTTACGGAAAAATTATTATTAGAAGCATGTCTTGAACTAATGCGAGATGACTCAATTATTGCAATCCAAGATATGGGTGCAGCTGGCCTTACTTCCTCAAGTGTTGAAATGGCCTCAAAAGGAAAACTTGGTATTGAATTACATTTAGATAAGGTTCCATGTCGTGAGGAAAACATGTCTCCATATGAAATCATGTTATCAGAAAGTCAAGAAAGAATGTTGATAGTGCTTGAAAATGGCAAAGAAAAGAAAGCTAAAGAAATTTTTGATAAATGGAATATAGATTTTTCTGTAATTGGAAAAACAACAAACTCAAAAAACATTGAGCTGTATTTTGAAAAAAATAAAGTTGCAAATATTCCAATTGATTTACTTTCAGAAGAAGCTCCTGAATATGATAGAAAATGGAAGAAAAGTAAATTACCTCAAAAAATTAAGTTTACAAAAAAAGATTTTAAAAATTTAAAAATTACTGATGTACTTAAAAAAATATTATCAAGTCCAAATGTTTGTTCAAAAGAATGGATCTGGGAACAATATGATCATACTGTGATGGGTGATACAATTCAAAAACCTGGTGGTGATGCTGGTGTAGTAAGAGTTCATGGGAGTGAAAAAGCTATTGCTGCTACAGTAGACTCTTCAGCTTCTTATTGTTATGCACATCCATTAAGTGGTGGTAAACAAATTGTATGCGAAACATGGAGAAATCTAATATGTGTAGGAGCTGAGCCAATAGCTATAACTAATTGTTTGAATTTTGGAAATCCTGAAAAACCTGAAAATATGGGTGAGTTTGTTGAATGTGTAGAGGGTTTAAATGTAGCAAGCAAATATTTAAACTTTCCCGTCGTATCTGGAAATGTTTCTTTTTATAATGAAACTAAAGACAAAGGTATC
>CACIDF010000040.1 GCA_902585365.1 uncultured Pelagibacteraceae bacterium
ATTATTTAGGTAGAATTTATAAAACTTGATTACTAGATATTAGTCTTTGTCTTAAGTGGTCAATAGGCACAATGCTACCGTTAAGATTGTAGTGCCAAAAAGTCCAACCATTGCAGCTTTCAGCTCCTAAAATTGTGGCTGCTACTTTATGAATTGAACCCTCTGTTTGTTCATGCTTAATACTCCCATCAGCCATTATTTTTGCACTAATTTTCTTTTTATTATCGTATATAGTAGTCCCTGGTTTAATTATTCCTAATTCAACTAATGAGCCAAAAGGTATTCTTGGTTTAGATCTTCCATTTTGAAGAGTATCCAAATAATCATCTTCTATAGGTTTTGTTTTTTTTAACCTTTGTTCAGCTGCAACAATTGATGGATTAAATAAGAGAAGATTAGATCTACTTGAGAGAATAGAAAATGAACTCAATTTGAATGAAAATAATATTCTTGAATTCTCGAACCTAGAATTAAATGAAGAGTTTCCTGATGCCGTAACGCAAGAAGAGTTGCTTGATAAGAAAAAACGAGAGAGAGATAAATTGGGATCTGTTAACCTAAGAGCGGATGAAGAAACTACAAAATATCAAGATGAAATAAAAAAAATGGAAAAAGATAGATCAGATTTAGTGACTGCAATTACAAAATTAAAAGAAAGTATTAATGAATTAAATCAGAAAGGTAGAGAAAGGCTTATTGAGGCTTTTGAAAAAGTTAATAGAAAATTCAATGAAGTTTACACAAAACTTTTTAATGGTGGCAGCGCAAAACTAGAACTGATCGACTCTGATGATCCTCTTGATGCAGGTTTAGAGATGCTTGTAAGTCCTCCAGGAAAAAGATTGCAATCAATAACTTTATTGTCAGGTGGTGAACAAGCATTGACAGCCCTATCTTTAATTTTTGCAGTTTTTTTAACAAACCCAGCTCCAATTTGTGTTTTAGATGAAGTTGATGCTCCTTTAGACGATGCCAACGTTACAAGATTTTGTAATTTACTTGAAGAACTTACAAAAATTACAAAGACAAAATTTGTGATTGTTACACACCACGCTTTAACAATGTCAAAAATGAACCGTCTTTATGGTGTTACAATGCCTGAAAAAGGTATTAGTCAGCTTGTTGCAGTTGACCTAGAGAAAGCCGAAAGCATGGTCGCTTAAATGAAAAGAGATGACGACCTAAAAATTCGCCTTAAAATTGCAAAAAAGAAAATTACCCCTGAAAAAGATCCACCTGCACAGTCAAATTTAGGACAGGCTTTCAAAATGAGCACTGAGCTTGTTTCTGCTGTACTAGTTGGGACAATTATTGGGTTTATTTTAGACACTTGGTTTGATACTAAACCATGGTTAATAATAACATTTTTTTTTGTGGGTGTCGTAGCAGGTATAACCAATGTTATTAGGTCTGCAAAAAAAATACAAAAGTAAGATTTATGGCTGCAAATCCGATGTACCAATTCAATGTCTATAGAATTGGACCTGAAATTAAAATAGGTGAAGTTGATATATCATTTACAAATGCTAGTTTATTTATGGTCATTAGTACTCTTGCAATTCTGATTGTTTTTAATCTTGGGGCTAAAAAAAAATCACTTATACCTGATAAAATTCAATTGTTATCCGAACTTAGCTATTCTTTTGTATCAAAGATGATCAGTGATACAGCAGGAGCAAAGGCAAAACCTTATTTTGCATTTATATTTTCGTTATTTATGTTTGTATTATTTTGCAATATGTTCGGGATGATACCTTATTCATTTACAGTAACTAGTCATATTATAGTTACTTTTGTTTTAGCAGCCTTTATTTTTATAGGCGTAACTATTATTGGTTTCTTAAAACATGGCTTAGGATACTTAAAACTTTTTGTGCCTAGTGGTGTACCAATCATTCTTTTACCTTTGATAGTTGTTATAGAGATAATTTCATACCTAAGCAGACCAATTAGTTTATCAGTTAGATTATTTGCTAATATGATGGCTGGTCACACAATGATGAAGGTCTTCGGGGGTTTTGTAGTAAGTCTTGGTTTAGTGGGAGGTTGGCTTCCATTAGGCTTTTCTGTTGCATTAACAGGTTTGGAAATATTAGTTGCTTTCCTTCAAGCTTATGTTTTTGCAATTTTAACATGTATCTATTTAAATGATGCATTAAATTTACACCATTAAAAAGGAGGAGAATATGGAACTAGAAGCAGCAAAAATGATAGGAGCAGGTCTTGCAGCGATTGCATTGGCTGGTGCTGGAGTAGGTATCGGAATTATTTTTGGTAACTATTTATCTGGCGCAATGAGAAATCCATCTGCAGCCCAAAAACAGTTTCCTAATTTATTATTAGGTTTCGCTTTGGCTGAAGCCACAGGGCTTTTTGGACTTGTTGTTGCATTGATTATTTTATTCGCATTTTAAATTAAGTTTGTGAAAAAAATAATAATTTTCTTGTACGCACTTTTTAGCTTTAAT
>CACIDF010000041.1 GCA_902585365.1 uncultured Pelagibacteraceae bacterium
TTCTGATTGTGTTCTCCAAATAAACTCATTTAATATTGCTAAAAAAATGAAAAAAAACATCCACCTAGTATTAAGTTTTCCCCATCCCTCATCGTTTAACGGCATAGTTTTTCCCAAAATTTTTTTTAAAATTGGTTCTTTTGTAAAATATTTCCCAAAGTATAGAGCAAGAGCAAATATTATATTTATAATTGTAGGCTTCATATAAATGAAGATTGGGTCTTTGAAATAAATTGTGAGACCACCAAAAAATGTTATCAACACTCCGCCTAATAGAGGAACAAAAGGTATTTTTTTTTCTAATACCCAAATTATAAATACAGATATTATTGTCGCAATAATCAAGGGTGGTATAGCTACTTGCAGATTTTTTCCACTATTATAATAAAAACCAAAAAATATTACTAAGGGGCCAAAATCAGTAATGAATTTTATTAAAGACTTATTCACAAGCACATCCTACCAGATATGTATAAATTTAATATTTTTTTTATTGATTTTTTTTTAAGAATACACATATTTAAGCAGTGACTATTCAAAAAGCAAAATTTTCAATAGGCGACGTCGTCAAACATAAACATTTTGATTTCAGAGGTGTTATTTATGACGTCGATTTTGAATTTAATAATTCTGAGGAATGGTACGAGTCTATACCTAAAAATGTAAGACCTAGAAAAGATCAGCCTTTTTATCATTTACTTGCTGAAAATGATGATATTACTTATGAGGCCTATGTATCAGAACAGAACCTTATTAAAGACGTTTCAGGTGAGCCAATTAAACACCCTTTAATCAATGAGATCTTCTCAGGAAAAAAAGGCTCAACTTACTTTAAGCCATCAAATTAAAAGTCATTATTTCAACACATTTCTCTCAAAACTTAGACAAATGATTATCTTATAAATAACATACTGATCAAGGGTGTTAACGTTTCCCTTCAATTATCTCCCTCAACATTCTTGATCAGTTTATTTTCACGTTATATAAATAAAAAAATGTTATCTATAATCACTGAAAAAACTAAAAAAGTATTAATTTCATCTAAATTTAGAAATTTAATATTTGTATTATTTATAATTTTTCTTTCAGTAGGTCTATTTGAGGCGTTAATATTGTCTCCTCAAGATTATCTACAAAGTGACTCTGTAAGAATTATGTACGTACATGTTCCATCAGCGTGGATTTCCCTCGGGATTTTTTCAATGATAGCTTTTTTATCTCTTGGAGTTATAATTTTTAAAAATAAAAACTTTGTACTAATATCAAAAAGTTTAGCTCCATCAGGATTTATTTTTAACTTAATAGCCTTAGTTACAGGCTCAATTTGGGGCAAGCCAACTTGGGGTACATGGTGGGCTTGGGATCCTAGAATAACTTCTATGCTAGTATTATTTTTATTCTATTTTTTATACTTATTATCGTGGAAACTTTTTGAAAAGAACAAAGCAGTTAAAATCTCATCATATATTTCAATTATAGGTGTGATTAACGTTCCAATTATCAAATATTCAGTAGACTGGTGGGCAACTTTACATCAACCTTCATCGATAAATGTTTTATCAGAAAGCACAATACATTCGTCTATGTTAATACCTTTATTTTTGATGACTGCGGCATTTGCACTATTTTCTATGTTAATTTTTTTGATGAAATATAATGTGGAGTTGATAAAAGTTAAAAACAAAGGTTTAAATAGAATATGAATTTAGATTTATTTATCATGAACGGATACGGGCTTTATGTTTGGTCAGCATTCGTATTCACACTATTTAATTTTCTAATCTTATATAAAGTAACAAATAAGCAGTTAGTTAAAGAAAAAGCTAAATTTGCAAAAAAATATGAGTCTTTAAATTCAGACCAAATTACCTCAGCTCACAAACAATCAACAAACAGAACATTTGTAAGAACAGTTGCTCACAAAATCTAATTTAGATCAATGTATGGTAAAAAAGTTAGATTAAGAATTGTATTTATAATATCCGTTCTTATAACTATCATTTTAAGTGTTTATATTATTCTAAAGCTATTAGAGGATGACGTTGTATATTTTAAATCACCGACTGAAATCAAGCAATCCTCGGAAAATATAACTAAAAAAATTAGAGTAGGAGGGATGGTTAAAAAAAATTCTATAACTCTAGATAATGAAAAAATTTTATTTGTAATCACAGATTTTAAAAGTGAAATTAATGTTATTTTTGCAGGAACTGTCCCAAATTTGTTTCAAGAAGAAAAGGGAGTAGTGGCAGAGGGATTTTTAGAGGATAAAAATTTATTTATTGCTAATAAAATTTTAGCAAAGCATGATGAGAATTATATGCCACCTGAGGTAAAAGAAAGTTTGGAGCAAAAATGATATT
>CACIDF010000042.1 GCA_902585365.1 uncultured Pelagibacteraceae bacterium
TTTTTTGAGCTTGATTTGTAAGTTTTCATAACCTCTCAAACCATGATAAATTCTAGATATTGTAGAAGATCCCTCGGCCGATATTGCTCCTAAAATTATTGAAAATGTAGTTCTTAAATCTGATGAAATACAATCAGCAGCATTTAGTTTTTTTTGTCCAATAATAAATGCCCTATTTTTTTTTATTGATATTTTTGCACCCATTCTTTTTAACTCTGGCACTGCCATAAATCTATTGGAGAATACAGTTTCTTCAATTACACTTTTTCCGGACACCTTAGTTAAGACTGCAAGGATAATTGGCATGTTGTCGGTAGCGAATTTTGGCCAAGGACCAGTTTTAATTGATGTTGGTTTTATTTTTTTACCTGGTGAAATCATGATTGAATTCCCATTTATTTCTATTTTATATCCGATTTTTTTTAAAATTCTTAATTCTGTATATAAGTATTTGGGATCAATTTTTTTTACTTTGATTCTACCGTTAGTTATAGCGGCGACACATAAATAACTAAAAGCTTCAATTCTATCACCTATAATTGTGTGATCACCATTTACAAGCTCACTAACCCCTTGAATTTTTATAGATCTTTTTCCAATAAACTTTATTTTAGCTCCAGAATTATTTAAAAATTTAATCAAATCTTTTACTTCTGGTTCTATTGAAATATTTTTGATTATATGTTCGCCTTTTATAAGCACTGAAGCCATTATCAAATTTGAACTTCCTGTAACAGTTACTTTTGGAAATTTAAAAATATTTCCTTTTAAACCATTTTTTGAGTAAATGTTTACATAACCTCTCTTAAGAATATTATCTGCACCGAGACTTTTAAATCCTGAAAGATGCCAAGAAGTATCTCTAATACCTAAAGCGCAACCTCCGCCTAAAGCAACTCTAATTTTACTTTTTGGATATCTGGCTAATAAAGGTCCCATTGTTAAAACGCCCGCTCTCATAGTGGAAACTAAATTATATGGAACAATTAATTTATGTTTCTTATTATTTATTATTTTAATAATTTTTTTTTCTTTTATGAGCTCAACTTTTGAACCTAAAGATATGAGCAAATCTTTCATAGTTAAAACATCATTAACAAAAGGTACATTTCTCAAAATAACTTTTTTCTTGAACAGAATAGAAGCTGCCATTAAAGGCAAACAAGAATTTTTAGCGCCACTTACATTAATTTCACCCTTAACACCTTTATTAGGGCCATTTATTAAAAATCTTTTCATTTATTTTGATTTTGCTAGAGTAATTCCAACTTGGCCTTGATACTTACCTTTTCTATCTGAGTAAGAAACCTCCGGTTGATCTCCTTTAAAAAATAATATCTGTGCAGCGCCACTATTAGCATAAAGTTTTATAGAATTACTTGTGTGATTAGAAAACTCTAAAACTAAATTTCCATGCCATCCTGCTTCTAAAACTGTTGGAGGAGTACCTAATCCACATCTTGCATAAGTAGATTTAGCTGTAACAAGTCCTGTAACATTTCTTGGCATCTTAAAATATTCTAAACTACTTGCTAGTGCAAATGAATTTGGAGGTATTAATATGAACTCTTCACCTTTAACTGTCACAAAATTATCCTCACTGAAATTTTTTGGATCAGCTGTGGCACCTTTTATATTTGTAAATATTTTAAATTCTGTGCCGCATCTTAAATCATAACCAAAAGAGTTAAGACCGTGACTTATGCCTTTTGATATACTTTCTGAGACGAAAGGTGTTATCATTTCTTCCTCTTCTGATAACTTTATTATTTGTTTATCGTTTAGTATCATTTTTTTTTTTTGGTTTTTTAAAAATTTTTCTTTTTCTTAAGTTTTGACGTAAAGCCCTTTCAAGATCAAGCTTTGAGGGCTTTCTTTTGTTATTCATTCTTTTTATTTTTTTTCAGGATTTGTTAAGTGCTCTAATGTGACTACTTGATCGATAGGAATTGTTTCTTCCTCTTTTTTATTTAAGCCAGACTTAAGTTGTTTTTTTGCTCTTTTCTCGGCAAGCTTTTTTTCTCTTTTAGCTTGCTTCTCCATAGCTTTGGCACCTCTTGTAGATTTATAATCGTAGTGAATTCCCATAAATTTCCTTAACAAAAATTATACTTATATTAAAAAAAAAAAATAAGGCAATAATTTGAAAAAATTAATTTTATACAGTAAATTTATCATTTCTTAGAAGCCCCTTTAACTCAGGTAGTAGAGTATTTCCATGGTAAGGAAAAAGCCGTCC
>CACIDF010000043.1 GCA_902585365.1 uncultured Pelagibacteraceae bacterium
CTAGGAAATAACTGTAGATATTTTCCATCTTGTTCAGATTACTTCATTGATTGTTTAAAAACTTATGGACCTTTGAAAGGATCTATTAAAGGGTTACTTAGACTAATAACTTGCCACCCAATTAAATTTTTAGGTGGAGGTGAAGGTTATAGACCTTTAAAAAATAAAAAATAATTATGGATACAAAAAATATAATAGCCGCTATATCGCTTAGTTTAGCTATCATAGTAATGTGGAGCTTATTTTTTCAACCATCACCGGAAGAAATAAAAAAAAGAAAAGAAAAAGAAAAAATTGTTAACAGTAGTGACGCTCCAAATATAGACACTAATGAAAAAATTACCAATCTCTCCAGAGAAGAAGCATTAAAATTAAATGATAGATTTTATTTCGAAAATGAGAGTGTTAAGGGCTCAATTTCATTAAAGGGTGCAACAATAGATGATTTAATTTTCAAAAAATATAAAACTCAACTTGAATCTGATCAATTCGTAACTTTATTAAATCCCAAATCAACTTCAAATGGTTATTATATTGAGTCTGGTTGGGCATCTAATAATAAAAATATAGATATTCCTAATAATAAAACAATTTGGAAAATTGAAGGTAATTCAAGACTTACGCCAAATGATGATGTGACTCTTGTTTGGAAAAATAATCAGGGATTAACTTTTGAGAAGATTATAAAAATTGACAATCAATATTTATTCACCATAGAACAAAAAATTAAAAATAGTTCAGATAAAATTTATAGTTTTTACCCATACGCACAAATTATTAGAACTAAAATTCCAGAGATTATAGACTTTTTTATTTTACATGAGGGACCTCTTGGAGTTTTAGATGATCAACTGATCGAAAAAGATTACAAAGATATCTTAGACAAAAAATATTCAAAAAATGCTAATAATGGATTTTTAGGAATAACTGACAAATATTGGTTAACAAGTATAATTCCACAAAAAAATAAAAAATTTAGAGCTGACTTTGAATATAATGAAAAATTCAAAGTAAACTACATAGAAACAGACTCCTATGACTCTAAACCAAATGCTCAAATTAGTAATATTGTTAATGTGGTTGTTGCAGCAAAAGAAGTAAATGTTATTGATGGTTACAATGAAAGTTTAGGCCTTAAAAAGTTTGATCTTGTAATTGATTGGGGTTGGTTTTATTGGATAGTAAAACCCCTGTTTTTTTTAAATGATTATTTCTTTAAACTCGCAGGTAATTATGGGATCGCAATAATACTAATAACTGTCTGTCTAAGATTAGCATTTTTTCCATTAAATAATTATGCCTTTAAATCAATGAGCCGTATGAAATTAGTTCAACCCGAGATGGCTCGTCTAAAAGAAATTCACAAAGATGATAAAATGAAATTACAACAGGCAATGATGCAACTATATAAGAAAGAAGGCATCAACCCAGTATCAGGCTGTTTGCCAATTTTGATTTCTATACCCTTCTTCTTTGCAATTTACAAAATGTTATTTGTAACAATTGAAATGAGACATCAGCCATTTTTTGGATGGATAAAAGATTTGTCTGAAAAGGACCCAACTTCAATTTTTAATTTATTTGGTTTAATTCCATGGGATCCACCATCTTTCATGATTATTGGGGCTCTTCCGGTAATGATGGGTTTTACAATGTGGCTGCAGCAGAAACTAAATCCAGCCCCTCAAGATGAAATTCAAAAAAAAATTTTTATGTTCTTTCCATTATTTTTAACAATAATTTTAGCTCCTTTTCCATCAGGACTTGTGCTGTATTGGACCGCAAACAATATTCTTACTATGGCCCAACAGTATGTAATTATGAAAAGAACTACTGTTAAAACCGCCTCTTAAATGGAACTAGAAAAAATTTTACCTAAAGATGGTCCTCCTATTGAGGAAGTTCAGAAATACGTTCAGAAATATAAAAATGAATTAATAGTAATTAAATATGGCGGCAACGTATTTATTGACAGAGAAATTTTTAATAATTTTATATCTGATTTAAAAATTTTAAACGAGTTAGG